>NZ_CP059896.1:2223000-2836500 GCF_014126615.1 Ciceribacter thiooxidans
TAACACCCTCAAGACGAAGAACTGCATGAGGATAGCAGCATGACACGCGAAAAGATCTACCTCTTCGACACGACGCTCCGCGACGGACAGCAGACGCCGGGCATCGACTTTTCCGTCGAGGACAAGATCGCCATCGCCGCGATGCTCGATGACTTCGGCTTCGACTATGTCGAGGGCGGCTATCCGGGCGCCAACCCGACGGACACCGCCTTCTTCACGCAGAAGCGCACGAACCGCGCCTCCTTCGTCGCCTTCGGCATGACCAAGCGGGCCGGCATTTCCACCTCCAACGATCCGGGGCTTGCCCAGCTCCTGCAGGCAAAGAGCGACGCCGTCTGCTTCGTCGCCAAGAGCTGGGACTATCACGTCAAGGTGGCGCTCGGCTGCTCCAACGAGGAGAACCTCGAAAGCATCCGAGAGAGCGTCGAGGCGGCAATCGCCGCCGGCAAGACCGCCATGGTCGATTGCGAGCACTTCTTCGACGGCTACAAGGCCAATCCGGACTATGCCGTCGCCTGCGCGAAGACCGCCTATGAAGCGGGCGCCCGTTGGGTCGTTCTCTGCGACACCAATGGCGGCACGCAGCCGCCGGAGGTCGGCGCAATCGTCGCCGCCGTCATCGCCGCCGGCGTACCGGGCAGCGCACTCGGCATCCACGCCCACAATGACACCGGACAGGCGGTCGCCAATTCGCTTGCGGCGATCGAGGCCGGCGCACGGCAGATCCAGGGAACGCTGAACGGGATTGGCGAACGCTGCGGCAACGCCAATCTCGTGACGCTCATCCCGACGCTCTGCCTCAAGGAGACCTATGCCGAACGCTTCGAGACGGCGATCGACCGCGAGACGCTCGCCGGCCTCACCCGGCTGTCGCACGCCTTCGACGAGCTTCTCAATCGCTCGCCGGAGCACCAGGCACCCTATGTCGGCGCGTCCGCCTTCGCGACGAAGGCCGGCATCCACGCCTCCGCCCTGCTCAAGGACCCGCGGACATACGAGCATGTCGATCCGGCGAGCGTCGGCAATTTCCGCAAGGTCATGGTCTCCGACCAGGGCGGCAAGGCGAACTTCATCAACGAGCTGAAGCGCCGCGGCATCGCGGTCGAGAAGGACGATCCCCGCCTCGACCGGCTGATCTCGATCGTCAAGGAGCGCGAGGCGACCGGCTATGCCTACGAGGGGGCCGATGCGAGCTTCGAGCTGCTCGCCCACCGCACGCTCGGCACGGTTCCGGACTTCTTCTCGATCGACGGCTTCCGGGTGATGGTCGAGCGCCGCTTCGATGCGAACGGCCACCTGAAGACGGTGTCGGAAGCCGTCGTGAAGCTCGTCATCGACGGCGCGAGCGTCATGTCGGTCGCCGAAGGCGACGGCCCGGTCAACGCGCTCGACATTGCGCTTCGCAAGGACCTCGGCAAGTACCAGGCCGAGATCGGAGACCTCGAGCTCACCGACTACAAGGTGCGTATCCTCAACGGCGGCACCGAGGCGATCACCCGCGTGCTCATCGAGTCCGGCGATGCCACAGGCGTGCGCTGGTGGACGGTCGGCGTGTCGGAAAACATCATCGACGCCTCCTTCCAGGCGTTGATGGATTCGATCGTCTACAAGCTGATGAAGAACCGCCAGCTCGCCGGCAAGATCGCAGCGGAGTAGATCCGCGGTTGGCATTCGCCAGGTGATGACGCGCCGCGAGAGGTCTCGCGGTGCGAGATATGTCGTTCAATTCCGGTCACCGACCCTTCACCGGAATGAATTTGTCCATTCGTGATGCATGGAGTATCGCAAGCCCCTAAAATCAAAAAAGGATGGAAACGCCATGGCGACCGACACCGCAGTCGAGGTCAAGAACGAGGACAGCGCGCGCGGCTTCGCCTTCGCGCTCGCCGCTTACATGCTCTGGGGATTCCTTCCGTTTTACATGAAGGCCCTCGCGCACATTCCGCCGACCGAGGTGATCGCCCACCGCATTCTCTGGTCGATCCCGATCGCCGGCGGCGTGCTGCTCATCCTCCGGCGCACGGACGATCTGAAGGCGGCGATCCGCAATCCGCGGATGCTCGGCATGGCCGCCGTCACCGCCCTGCTCATCAGCATCAACTGGGGCATCTATGTCTGGGCGATCGGCGCGGGCCGCGCACTCGATACCGCGCTCGGCTACTTCATCAACCCGCTCTTTTCGATCTTTCTCGGCGCCGTGCTTCTGAAGGAAAAACTTGCGCCGGCGCAGAAGGTGGCGATCACGCTCGCCGCAATCGCCGTTGCGGTACTGACCTACGACGCCGGCGGATTGCCGTGGGTGGCGCTCGGCCTCACCTTCTCCTGGGGCTTCTACGCCTTCTTCCGCAAGACCCTGCCGATCGGCCCGAACCAGGGCTTTCTCCTCGAAGTGCTGCTGCTCAGCGTGCCCGCGCTCGGCTACATCGCCTATCTCGGCGCGACCGGCCACGGCCATTTCTTCGCAACCGGCACCGCCGACGCGCTGCTCCTGCTCGGAACGGGCGTGGTGACCGCGGTGCCGCTGCTTTTCTACGCCAACGGCGCCAAGCTCCTGCGCCTCTCGACCATCGGCATCATGCAGTACCTGCCGCCGACGATGATCTTCCTGATCGCCGTCTTCGTCTTCAAGGAGCCCTTCGGCACCGCCAAGATGATTGCCTTCCCGCTGATCTGGCTGGCGCTCGGCATCTTCGTCTGGCCGATGCTGAGGCAGTACCGCAAGCAGTAACGGCCAGGATCAGAGCTTCGCGATGACCTCGTCGGCGCCGTCGAGGTCACGGGCGCCCTCGACCTTCTCGAGGATCGTCGGGATGATGTCCTCGACATTGTCGATGACGAGCGGCTGCACCCGCTCGGCCGTGTGGATGAACCCCTGCCCGCGCATGTGATGGAGCAGTTCGAGCATCGGGTTCCAGAAACCGTTGATGTTGGCGAAGACCATCGGCTTTTCATGACGGCCGAGCTGCGCCCAGGTCATGATCTCGACGATCTCCTCCAGCGTGCCGATGCCGCCCGGCAGCGTGATGAAAGCGTCGGCGCGCTCGAACATCTTGTGCTTGCGGGCATGCATGTCCTCGGTGACGATCAGTTCGTCGAGCTGTCCGAGCGAATGGCGCGTCGCTTCCATGTCCACCAGGAATTCCGGGATGATGCCGGTGACGTTGCCGCCGTTCGACAGGACGCCGCTCGCGACCGCTCCCATGATGCCGCGGGTGCCGCCACCGTAGACGAGGCGCAGGCCATGCGCTGCGATCGCACGGCCGAGCGCGCGGCCGGCGGCGATATGGTCGGGATCGCGCCCGGGCTGGGAGCCGCAATAGACGCAAACGGATCGAATCGTATTCATGTTTTTGCTCATGAAGGAAGAAAGACAATCATGCGCCGTCAAGGTCAACCGAATTGACGAAAAAGCTGTCGGCTCAAGGCCGCCAGCCGTTGAGAAAGCTTGTGAAAGCGGCGAGATAAGGCTAGCAATTCCAAGGGATATGGCGGCCTTTCCGCCCGGAGAGTGACTATGATGAAAAATCGTGCCGGCTTGCTGGCCTTGCTGGTGCTCGCGATTGCGACGATCCTGATGGTGTTCTTCGTCATGCCGAGAATTTCGGACGACGGGAAGAACAAGGCCCAAACGACGACGGCAAGCGGCGACGCCGCGAAGACGCCTGCGCCCGAACCCGCCAAGCCGGCCGAGAACGCCGCGTCGGTGGCCAGCGAAAAGATGGAGCGCCTGAAGGCCGAAGCCGAAAAGGCCGCGCAGTCTCTCGTTTCGCTCTTTGCCGACGGCAAGGTGCCCGCAGCCGAGGCGTATGCCGGTGCTCGGGCGGAAGCCGAAAAGGCACTCACCGCTCTTGCCACGCTCGACGTCCCGGAGGCGCTCGAAACCGACATCAAGGAGACGATGACGGCAGCACGGACCAACGCCGAAAAGGCGCTCGCGCTCCTCAAGTCACTGCCGACCGATCCGGCTGCTGCAGGCAACGCGATCGGGAAGATCGTCGATGCGCTCGCCGGCAAGACGGAGACGGCACCGGAAGCTCCGGCACCGCAGGCCGCAGCACCGGCAGCGGAAAAGCCGGCGGCAACCGAGACCCCGGCGACAACCGGCCCGATCGTCCCGCGCTTCGACGTGTTGCGCGTCGAGCCGGACGGCTCGGCCGTCATCGCCGGCAATGCCGAACCCGGCTCCAAACTCGAGATTCTCGACGGCGACAACGTCATCTTCGAAACCGAAGTAGGCATCAGCGGCGACTTCGCCGTCATTCTCGACAAGCCGCTTTCGCCCGGCGATCATTCGCTGCAACTGCGCGTTACCGGAAAGGATGGAAAGATCGTCACGTCGGAAGAAGTCGCGACGATTTCCGTTCCGGAAAAGGGCAACGGCAACCTGCTCGCCATGGTCACCAAGCCCGGCGAGGCGAGCCGCGTGATCGCCGCACCGGAAACCGTCAACCAGGCGGACAAGAAGGCTCGTGTTCCGGCTGACGAAAAGCCGGTGGCGCAGACAGCCGAAGCACCGCAGGCTACGGCAGCGCCGCAAGAAGCCGCGACAGCCCCGCAGCCCATCGAGGCCGCCAAGCCGGCACCGGCGGCGGAAGTCCAGGTCAGTGCGGTGGAGATCGAAGGCGACCGCATCTTCGTCGCAGGAACGGCCGCTCCCGGAAGCGCGGTTCGCGCCTGGGCGGACGACACGCTGATCGGCGCGGCGACGACGGACAATACCGGGCACTTCGTCATAGAAGGCACGATCACCCTCGCCGTCGGCGATCACACGATCCGGGCAGAACTGCTCGACGCAGAGGGCAAGGTGCTGGTGCGCGCCTCCGTGCCGTTCAACCGCCCCGAAGGGCACCAGGTCGCCGTCGTCGCACAGTCGAAGCCTCCGGAAGCCGGCCAGCCGGCAGCCATGGTGCCGCTCGACCGGGCGACCTTCGAAACCATGCGCGGCTCGGTCGGAAAGGCCTTCGGCATCCTCCAGGGGCTCTTCGCCGACGACAAGACACCGGCTGCCGAGGAGCTTGCCGCCGCCCGTTCGGCGACGGAAATCAGCCTCCAGTCGCTCATCGACTACCGTCTCGGCGCGGGCGTCGATTCCGACTATGCGCAGTTCGTGACGCAGACGGCAGCGCGCGCCCGCAACGCCCTCGAAGCGTTGAAGGCACTTGCAGCCGATGCCGACGCGGTTCGGGCCGGACTGCCGAAGGTGGCGGAACTGATCCAGACCGTTCTCGAGTCGCTGCCGACCGCAGCGGTCGCCGGGGCGCAGACGACCGCGGAGAAACCCACGGCCGAAGCCGCATCCGAGAAAGGCACCGCACCGGCAGCGGAACCGGCGCCGGCTGAAACGGCGGCCGATGCGCCGAAGACGATCGAGCAGGCGCCGCTCACCGAGAGCAAGAACACGGTGATCATCCGCCGCGGCGACACGCTCTGGCAGATCTCGCGCCGCGTCTACGGGCTCGGGGTCCGCTACACGACGATCTATCTCGCCAACGCCAACAAGATCAGCAATCCGGATCTCATCGAGCCCGGCCAGGTCTTCCAGGTGCCGCACGATGCGCTTCCGAATGCGGAAGAGCTGCATCGCCGGCGTCTGCGCGGCGAGACGATCGACTGACGGGTGCGGCGCAGGCGACCCGGCAAAAGTTTCGGGTCCTCCATTGCGCGCGCATATTCGAAACCCTATGTGGCGAAAGTCGGCGGCCTCCGAGAGGCCGCCGATTTCATCTGACGACGGTTGACGCGAGGGGCAGGCAACATGACGAAGAAGAAGACCGTATCGGCGGATGCCTCCAATCCGCTCGAAACGCTGGTCAACCTCTGGCCGTACATGTGGCCGACCGGGCGGCCGGACCTCAAGGCGCGCGTCGTCTGGGCGACCGTCTTCCTCGTCGTCTCGAAGTTCGTCCTGCTTCTTGTCCCTTATTTCTTCAAATGGGCGACCGATGCGCTGAACGGCCGGCTCGACATGGTCGGGCTGCTGCCCGCCTTCCTGCTCGGCGCCGTCGCGCTCGTCATCCTCTACAATCTCACCCGCATCGCCCAGGTCGGCCTCAACCAGTTGCGCGACGCGCTCTTTGCCAGCGTCGGCCAGTATGCCGTGCGCCAGCTCGCCTACCGGACCTTCGTTCACATCCACCAGCTCTCGCTCCGCTTCCATCTGGAACGCAAGACCGGCGGCCTCTCGCGCATCATCGAGCGCGGCACGAAGGGCATCGAGACGATCGTCCGCTTCACGATCCTCAACTCGGTTCCGACCCTGCTCGAATTCCTGCTGACGGCGGTGATCTTCTGGTGGGGCTACGGCTTCTCCTACCTCGCCGTCACGGCGATCACTGTGTGGGCCTACATCTGGTTCACCATCAAGGCGAGCGACTGGCGCATCGGCATCCGCCGGTCGATGAACGACAGCGACACCGAAGCCAATACCAAGGCGATCGACTCCCTCCTCAACTTCGAAACCGTCAAGTACTTCGGCAACGAGGAGATGGAAGCCAAGCGCTACGACAAGTCGATGGAGCGCTACGAGAAGGCGGCGACCGAGGTCTGGACCTCTCTCGGCTGGCTGAACTTCGGCCAGACGGCGATCTTCGGCATCGGCACGACCGCGATGATGGTAATGTCGGCACTTGCCGTCCAGCGTGGCGAGCAGACGATCGGCGACTTCGTCTTCGTCAACGCTCTGCTGCTGCAGCTCGCCATGCCGCTCAACTTCATCGGCTTCGTCTATCGCGAAATCCGCCAGGGCCTCACCGATATCGAGCAGATGTTCGACCTTCTCGAAGTCGAGCCGGAGGTGACCGACAAGCCGGGCGCCCCCGACCTCGCGATCGCAAAGGGCGCCATCAGCTTCAAGGACGTGCACTTCGCCTACGACCCGCAGCGGCCGATCCTGAAGGGCATCTCGTTCGAGGTTCCCGCCGGCAAGACCGTCGCTGTCGTCGGCCCGTCGGGCGCCGGAAAGTCGACGATCTCGCGCCTGCTCTACCGCTTCTACGACATCCAGAAGGGTTCGATCACCGTCGACGGGCAGGATGTCCGCGAGGTGACCCAGAAGAGCCTGCGTTCGGCGATCGGCATGGTGCCGCAGGATACCGTGCTCTTCAACGACACCATCGCCTACAACATCCGTTACGGCCGGCCCTCCGCCGCCGACGAGGAAATCCAGGCCGCCGCGGAAGTCGCGCAGATCGCCCACTTTATCAGCGATCTGCCGGACGGCTTCCAGACCAAGGTCGGCGAACGCGGGCTGAAGCTCTCGGGCGGCGAGAAGCAGCGCGTGGCCATCGCCCGAACCGTTCTCAAGGCGCCGCCGATCCTCATCCTCGACGAGGCGACGTCCGCGCTCGACACCACGACCGAGCAGGAGATCCAGACCGCCCTCGACGTCGTCTCGAAGGACCGCACGACGCTGGTCATCGCCCACCGCCTCTCCACCGTCATCGGTGCGGACGAGATCATCGTGCTCAAGGGCGGTGAGATCGCCGAACGGGGGACCCACGGCGAACTGCTCGCGATGAACGGCCTCTATGCCTCGATGTGGAACCGCCAGCGGGAGGCGACCCAGGCGGAAGAGCATCTGCGCCAGGTTCGCGAGAGCGACGACATGGGCGTCGTGGTTCGCCGCACGCCCGCGGTCTGACCGTCGTCAGCCTGCGCTCGCGTAGCCGGATTGACGTCGGGCGACGCAGACTCGGTTTCGCCCGGTGCGCTTCGCCCGGTAGAGCGCCTCGTCGGCCTCCTTCAGGGCATCCCAGAGCGTGCTGCACAACGGATCGAGCTCCGCCACGCCGACGCTGAGCGTGCCGGTCGCCTCCTCGACGTCCGGAAGAAGGCCGGCGTCGGACACCTGCCGGCGCATGGTTTCGGCAATTTCCGCCGCCATCGTCAGGGCAAGACCGGGAAACAGCACGTAGAACTCCTCGCCGCCGGCCCTCGCGACGGTGATACCGTCGCCTGCTGCGCTTTCCAGCAGCGCCGCGGTCGCGCACAGCACCCGATCGCCCTCCGCATGGCCAAACTGGTCGTTGATCGACTTGAAGTGGTCGAGGTCGATGATCGCGACCGACACCGGATGCCCTTCCCTGCGCGCGAGATCGGTCACTTCGGTCGCGATCTCGAAGAACTTGCGGCGGTTGTAGGCATTGGTCAAAGGATCACGCTCGGCAGCGTCGATCAGCCGGCCCTCGAGGTTCTTGCGGTCGGTGATGTCGAGCATGGCGCCGGCGATTCCGCGAAGGCGCCCGTCCTCCGACGCGATCGCCGCCTTGTGGAAGGCGACGTGATGGAGCGAGCCGTCGGCATAGCGCACCTCGCACTCATAGACCTGCTCGCCACCGCGGGCGAGCAGCGCATCGTCCGCCTGCTGATAGCGGCGCGCCAGATCCTCCGGCGCCACGTCATAGACGGAGCTGCCGACCACCTTCTCCGCCGGCAGACCGATAAAGCCCTCGAAGGCCTTGTTGCAGCCGACGTAGATGCCTTCGGCGTTCTTGAAGAAGATTGGTGTCGGCAGGCGGTCGATGCAGGCCTGCAGATAGTCGCGCTCAAGTTCGACATGGGCCAGGTCCTGCCGCTGCTGCAGCCGCCTTGCAAGGACGGCGCGGGCACGGGCGAGGCAGAGCGCGATGTCGTCCGGGCGGTCGAGCTGCAGAACGTCGTCGAAGCCCGCCTGCAGGACGTCGTCCGCGCAGAACGCCCCTGTCGCAGGGTCGGCGACACCGATCAGGTATTCATCAGGTCCGAGGAGCCGGCGCAGGGCCAATCCGGTCGGCGCCGGATCGCCGGCGCCGAGCGGCACGAAGCAGATCTCCGCCCCGGCTCCGGCAGGTTTTCCCTGTCGAAGGCCGAGCCCTTCCAGTTCGGGCGGAGCCGGCCCTTCCTGCGTGGAGAGCCAGTAAAGCGGCGAGCTTTCCCGTCGTGCATTCACCTCCACGGTGCTGTAGGACCCGTGCATAAAGAATAGTTCCCAAGTAAAAGGCGCAGTGACAAGCCGCCGAATCCATCCTTGCATCCGGCGATCCGGTACCAATATTAGCGAACAACCGTTGATGCTTGGTGCACAACGCTTGCCAAAAAGCGGACACGGTTGTTCCCGAATGATACAGATTGCCGCGCATCCGGTCTTTTGAACCGGCGCCATTGCCCCCGGCGGGCTTTCGCGCTAGTCAGCAGGCCTGATTTTCCGCGAGGAGACGATCCCCATGAACTTGCTCGATACCATCCGTAACACCATCGTTCCGATCCACAAGGAAGGCTACCCCTTTGTCGCCGCCTTCTTTGCCGGTTCCCTGGTTCTCGGCTGGATATCCGAGCCGCTGTTCTGGGTCGGCATGGTGCTGACCGTCTGGTGCGCCTATTTCTTCCGTGATCCGGAGCGCGTGACGCCGCAGGACGACGATCTCGTCATCAGCCCGGCAGACGGCAAGGTTTCCTCGATCCAGATGGTCGTGCCGCCGGAAGAGCTTCAGCTCGGCAACGAGCCGATGCTGCGCATCTCCGTCTTCATGAACGTCTTCAACTGCCATGTGAACCGCGCGCCGGTGCGTGGCCGGATCACCAACATCGCCTATCGCGAAGGCTCCTTCCTCAACGCCGAGCTCGACAAGGCAAGCCAGGAAAACGAGCGCAACGGCCTGGTGATCGAGACCACGCGCGGCAATATCGGCGTCGTACAGATTGCCGGTCTCGTTGCCCGCCGCATCGTCTGCTGGACCAACCCGAATGAAACGCTCAACGCCGGCGAGCGCTTCGGCCTGATCCGCTTCGGTTCGCGCCTGGACGTCTTCCTGCCGGCAGGCGCCGAACCGCGCGTGGCGCTCGGCCAGACGGCCGTCGCCGGCGAGACCGTGATTGCCGAATTCGGTTCGGCCAAGGGCCCCGTCGTCAGCCGCCGCAGCTGATCGCGGAGGCAAGGAGGGCGAGATGGAAGCGCAAGTGCCGCCGAACGAACCGAGGAACAGCCATGACGGTGCGCGTGGCCCGCGGCTTCGGGAAATCCCGCTGCGCCTCATCGTGCCGAACCTCATCACGGTGCTTGCGATCTGTTCCGGCCTCACCGGCATCCGGCTCGCCTTCGAGAACCGCTACGAACTGGCGGTGACGTTGGTGCTCGCAGCCGCCTTCATCGATGGCATCGACGGGCGTGTGGCACGGATGATGAAGGCGACGTCGAAATTCGGCGCGCAGATGGACTCGCTTGCCGACATCGTCAATTTCGGCGTTGCGCCTGCCCTCGTGCTCTATGTCTTCATCCTCGACCAGGCCCGCTCCATCGGCTGGATCGCCGCCCTCATCTACGCGATCGCGGCAGGCCTCCGGCTCGCCCGCTTCAACGTGATGGCGGAGCGCGATCACAAGGCTCCCTGGCAGTCCGAATACTTCGTCGGTGTCCCCGCCCCCGCCGGCGCGCTTCTCGTGCTTCTGCCGATCTACCTCGGCTTCCTCGGCGTGCAGCCGACGGCACCGGTCGCCTATGTCGCCGCCGGATACACTGTGCTGATCGCCGCGCTGCTGATCAGCCGCCTGCCGGTCTGGTCCGGCAAGTCCGAAACGCAGAAGATCCGCCGCGACCTGGTACTTCCGGTGACGCTCGGCATCGTCGTCTATGTCGCGCTTCTGATGAGCTTCACCTGGGAAGTGCTGTCGGTCACCGTCATCGCCTATCTCTTCACGCTGCCGCTCGGCGCACGCGCCTGGCACAAGCGCTTCGGAACCCTGGTCGTCATGGACGACGTCGGCGAAGGCAATGACAGTAACGAAGCGGAACTTGACCGCGGCCTGTGAAGGCTCTATCCGCCTCGCGCCATGGGCCGAGGGGGAATCATCTTCATGTGAATTGCTCTCGGTTTATGTCGGCGTTGATGAAACGTGATTTGCCGGAACCGTCGTTTCGACCAAGTTCTAAGGCAAAACTATAAAAAATCATAGGGACTGGAAGCAATTCAGGAGAATGAAAATGACTGGGAAGAAGGCGGCCGAGGCCGCACCTCCGAAGCAGAACCTCGATGGCAACTACCGACCGCTCGGCCTGAAGGCCGTCATCGCGGCAGCGCTGATGTTGAAGCGCAACTCAGACAAGAAGGCTGCATAGCTGATCGACGGCGGTCAAAACAGCGACATCTGGCCTGATCCCGTGTGCCTGTCCGTTCTATCGACCGACGGCAGGCTTTCCGCCACCGGCGCCTGAACTGCAGGCCCCGTGTTGCTCACCTTGTTCACGAGGTTCGACACGGGAACTGCCTCGAAGAAGTCGTCGTCCGGTGCAGAAAGAAGGTCTGTGACCTCGCGCGGCTCCTGGGCCCGGCAATCCAGCCAGCGGCCGTAATCCTCCGGTGCGATGACCACCGGCATCCGGTCGTGGATGCGGGCGATCGAGCGATTGGAGGCGACCGTCAGGATGGCTCCGGTGTCGACCTCGGAGCCGTCCGGTGACGACCATGTCTCCATCAGACCGGCGAAAGCGATCACGCCGCCGCTGCGCGGCCTGATCCAGTAGGCCTGCGATTTCTCATCGCTGCCCTTTTCCGGCCGATGCCACTCGTAGAAGCCCGAGGCCGGGACCAGCACGCGGCGATGGCGCATGGCCGCCTTGAAGGAGGCCTTGCCGATCGCCGTCTCCGCCCGGGCGTTGATCAGCAGCGGAAAGTCGTTGGGATCCTTCACCCAGGACGGCAGCAGACCCCAGCGGACCAGCATCGCCCGGCGCTCCGGCATGTTGCTGCCCGGCTCGCGGCGTTCCGACTGGACCACCACGAGGATGGGCTGGGTCGGCGCTATGTTGTAGCGGGCGGGAAAGGCTTCGAGCTCGAAAAGCCCGAGAGCCTCCCGTACCTCTTCGGGCATCGCCGACAGGGAAAAGCGTCCACACATGCACGGATTGATGGCACCGGCACCGCAGCGGGTCAAGGAGAAGGCGACAGGCGTTGCAACCGGCGGCCGGATGCCGCAATACTCCGCCGGAGGCGCCGCTTCGACGGTGCCGTGCTAGGCAGGAGAGGACGACCTACATTCATGAGCATGACGAAGACGTCCTTTGCCTCGGCCTCGTCGGCGATCGTGGAGCGCGACGGCCGCTTTCTCCTCGTGCGCCGGCTCAATCCGCCCGCCGCCGACCTCTATGCCTTTCCGGGCGGCAGGGCCGAACCGGGCGAGACACCCGCCGAAACGGCGCTGCGCGAACTGCAGGAGGAGACTGGCTTGCGCGGAGAGAACCCGCGGCTCTTCCACCGTTACGAACTCGCCGCCGAGGCGGAGAGCGGCAGCGGCGGCTTCGTCCTCTCGGTCTTCCTGGTCGATGTGACGGACGACACCGAGGCGCTCGCCGCCGACGATGCCGCCGATCTAGGCTGGTACCGGCCGGACGAGATTGAAGGCTTGCCCGTGCCGCCGAGCATTCTCGACTGCCTCGAACGGCTGGCGCGTGGCCGCGATGAGCGCTGACCTCAACGCGCGCCCGCGCGTCTCCGCCGCCATTGCCGCTGCCCTTCTCGTTGCGTTGTCCGGCACCCGGCCCGCCGCGGCACAGGAGGCATCGCCGGCGCCGCCCGTGGATTCGCAGGAGAAGCCCGCACCCTATGACACCCAGCTGATTCGCCTCTCGGAGGTCATCGGCGCCGTCCAGTATCTTCGCAATCTCTGCGCCGAGTCGGGCGAACCGCAATGGCGCCGGCAGATGGAAAAGCTGCTCGAAACGGAGACCGCCGGCGAGCCGAAACGCCGCGAACGCATGGTTGCAGCCTACAATCGCGGCTATCGCTCCTTCGCATCGGTCTATACGACCTGCACGCCTTCGGCCGTCACGGCCGCCGAACGCTACCGTGCCGAAGGCGCAACACTTGCCACGGAAATTGCTACCCGTTACGGAAATTAGCGAATAATTAACCTGTTTCGACACGACCCCGTGTCGTTTCAGGAAAAGGCTGCTAGTGTTGTTAACACGTGAGTAAGAACTGACCGCATCGAGGATGAGTATCATGGAACCGCGCCGCAACGACATCGACGACATGATCGTTCACGAGAAGATGCAGGCCGCCCTTGAGTACCAGAATGAAGCCTGGGCGGACGGTATGGCCGACGGCATCGAACCGGAAATCATCGCCGACGCGGCCTTCGCGCTTGCCATGCGCGAGACGATTCGCATTCACGGAGAGGAAGGCGCCGAGGCAATCCTCGAACAGCTCAAGGCCCGCATGGTCGCAGGCGAGTTCTCCCCGACGCGTTGCATCCAGTAATCGACAAAGAGGGACGGCGATGAAAAAGGCGTCCGCCCGGGCCAGCCGGAATCATAATCTGCGTCGTGTGGCCGCCATCCTTCTCGCCGGCGTGACGCTCATCAGCGCAGCCGGAAGCGCCGCCGCACTCTCCGAGCTGAAGCAGATCGGCGGACAGCCGGCGCAGGCCCCCGTCCCCACGGCCGAGGACGTGCCCGGGAGCGCGCCGCCCTCCGGCAGTGTCACCGGCATTCCCGATCCCGACCCGCTGATCAGCACACCGACCGACGACCCGAATGCGACAAGCGGAGTCGAGGAGGCGCCCGAGGACCAGGGGCCGCCGCCCGAAGTCATCTACGACATCGAAAAGGCGCCGGAGCCGGTGCGCAAGCTGCGGCAGCTGATCATCGAGGCCGCCGCATCCGGCGACATCGAGCGGCTCAAGCCGCTTCTCAATCTCGGCCCGAACCAGACGCAAGTCATGCTCGATTCGGCCGATCCCGATCCGATCGCCACGCTCAAGGGGCTTTCCGGCGACAGTGAGGGCGTCGAAATCCTCGCGATCCTGCTCGACGTGCTCTCCACCGGCTTCGTCCACGTCAATGCCGGTACGCCGGATGAAATGTATGTCTGGCCCTATTTCGCCGAGAAGCCGCTCGCCACGCTGACGCCGCCGGAGAAGGTGGAGCTCTTCCGGATCGTCACCGCCGGCGACTTCACCGACATGCAGGAATCCGGCAATTACAATTTCTTCCGCGTCGGCATCTCGCCGGACGGTCAGTGGAAATTCTTCACCGCCGGCGACTGACGCCGGCGCTTGCCGTTTGTCCGCCGAGACCTTAACTCTCTGACATCGCAATTTCGGAAAATCGCAGACGATGCCAGCAGCGTTTCTTCCCGACCGCGCCCTGATCCGGATTTCCGGACCGGAGGCCGAGCACTTTCTCCAGAACCTCGTCACCACCGACGTGGCGGCGCTGCCTGCCGGTGAAGCCGGGCCCGGCGCGCTCCTGACCCCGCAGGGGAAAATCCTCTTCGATTTCCTGATTGCGCGCGACGGCGACGGCTTCCTCCTCGAAACCGCGACCGGCCAGCAGGCCGACCTGGTCAGGCGGCTCACCATGTACAAGCTGCGCGCGGCGGTCACCCTCGCGGCAGAACCGGAAGCCGGCGTCACCGTCTCCTGGGGTGGGGAGCGAGACGCCACCGCTCTCCTCGACAAGCGCTTTGCCGCCGCCGGAACTGTGCTCGGCCGCCGGCCGGGCCGGCACGCCGGAGAAGACGATGGCAGCTATCTCGATCTCCGGATCGCTGCGGGCATCGCCGAATCGGGCACCGACTTTGCACTCCAGGACGCCTTTCCGCACGACGTCCTGATGGACCGCAACGGCGGCATCGGTTTCAAGAAAGGCTGCTATGTCGGGCAGGAGGTCGTCTCACGGATGCAGCATCGCGGGACGGCCCGCCGACGCGTCGTGCTCGTCGGCGGCGAGACGGCCCTGCCCGCGACGGGCACGGAAATCACCATCGGCGGAAAGCCGGTCGGCACGCTCGGTTCCGTCCGCGGAGCGGCGGGCCTGGCCATCGTCCGCATCGACCGCGTCGGAGAAGCGCTTGCGACGGGCGTGCCCGTGCTCGCCGGCGAGACCGCGGTCGCCGTCAGCCTTCCGGCCTGGTCGGGGCTCGACTTCCCGACGGCCGCCGAGGAGGCCTGACCGGTGCCGCCGCTCACGCAGATGAAGTCGCGGGCCTGGCAGCGGATGCTCTCCGGCCGGAGGCTCGATCTCCTCGACCCCTCGCCGCTCGACGTCGAGATCGGCGACATCGCCCACGGCCTTGCCCGCGTCGCCCGCTGGAACGGCCAGACCTCCGGCGACCATGCCTTTTCCGTTGCCCAGCACAGCCTGCTCGTCGAGGACATTTTCCGCCGCAGCCACCCGAAGGCGAGCGCCGACGAGTTGCAGATGGCGCTGCTGCACGATGCCCCGGAATATGTGATCGGCGACATGATCTCGCCCTTCAAGGCGGTTGTCGGCGGCGACTACAAGGTGGTCGAAAAGCGACTCGAGGCGGCCGTCCACCTGCGCTTCGGCCTGCCGCCGCATCCCTCGCGCACCCTCAAGGACGAGATCAAGAAGGCGGACCGGATCGCCGCCTATTTCGAGGCGACCGAACTTGCCGGCTTCGAGCCGGCGGAGGCGCGGAAATTCTTCGGCCAGCCGCGCGGCTTCGACCGCTCGACGATGATGGTCACGCCGCTCCCTGCCTTCGAAGCCCAAAAACGTTTCGTCGAGCGCTTCGAGGCAATCGAGGCGGCGCGGGTGCAGGCAAAGAAGGCAGCACCATGAGCGCGATCGTCGTCTCCCCCCTCGCCCGTATCGCGGAGATGGCCGTTCGCCACAAGGCGCGGGAAATGATCAGCCTGCTTGCGGAAGGGCAGGATTTCCATCGGCCCGGTGTAATCGATCCGGCGCGGCACCTGAAGCTCGGGGTCAACGACATCGCCTTCGCCGGCACTGGCGATCTCGTGGCGCCGCAGGAAGTGCATGTCTTACAGATCATCGATTTCGCACGGAATTGGGACCAGGCCGCTCCGCTCGTCGTCCACTGCTGGATGGGCGTGTCGCGCTCGCCGGCGGCAGCGCTCGTCGCAAGCCTCGCCGTCAGGCCCGACGACGACGAGATGGAACTCGCTGCGCGCCTCCGGCAGGTCTCGCCATACGCCACGCCGAACGCCCGGATCGTCGAGATCGGCGACCGGTTGCTCGGGCGTGGTGGCCGGCTCGTCGCGGCTGTGAAAGCGATCGGCCGCGGCGCGGATGCCGACGGCAACGCACCCTTCGTGCTACCGCTCCTGCCGGCCGGAGAACGGCTGCCATGACGGCGGGGACGGGTTCGCCAATCGAGATCAGCCTCGACGCGGCGATCGTCGCGGTCTCCGGCGGCAATCCGCAGATCCTCGTCGTCAGCGATGCGTCGAGCGAGCTCGAGAGCCTGCCTTTCGGACCATTCGACCCGGCGCGCTACCGCACCATGGAGATGTCGCTGCGCGTCGCGGTGGAGGCGCGCACCGCTCTCCACATGGGCTATATCGAGCAGCTCTACACCTTCGGCGACCGCGGCCGGCACAAGATGCCCGGTGACGCGGGCCCGCATCTCGTTTCGGTCGGCTATCTGGCGCTGACGCGCATGGACCCCGAGCGGACGGCGGCGCTCTCCGCCGCAGGCGTGCACTGGCGCGACTGGTACAGCTATCTTCCGTGGGAGGACTGGCGCCAGGGCCGCCCGGTCCTCCTCGACCAGGTCATCTTGCCGGCCTTGAGGCAATGGGCGGAGGAGGCAGGCGGCGATCCCGCGGGCGCCGCCCGGCTGTCGCGCCGCTCGCGCATCAAGCTCGCCTTCGGCCTCGACGATTTCCCGTTCGACGAGGAGCGGGTGCTGGAACGCTACGAGCTGCTCTACGAGGCCGGCCTCATCGAGGAGGCCGTCGCCGATGGCCGCGTCTGGCATACGGGACTGGCTGCCCGGCTCGGCGTACCGATGCGCTTCGACCACCGCCGCATCATGGCGACGGCGATCGCCAGGCTCCGCGGCAAGCTCAAATACCGCCCGGTCGTCTTCGAGCTGATGCCGCCGGAATTCACCCTTACCGAGCTGCAGGCGACGGTGGAGGCGATTTCCGGCCGCCATCTCCATAAGCAGAATTTCCGCCGCCTCGTCGAGGGTGCAGAGCTGGTCGAACCGACCGGCGGCACCATGGCTGCGACCGGCGGTCGGCCGGCCGCGCTCTTCCGCTTCCGCCACCAGATCCTCGAGGAACGCCCCGCTCCCGGCCTCAAGGTCGGAGGACGCAGCATCGGTTGACCTCGCCGGCGGGTGCCCCATGTAGCCACTGGGACCAACGGCAAGGGAGCACCGGAATGGAGTCACAGGCCAACGAAGCCGTACTCGCAACCCAGGCGGCGCTGGCACAGGCGAGCCGGCTCGCGGTACAATATTCTTTTTCGATCATCGGGGCGCTGCTGCTGCTTCTCGCCGGCTGGTGGCTGTCATCGCTGCTCAGCCGGTGGACGCACAGGGGCCTGTTGCGCGTGCGCGGCATAGACGAGACGCTTGCGCGCTTTTTCGCCAATGTCGTGCGCTATGGCGCGCTGCTTCTCGTCTTCGTGACCGTACTCGCCCAGTTCGGCGTGCAGACGGCATCGATCATCGCGACCCTCGGCGCCGCAGGCCTCGCGATCGGCCTTGCGCTCCAGGGAACGCTACAGAACATCGCCGCCGGCATCATGCTGCTCGTACTCCGCCCCTTCCGCGTCGGGGAATATATCGACACCGGGGCGATCTCGGGCACGATCATTGAGATCGGCCTTTTCGCGACGGAACTGCGCACCCCCGACGGGCTCTACCGGCTGGCACCGAACTCCACACTGTGGAACGTGCCGATCACCAATTTCAGCCGCGAGGCCACGCGCCGCTTCGAGTTCAAGATCGGCATCGGCTATGACGACGATATCGACCTCGCCGAGGGCATCATGCGCGACCACGCCGAGTCGGACCCCCGCGTCCTCAAGGACCCACCCGTCACGACCCATGTCGACCAGCTCGCCGACAGCGCAGTCGTCCTCACGCTGTGGTACTGGACGAAATCGTCGGACTTCTGGCCGACTTCACGCGAAATGATAAAGAAGGTGAAGAAGTCATTTGAACAGAACGAAATTTCTATCCCGTTCCCGCAGGTAACGTATCACGGACCGAAGCCACTGGTCGCACTCGCCGAACGGCTGACCGAGGCGCCGGAGGACAGATGAGCCATCCGGGCGCCCGACCGAGGCGCCTCAGGCGATCGTGATGTCCAGTCCGATATCGAGCGTCGGCGCGGCCATGGTGATCTTCGAGGTCGAGATATAGTCGACGCCCGTCTCCGCGATCGCGCGAATGGTCGAGAGGTTGACGTTGCCGGAAGCCTCCAGCATTACCCGGCGGCCTGCAGCCCAGTAGCCCGCCTCGTCGAGACCGCTGTGGGTCCGGTTGATCGCCACTGCCTCGCGAAGCGTTTCAGGCCCCATGTTGTCGAGCAGGATCGCGTCCGGTTCGGCCGCAAGTGCCTCGCGCATCTGTTCAAGCGTATCGACCTCCACCTCGACCTTCACCAGATGGCCGGCATAGCCACGGGCCGCGTGCACCGCCTCGGCCACGCCGCCACAGACGGCGATGTGGTTGTCCTTGATGAGGATCGCGTCGTCGAGGCCGAAGCGGTGGTTCGAGCCGCCGCCGAGCCGGACGGCGTATTTCTCCACCGCCCGAAGTCCCGGCAACGTCTTGCGGGTGCATGTGACCCTGGCCCGTGTATGGGAGATCTCTTCGGCGAAGCGCGCCGTGTAGGAGGCGACACCCGAAAGATGCATGAGGAAATTGAGCGCGACGCGTTCGGCCGAGAGCAGCGAGCGGGCCGGGCCGCTCACCCGCGCGATCGGCGTTCCGGGACCGACCCGGTCACCGTCTGCGGCAATCGCCTCGAAGGCCACGGCGGGATCGACGATGCGGAAGGCCGCACGGGCAAGCTCGATGCCCGCGACGACGCCCTCCTCCCGGCTGTTCATCTCGGCCGTGGCAACCCGTTCCGGTGCGATCGTCGCATAGGTGGTGATGTCGCCGGCGCGGCCGAGATCCTCGACGAGCGCCGCCTTTACCTGGTCCTCGATCATCAGCGCCGGAAGGACGGGCCGGAAGGTCTCTGCGGTCATGGTCGTCACTCCCCTTGTCCTGTTATCCGGCGATCTCGGCGGCCGTCTGCTCGGCATCCTTCAGCGTCATGTAGGTACGGTGGCGCCAGCTCTCGACCGTGTCGGGGCGGTCGGCGCGGAAATGCCCGCCGCGGCTCTCCTGACGGCGATAGGCGGCGGTCGCGATCAGTTTTGCCGCGGCCACCATGTTGGAAAAGCGGATGCGGGTGTTCTCGCGCTCCAGCCGCGCGATGTCGCGGATGAGGTCTTTCAGCCCGTCACCTGTGCGGATGACGCCCGCCTCCGCCGACATCCGCCGGCGCAGTTCGGCAAGCTGCGGGCTGTCTTCCAGGGTCACGAGCTCGTCGTTCTCGCCGGCGTTCTTCGGCCATTCGTAGAGGGTCGATTCCGGCAGCATGCCCTTGATGTTCTCGGCGATGCGGGCGGCAAAGACGATGGCTTCGAGCAGCGAGTTGGACGCGAGCCGGTTCGCACCGTGCACGCCGGTCGAGGTGACCTCGCCGGCCGCCCAGAGTCCGTCGACGGTCGTCTTGCCGTCGGCATCCACGAGCACCCCGCCCATGTGGTAGTGGACGGCCGGAACCACCGGGATCGGCTGCGTGACAGGGTCGATGCCCGCCTCCATGCAGGAGGCGTAGACGGTCGGGAAGAGTTCGCGGAAATGCGCGCCGACCGCCTTGGTGCAATCGAGGAAGGCGCCGCGGCCCGCCTTCACCTCGGCGAAGACGCCGCGGGCGACGACGTCGCGCGGGGCGAGCTCGGCATCGGGATGCAGGTCGGTCATGAAGCGATGGCCGGCGGCATTGACGAGGATCGCACCGTCACCGCGCAGTGCCTCGGTCGCGAGCGGTGCGGGATCGCGGCCGATGTCGATGGCGGTCGGATGGAACTGGACGAATTCCGGATCGGCGACCATGGCGCCCGCCTTCGCGGCCATGCCGAGGCCGGCGCCGCGCGCCTCCGCCGGATTGGTCGTCACCTGGTAGAGATGGCCGACACCGCCCGAGCACATCACCACCGCGCGCGCCGGAAAGGCGACGCGGGTCTTGGACTTGCCGGCGTCGGGCCTTGCGATGACGCCCGAGACGAAGCGGCCCTCGACAGCCAGCTCCTCGACGACATAGCCTTCCATGACGCGGATCGACGGCGTGCTGCGGACGGCGGCGATCAAGGCTTCCATGATCGCCTTGCCGGCCTGGTCGCCCTTCACCCGCACGATGCGGCGCTCGGAATGGGCGGCCTCGCGCGAGAGCAGGAGCTTGCCTTCGAGGTCGCGGTCGAAAGGAACGCCGTAGGAAAGGAGATCGCGGATACGGTCCGGCCCCTCCGAGATCATCAGCCGGGCGATCTTCTCGTCGACGATGCCAGCACCGGCGGCGAGCGTATCGGCGAGATGCTTCTCGACCGTGTCGCCGGGGCTCATCGCCGCGGCGATACCGCCTTGCGCCCAGGCGGAGGAGGCGCCGTGGCCGATCGGCGCGGCGGCCAGAACGGTGACGGGACGCGGCGCGAGCTTCAGCGCGCAGAACAGGCCGGCAAGCCCGCCCCCGACGATCACGATGTCGTCGATGCCCTGCCACGACTGCGGCCGGATGGATTCGATATTGGTGGGCATCTGACTGGTCTCCCCGGCCCAGGGCCGATCTTGCGGGTACTGCTATTGCTTGAGGTTGATCATGCGCTCGACGGCAAGCCGGGCACGGCCGGCGATCGCCGGATCGACGGTGACTTCCTCCGTCATGAAGAGCAGGCTGTCGAGAATCTTCGGCAGCGTGATCCGCTTCATGTGCGGACAGAGGTTGCACGGCTTGACGAAGTCGACGTCCTTCACCTCCGCCTGGATGTTGGAGGCCATCGAGCATTCGGTGACCAGCAGCACGCGGCCCGGGCGCTTCGTCTTGACGTAGTCGATCATGCCCGAGGTCGAGCCGGCATAGTCGGAGACCGCAAGCACGCTCGGATGGCACTCCGGATGAGCGACGATCTCGATCGACGGATCGGCGGCCTTGTATTCGAGAAGCTCCTCGGCGGTGAAGCGCTCGTGCACCTCGCAGTGCCCCTGCCACGTCAGGATCTTCTTTTTCGTCTTCTTGGCGACATTCATCGCCAGGTATTCGTCCGGGATGCAGAGCACGGTGTCCGATTCGAGGCTGTCGACCACGGCGACCGCATTCGACGAGGTGCAGCAGATATCGGTTTCCGCCTTCACGTCAGCCGAAGTGTTGACGTAGGTGACGACCGGGACGCCGGGATAGCGCGCCTTCAGCGCCCGCACGTCGTCGCCGGTGATCGATTCAGACAGCGAGCACCCTGCCCTGCCGTCCGGGATGAGCACCGTCTTCTCCGGATTGAGCAGCTTCGACGTCTCGGCCATGAAGTGGACGCCGCACTGGATGATGATCCCGGCATCGACGCGGGTCGCGTCGCGGGCGAGCTGGAGCGAATCACCCTTGATGTCGGCGACGCAGTGGAAGATTTCCGGCGTCTGGTAATTGTGGGCGAGAATGACCGCACCGCGCTCCTTCTTCAGCCGGTTGATCGCGTGCACATAAGGGGCGAAGACCGGCCATTCGATCGCCGGGATGAAGCTCTTCACGCGCTCGTAGAGATGCTCGGTTTCCTTGGCCACGGCCGGGGTGAAGGAAAGGTCCGGGCGCTCCAGAATTCCGTATCGTTCGGCGGCACTGCCAGCCGGCGCCTTTGCGGCGGTCGCACCTTGCACCTGTTGCATCCTGATCTCCCTGCCGTCGCCGGCTTCCATTTATGCTCAATTTGAGCATAAGCAAGGTCAAAGAAAACCGGCGCGTGCCGGTACGCTCGATTTAGAAACTTTTGTGACAAGTTGCAAGAGGCGGTGTCGTTCCGATGACATGACATGGCGGCACGGCGGGCGGCGGAGCCGGCATTGCGCTTCGGCCGGGACGCGGGTACGGGAGGAGAGAAGCCGCCCTCCACGCTCCTGCAGGACCCCCGCCGATGTCCCGTCCTCCGATCGCCGATGCCTTCGCCCCGCATGAGGCGCTTGCGGCAGAACTCCTCGCCCATGCCACGGAGAGCGATGACGGTTCGCACGACGTCGCCCACGTTCTGAGGGTGTTCCGCAACGCCATGCGGATCTCCGGCGACGAAGGCGGCGACACCCGCATTCTTGCTGCTGCGGTCCTCCTGCATGACTGCGTGGCGGTCGAGAAGAACTCGCCGCTCCGGGCGAGCGCCTCGCGGCTGGCGGCAGAGAAGGCGGCAACGATCCTCGCCGGCCTCGGATGGGCGGCGGCAGACATCGGCCGCGTCGGCCACGCGATCGAGGCCCACAGCTTTTCCGCCGGCATCGTGCCCGAGACACTGGAAGCAAAAATCCTGCAGGATGCCGACCGGCTCGACGCCATCGGCATGGTCGGTGCGGCGCGCTGCTTCTACATCGCCGGCCGGCTCGGCTCGGCGCTCTACGACCCGGCCGACCCGCTCGGCGAGAACCGCCCGCTCGACGACAAGCGCTTTGCGATCGACCATTTCGAGACGAAGCTCTTCCGGCTCGCCGACGGTTTCCAGACGGAAAGCGGGCGCGCGCTCGCACGCGAGCGGCACGAGCGCCTCCGCCACGTCCTCGACCTTTTCATCGACGAAATCTGAGGGATCATCATGCAGGTCAGCCAACTGAACATCTATCCGCTGAAGAGCGCCCGCGGCATTCCCTTGCCGGCCGCCGCGATCGACGCTCGCGGGCTTGGCGGCGACCGGCGGATGATGCTGACGGGACCGGACGGCCACTTCGTCACCCAGCGTGAACTGCCGGATCTCGCCCGCCTCACGGCACTGCCCGCCACTTCCCATCTCATGCTGCGCCTCGATGACGGCCGCGAGATGATGGTGGCGCCGCCGCATCCCGACCGCCGCATGGATGTCGCCGTGTGGAAATCGATCATCAGCGCCGCCGTCGCCGACGACAGCGTCAATGCCCGCCTTTCGGACTGGTTCGGACGGGAGCTGAAGCTCGTCTTCTTCGACGGCGCGGCGCAGCGCACCGCGAGCGCCGAGTGGGCCGGCCCGGAGACGCCGGTTTCGTTCGCCGACGGCTACCAGGTGCTCGTCACCACGACCGGTTCTCTGAAGGCGCTCAATGCCGACATGGAGGCGCACGGCGAGGGCTCCGTCGGCATGGAGCGCTTCCGCCCGAACATCGTCATCGACTGCGACGAGGCCTGGGCCGAAGACCGCTGGGCGGCCATCGAGATCGCCGGTGTGCGGCTCGACCTGGTAAAACCCTGTTCGCGCTGCATCATCACCACGCAAGACCAACAGACCGGCTCCCGCGAGGGCGCCAATCCGATGCCGGCGATGGGCCGCATCCGCATGTCCGCCGACCGCCGCGTTCCCGGCCCGCTGTTCGGCTGGAACGCCGTGCCCCGTAGCGAGGGAAAGATTGCGATCGGCGATGCCGTGACCGTCCTTGATACACGGGCCGAAGGCTGGGCGATCAAGCAGCGGTGACCACCGCTGGCCCGCGACCCATCAAATCACCGCACCCCAACATTGACGGCCATCAATTCCGCTGATGGTTCATTCAGGAAAAAGCACTTTTCCGTGATCCTGAGGCGCTCTATCGTCTGCGGCCGAAACAGGAGACGGAATCCATGACCACGACCGTGCGCAGTCCCATGCCCTGGCTGATCATCGTCAGCGGCTCGCTGATCGCGATGATGACCTTCGGGCCTCGCTCGGCCATGGGTTTCTTCCAGTTGCCGATGCTTTCCGACACCGGCTGGGACCGCTCGACCTTCGGGCTCGCGATGGCGATCCAGAACCTCGCCTGGGGCCTCGGCCAGCCGTTCTTCGGTGCGATGGCTGACAAGTACGGCACCGGCCGGGTGCTGACCCTTTCCGGCGTACTCTATGCCGTGGGCCTGACCGTTATGGCCCACGCATCCTCGCCGGTCTGGCTGCATATCGGCGGTGGCCTGCTGGTCGGCTTTGCCGTCGCCTCGGGCTCCTTCGGCATCGTTCTGTCGGCCTTTGCCCGTAACGTCACGCCCGAGCAGCGCTCCTTCGCCTTCGGTATCGGGACCGCCGCGGGATCGGCGGGCATGTTCCTGTTTGCGCCGCTCAGCCAGGCGCTGATCTCCAATTTCGGCTGGTCGGACAGTCTCGTCTGGCTCGGCGCCCTGATGCTGATCGTGCCGCTGCTCGCCTACCCGCTACGCGGCAACGCCAATTCCGGCACCCAGTCGAAGGCGCAGGCCCAGCAGACAGTCGCCGAAGCACTGCGGGAAGCGCTCGGTCACCGCAGCTATCTGCTGCTGACCAGCGGCTTCTTCGTCTGCGGCTTCCAGGTCGCCTTCATCACCGCCCATTTCCCCGCCTATCTCGGCGACATCGGCATCGACGCCCGCTATGCGGTGATCGCCATGGCGCTGATCGGCTTCTTCAACGTGATCGGCTCGCTCGCTTCCGGCTTCATCTCGCAGCGCTATTCGAAGCCGTACTTCCTCGCCTTCATCTATGTCGCCCGCTCAGTCGCCGTCACGGCTTTCCTGCTCCTGCCGCAGACGCCGCTGTCGGTGATCGTCTTCGCGATCGTGATGGGGCTGCTCTGGCTCTCCACCGTGCCGCCGACCAATGCGCTCGTCGCCATCATGTTCGGCACCCGCCATCTCGGCCTGCTCGGTGGTTTGGTGTTCCTCTCCCACCAGATCGGCTCCTTCCTCGGCGTCTGGATGGGCGGCTACCTCTACGATCGCATGGGCTCCTACGACACCGTCTGGTGGTTCGGCGTGGCGCTCGGCGTGTTCGCCGCCATCGTCCACTGGCCGATCGCCGAACGTCCGGTGGACCGCGCACTGCCGGCGGCGGCGTGAGTCTTCACGATCGAACACATTTTTTAGCAATTGCGGCAGAGGCGATTATTTTTTGCCGCAATGCACCCACAATCGCGATGTCACAAAATATTATTTTATTTTTCATCCACTGAAGGTTGACGAAAAAGCACCTCGCGCCTACCTTGAGCCAGCTGGTTCGATGGCGGACCAACAGATTCAACCCGGGAAGCTCGTTCAGCGAGTCCCTGCCAAAAGGAGGTCAGCGAAATGCGTGTTGTATTCCTTCATGCCGCCCGTCCTTGGCATCTATCCCCCAATGGCGTGCGCACGGCCGGCAAATGCCGATCCGTGTGTCGAATGTGACGCCGAACAATCACTGAACTTCACAAGCTGAGTCCAACGATTGTCCGCGCGGGATGCGCGGGCGGGGATATTGATTATGGAAAAGAGAGTTATCGAATATGCCGGAGTCCCGGTCGGGATTTCCGTTCCCGATGGTGACAGGGTCAAGTTCATCGCGGTCAAGTTTCCGGTCATCGAACTGGATGGCGGCACCTACCGCAACATCGTCGAGCTGCAGCTCGCGATTCATGACCACATGAAGAAGAACGGCAGAGACGGTCAGGCGGTGTTTTCGCAGGCCGCCACTGCGCTCTCCGGCTCGCCGGAACGCAAGGCCTTCAATGCCGCCTGAAGAAACCCCTCGCGAGCCGCGCCGGGCGTGATGCCCCGCGGCTCGTAGACATGCCTGCCGAGAAAGAACCCCGTCAGTCGAAAAGCATCGGCCAGGTTCTCGGACGTCGCGGCACGCGATGCACCGGCGCAGAGAAAAGGCGGGAGCGCCAGCATCTTGTCGGCCCATGGCGCGCCGGCATCGCGACAGACGGCGCGGCCCGATTTCGGAGAGACGTAGACGAGGTCTTCCCGCGTGCCGGTCGCCGCACACTGGGCGAGATCGAGCCCGAAACCCAGATCGTTCAGCACTGCAAGCTCGAAGCGGATGAAGAGTTCGCCGGCCGCCTGCGCCTCGTGCAGGTGGTCGAGGATGATGTCGAGCATGCCGAAGAGATGCGGATGCGGATCGCGCTCCGGAAGGAGCCTGAGCAGGGCCGCGAGCGCCTGCACGCCGTAAACGGCGGTCGCCGTCTCCATCAGCCTCGCGGCCCGCAGCGTCAACGGTTCCACCCGGTATTCACCGAGATGTTCGTCGAGGCGTGCCCGCCAGACGACGTCGAGGCGGTTTCCCGGCTGCAACATCGGTTGCATGGTGCGGGAACGTCCGCCGCGCACGAGGCCGAGATGCCGACCGTGCTCGCGGGTCATCATCTCGGCGATGATGCTCGTCTCGCCGTGGCGCCGGGCGCCCAGGAATATCGCTTCGTCACTCCATTGCATGATGTCGTTCTATACCAGATCGGCCTCCGGGCACAGGTCCGCGAGGTGGAGAAAGCAATCCGGCGGCGAATTCCCGCCACCTGCGCGATACATTTCATCAGGAATCGGTATAGTAGCCGAAGCACGACGCCCTCCCCGATACGAGCTTCCCCCGAATGTCATCTGACGACCGTCCGTCGACCGAAACCGCGCTCGAACCAGGCCTGCTGACGCGGCTGCCGACACCGCTGCGCTGGACGGTCCTGCTCCTGCTTTCGGCAGTGCTTGCCGCGATACTGGAAGAGATCGGCATTCCCGGCGCGCTGCTGCTCGGGCCCATGCTGGCCGCGATCGCGGCTGCAACCAACGGCGCACGCCTCTCCGTGCCGCGCATCCCCTATTTCGCCGCGCATTCGATGATCGGCTGCGTGATCGCCCGCGCGCTGGACCTGAAAATTGCCGAAACCTTCCTGCACGGCTGGCCGCTCTTTCTCTCGGTGGTGCTGGCGATCGTGCTCGCGAGTACGGTCACGGGTTATCTCATGGCCCGCAGCGGCGTCCTGCCCGGAACCACCGCGATCTGGGGTACGTCCGCGGGCGCCGCCTCGGCGATGATGCTGATGGCGGAGGCCTACGGCGCGGATGCGCGCCTCGTCGCCTTCATGCAGTATCTCCGCGTGGTCTGCGTCGCCTCCGCCGCCTCGGTGATCGCAGCACTCGCCTTCCACGCCGCCGGCGGCGAGGCCCAGCCGCTCGACTGGTTCCGCGCGGTCGACGTGTTCGCGCTTTTCGAAACGCTTGCGGTCGCCTTCGCGGCGAGCGCCGTCGGCGCGCTGCTCAAGATACCGGCCGGAACCATGCTGCTGCCGATGATCGCCACCGCCGCACTCTCGACGACGGGCCACCTGCAGATCGAGCTGCCGCCATGGCTACTCGCCATTTCCTACGGCGTGCTCGGCTGGAAGATCGGCCTCGGCTTCACCCGGCGCATTCTCCGCCATGCGACCAACGCCCTGCCGCAGATCATGCTCTCGATCGTCGTGCTGATTACCTTTTGCGGTACGCTCGCGGTCCTGCTCTGGGCGACGCTCGGCGTCGACCTTTTGACCGCCTATCTCGCGACCAGCCCCGGCGGGCTCGATTCGGTCGCGATCATCGCCGCCTCGACGCCGGTCGACATCTCCTTCGTGATGGCCCTGCAGACGGCACGTCTCTTCATCATCATCCTGATCGGGCCACCGATCGCGAAGATGGTGGCGCGGCGGCTGAAGACCTGACAGCAGCCCGGCCGGTCAGCCCTTGGGGAATTCGAGGCCCATTTCGCGATAGCGCTCGGGATCGTTGCCCCAGTTCTCGCGGACCTTGACGAACAGGAAAAGATGCACCGGCTGCTCGAGGATTTCCGAGAGCTCCTTGCGCGAGGCGGTGGAGATCGCCTTGATCGCCTCGCCGGCCTTGCCGAGCACGATCTTCTTCTGGCTCTCGCGCTCGACATAGATCACCTGCTCGATGCGCACCGAGCCATCCTTGCGCTCTTCCCACTTCTCCGTCTCGACGTGCGAGGCATAGGGCAGTTCCTGGTGCAGCCTCAGGAAAAGCTTCTCGCGGGTGATCTCGGCGGCGAGCTGGCGCATCGGCAGATCCGAGATCTGGTCCTCCGGATAGTACCAGGGGCCTTCCGGCAGCGTCGTCGCCAGATAGTCCATGAGGTCGTCGCAGCCAGACCCCGTCGTCGCGGAAACCATGAAGGTGCGCTCGAACTTCACTGCCTCGTTGGCCGCGGCGGCAAGCTTCAGCAGCTGTTCCGGCTGCACCCGGTCGATCTTGTTGAGCACGAGGATCTTCGGCTGCGGAACGTCCTTCAGTGCTTCCAGGATCGCCTCGGCATCGCCGCGCAGCCCCCTCTCGCTGTCGATCAGGAGCAGGATCAGGTCGGCGTCCTTGGCACCGCCCCAGGCGGACGTCACCATCGCCCGGTCGAGCTTGCGCCGCGGCTTGAAGATGCCGGGCGTATCCATGAACACGATCTGGGCGTTCTGGTGGATGGCGATGCCACGCATCACCGCGCGTGTCGTCTGCACCTTGTGGCTGACGATCGACACCTTGGCGCCGACCAGGCGGTTGACGAGCGTCGACTTGCCGGCATTGGTCGGGCCGATCAGGGCGACGAAGCCCGAATGCGTCGGCTGATCGCCGGAATGCTCGCCGCCGGCGGCGGCCATGTTGTCATTGTCGGTCATAGATATCCATCAGCCTCAAGGGGCGGTTTTCTGCCAGACGCCCTCGCGCTCCAGCATTTTCGTGGCAGCAACCTGTTCGGCCGCGCGCTTGGAACGTTCGGTTCCCGTTTCGGGGGCGACCCCCGGAATTTCGACGGTCACGGTAAAGCGCGGATCATGATCCGGTCCGCTGCGTTCCGCAACCTTGTAGATCGGCGTGACTGCGTGCCTGGCGTGCGCCCATTCCTGCAGCTCCGTCTTGGCATCCCGCCGTGCGCCGTCGGCGCGGGCCGCCCTCGCGCTCCAGTGCTTCAGCACGAAGGCACGCGCGGCCTCCAGGCCGGCATCGAGATAGATCGCGGCAATCAAGCTTTCCACCACGTCGGCGCGGACATTCAGCATGTTCTTGCCGGTGAGCTTCTTGACGTCGGCACCGGTGCGGATGAAGCGGTGAAGCTGCAGCTCGTCGGCAATCGCCGCGCAGGTCTCGGCACTGACGAGCTGGTTGAAGCGGACGGAAAGCTCGCCTTCCGTCGCGCTTTTGAAGGAGGAAAACAGAAGCTCCGCGATGCAGAGGCCGAGCACGCGGTCGCCGAGGAATTCCAGACGCTCGTAATCGCCGCCCCGGGCGAGCGTCGCGCTCGCATGGGTGAGCGCGCGGTCGAGCCGCTGCTTGTCGGCGAAGGAGTAGCCGATCACGGCCTCAGCCTGTGCCCTGTCCTCGGCCGAGAGCCCCCTCGCCTTCTTCATTGAACGACCTTGAACAGCCGATCCCAGCGCATGTTGGCCGGCCACTTCCAGACCTCGCGGAACGACGTGTCGTTGCCGAGCGAGAAGAAGATCATCGACGCACGGCCGACGAGGTTCTCGGCGGGCACCATGCCGACGTCGAAACGGCTGTCGAGCGAGTTGTCGCGGTTGTCGCCCATCATGAAGTAATGGCCTTCCGGCACGATGAACTCACGGGTGTTGTCGCCGCGCGAGGTCGGTGACTGGTCGAGCGTGTCGTAGCTTACGCCGTTGTCGAGCGTCTCGCGGAAGACCGGCACGTCCGCGCCCGGATCCTGGCGGTAGTCGGAGGTGAAAGTGCCGTCGGGCTGGCGCGGCACCGGCTGGCCGTTGACGTAGAGCACGTCGTCGATCACCTGGATGCGGTCGCCCGGAAGCCCGATCAGACGCTTGATGTAGTCGATGTCCGGGTTCGGCGGGAAGCGGAAGACCACGATGTCGCCGCGCTTCGGCTCGCTGGCGAAGATGCGGCCTTCAAAGAGGTCGGGAGAGAAGGGCAGCGAATACTTCGAATAGCCGTAGGCGAACTTGTTGACGAAGATGTAGTCGCCGACCAGCAGCGTCGGCATCATCGAGCCGGACGGAATGGTGAAGGGCTGGAAGAGGACAGTGCGAATGATCACCGCCAGCAGAAGAGCCTGGATGATGACCTTGATGTTTTCCCACAGCCCACTGGCTTTCTTTTCAGCTTGCTCGGTCACGCCGCTTGGTTCCTTCTTCGCAAAATTATGCCCTGTCTAGTCTCTTCGGCCCGCGGCGGCAACGGCAAAGCCCGTGAAATTCCGCCGCACCGCCGCCGGAATAAAGCCCGACGCTCCGTCACCGCGCGACCGGTCGCGCTTCGATGACCACGAAGGCCTGGGCGTAGGGAAATTCGTCGGTCATGGTGAGATGGACCACAGCCTCGTGGCCTGCCGGCGTCATGGAGCGCAGGAGTTCCGCCGTCGCGCCTGTCAGCACGAGCGAAGGCTTGCCGTGTTCGGAATTGATGACGCCGATGTCCTTCCAGAAGACGCCTTGCGACATGCCGGTGCCGAGCGCCTTGGACAGCGCCTCCTTGGCGGCGAAACGCTTGGCGTAGGAGGCTGCGCGGTTCTTGCCGGCATCGGCGCGCTGACGCTCGGCGTCGGTGAAACAACGCCCGGTGAAGCGCTCGCCGAAACGCGCAATCGAGCGCTCGACGCGCCGGATGTCGGCGAGATCGCTGCCAATGCCGATGATCATGAAGCCCCCTGCATTGTGTCGGACATCATCGCGGCCCCGGTTCGGGTGATCGCGAGCGGCCCGGCTCCGCCGGCAGGGACAGCGGCGAGGCGGACGACAAACATGCGCCCGGCGGGGGGCGCATGGAAATCCGGAGCTTTTCGGCGACGACGAGACATGGGGCACATTTAGTGTATCTGTCCGTCGTCACACAAGGGCGGACCGGCTTCAATCACCGGATCGGCACCATTTCCCGGCCACGCCCGTCGCGGGCACGCAGGTCTTGCAGGCGATCAGCGGCCGCTACGGAACAGGCCGCGGTCGATCTGCCGCTGGCGGTATTCCAGATCGACGAGGTCGCGCGAGCCGTTCAGATAGGCTGCTTCGCGTTCGGCGATGGTCGGGACGTGCAGGGCGCGGGCCAGTTTACGAATGGGAGCAAACATTGTCTTCCCTCTCTTCTTTCATCATTTCCACTGGTCACGAATATAATGGTGCAGCGCACAAAGCACCACGCATGGAAGCGGTGCCCAGCCATGCGGAAAACGCATGTCGAGACGTTTGACGCGACGGTTCTGCTTAATTGCGAGGCAGCAGCTTTGGTCGGATTTCGTCGTCCCAGATCAGATCGCGGCATGCGGCGAGCTTCTCCGCCGGAAGCCGAAAGCGGCGGTCGTCGGAACCGAAACGCGCACCGGCCGGCAGGGCCTCCTCGCCGTCGCAGAGCGCAAGGCCGGCGGGAACGTCGACCATCAATGCACCGGAGGCCTCCCGCCGCATCGTGAAACGGCCGCCGTCGCATTCGACGGCACAGTCGAGCACCGCCGCCTTACCCGAGACGGGGCGGCAGCCGCCCGAAAGCTGAAAGGCATCGGAAACGCCGCGGAACCGGAATTCGAGATTGACGATGCTCTCCGCATACGGCCAGTCCGGCCGGTAGGCGAGAACGCGCATCTCCGTCACGTTCTGCTGCGGATGACCCTGCAAATGCGTCTTGTCATAGCGCCGGGCGAAGCAGGCGGAGGCGAGCTCGCCGGTGCGCAGCGGCTGACCGTAGAGTAGGGTCTCGTCACCCTCCGCCGCAGTGGCCACCGGCACGGCGGCAAGCATCGCCAGAATGGAACCGATCACCGCCGTCTTCGACATCGCCTTCGAACTCCCTGCCCCGTCGGAGCAGTTCACCACAGCGACGAGCCGGCGTCCAGCGCGACGGCGCCGGGCAACGCGGCTCAGTCGTAGACGCGCTTGACGGTCGAAATGCAGTCGAGGTCCTTCAGCTGCGCAATCAGTTGGTTGAGCTGGCGCAGGTCCCAGACCTCGACGTCGATCGCCATTTCGGTGAAGTCGGTAGCGACGCTCGTCATCGTGAGGGTGCGGATGTTGACGTCGAGGCCGGCCATGGTCTGCGCGACCTTGGCGAGCGCGCCCGGCTCGTTGATCGCGTTGATCAGGATGCGAGCGATGAAGCGCGTCTTGTTGGCCTCGTCGAGGTCCCAGCGGACATCGATCCAGCGCTCGGGCTCCTCGTCGAAGCGTTGCAGCGCCGAGGCCTGGATCGGATAGATGGTGATGCCCTTGCCGTCTTCCATGATGCCGACGATACGGTCGCCGGGAACGGCGCCCGCCGGCGAAAAATGCACCCGCGCGCTGCCGGAAAGCCCACGGATCGGCAGCGGCTCCGGCCCCTCGCCGACACCTTCCGCGAGCTTGCCCTTGTTCGGCAGGCGGAAGACCATGCTATCGGCGCCACTCATGTTGAACCAGCCTTCGTCGCTCGCCGGCTTCACCGTGACGCGCTCGTCCTGGTAATCGGGGAAGACCGCCCGCAGCACGTCGATCGAGGACATCTCGCCACGACCGACCGCGGCGATCGCATCCTCGACGTCCTTGTGACCGAGACGGTGCAGCACCGGCCGCAATGTGTCGCGCGAGAAGATCTTGCCGGCGCGCTCGAAGGTACGCTCGAGGATACGGTGACCGAGGCCGGAATACTGCTTGCGGATCGCCAGGCGGGTCGCGCGGCGGATTGCCGAACGGGCCTTGCCGGTGACGACGATCTCCTCCCAGGCGGCCGGCGGCACCTGCACGCCGGAGCGGATGATCTCGACTTCGTCGCCGTTGTTGAGGCGGGTGACGAGCGGCATGATCGAGCCGTTGATCTTCGCTCCGACCGTGGTGTCGCCGATGTTGGTATGGACCGCGTAGGCGAAGTCGATCGGGGTCGCACCGCGCGGCAGCGCGATCAGCTTGCCCTTCGGAGTAAAGCAGAAGACCTGGTCCTGGAAGAGTTCGAGCTTGGTGTGCTCGAGGAACTCCTCCGGGTTGTCGCCTTCGGCCAGTGCCTCGATGGTGTGGCGGAGCCAGGAATAGGCATTGCTTTCGCGTGACAGCAGTTCGCCGTCGCCCCCCTCGCCGTCCTTGTAGAGCGCGTGGGCGGCGATGCCGTATTCGGCGATCTCGTGCATGCGCTTGGTGCGGATCTGCAGTTCGATGCGCTGGCGCGACGGACCGACGATGGTGGTGTGGATCGAGCGATAGTCGTTCTGCTTCGGCGTCGAGATGTAGTCCTTGAAGCGGCCGGGAACCACGCGCCAGCGGGTGTGGACGATTCCGAGCGCGCGGTAGCACGACGGGATGTCGTCGACGATGATGCGGAAGCCGTAGACGTCGGAGAGCTGTTCGAAGGAGAGCGACTTCGACTGCATCTTGCGGAAGACGGAATAGGGCTTCTTCTGCCGCCCCTTGGCAGCCGCGTGGATCAGGCCGTTGGCGACGAGGAGATCGCGCAGCTCGTCCTCGATCTTCTTGATCAGGCCCTCGTTGCGGCGCGAAAGCTCCGCCAGGCGCTCGGTCACCGTCTCGTAGGCTTCGGGATTGATGTAGCGGAAGGAGAGATCCTCCAGCTCCTCGCGCATGTCCTGCATGCCCATGCGACCGGCGAGCGGCGCATAGATCTCCATCGTCTCTTCGGAGATGCGGGCACGCTTCTCCGGCTTCATGTGCTCGAGCGTGCGCATGTTGTGCAGGCGGTCGGCGAGCTTGACCAGCAGCACGCGGACGTCGTCGGAAATCGCCAGCAGGAGCTTGCGGAGGTTTTCTGCCTGTTTGGCCTTCTTGGTGACGAGGTCGAGCTTCTTGAGCTTGGTCAGCCCCTCGACCAGCCGCCCGATGTCCTCGCCGAAGAGTTCGTCGATCTCGGCGCGGGTCGCCGTCGTGTCCTCGATCGTGTCATGCAGCAGGGCGACGGCGATCGTCGATTCGTCGAGACGCATCTCGGTGAGGATCGCGGCGACTTCGAGAGGATGGGAGATGTAGGGGTCGCCGCTCGCACGGGTCTGTTTTCCGTGCTTCTGCATGGCATAGACGTAGGCTTTGTTCAGCAGCGCTTCATTGGCATCGGGCTTGTATTTCTGAACCCGCTCCACGAGCTCGTATTGCCGCATCATCCAAAGCCACTCCAACAAACGAAATGCGCGCCAACCCGTGGGGTCGGCGCACACGAATATATTGTCGTCGGCACAGACTAGGCCGAGATTGCTTGACGATTAGTAATCGTCGCTCTTTTCCGGCGGAACGAGGCCTTCGATGCCGGCCAGAAGGTCTTCTTCCGACATCTGGTCGAAGGTCACGGTTTCCGGCATGTCTTCCTCTTCCTCGCTGCGGACAGCGGCGGTGGAAAGAAGCGCGTTTGCATCCTGCTCCGGCTCGTCGACTTCGACGTGCTTCTGCAGCGAATGGATGAGGTCTTCCTTGAGGTCGCCCGGAGACAGGGTTTCGTCAGCGATCTCGCGCAGGGCGACGACCGGATTCTTGTCATTGTCGCGATCGATGGTGATCTGCGAACCTTGCGAGATCTGCCGTGCACGATGGCTGGCGAGCAGAACGAGCTCGAAGCGGTTCTCTACTTTGTCGATGCAATCTTCAACGGTGACACGGGCCATAGCCTGTCCTTTACGGTCATGATCTTTCGGGATTAACACGCCCGATACAATCAATGGCCGGCGAATTCAAGTTTTTCCTTGATCGCAGCGTGACATTGCACCCTGATCCGCGTTGCAATCGGCACCGAAAATTTTCATAACTCAACCAAAACGTGCTTGGAATGTGATCCGACGTGCACTACATGATTCTTATATGAACAGTTCATAATTTTACGGGACCGTTCATACGTCAGAGGCAACTTCCTGACTTTGCATAGGTTTTCCGCTTTGCTCGTTTAAAACCAAAGGGATATTGCGCATGTTTGATCCACGCGAAAAGCTCGCACTCTTCATCGACGGCGCGAATCTCTACGCGGCCTCCAAGAGTCTCGGGTTCGACATCGACTACCGCAAGCTGTTGAAGGCTTTCCAGAAGCGCGGCTACCTGTTGCGCGCCTATTATTATACGGCGCTGATCGAAGACCAGGAATATTCGTCGATCCGCCCGCTGATCGACTGGCTCGATTACAACGGATACAAGGTCGTCACGAAGCCGGCGAAGGAGTTCACCGATTCCATGGGCCGCCGCAAGGTCAAGGGCAACATGGATATCGAGCTTGCCATCGACGCGATGGAGCAGGCGGAAACGGCCGACCATCTGGTGATCTTTTCCGGCGACGGCGATTTCACCACCCTGGTCGAGGCGCTGCAGCGAAAGGGCCGCAAGGTTTCCGTCGTTTCGACCATGGCCACGCAGCCGCCGATGATCGCCGACGACCTGCGCCGGCAGTCCGACCATTTCATCGATCTCATCAGCCTCAAGGCCGAGATCGGCCGGGACCCGAGCGAGCGCATGGCCCGCGCGCCGGTCGAACCGGCCGCCGGCGAAGACATCGAGGAATAGGAACCTCGGCTGTTTGATCGGGCCTCCGGACCCGGCACCGTGCGTGCCGGGAATTTTATCGTTCGCACCTTTTTTGGGCATAGAGCCGACACGGATACGTAGCCCTCACACTATTTATTTGTTTCTTAAGCATTTGAGCACAGGATGAGATACGGAAGAATTGCTTCCGGTATTCGCCTCGCGGCTCGGCGCCGCACGGCATTGACAGACAGCAGTGCAGCAATGACCAATTCCTTTCCGAGCCGTTCCGATCTTACCGATCGCCTCTCTTTTCTGAAAATTGATAAAGCGCAAATTGCAACCCTGACTGCCCTTCAGCCCGTAATCAACACCTCCATTGGCCCGGCGCTCGACGTCTTCTATGCGGCAGCGAAGACCAACGCCGAAACTGCCCGCTTCTTTTCGAGCGACGCCCACATTTCGCACGCCAAGGAAAAGCAGCGCAGCCACTGGTCGCTCATCACCTCCGGCCGGTTCGACGACCAGTATGTGAATGCCGTGACCACCATCGGCCGCACCCATGCACGGCTCGGGCTGGAACCGCGATGGTATATCGGCGGCTACGCACTGGTACTCGAAGGCCTTCTCGACGCCGTCGTGAAAAATGAGCTGAAGGGCATGCTGCAGGCAAAGAAGGCCAAGCGCATCTCCGACGGCATCAGCGCGGTCCTGAAGGCCGCCATGCTCGACATGGACTATTCGATCTCCGTCTACCTGCAGGCGCTCGCCGAAGAACGCGAAAAGGCCGAGCAGGAACGTCACACTCTGGAGTTGGAGCAGGAAGAGGCGCTCGCCGCGATCGACCGGGCGCTCGACGCCCTGAGGACCGGCGACCTTTCCGTCACCATCGAACAGCCGCTTTCGCCGCGATTCGAGCGCCTGCGCGACAACTACAATCAGGCGCTTGAAGCCTTGGGGACCGCGTTTTCAGCGATCGTCGACGAGACGAACCGCGTATCTGGGAGCACCCGCGAGCTTTCCGCTGCCACCGACAATATGGCCCAGCGCACCGAGCAGCAGGCCGCCGCGTTGGAAGAGACGGCCGCCGCGCTCGACGAAATCACCGCCGTTTCCCGCCAGGCGGCCCAGCGTACCCAGGAGGCGATGACCGTGGTGCACGCCTCCGCGCAGGAAGCCGTGCGTTCCGGCGAGATCGTCGACGAGGCGATCAACGCGATGGGAGAGATCGAGCAGTCGTCGCGCAGGATCACCCAGATCATCGGCGTCATCGACGAGATTTCCTTCCAGACGAACCTGCTGGCGCTCAATGCGGGCGTCGAGGCGGCCCGGGCGGGCGAAAGCGGGCGCGGCTTTGCCGTCGTGGCACAGGAAGTCCGCGAGCTCGCACAACGCTCCGCCTCGGCCGCCCGCGAGATCAAGGGCCTGATCGACCGTGCGTCGCAGGACGTGGCTCACGGTGTGTCACTCGTCAATCGCACCGGCGAGGCCCTGCGCACGATCGGCGGTCAGGTGCACTCGATCAACGAGCACATCACGGCGATCGCCACCTCGTCGCAGGAGCAGTCCTCCGGCATCGGCGAGATCAACAAGGCGATCAACAGCATGGATCAGATGACCCAGCAGAACGCCGCGATGGTCGAGGAAACGAACGCCGCGACGCATGAGCTCAACCAGATCGCCGGCCATCTGAACACCCTTCTGTCGCGCTTCAACGTCTCGCGTTCGCAGGTCCATACACCGTCATCGACGAAGTATCGCCCCTCCTACGCGGCCTGACGCCCCTACCGACCGCCGAAAAGAGAATCCGTGCTCTTTTTCCGGCGGCATTCGTTCGCCGTCCGGGGTAAAACAGATGCATGCTGTTTGACCGACCCACCGACGACACCCTCTATGACGCGCTTTTAAAGCGCGATGCGGCCTATGAAGGCTTCGCCTATGTCTGCGTCACCACCACGCGGATCTTCTGCCGGCTGACCTGCCCGGCTCGCAAGCCCAAGCGCGAGAACTGCGTCTTCGAGGAAAGCATCGCCGCCTGCCTGGAAGCTGGTTACCGCCCCTGTCTCCGCTGCCGACCGATGCTGCGCTACAAGGACAACGACCCGACCGTCACTTCGCTCCTCGAAGCGCTGGAGCGCGAGCCGGAACGGCGCTGGCGCGAGAGCGACCTTCTTGCGATGGGGCTCGATCTTTCCACCGTGCGGCGCGCCTTCAAGCGGCAGTTCGGCATGAGTTTTCTCGAAATCGCACGGCTGCGCCGCGTCGGGCTTGCGGCCGAAACGCTGGCCGAGGGCGCGCCGGTCATCGAGGCGCAGCTCGACGCCGGCTTCGAATCCGGCAGCGGCTTTCGCGCGGCGATCAACCAGCTCATCGGTAGTGCGCCGCGTCACCTGCGCGGCAAGGGCCTCCTCAGGGCCGACTGGATCGAGACGCCGATCGGCCCGATGATGGCGATCGCCGACGAGCATGCGCTGCATCTCCTCGAATTCGCCGACCGCCCTGCCCTTCCGACCGAGATCCGGCGCATCCGGGAAAGGACCGGCTGCGGCATCGTCCTCGGGCGCGCCGCGCCGATCGACGCCGTGGAGCAGGAGCTCAAACGGTACTTCGACGGTGACAGCGCCGCCTTCGACGTGCGCATTGCCGGCCACGGCACGCCGTTCGAACGCGCGGTCTGGGAGGCGCTCCGGCAAATCCCGCCCGGCACCGTTGAGAGTTACGGCGCACTCGCCGCGGCGATGGACCGTCCCGGTTCCGTCCGCGCGGTCGGACGCGCCAACGGCGCCAACCAGATCGCGATCGTCATCCCCTGCCACCGGGTGATCGGTGCGGACGGCGGGCTCACCGGCTATGGTGGCGGCCTGTGGCGCAAGCGTTGGCTTCTGGAACACGAGCGGCGGATGGCAGCCGGTCAGCGGACAGCCGAAGCCGCGGAATGACGGCGCCGGTGTCCAGTGCCGCGGTACGGGCACGGCGGCGCCGCGCCCTCCACCTTGCCGGAATCTCGACGATCCAGCGCAGGCCGTCCCATTCCGGCCGCTCGAGCGGGTCCTCCAGCGGGTCGCGCCGGACCTGCGCCGTGCGGCGACGGCAGTATTCGAAGGTTGCGAGCCATTCGATCAGCATGGCGTTCTCCTTTCCGACCGCTTAACCTGTGCATGAGGTAAGCCTCGGCCTTTCCGGCGTGTAGACGCGGAAATGAATGGAGCATTTCAGCGATGAAAGACGAGAACTGGGACGATCTCCGGCTGTTCATGCATGTCGCGGCCGAAGGTGGTCTGGTCGGAGCCGCCGAGCGCACGGGAATCAGCGCGCCGACGATCGGCCGGCGCATGCTGGCGCTGGAGCGGGCGACCGGCCACAGCCTGTTCAGCCGCCACACGAAAGGCTACTCGCTGACGCCGGACGGCGAGGTGCTGCTGAAACACGTGCAGATCATGGAAATGCAGGCGGCCACCATCCGCCGCTGGAACGAGAACGGCTACTGCCTGCCGATCGTCTCCGTCGCCGGCGACGGCTGGCTCTCCCTGTTCCTCGCCCGCAATCTTCGCGAGATCTGGACGCCGGAGGATGATTTCCGCCTGTGCGTCAAGGCGACGGAGAGCGAAGTCGACCTCACCTTCCGCGAGGCGGAGATTGCACTCACCGATCGCCGCCCGCCCGGCGGCAATCTCGCCGCACGCCAGTCGGAGCGCATCGTCTACGCGATCTATGCGACGCCGGAGGTGGCGACCGAACCGCAGGAACGGTTCATCTCGATCGGCCGCGAGCTCGCCTCGCGCCCCGCCGACAAATGGATATCGCGACAGCCGGACAAATGGATCAGCATCTGGACGACGACGCTCGCCTCACTGCTGGAGATCGCCCGCAGCGGCGGCGGGCGGGTGGTGCTGCCCTCTTTCATCGGCGACAGCGAACCGGGGCTCGTGCGCCTCGGCGAACCGATCGAGGAACTGTCGGCCGATCTCTGGATCACCATGCATGACGACGACCGCCACCGGCCGGAAGTGCGACAGGTCATCGAGCGGCTCGCAGCACTTTTCCGCCGACACGGAGAGCTGTTCTCCGGACGACCGGCGATCCGGACGTGATCGGCCCCGAGTGCTCTCAGGGCGAAATCTGTTCGAAGACGATATCCTGGGCGCCCTGCCAGAGCACCATGCGGCCGATGGCCTCCAGGTGCTCACGGCCCTCGACCACCGTCAGGAAGTGGTTGCCGGCGAGCACGCCCATCTTGCTGGCGAAATGCGAGCTGCCATAGGCGAAGAGCAGCTCGGTCTCGCTGAACCCGCCCGGATAGAGCAGGATATCGCCGCGCGAGGGGTGGCTCGTATGGTTCTCGAAGCCGGCGCCGAACGCGAATTCGCCGAGCGGCACCCAGACCGCCTCGCCGCTCCAGCGCGAATGGATCGTCTGGTTTCTGAACGGCAGGAAGCTCTTGAAGATACGGCAGGTTTCCGGCGCCTTTTCGGTCTCGAAGCGGGCGACGAAGGTGAAGGGGCCGACGGTCACCTTCAGGCGTTCGGCAGGTGCTGCGCGCATCAGCCGGCCTTCAGGAGGCGGCTCTTCTGGCGGTTCCAGTCGCGCTCCTTCTCCGTCTCGCGCTTGTCGTGCAGCTTCTTGCCCTTGGCGAGCGCGAGTTCGAGCTTGGCGCGGCCCTTCTCGTTGAAATAGACCTTGAGCGGGACGAGCGTCATGCCCTCGCGGTTGACGGCGGCGCGCAGACGGTTGATCTCGCGCTTCGAGAGCAAGAGCTTGCGGCGACGGCGCGGCTCGTGGTTGAAACGGTTCGCCTGCAGGTATTCCGGCAGATAGGCATTGATCAGCCAGATCTCGTCGCCCTCGTCGGAGGCATAGGATTCGGCGATGTTGGCCTTGCCCTCGCGCAACGACTTGACCTCGGTGCCGGTCAAGACCAGCCCCGCTTCATAGGTGTCGATGATCTCGTAATTGAAGCGGGCCTTGCGGTTCTCCGCGACAATTTTGTTGACCGTGCGCTGGCTGCCTTTGGGGGCCATGATCTCGTCTTCCAATCTGCCCGGACCGTTCTTCTCTTGACCGGCGACGGGCACCCGCCGGCTCTTGTCGCATGGATGTAATACAGAGCGGCGGGGAAATAAAGGCGGGGCGGGTGTGATGGGCAATCTGCCTGCCATGCCGAGACTGGACGGTAGGCCGTTGCTGCCGTCGATTTAAGGAGCGACGGAGTTCTCAAAATAGCTGCAACGGACAACGCCCTGCGTCATTGGCCGGAGCGGGACTTAGCCGTCACACCCCTTCACCACCCATGAGGCGGTATCGTGATCGGGGTGCTGGTTGCTACTCTCCTTGATTGCCGCAGCCCAGTCGGCGCCATTGCTTTCGGTCGCGCCGGCATCTTCTATGTCCGTGATCGTATCGAACCACGCCACCATGTTCTCGGTGCAGGTATTGGCAAGAGGCGAGAAGGCGTCCGGATCGTCAATCGAACCGATCATCAGGTTGGTGCGACCGTTTTCGAGGTGATGGAAGAACAGGGGCGTGCCGCAGTTGGCGCAGAAGCCGCGCTCGACAAGCTCCGAACTCTTCCAGACGCTCGGCTTGCCGCGTGTCCAATTCAGCGCATCATCGGGTGCAGCGACCAGCGCGGCAAAGATGTTGCCCGAGGCTTTCTGGCACATGCGGCAATGGCAGAGATGCGCATTATCAAGCATAGCGGTCGCGCGGTAGCGCACGGCACCGCACTGGCAACCGCCGGTCACCTCCATCTCGATACGTTTCATCCTGTCTCCTCCTTCAAGAGGCGGGTTTCCGCTTAATCTCTTTTAGGTTTTCGTCCTTTGGTCGTCCAGCCTGCCGGAACGCCAAGCTCGGCGAGCAGCCGCGAATCCCGCACGCACCGGCGCCACGTCGATTATCGCCTCTGCGGCGGGTTCGAGCGTCGGCAGCGTCGGCAGGCGCACCGTGCGGCTCATCCGCCCGAGTCTCGAGGCGCATATTGGCACTGCGGCTCTGCCACGTCGAAACCAGCTAATCGCGGCTTTCGCTATCACGTCAGGCGAATGGGATCACGTCGGCCTTCATGGTCATCAGAACCGCGACGAGCGCGAAGATCGTCAGCATGGCGAGGCGTCCGTACAGAGCCCGGGTCTCGCCGACAACAGCTTCCACCCCGGGGCCTGTCGCCGCGTCGCGCAACGCCGCCTGTGCGCGTGCCTGCCATTCGCGCACGAACTTCGCCTCCACGACGACCAGCATCGCGATCAGGATGAGCGATATAACCAGCCAGGGGGTGAGGAGCGACCAGCCGCCGATGAAGACCAGGGCGATGCCGGCAACGATGCCGATCATCACCAACGGGCCCGCAATACGACTCGAGAGGAAGGCGACCGCGACCGGCTTCCTCGTGCCTCGCCGCCCGAGCAGCAAGAGCAGCTCACTCGCCACGAGCAACGTCAGGGCGGTGCCCATAGCGGCGGCATGAATTCCGAGGACGGTTCCGTATAGCATGATCTATATCCTTGTGTTCACGACGTTTTTTGAGATAATGCGAGCTATCGCTTATATTTGTCTACTCGCATTGGAATCGCCGGAACCTTGACCCGCAAACCGCACACGATCCCTCGCAAACAGGCCGTTCAGAACCGGTCGCGGATGACCGTCGACGCTCTCGTCGAGGCGACCGCTCGCATTTTGGTGAAGGAAGGGTTCGACAAGGCCAGCACCAACCGCATCGCGCAGGAGGCGGGGGTGAGCATCGGATCACTCTATCAGTATTTTCCCAGCAAGGAGGCGCTGGTTGCCGCGGTCATCGACCGCCACAACGAACAGCTGATGCTGGTTGTGCGCGCCGCTTTGCGGGAGGTCGCCTCGCAGCCGATCGAGCAAGCGGTGCGCCGTCTGGTCGTGGTGGCCATCGAGGCGCACCGCATCGATCCGAAGCTGCACCGCGTTCTCACCGAGCAGATCCCGAGGACCGGACGTCTCGAGGATGTGGAAGCGTTCAATCGCGAAGCGCATGCAAGCTTCAGGGATTATCTGACCCACCATAAGGACGAGATCAGCTGCGCCGATGTCGACCTCGCGGCCTTCATCTGCGTAACGACGATAGAGGCACTGACCCACACGGCCGCTCTCCACGCCCCGGCCATACTACCCGACGACATGGTCGAGACACTGATCGAGGAGGCGACGCGCCTCGTCGTCGGCTACCTGAGACCGCCAGCGGCCGGGCACGTCGGCCCGGCCTGAAGCGGTCCCTTGCTCAGACGTTCACCCCACCAGCCCCGCATGCGCGAGCGCCGCGTCGATGGCTGCTTCGGTGGCGGGTTCGAGCGTCGGCAGGAGCGGCAGGCGCACCGTGCGGCTCATGCGGCCGAGCTTGGAGAGCGCGTATTTGACGCCGCAGAGGCCGGGCTCGATGAAGATCGCCTTGTGGAGCGGCATCAGCCGGTCCTGGTATTCGAGCGCCTTCTTGTAGTCGCCGGCAAGCGTCGCCGCCTGGAATTCCGCACAGAGCCGCGGAGCGGCATTCGCCGTCACCGAGATGCAGCCGACGCCGCCATGGGCGTTGAAGCCGAGCGCCGTCGCATCCTCGCCGGAGAGCTGGATGAAATCCGTACCGCAGGTGATCCGCTGCTCGGAGACGCGCTCGATCTTGCCGGTCGCATCCTTCACGCCGACGATGTTCTTGTGCGCCTTGGCGAGCTTGCCCATGGTTTCCGGGCTCATGTCGATCACCGAGCGGCCGGGAATGTTGTAGATGAAGATCGGCAGCTTCACGGCACCGGCGATCGCCGCGAAATGGGCGAAGAGGCCCTTCTGCGTCGGCTTGTTGTAATAGGGCGTGACGACGAGCAGCGCGTCGGCGCCGACAGCTTCGGCGTGCTGCGCAAGCTCGATCGCCTCGCTCGTGTTGTTCGAGCCGGCGCCGGCGATCACCGGGACCCGCTTGCTTGTCGCCTCGACACACAGTTCCACGACCCGTTTGTGCTCCGCATGGGAAAGGGTCGGCGATTCACCCGTCGTGCCGACCGGAACGAGACCGGTCGAGCCCTCGGCGATCTGCCATTCCACATGCGCTGCAAAAGCTGCCTCATCAACCGCACCGGTTTCGGTGAACGGCGTCACGAGAGCAGGAATGGATCCCTGGAACATGCATAAAACTCCTCACGGCCGGCATTCATGCTTCGGCCGCATTCCTCGGTTACGAACGCGCGCAGCTTATTGCGGCCTCCGGGCCGCGGCAAGCGTACCGGGCGCGGTTTTATGACAGTTTCAGGCGGCGTAAAAGCGGGAAAATCTGGCGCAGCGGTAAGGTTTCGTTAATATGCTCGGCAGCTAATGGAAATATTCCACATCTGCCATCGGGTACGGGGATGAAAAGAGCGCTTCTGTTGACCTCCGCCTTCGGTTTCGGGCTGGTGGCGACTGCCGCCATGGCCGGCCCGCCGGACGGCGGCGCCGTGCCCCTGCCTTTGCCGAAGCCGGAGTTGCGTCCCGTCGAGGCGGCCCTGATGCCGACCTTCGAGATCACCGGGGCGATCCCGCGCATGGGGCGCCTGCCGGTCGCCGATCCGCTGCTGAAGGAAGGGCTCGACGCGCTCTCGAACAAGGACGGCGCCGAGGCGCTCGCTATCCGCGACCGGATGACGGTCTCGCTCGACCGGCACATGCTCACCTGGTCGATCGCCATGTCCGGCCTGCCGGGTATTCCCTCCTCCGCCATCGCCGCAGCACAGCGCGAGCTCGACGGCTGGCCGGGGCTCTCCGCCTTCCGGGCCAATTCCGAACGCGCCCTCTATCGCGAAAACCCGCCGGCAGATGCCGTGCTTTCCGCTTTCGGTTCGACGAAACCGGAAACGCCGGAGGGCGCGGTCATCCTCGCGCGGGCACAGCTCGCCACCGGTGACCGCACAGCAGCCGCCCGCACGCTTCGCGCGATCTGGCACGGCGAGGCGCTCGACAAGGCGATGGAGGACAGGATCCTCAAGGAGTTTTCCGGGCTCCTCACCACCGCCGACCACAAGGCGCGGATGGACTACCTCCTCTACCGCGGACGGGCGACGCAGGCGAAACGCTTCTCCACCCTCGGCGAGGCGCAATCGCTCTACAATGCCTGGGCGGCCGTGCTCAACCGCTCATCGAAGGCCGGCCAGCTGCTCGCCGCCGTCGATCCGCGCTGGGCGAAGGACCCGGCCCTGCTCTTCGCACGCATCGAGAATCTTCGCCGCCAGGACAAATACGAGGAGGCCGCGAACCTGCTGGCGAAGGCTCCGCGCGATGCGACAGCACTCATCAACACCACCGAATGGTGGAACGAGCAGCGTATCGTCGCGCGCGGTCTCGCCGACCAGGGCGACTTCAAGGCGGCCTACCGTGTCGCGTCACGGCATACCGCGGCCGAATCAGGCGATATCGTCGACGCGGAATTCCATGCCGGCTGGTATGCGCTGCGCGGCCTCGGCGACGCCGAAACCGCCGCGCGCCACTTCCGCAAGATTCTCGCCACGTCGCAAAGACCGCTTTCGGTTTCCCGTGCCTGGTACTGGCTCGGCCGTGCCGCCGAGGCGGACAGCAAGACGGATGCGCGCGATTTCTTCCTGAAGGCCGCGCGCTACCCGAGCACCTTCTACGGCCAGCTTGCCGCGGCGCGGCTCAAGTCGCCGGGGCTCGCCATCCCCTACCCCGCACCGACGCCCGTGGAGCGGCAGACCTTCGCCAATCGCGAGGCGGTGCAGGCGATCGCACGCTTCGAGGCGGCCGGCCACGGCTGGCGGGCGGAAAGCCTCTACCGGGCGCTCGCCCAGCAGATCGACAGCCCCGGCGAGCTCGCGCTCCTTGCCGCCCAGGCCGAAAAGAGCGTCGGCCATCAGCTCTCCTTGCAGATCGGCAAGGCCGCCTATGCCCGCGGCATCGACGTGCCGGCGCTCGCCTTCCCGATCGGCGTCATCCCGAACTCCGCCAACATCGCCGGCTCCGGCAAGGCACTGGCCTACGCGATCGCGCGCCAGGAAAGCGCCTTCAACCCGGCCGCCGTATCGCCGGCGGACGCCCGCGGCCTCCTGCAATTGATGCCGGGAACCGCGCGGGGGGTGGCCGGGCGCTACGGCCTTGCCTATTCGCCGGAAAAGCTCACCTCCGACGCCGGCTACAACGCCACTCTCGGGGCACATTACCTCGGCGAGCAGATCGACAAGTTCGGCGGCTCCTACGTGCTCACCTTCGTCGCCTACAATGCCGGGCCGAAGCGCGTGCCGGAATGGATCGCCCGCTATGGCGACCCGCGCGGCAAATCGATCGACGACGTCGTCGACTGGATCGAGCGCATCCCCTTCCCCGAGACACGCAACTACGTGCAGCGGGTGATGGAGAACTACCAGATCTACAAGACGCGGCTCGGACAGAAGGCCGACATTATCCACGACCTGCGATACGGACGCGAGGGCTGACAGGCGCGGAGACGGTCGACAACCCGGTGATTTCGTGGAACTTTCGGTCTGGCGACCGTCTGGTCGCCCTGCAAGCGAGGCCGGGAGGATAAAATGGCGGCGGATGGCGGCGGTTTCTCGAAATTCGAGGTGACGGTTGCGGACGGGCTGACGCTGCGCGGGCGCATCTTCGGCGAGGAAATCGGCGGAACACCCGTCGTCTGTCTCGCCGGACTGACCCGCAACGGTCGCGACTTCGCGCCGCTTGCTCAATGGCTGGCGAGCCATCCCGAGCGTCCCTTCAAGGTGGTGACGATCGATTCGCGCGGCCGCGGCGCATCCGATCGCGACCCGGACCCGAACCGCTACACGGTTCCGGTCGAAACCGGCGACGTGATTGCCGTCTGCGCCGCGCTCGGCATCGCCCGCGCGGGCTTTATCGGCACCTCGCGCGGCGGACTCATCCTCCATATCCTCGCGGCTCTCAAACCGGATCTGCTCGCGGCCGTCATCCTGAACGACATCGGCCCGGTTATTGAGGCGGAGGGACTGCGGCACATACAGTCTTATCTCGCCGACAGCGTGCCGTTTTCTGACTTCATCGAGGCGGCGCACCATCTGCAGGCCGTGCACGGAGCGCATTTCCCGGCGCTCGGCGAGGACGAATGGCAGGAGATGGCACGCGCCATCTACCGGGAACAGAACGGGATGATCGAGGCGGACTGCGACCCGGCGATCGCCGCGGGGATGATCGCGGCCGATCTCAGCCAGCCGTTACCCGACCTCTGGCCTCAGTTCGAGGGTTTCGCCGCGGTGCCGCTGATGGTGATCCGCGGTCAGCACTCGAAGCTTCTGTCTGAGGAGACGATCGAGGAGATGGGGCGGCGCTATCCTGCGCTCCGGAGGTTGACGGCATTCGGCCAGGGGCACGCCCCGCTGCTGCATCTCGGCGCGCTGGCGGAGGACACCCACCGCTTTCTCGCTGAAACCGGCGGCTAATTCGCTCTCACCCCACGACCACCGGCAGAAACACTCAATTCAAAACGAAAAAGCCCGGCACGAAGGCCGGGCTTTCCCTATAAGATCGGGTGATCTTATTAGAACGAACGCTGCAGGCGGAAGAAACCACCCCATGCGCCGTCGTCGCCAGCGGCGTCGGTGTCGGCATACTGAACCGAAACCTTGGCTGCGAGGCCCGAGGCGATTGCGTAGTCGAGGGTTACACCGGCCTTCCAGGCGTCGACGTTGGCGAAGCCTTCGCCAACAGTGCCGTAGTTCCACCAGTACTGGGCACCGGGGGTCAGGGTCAGCTTGTCGGTGAGCTTGGCAGCGTACGAAGCAGCAACGGTCCATTCCGAAGCGTCGTAGTACTGGTTTGCGCCGGTCGAGTAGACAGCGGCGACGCCGAGCGTGCCCGGGCCGACTTCAGCTTCTACGATTGCGCGGACAGCACCGTCTTCGCGAGCGAAGTCGTAGGCGCCGAGCAGGTAGGCGGTAACCGGACCGAAGGTGGCCGAAACCTGACCTTCGATGCCGACGCCGTCGGTTTCGCCAGCAGCCGAAGCGTGCAGTTCGTCAACGAAAACGCCGACCTTGAAGGCGTCGGAAGCGTATTCGTAACCGATCGAGTTGATCAGGTTCGAACCGAGCGAGTCGGTTTCACCAGCGAGACCCGAATCCCAGTAGTTGTAGAAGTAGCCGACCTTGAAGCCGCCGACCGAGATCGAAGCTTCGTCGAGCTGGAAGGCGCCGTTGGTGCCGTCTTCTTCACCCCAGGCGTAGAAAACGATCGTCGAGCTGATCGTGCCGACTTCCGAGTCGTTCTTGGCGTCGAACTGAACGAGACCGCGGGTACGGGCATCCCAGTCGCTGGTGTCGGTGTTGTTGTCATAGCCCCACTCGAGCTGAGCGCGAACCGAACCGCTGATCTTGAGGCAGGTTTCGGTGCCGGGGATGTAGAAGTAGCCGGTGCCGAAAGCGTCGCAAACGCGAACGTATTCCATCGGCTCGGGCTCGGCAGCAACGATAGCGTCGGCAGCCTGAGCGCCGGAAACTACTGCGAGAGCAGCAGCGGAGCCGAGAAGAAGGCTCTTGATGTTCATATTGACCTCCAGTCAATTTTAAGGGGAGGTCATGTTCACGAGGGAGTAATATCGTTAGGTATCAACCCTTTAAGCTGATTGTCGATTTTTCGGAAGGGAGAAGAGGTGTCGTTCGGCGCAATTTTCGATAGCACAAGACGCTGCAAATTGGTCCACGCGAGAATGCTCCAGGCAGTGCCTAGCTGGCGCCTTAATTAATGAAACCGTGAACGATGATGAGAGTGTCGCGCTGGTCGTCGGCGGCGATGCCACATAAGTGGCGGAGAGGAAGGGATTCGAACCCTCGATACGCTTTTGACGTATACTCCCTTAGCAGGGGAGCGCCTTCGACCACTCGGCCACCTCTCCGGTGCGGCCTGATTATTTGCATAAGGGTCCGATTGCAAGGCCTTTTCGCCGGATTCCAAATTTTCCCCACGGTCGGCGCCGCCGAGCTGCCGCGTCCGAGAATCGTTTGCCCGGGGGACGCGCGATTCGCCGTGAATTCCCGTCGAAAGCCGATTCCACTCCTCAATCCAGGGTATCGGCGTGCCAAGTTGGCACAGCGATGCCCCGTCTCCAGCCGGCAATCGGGACTGCAAGCCTCTTCCTTATCCACGAAAAGCCATAGAATCGCCGTGCTCACCGCAGGCGGCTTAATCCTCGTCACTTTCGTTAAGTGCCGCATAAGAAAGGACTTTCTTAATAAAGGGTAAAGAAGTGGGCCGTCGGAGAGGCCGGTTTGTGTCCTTTCGGCAACAGGCCCTTGGGAAGGGGGGTGCGATAACTTCCTTTCGGCTGTTTGGTGATTGCATGACGGGACGCGTTTTGTATTTTCAGTCTCGGAAGCGAGGCGGTGGATCGTCCGTCTTCTGAAACCGACGGGGATGGGGCAGGGAATGCTGTCCTTCAGCCAAAGAACCCAGACCCATATGAAACTTGACTGGAGGTCAATATGAACATCAAGAGCCTTCTTCTCGGCTCCGCTGCTGCTCTCGCAGTAGTTTCCGGCGCTCAGGCTGCCGACGCTATCGTTGCTGCCGAGCCCGAGCCGATGGAATACGTTCGCGTTTGCGACGCTTTCGGCACCGGCTACTTCTACATCCCCGGCACCGAAACCTGCCTCAAGATCGGTGGCTACGTCCGTGCTCAGCTCGACTGGGTTGACGATCCGAACGTTCCTGCCGGCGTCGACGAGTTCTCGATGGACGCCCGTACCCGCGCCTATCTCTCGGTCGAAGCCAAAAACGACTCCGAAATCGGCACGATCGGCTCCTTCATCGCCCTGCGCACCTGGGCTGAAGAAGACTACAACGGCGGCGCCTTCGAAATCGACGAAGCCTACATCACTGCTGGCGGCTTCAAGGTCGGCTACATGTACAACTACTGGGATTCGGGTCTCGCCGGCGAAACCGACAACCTTGGCTCGAACCGCATCAACTCGATCGGTTACGAATACGCTTCCGACGCCTTCAAGGTCGGCGTCTTCGTAGACGAACTCTCCGACACGTACACCGGCTGGCCGATCAGCTACGCCGGCACGGACGGCGTCGGCATCGAAGGCCAGGTTTCGGCCACCTTCGGTCCGGTTACCGGTTACCTGCTCGGCGGTTATGACTTTGCGGCTGAAAACGGTGCCGTTCGCGGTATCCTCGAAGCCGAAGTCGGCCCGGGCACCCTCGGCCTCGCCGCCATCTGGTCGTCTGGTGCGAATGCTTACTACGACGTCTCCGAATGGACCGTTGCCGCTTCGTATTCGGCCAAGCTCACCGACAAGCTGAGCCTGACCCCCGGCTTCCAGTACTGGTGGAACACTGGCCTGGTCTCCGCGGACGAGTTCTCGAACGACGACGCATGGCGCGCCGGCGTAACGCTCGACTACAAGATCGCAGAAGGCCTGACCACCAAGGTTTCGGTTCAGTACGGCGACACCGACGCTGCCGGCGTAGACGGCGTTTGGGACGGCTTCTTCCGTCTGGAACGCTCCTTCTGATCGTCAGGCGATCACGTGAAATTGAGGTCCGGCTTTCGAGCCGGACCTTTCCCGGTCGTGGGAGGCGTCGGGTCTGAAGATCTTTCCTTTGTTTATGGCGATTTCGGCATCCGAAATCATATCCGAAAGAGAGAAGGAGGCCTGCAAGAGTCCACAGTCTGCATTGGCATGGAATGACTACCCCGCGCATTTGCATGGTTGTTGAAGATAGATTTTAGGCATAACTTTATGAGCCCGCACTTATGCGGGACGTAGGTTTTGTTGCGTTTTTTGAGGGATTGCGCGTGAGCAAGGCGGAGACGAAGACACTGGATTTCGATCAGCAGGTCGAACTGCCGTCCTATCTTGTTCACTACCAGTATCGCCTCAATACGCCGATGGAGGTGAAGGAGACCTCGCTGCGGGCCATGTTCGGCAAGTACGGCGATCTTCTCTGGCTCAACGGCAGCCATAAATACAATGTAACCAATTTCATTAGTGAGCTTCACGACCTTCTCGATACTCCGAGCTTTTCCTCATTCTCCCAGGAAATGCTCGACCAACTGATTGGTAAGTTGCGCAAGCGCGGTAACAGCAATGCCACCATCAACCGCAAGATGGCGGCCTTAAGCAAGCTACTGCGAAAGGCGTACAAGATGGGCGACATACATAGTCTGCCGGAGTTCAAGCGGCAGAAAGAAAAGGCCGGACGCATCCGTTTCCTCGACGGAGAGGAAGAAACTGCGCTGTTCGGCGAGATCCGGTCCCATTCCGAACTCTACTACCGCTTCTGCATTTTCCTCGTCGATACCGGTGCGCGCCTGAGCGAGGGCCTCGACTTGCGCTGGGGCGATATCACCGAAAGCCGAGCGACTTTCTGGGTGACCAAGTCCGGGCGCAGCCGCTCGGTCCCCCTCACCCACCGCGCGGCGAAGGCGATCGCCGCCTCCGACAAGCGCAAGCCGGGACCGTTCAGCGACATCGATCAGCAGCGCTTCCGCATTGCCTGGCACCAGGCGAAGGATGTCATCGGGCTCGGTGACGACAAGGACGTGGTTCCGCACATCCTGCGCCATACCTGTGCCTCGCGCCTCGTGCAGGGCGGCATCGACATCCGCCGCGTCCAGATGTGGCTCGGCCACCAGACCCTGCAGATGACCATGCGGTATGCGCACCTCGCCTCGCATGATCTCGACATGTGTGTGCCGATCCTGGAGCGCGCCGCTTCCGCCAAGTAATCGCTGCGGAGATCCCTTCCGCGGCGTCGTTCCCGCCCGTCCGGGCATCGCCCTTCCTAAATTTGCAGATATCTCAAAAAAAAGCCGCGGTAACGTCTCGGACGTCGCCTCCCCTGCCGCAGTGCCCGTGCTGCCGCGTCAATAACCGGCGCGGCGGGCCTCGTTGGGAGCGGTCCCGCCGTCGCGATAGCGCGAGCGCAGGCTGCGCAGCGCGCCGGAGAATTCCGTGACGTCCGCGCCGACCGCGACGTAGCTTGCGCCGAGTTCGAGGTAGCGGCGATTGAGCTCCTCGCTGAAGGTCAGGATGCCGGCGGCCTTGCCCGCCTTCAGGATGGTGGCAATCGCGTTCTCGATCACCGACTGGACCTCCGGTGCGTCCATGCGGCCAAGGAAGCCCATGTCGGCGGCGAGATCGGCCGGTCCGATGAAGACGCCGTCGACGCCGTCGACTGCTGCAATATTCTCGAGATCGGCGATCGCCGCACGGCTTTCGGCCTGGACGAGAAGGCAGATGCCGTCGGAGGCCGTGTCCGCATAGTCGGGAATGGTGTTGAAGGCGGAGGCGCGGGCGACGGCGGCGCCGACGCCGCGCACGCCCTGCGGCGGATAGCGGACTGCCCGCACCAGCTCACGCGCCTGTTCGGCCGAGTCGACCATCGGGATCAGCAAAGTCCGCGCACCGATATCGAGCAATTGCTTGATCATCCAGGTCTCGCCGACGGGTGCCCGCACCACCGGCTCGGCCGTGGACGACGAGAGCGCCTGAAGCTGGGCGAGGATGCTGCGCAGGTCGTTCGGACCATGCTCCCCGTCGATCACCAGCCAGTCGAAACCGGCATGACCGGCGATCTCGGCCGCGAGCGCATCGGCCATGTCGAGCCAGAGACCGATCTGCGGGCGGCCTTCGCGGATTGCCTTCTTGAACAGGTTTTCACGGACAGTCATCGATTCCCCTCAGGAAAGCAGCGTCTTGAGATCAAAGGCGGGATCGGCGACCGCCGCCTTGTCGGCATTGCGGCCGAGCTCCAGCAGCTTCTTGCCGGTTACATAGGCCTTGGCGTCGTTGATGGCGTCGACGGCGATCAGCTGCCTCTCTTTATAATACCAGACGGAGAGGCTCTCCTCGCGGCTGCCGGGCCGCAGCACCGTTTCGTCATAGCCCATGTTGAAGCCGGCAATCTGCAGTTTGACGTCGTACTGGTCGGACCAGAACCACGGCTTCGGATCATAGGAATCTGAGCCGCCGGCGATGACGGCAGCAGCGGCCTCCGCCTGATCCACGGCGTTCTGCACCGATTCGAGTCGCACCGGGGCACCTTTCCAGGTGAAGACGGTGCAGTCGCCCGCCGCATAGATCGACGGATCGGAGGTGCGGGCAAACGCATCGACGACGATGCCGCCTGCCGTTTCGAGACCGGCATCGACCGCCAGCCGGTCGTTCGGCGTCACGCCGATACCGGCGATCACGAAGTCGACGTTGAGCACCGAACCGTCGGAGAGTTCGGCGCCCTTCACCCTGCCCTCTTCGCCGATCAGGCGCACGAGCCCGGTCTTCTCGCGAATGTCGACGCCGTTCTTCCGGTGGATGGCGCGCATGGCGTCCGCCGTCTCCTTCGCCGCGACACGCTGCAGGATGCGGTCGGCCATTTCGATCAGCGTGACCTCGACACCGAGCTTGCGGGCGACCGCTGCGGCTTCGAGGCCGATATAGCCACCGCCGATGATGAGAAGCCGACGCCCCTCCTTCATCTCAGCGGCCATCATGTCCGCATCCTTGCGGTCGCGAACGGTATAGACGCCGTCGAGATCGCCGCCGATTGCAGCCGGCAGCCGACGCGGCGTCGCTCCGGTCGCCAGCACCAGCGTCTCGTAAGAAATCACGCTTCCGTCGAAGAGACGCACGACCTTGTCGTCGCGGGCGATCTCCTCTACCGGCGTCGACAGCCGGATCTCGACGGCATTTTCGGCGAACCAGCTTTCCGGGCGGAAGAGCAGCCGGTCGAAGGTCATCTCGCCGAGCAGGTATTTCTTCGAGAGCGGCGGGCGCTGGTAAGGAAGGCAGTCCTCGGCGCCGAGAATCGTGATCGGCCGCATGTCCTTCAGGCTCCGGAGCTTGGCGGCGACCGCAAATCCCGCCTGACCTGCCCCGACGATGACCAGTCTGCCCGTCACGTTGCTCTCCTGAAAAACCCGAAAAAATGGCGTGGGAAGTCGCCGGCCCGCCGGCAAGGAATGGCTTCAAGGGGTACCGCCAAAGCCGCCGGCCCGTCAAGCAAACAGCGGCCGCGCCACGACAATTCCGCCGTTCAGCCTGCATTCAGCCACGAGGGACAACTATCCAGACAAATGCCAAGCCCTGCATCCAGGAGGACATCCCGATGGCAACCAACATCTACGGCACGAGCTACAACGACGTCATCTATCAGGACGGCTACGCCTACGTGAACATCTACGCCTACGGCGGCAACGACCGGATCTACCTCAATCTGGGCGGCTACTATGGCGGCTTCAATTATGTGAGCGCCGGCAGTGGCAGCGACCGCGTCGAGAACACGTTCGAGGGCGGCAACCGCATCTATCTCGGCACCGGCGACGACGTCTATATCGGCACCGGCTTCTCGACAGCGACGGATTACGTCGACCAGGTGAACGCCGGCGACGGCAACGACGCGATCCAGGTCTACACCTACCAGAGCATCTATAACGGTGAGGCCGGCAACGACCGCTTCTACTCCGTCGGCTGGGAGAACACCTTCCACGGCGGAACCGGCACCGACCTGATCAGCTACAAGATCCAGGACGGCGATGCCGACCTCAGGGGCTACGGCATCAAGATCGATCTCGGCAACGGCTATGCGACCGCCACCGGCTCCGAGCGGGAGACGTTGATCAGCATCGAGAACGCCGTCGGCACCGGTTACGCCGACACGATCCTCGGATCGAGCGTCGCGAACACGCTTTGGGGCGACAACGGCAACGACCTTCTGAACGGGTACGCCGGCAACGACATCCTGCTGGGTGGCAACGGCAACGATCGTATCTATGGCGGCTCGGGCAACGACCGGCTCTACGGCGATGCCGGCCGCGACGTGATGACCGGTGGCACCGGCGCCGACATCTTCCACTTCACCAAGCTGAGCGACAGCCGCGTCGGCACCTATCGTGATGTCATCACCGACTTCCATCACGGCGAAAGCGACAAGATCGACCTGCGCACGATCGACGCCGACACCCACCACACCGGCAACCAGATCTTCGACTTCATCGGCACGGCGGCCTTCAGCCACACGGAGGGCGAATTGCGGTTCTCCGGCGGCGTTCTCTCCGGCGACGTGAACGGCGACGGCGTCGCAGACTTCCAGGTCGGCGTCTCCGGCCTCTCGAAAATGTATACGAGCGATTTCTATCTCTGATCCACCAGGGATGAAACGGAGGCCCGGCACCTCGAACGAGGTGTCGGGCCTTTTTCGTTTCAGCTCAAGGGATTGGCTCACGTCATTCCGTAATGGAATGACATCATGCGCTCGTAAAATTCAAACGATTTTGGCTAATCGCCGCAAACTTAAAGCTTTTCCTTCCATGAAAGGTGATGTAGCAATAGGCCAAAATCTACCGAACTCATGCAGGGACGGCGACATGACAGACCACCATCCAGCAACACCGGAACAGGCGCGTGCCAAGATGGCAGCCTTCGTCTGGGATGACCCCTTCCTCCTCGAGGAGCAGTTGACCGACGAAGAGCGCATGATCCGCGACACCGCCCGCGCCTATTGTCAGGACAAGCTCGCGAGCCGTGTGACGGAGGCCAACCGCCACGAGATATTCCATCGCGAGATCATGACCGAGATGGGCGAACTGGGTCTCCTCGGCCCGACCATCCCGGAGGAATTCGGCGGTGTCGGCGCCAATTACGTCTCCTACGGTCTCGTCGCCCGTGAAGTCGAGCGCGTCGATTCTGGCTACCGCTCCGCCATGTCGGTACAGTCGTCGCTCGTCATGCACCCAATCTTCGCCTACGGCACCGACGAACAGCGCGCCAAGTACCTGCCGAAGCTCGCAAGCGGCGAATGGGTCGGCTGCTTCGGCCTCACCGAGCCCGACCACGGCTCCGATCCGGGCTCGATGATCACCCGCGCGAAGAAGGTCGACGGCGGCTATCTCGTCTCCGGCGCCAAGAACTGGATCACCAATTCGCCGATCGCCGACGTCGCTGTCGTCTGGGCGAAGTCCGACGCCCATGACGGCAAGATCAAGGGCTTCATCCTCGAGCGCGGGATGAAGGGCTTCGAAACGCCGAAGATCGAAGGCAAGTTCTCGCTGCGCGCCTCCGTCACCGGCATGATCCAGATGGACGAGGTCTTCGTTCCGGAGGAAAACCTGCTGCCGCACGTCTCTGGCCTCGCCGGCCCGTTCGGCTGCCTCAACCGCGCCCGCTACGGCATCGCCTGGGGCGCGCTGGGTGCCGCTGAATTCTGCTGGCATGCCGCACGGCAGTACACGCTCGATCGCAAGCAGTTCGGCAAGCCGCTCGCCGCCACCCAGCTCGTCCAGAAGAAGCTCGCCGACATGGAAACCGAGATCGCCCTCGGACTGCAGGGTGTTCTGCGCCTCGGACGTCTTCTCGACGAGCATCGTGCACCGGCCGAACTCATCTCGATGATGAAGCGCAACAATTGCGGCAAGGCGCTCGACATCGCGCGCGTCTCCCGCGACATGCACGGCGGCAACGGCGTCTCCGACGAATACGGCGTCATCCGCCACGTCATGAACCTGGAAGCCGTCAACACCTACGAGGGCACGCACGACATTCATGCGCTGATCCTCGGCCGCGCCCAGACCGGCCTGCAGGCGTTCCAGTAAGCCTCGGCGACAGTCCCGATCAAAAAGAAGCCGTGCCGGGCGACCGGCGCGGCTTCTTACTTGAGCGTTACCCGAAGCGGCTGAAGACCAGGGCGGCATTCACCCCGCCGAAGCCGAAGGCGTTCGACAGGACGTGGTCGACCCGAACCGGTGACGCCTTGCCGGTCAGCAGGTTGAAGCCTTCCGCCTTCGGCGCCGGCTCCTCTACATTGAGGCCAGCCGGCAGCAACCCGTCGCGGATCGCGAGGACCGAGAAGACCGCCTCGATCGCGCCGGCCGCTCCGAGCATGTGCCCCGTAGCCGACTTGGTGGAGCTCACCGCAACGCCCCCGCCGCGCGGTCCGAAGACCCTTTCCAGCGCCGCCAGTTCCGCCGCATCGCCGACCGGCGTCGATGTCGCGTGTGCATTGACGTAGCCGACCTTCTCCGGCGCAAGCCCTGCCGCGGCAAGCGCCAGTTCCATCGCGCGGGCTGCCTCGCGCCCGTCGGGCCAGCCCGCCGTGACGTGATGGGCGTCGGTGGTGGTGCCGTAGCCGGAGAGCACCGCCAGCGGACGAGCGCCGCGCGCCTCGGCGTGGCCGAGCCGCTCGATCACGAGCATGGCGGCACCCTCGGAAAGGACGAATCCGTCATGACGGGCATCGAACGGACGGGAGGCGCGATGCGGCTCGTCGTTGAAGCCGAAGGAGAGCGCCTTTGCCGCGGTGAAGCCGCCGATCGCAACCGGGTCCACGCAGGCTTCCGTGCCGCCGCAGAGCGCGATGTCCGCCTCGCCGTTGCGGATCAGGCGCATGGCATCGCCGATCGCCTGCGCGGAGGCGGCGCAGGCCGTAACCGGAGCGCCTGACGGACCGTGAAAACCGAAGCGGATGGAAGCCTGACCGGTCGCGAGATTGGGCAGGAAGGAGGGAACGACGAAGGGCGAGAGGCGCCGCGTGCCGGAGGTGCGGATCAGTTCAGTCGCCGCGGTGATCGCCGGCACGCCGCCGACACCGGTGCCGATGATGGTCGCCGTGCGCATGCCGTCGGCCGGATCTTCCGGATGCCAGCCGGCCTGGTCCAGCGCCTCCTTTGCCGCCGCCATGGCGTAGTGGATGAAGAGGTCGCTGCGCCGGAGTTCCCGCGGGTCCATCGCCGCTTCGGGATCGAAGCCCTGCGGGTCGGCCGTATGGCTCGGCACCAGCCCGGCGATCCGGCATTTCCAGCCTTCGGTGTCGAAGCGGGTATTGGTGCGAATACCGCTCTCACCGGCAAGCAGCCGGCTCCAGGTGGCGTCGACGCCGGCGCCCAGCGGCGACACGGCACCGAGGCCCGTTATGACGATTGGTTCATGCATCCACGATCTCCCGCTTGTACTGTTCTGCGTTCGTGCATTTACACTGTGCATATACACTATACAAGCAGCAACTTGCCGCAGTAGACCGAAGGCTCATCGCGCCAGATGGCGGGCGACCTTGAGATAGGTGGCGATCTCGTCGGCGGAAAGGCCGGTCAGCAGGCCCGGTTGGGCCTTGCGCCACTCGACGACGAGCTGGTCGAGGAGCGTATCGCCCGCCTCCGTCAGGGCACAGAACCTGGCATTGCCGGAGGCGCCGGCGAGACGGTGGACGAGGCCCTTGCGCTCGAGAAGGTCCAGATTGCGGGTCAGGCTGGTGCGATCGAGCGAAATGCGTTGCGCCAGCAAGGCCACGGGCTCCTCCGGGTGGGAGCGGATTGCCCCGAGAAGCGAGAACTGCTGCACCGTGACGCCGAAGGGCTTCAGCCTGGCGTCGTAGCGGCGCAGCAGGGACCGCGCCGCGGAAACCGTATTGAGGACGAGGCAGTCGGCGAGTTCTTCGGGCATTGACATGGGCGAACCTTGTGGTGACGACGCGCGCCGTGTCAATGCCGAATGCCGTGGCCGGCTGCGCTCAGGCCGGCAGCAGTCCGTAAGCCAGGCCGCGGCGCCGGCCATGCGTAATTACCAGCGCCGCCAGCGCCACCATGCCCGTCTCGGCAAAGAGAGAGACCCGCCAGATCCCCGCCTCGCCGAAGAAGAACGGCAGGAGGAAGGTGAGCGGGACCGAGAGCAGATAAGGCCGCGCCAATCCGAAGAGGGCCGCTCGCCCCGCATCGCCGATCGCCTGGAAATAAGCGCCGAGCATCATCACCGGGCCGAACAGGACATAGACCGCGAGCATCCAGGGGATGATCCGGACGAACTCGGCCGCCACCAGCGCATCGGCGGAAAACGTCCGGCCGATCGGCGCGGCCGCCAGAACGACGAGCACCTCGACGGCAACGCAGTAGAAGAAGGCCGAAACGACGGCGATCGCCAGGCTCCCTGCCACCCGTTGACGCTCTCCGGCACCGAAATTGTTGCCGCAGATCGTCTGGAAGGCGAGTCCCAGCCCCATCAGCGGCAGGTAGGCGAAGGAGAGGATGCGGGTCACGATGCCGTAGGCAGCCACCGTCTCGACGTAGTGCACCGTCTGCCACCGCGCGAGATTGGCGATGATCGCCGCAGAGGCGAGCGAGATGCCGAGAAGCCCGAGACTTGCCGGCGCACCGAGGGCGAGAATGCCGCGCATCTCGCCGAGGCTCGCCCGCCCGCTCGCCATCGCATCGCCTGCCACGTGGCGCCGGCGCCAGGCGACGACGGCGGCGAGACAGGCCGCCTGGGCCGTGGCGGAGCTCAGCGCCGAGCCCGCCGCACCAAGCCCGAGCACGGCGATCATCAGCCAGTTGAGGAGAATGTTGAGGAGTGCTGCGGCGACCGTGATGCGGGTCATGGTTGCGATTCGCCCCTCGCAACGCAGCCGGTCGATCTCGACGGCGAGGAACATGGCCACGGGCTGGGCCACCACGGCGACCGCCATAAAGGCCTCGGCGAGCCTCGCCACCTCGTCGTCGCCACCGGCCGCGTGAGGGATGAGGTCCCGCCCGAGCGTCCAGTAAAAGAGGTTGAGAAGGGCCGCGATCGCGAGCGCCAGCCGGCGAGCGGAGGCGACGACCGATGACGCTCCCGCCGCTTCTCCCGCACCGAGACGCCGGGCGAGAATGCTCGCCATGCCGGAGGCGACGAGCGACTGCAATGCCAGCATCGCCATCAGTGCGGGAAAGAGAAGCGTCACCGCGGAGAGTGCCGCAGCACCCACATAGGCGCCGAGGAACCAGGCGTCGACGATAACGTAGAGGCCGTTCAGTAGCATGATGGCGACGATCGGCGTCGCCGTGCGCAGGAAGAGCCGGGGAATGCTTCCGGCGAGGTAGGGATTTCCGAGGGATTGGGATGTCATGACGAATCCTGACAACGGGCGCCGGACCGGCAATGAAGCCGTTCCGGACCGCGTCTTCGAACTGGATGGATTGAGAACCGGTCGGCGCTATGCGTCGAGCACGATGTGCGGACGGCCGTTCGAGGTACGCTGGGGCGAGACCCCTCGCCCGTCGATCGTGCCGCTGACGCGCTGGCGAAACGCCGAGAAGCTGTCGAAAGTCACGATATCGACCGGCTCGTCGAAATGCAGCGTGATCGCGTGATAGTCGCTGTTCGAGAGCTTGCGCAGCGCAAGCACCTTGCCGCGGAATCGCTGGCCGAGATACTCGCCGGTCACGACCGCGCCGACCACGGCCGGAGGCGCCGGCACGTTGTCGGTTCTCGCGGCAAGTGCCGACAGCGTGTTCCAGTCGCGCGCGCCGTGGCTTTTGGCGACGAGCTCGAGCGCAGCGCTGTGGGTGAGCGGGGTTCCCGCCGTGGACATCGCCTCGCGCAGCCGGCGGGCCTGTGATTTCAGGTCGTCAATGGTCAGATGGGCCATGGTCATGGCAGCCTCCTTCTTCCGTCGCACGCGTATTCTTGAACAGGGGGCTCGCATTGCCCCATGACGCATGCACGTGATGGGCTTTCCATGAACGAGGGAGGACTTCACCAAAGGTTTTCACCCGCGAGCGGCCGGCGCCTCAACCGACCCTTTTAATGGGGTGCCGGCACCGTTCTGTCAAGAAGCGCCCACGGCCGACGATCGGACGTCGGGAAAAATCGAGAATACACGTTGAGGAAACGTCAGTAATCTTTCGCTAGATTGAAGGCATGACGTCGAATCAGGGAGGGTGAAATGCCTCTGAAGGTCACACCGGACGCCAAAAGGGATATTCCGCAGGACCAGGTCTACGAGAAATACTCGGTCGACCGGCCCGGCAAAATCGTGTTCGTCGGCCGTCACCTGAGCACCAAGAATTCGCTGCGCTGCCTCGTCAGGACGATCTCGCTCTACGGTGCCGAGATCGAGCTCAGCCCGCATGTGATGCTGCCCAACCACTTCTTCCTCGAAATCCTCGGCATTCATGACGAGATCGGCTGCACCTTCATCCGCCGGGAGGAAGAAAAGGTGACCGTCGGCTTCAACATGCTGATCGATCCGGAGTTCCTGCACCACGTGGTGCGGCTCTCGTTCGAGCTCTAAAGAACGTCTGCACCAAACAAGAACGCCTCCGGCCGCGAGACCGGAGGCGTTTTTCTTGTTCTCTCGCGGACGTTATTCCAGCGATGCGAGGTGCTTTTCGAGTTCCGGAACGGTCTCTTTCACCAGATCCTTGGCCACCTCGGCGCGAACGACGCCTTCCGGCAGCCCGTCCAGCGCACCACGCAGTATGCCGAGCGCCTTCGGTGGCGCAACGAGGATGAGCGCCTTGATCTCATGTGCCTCGACCAGTTCGGAGATCTTTGCGGCGATCTCCTTCAGGAAGTCCGCCTCGGCCTGCTCGTGCCAGTCGGTCTCGCCCATGGCGCTGCGGCCCGACCCGACCGAGGAGAAGGAGCGGCCCGGCTGGTCCGTGCCGAGGTCTCGGGTCGCCTCGACATGCTGCCCCATGTGATCGGCGACCGTCAGGTTGACGAGGTCGGCATCCCCGTCGTTGCGCAGGAACAGCGCCTTGCCGCCGTCGCATACCACCACCCAGGCTTTCCGACCAATTACGATCCGGCTCATGTCTGCCTCCTTGGTTGCGGGGCCGTGCGCCCCCTTTTGATGATTGTAGGCATGTCGTCCGGCCTGTTCAAGCAAGCGCGAATATACCTGCCCTCGGTGCCGCCCTCGCTCCATGACAAGGGCGCCCGTGCTTCCGACGCTAGGCCGGTCGAAGCGGCACAACATTGATTGCGATCAAGTGACAACGCAGCGGCAGGCGTCCCGATCCCCGCTAATCCGGCAAAATATCATTTCGCTAAAAATCGATGAATTCCGTTGACGGCACTACAAGGCTTTTGCTGCAGCCTCGAAAAAGGGCGTCGTCTTTCGGGGGGTCTGGGACGTGAGCATGTTACGCGCGACGCATCTGGCGAGGGTGCAGTCGGAAATGTACGAACGGAAATGGGAACGCTTCTACGTGAAGCGCCCGGCCCGCATCGTCGCGGTGAACCGCGGCCTCTCCGGCATCACCATGCGTCACTGCGAGATCCTCGACATCTCGCAGGGCGGGGCCGGCATCCATGTTTCCACCACCATCGGCCTGCCGGAGCACTATTACCTGCAGGTGCTCGGCATCTCCGAACGGATCGGCTGCGCCGAGATTTACCGCAACGGCAGCCGGGTCGGCGTAAAGTTCATCATAGCGCTTCCGGAAAACACCCTGCACCGGATCGTCCGCGCCGATTTCATGATCGGCGAAAAACTCGAGCAGGCGAAGCGTCGCTGAACCGAAAGCCGTCAATCCGGCCTTGCGCCCGCCACCGTTGTTCCTATTGTACCGGCGTTTCGCAACTCGCCGGGAAATTTGCCGAATGACCGCCTTTTCGCGCTTCACGCCGCTGATCAGCGCCCTGCCCTCCACCGTTCCTTTCGTCGGCCCCGAGGCCATCGAGCGCCAGCGCGGGCGCCCGGTGCTCGCCCGCATCGGCGCCAATGAAAGCGGATTCGGCCCGGCACCCTCGGTGCTTGCGGCGATCGCCGACAAATCCGGCGAAATCTGGAAATACAACGATCCCGAAAACCACGCGCTGAAGATGGCACTCGCCGTCCATCTTGGGCTCGCACCGGCCAACATCGCGATCGGCGAAGGCGTCGACAGCCTGCTCGGGTTGATCGTGCGGCTCGTCATCGAGCCCGGAATGCCGGTCGTCACCTCGCTCGGCGGCTATCCGACCTTCAACTTCCACGTCAACGGTTTCGGCGGGCGGCTGGTCACGGTGCCCTATGTCGACGACCGCGAGGATCTCGACGGCCTGCTCGCCACGGTCAAGCGGGAGAATGCGCCGCTCGTCTATTTTGCCAATCCCGACAATCCGATGGGAAGCTGGTGGGATGCGGCGAGCATCACGGCTTTTGCCCGCGCGCTGCCGGAAACCACGCTGTTGGTCCTGGACGAAGCCTATTGCGAAACGGCACCCGCGGGCTCGACGCCGACGATCGGCGACCTCATCGACCTGCCGAATGTCATCCGCACCCGCACCTTCTCGAAGGCCTACGGTCTTGCCGGCGCCCGTGTCGGCTACGCGATCGGCACGCCCGGCACCGTCCTCGCCTTTGACAAGATCCGCAATCATTTCGGCATGGCGCGGCTCTCCACCGAGGCGGCGCTCGCAGCCCTCTCCGACCAGGCCTACCTTTCCGAGGTACTCGGCCGCATCTTCGCCGCCCGCGATCGCATCAGCGCGATTGCCCGGGCGAACGGGCTCGTTCCGCTGCCGTCGGCGACGAACTTCGTCGCGATCGACTGCGGCGGCGACGGCATCCGTTCACGTGCCATCGTGGACGGACTGATGGAGCACGGCGTCTTCATCCGCATGCCGGGCGTCGCACCGCTCAATCGCTGTATCCGCGTCAGCGCAGGCCTTGCCGCCGATCTCGATCTCTTCGAGCAGAGCCTGCCGAAGGTACTGAAGACGCTCTGAGCGACCGAGGCTTTGCCGGAGAAACGAAAAGGGCCACGCCGGCTTGCCGGTCGTGGCCCTTTCGTCATTCGGATTCCGTTTCCGAAACCCTCCCACGTACCCCCGTTTCCCCCAGGGTCGTGTCTCAGGTCCCCCGGCGGGTGCCGGGGGAGAATTGCTGCCGCTCAGTGCATCGTCATCCATTCGCGGGCTTCGCGAAGGGCCGCGGCGAGATCGGCCTTGCTCATGGACCGGGCAAGATCGGCCCGGAGCTCGGCGGCGCGGTCGCAACCACGGATCGCCGCAATGTTCAGCCACTTGTGCGCCGAGACGAGATCGGGAGCGCAACCGCGGCCGGTCGCATACATGAGCCCCATGTCGCAGAGCGCTTCAGGGCGGAGGTCGCCTGTCGCGAAGGTGGTTTCGGAAGTCTGCATGTCTGAGCGTGCCATCGGTTTTGTCCCTGTCTTGCCTGTCGTTTCTTTTCTTTCCCTGTTTCCCCTTGCGGGGTTTTCCGTCCGCCTCCCGGCCGTCTTTTTGCGGCGTTTTGTGGAGGCTTCCGGACCGGCAGTTTCCCTGCTCGTTTGATGGCTCCACTATGCCATGGGGCCTTCAACGGGCGCTTAAAAGCCATGCTTAATTTGCTGAAAACAAAGTACAAATGCTTGGTAAAATTGGGTTTTCGTTAAGCATCGGAGGCGCTGGAAATTAAGGATTTCCGCGCGCCTTTAACTTTTCGTTCGGATTTCGGCGTCAACCGAATGCTAACCACGAAATCGATTGTCCTCGGCGTCTTCGCCCCGCAAGGCACGGCCTGGACCCGCGCCGACCCCCGAGATTTTGGCCGGGAAGCCCTATTTACCTTTACGTCTGCGTAAGATAATTTTCCACGTCGAGACGGCCCCGGTATGGGCGAGGAAGGGTCGAGCGTCCCCTGTCTTCGCGAAGGCCGGGCCGTCCGCACCGCCTTGGGGCATCATTTCGGGAGGAAGAGTTACATGCGGAAGATCATACTGGCGATGGCGCTGGCGTTCGGGGCGGTTTCGGCCCAGGCCGCCGAGCCGATCGAAGGCAACTGGAAAACGGCAAGCGGCTCCACGGCGCAGATCGCGCCCTGCGGCGGCGCCTTCTGCGTCACGCTGAAGAGCGGCAAGTTCGCCGGCAAGCAGATCGGCAAGATGAGCGGCAACGGCGACAGCTACAAGGGCGAGATCACCGATCCGGAAACCGACAAGACCTATTCGGGCTACGGCAACGTCTCCGGCAACGCGCTGAAGATGAAGGGCTGCGTCATGTCGGTGTTCTGCAAGACACAGACCTGGTCGCGTCTCTGAGCGCACCCGGCGAGAAGCAAAACGGCCCGGCGGTCCTTGCGACCTCCGGGCCTCTTTTTTCTACCGGCAGAAGGTGGCGATCAGCGGGCCGTCTGGTTGAACAGCACCTTCTTCGCCTCTTCGTCGGTCGCGACGTTGCGGCGCTTCTCCTGGCCGACGGCAAGGCCGCGTTCGACGGCGGGACGCGCCATCATCGTCTCGAACCAGCGCTTCAGGTTCGGGAAGTCGTCGAGGTCCTGGCCCTGGTTCTTGTGGGGCACGACCCAGCCGATCGAGGCCATGTCGGCGATAGAGTATTCGCCGGCCAGAAACTCGCGGTCGGCAAGGCGTTTGTTCATCACGCCGTAGAGGCGGTTCACCTCGTTCGTATAGCGGTTGATGCCGTATTCGATCTTCTCCGGCGCATACTGGCGGAAATGGTGTGCCTGGCCGGCCATCGGACCGAGGCCGCCGACCTGCCAGAACAGCCATTGCTCGACCTCGACGCGAGCGCGCTCGTCGGTCGGGTAGAACTTGCCGTATTTGCGGCCGAGATACTGCAGGATGGCACCGGACTCGAAGACCGAGATCGGCGCGCCGTCCGGACCGTCAGGGTCGATGATCGCCGGCATACGGTTGTTCGGGGAAATCTTCAGGAAGTCCGGAGCGAACTGTTCGCCCTTGCCGATGTCCACATAGCGGACCTCGTAAGGCACGCCGAGTTCCTCGAGCATGATGGAGATCTTCCAGCCGTTGGGCGTCGGCCAGTAATAGAGTTCGATCGGTGCGGCCATGAATGTTTCCTCGAAAAGGTTTGCCGGATCGGCGCAAAGGGATTTCGGATCGTTTCGCCGGCCCTCGGCCGGTTGCGCATGGGGAATGCCTCCACAATTTGGGAAGGACAGCGCCGCGGTCAAGTCCGGCGCTCCTCTCTCCACTCTCACGTCCGCGTGACCACCCGCCTCTCGCTCCCCGTTCTGCAGATGAACGGCCGATGAACCGGTATCTCAGCGCGCGTTCAGACGCTGCGTGTCAAAACGGCATCATCGAACAACAACAAAGCCATCCCGAGGGAACCGATCATGTCCGCAACGCTCCTCCAGTCCGCTGCCTCCGGCCTCAGGATCGCACTGTTCGCCGCCCTGATGCTCGGCCCGCTGACCGCCCTCGGCTTCGCCAAGGCCGAGGGTTCGGTGATCGGCAAAGCCGGCGCCGGCTTCGTCCTCTTCGTCAGCCTGCAGCGGCAGTCGATGAGCTGAGGCAGAGACGGGGGCCGGCCGCTCGATCCACCGCCAGGGGCCCCACGTCGTTTGCTTGTCAGAAAGTCCACTCTATAATGGCGCATGAACAAGCGAATCTCGACACAGACACCCATCAGTTTCATTAGTCCCGAGCCCTATGAGCCGCGGGTCTTCACCGAAGCGAAGCCGGCAGTCGACGCGCTGACGGCTCTCTACGAGCGCAATACCGCCTTCCTGATCGACGCCTTCGGCGGGATCGCCAAGGGCGCGCCGATCGCCGGACGTTACCGCGCCTTCTATCCGCAGGTGGCAATCGAGACGACAAGTTTCGGCCATGCCGATTCCCGCCTCTCCTACGGCCATGTCACTTCACCGGGGCTCTACACCACCACGGTCACGCAGCCGCACCTGTTCCGCCACTATCTCGAAGAGCAGATCGCCCTTCTCATCCGGAACCACCAGGTGCCGGTCCTCGTCTCGGAATCGGAGACGCCGATCCCGTTGCATTTCGCCTTCGGCGAAGGCGCCCATGTCGAGGCGGCGGCGAGCGGGCTTGCCGATCTCTCGCTGCGCGACATCTTCGACACGCCGGACCTGACGACCACCGACGACGAGATCGCCAACGGCGAATACGAGCCGCAGCCGGGCGAACCGCATCCGCTCGCGCCTTTCACCGCCCAACGCATCGACTATTCGCTCGCACGGCTCTCGCACTATACGGCGACGCGCGCGGCGCACTTCCAGAATTTCGTGCTCTTCACCAACTACCAGTTCTACATCGACGAATTCTGCGCCTTCGCACGCAACCTGATGGCGGAAGGCGGCGGCGGCTATACCTGCTTCGTCGAGCCAGGCAATATAGAGACGCGCGCCGGCCAGAGCGAACCCGAAGCCGGACAGGGTACGCCGCGCCTGCCGCAGATGCCGGCCTATCACCTCAAAAAGCCCGGCCATGCTGGCATCACCATGGTGAACATCGGCGTCGGCCCGTCGAACGCCAAGACGATCACCGACCATATCGCCGTGTTGCGCCCGCATGCCTGGCTGATGCTCGGCCACTGCGCGGGTTTGAGGAACAGCCAGCGACTCGGCGATTACGTGCTCGCTCACGCCTATGTCCGCGAGGATCACGTGCTCGACGACGACCTGCCGGTCTGGGTGCCGATCCCGGCGCTCGCGGAAGTGCAGGTGGCGCTCGAACAGGCGGTCGAGGAGATCACCGGCTATCAGGGTTTCGAGCTGAAGCGCATCATGCGCACCGGCACGGTCGCCACAATCGACAACCGCAACTGGGAACTCCGCGACCAGCGCGGGCCGGTCAAGCGCCTTTCGCAGTCGCGCGCCATCGCCCTCGACATGGAATCGGCGACGATCGCCGCCAACGGCTTCCGCTTCCGCGTCCCCTACGGGACGCTGCTCTGCGTCTCCGACAAGCCGCTGCACGGCGAACTGAAGCTGCCGGGCATGGCGACGGCCTTCTACCGGACGCAGGTCAGCCAGCACCTGCAGATCGGCATTCGCGCACTTCAGAAACTCGGTGCCATGCCACCGGAAAGACTGCATTCACGCAAGCTCAGAAGCTTCTTCGAAACGGCCTTCCAGTAAGGCGAACGGTCGGGCGGCTCTCGCCCGGCCTCAGCCGCCGCGACGCAGACGGTCGAGCGTGGAGAGCGCGACCGAAAGCAGCGTGCCGAGAAGCGCCGAGATGATCAGGATCAGGTGCAGGTTGACGCTCGCACGTCCGAGAATGTCCATCGCCGGCCGGGCGGTGGAGGCGCCGAGCGCGACGGCGCCGGCGACGATGCCCGCCGGATAGGTGCCGACGCCGGCCGGCGCATGGACGGGCAGCACCGAGGAGAGTTCGCCGCCGAGCGCGCCGCCGAAGGCCGCGGCGACCGGCCCGACGCCCATCAGCCCGAGCACCCAGGCGAGAACCAGAACCTTGACGCCCCAGTTGAGCACCGTCATCCCCCAGGCACGCACGAGGCCGAGGGTCGAGGCCGGCAGGCCGTCCTCCAGCCCTTGCGTGATGCGGAGCAGCTTGCCGGCCAGCCGGCGCTTGGCAAGCGCCAGGACCGGCTCCTTGAGCTGGTAGGCGAGAAGCGGCGACAGCAGGAAGGCGAGCCAGACGGCGCCCGCAAGCGCCCGGTTGCCGGAGGCGGCGACGAGGCCGAGGCCGCCGGCTGCCATCAGCGCGTGGAGGTCGAGAAGCCGCATGACGAGCAACGCCGAGGTCCCGTGCAGGAGCGGTACGCCGAATTCCGAACGCATCAGCAGCGGAAAGCTGGTCTCGCCGCTGCGGAAGGGCAGCATGATGTTCAGGAGATTGTGGACCTGCGCCACGTGGAAGAGTTCGACGAAGCGCCCCCTGGTCTCCGCCGGGAAATAGTCGTAGAGCCTATAGGTCCGGGCGAAATAGGTGGAAACGAGGAGCGCCGAGGCGAGCACTGCCGGAGCGTAACCGATCTCGTTCCACTGGCCGAGGATCTGCCGCCAGCCCCAGAGATACTGTACGAAGCCGAGATAGAAGAGCACGGCGGCGACCGCGACGATCGTCACGCGGTGACGCGCAAGGGCCGAGGATGCGGCGGCTTTCTCGTCTGTCTGCATCGGCCAGGCACTTCCGGATTGCACTCAAAGACCCGTTCCTATAACAACCGCGACAGCAAATGCCAGAGTTTTCCGGAGCTTCACACCCGCGCCCGAGCGGCCCCGCGCTGCCGCCGCCCTCGGAGCCGCTACCCGGAAGCCGTCATGACAAGGACATCCCGGTGCTCGCATCCCTGAGGCAGCGTCCCAATCTCGTCTTCGCGCTGCTCGCCGTCTATTTCGCGACCAATCTGGTATTGCGGCTGCTGCTGCCGCGCTCGCTCGACCTCGACGAGGGCGAGCAACTCTTTCTCGCGCAATGGCTCGCCGCCGGCTACAATTCGCAGCCGCCGCTCTACAACTGGCTGCAATACGGGGTCGTCACGCTCCTCGGCCCCACGCTCTTCTCGCTCGCTCTCCTCAAGAACCTGATGCTCTTTGCGTCCTACCTCTTCTTTGGCCTCGCCGCGAATACCGCCCTGCGCAGCCGCGAGCTTGCGATCGTCGCGGTGCTCGGGCTCCTCACCATTCCGCAGGTGAGCTTCGAGGCGCAGCGGGATCTCAGCCACACCGTCGCAGTCATCTTCGCGACCAGCCTCTTCCTCTATGCCTTCCTCCGCACGCTCAAGACCGGCACGACCGTCTCCTACCTGCTGACCGGCCTCTCCGTCGGCCTCGGTGTGATCTCGAAATACAATTTCGTGCTGCTGCCGGCCGCAGCCGCCCTCGCCGTTTTGCCGGAGCCTGCCTTCCGCCGCCGCCTTTTCGACTGGCGCATCCTTCTCGCGGGCCTCGTCGCGTTCCTCGTCTTCCTGCCGCACGGGCTCTGGTTCCTCTACCATGTCGGGGATGCGACCGGGCGCACGCTCGGCAAGCTCACTTCAGAGGAAACGTCGGGCCGCGCAGAGCTGATTCTGACCGGGCTCGTGTCGCTTGTCCTCGCCTTCATCGGCTTCTCGGCGCTGACCCTCCTTCCCTTCGCGCTCATCTTCCGCGAAGACCTGAAGGCGATCCTGCGCGCCCGCAGCGAATGGACGCGGCTTTTCGCCCGCATCTTCCTGATCTCCGCCGCAGTGTTGGTCCTGATGGTGTTTTTCGGTGCAACCAACATCAAGGATCGCTGGCTGACGCCGCTCTATCTCGCGCTGCCGCTCTATCTCGCGCTGAAGGCGGAGGCCGCGAGTACCGACGTTTCGGCCGCCCTCCGCCGGTTCCTCCCGGTCGCGCTCACCGTCATGGTGCTGGTGCCGTCGGTTCTCTTCCTGCGCATCCCCGTGCTCGGGATGACCGGCCGCTACGAAAAGATCAATGTGCCCTACGGCCCGGCGATCGAGCGCATGCTCGCCGAGGCACCCGCCGCCCCGGCTGTCGTCGTCATCTCCGACCTGCAGATGGCCGGCAATATCCGCCTGCACCGGCCGGACCTGCCCGTCTTCGTGCCCGGACAGGGGCCCGTCGAGCCCGTCGTCGACGCCTCTCGCCCGGTGCTCGTCGTCTGGCGTACGCGCGACGGTCGTCCCGAGCCGCGCCAGCCGGAGGCACTCGCATCATGGATCGCCGGCAACACGACCTTCACCACCGCAGAAACAGGCGAGGTCGCGGTGCCCTATCACTACGGGCGGGTGGGCGACCTCTACCATGTCGCATTTTCCTACCTGGTTCCAAAGGGCGATTGAGTGGCGAAAGCGCCTGATTTCACGGATCATTTCACCGTGTTGTTGCTTTTCCGTCCTATCGGGATAAGGCATTAAGGACTATCACCCGGCGGGAAAAACCGCGATGAGCAACCGAGGAGCAGAAGAATTGGACGGCCGTACCGTATCCGCCGACGCCCGTGAGGGCGCAGAGAACGCGCTCGAACTTTCAGTCGTCGTTCCCCTCTTCAACGAGGAAGAAAGCGTCGGGCCGCTGATCGAGCGCATCTGCACCGCCATGGCCGGCTTCGGCAAACCGTGGGAACTCCTGCTCATCGACGACGGCAGTGCGGACGCCACCGTTGCCCGTGCGCGCCAGTCGCTCGGCCGCGAAGGCCTCGACCTCAAGATCGTCGAGCTGCAGCGCAATTTCGGGCAGACCGCAGCCATGCAGGCCGGCATCGACATCGCCGCCGGACGGCTGATCGCCACCATGGACGGCGACCTGCAGAACGATCCGAAGGACATTCCCGGCATGGTCGCCGCACTCGAAGAGCGCAAACTCGACCTTCTCGTCGGCTGGCGCAAGAACCGGCAGGACGACCTGCTGATGCGCAAGATCCCGTCCCGGATCGCCAATTACCTGATCGGCCGCTTCACCGGCGTGAAGCTGCACGACTACGGCTGCAGCCTGAAGATCTATCGCAGTGCCATCATCAAGCAGGTGCAGCTGATGGGCGAAATGCACCGCTTCATCCCGGCCTGGGTCGCCGGCGTCGTGCCCGGCTCGCGCATCGGCGAGATGCCGGTCACCCACCACGCCCGCCAGTACGGCGTCTCCAAATACGGCATCTCCCGCACGTTCCGGGTGATCCTCGATCTGCTTTCGGTGATGTTCTTCATGCGCTACAAAGCGCGGCCGGGCCATTTCTTCGGTTCGCTCGGCCTCGGCATCGGCGCGGTATCGAGCCTCATCCTCGCCTATCTCTTCATCGACAAGTTCATCTTCGGCAATGATATCGGCACGCGCCCGCTGCTGCTGATCGCCGTCATGCTCGTGCTGTCTTCGGTGCAGCTCATCACCACGGGCATTCTCGCCGAGATGCTGGCGCGCGCCTATTATCGCGGTGACGACACGCCGAACTACATCGTCCGGGAGGTCATCACCCGGGAGAGCGCGGAATGAGGCAGGCCGCCGGCGGCAACAGCGCGCTCGGCGTCATACTCGCCGCGATCGCCGGCTATTACCTGCTCGCGGTCCTGCTCCGCAGCTCGTTGCCGCCGTCGCTCGAAGTCGACGAAGCCGAACTCGTCTACACCTCGCAATTCCTCGCCTTCGGCTACGACCGCCAGCCGCCGCTCTACGACTGGCTGCTGCACGGCATGATCACGACCTTCGGCCTGTCGATAGCGGTGCTAAGCGTCTTGAAGAACCTATTGCTCTTCCTGGCAGCCGTCTTTTGCGGCCTCGCCGCCCGTCACATACTGCGCTCCGGCGCCTTGCAGGCGTTCGCCACAGTCGGCATCCTGGCCTTGCCGTCGATCTTCCTGATGTCGCAGCGGGATCTCTCCCACACCGTTGCGGCGATCCTCGCCGCCGCGCTCTTCCTGCACGCCTTCTTCCTGACGCTGAAGAGGCCGGGCCTCGGCACCTATCTCTATGCCGGCCTCGCGGTCGGGATGGGGCTGCTGTCCAAGTACAATTTCACGCTGCTTCCGCTCGCCGCAGTGCTCGCCATCCTGCCGGAGGCGGAATACCGCAAGCGCGTCTTCGATTGGCGCATGGCGCTCGCAATCGTCGTCGCGGCTGTGCTCGTTCTACCGCATGCCATCTGGTTCCTGCAGAACCTCGATCTGGCGACCGGCGGCACCGTGCGGGAAATGCGTGAAGCCGAAGCGGGTTCCAGGGTCCTCCGCGCGCTGATCGGCGTCGGCGCGCTCGCCTTCGCCCTGCTTCGCGGCATCGTGCCGCTCCTGCTGCTCTTCGGCATCGTCTTCCGCCATGACCTCCGCGCGATCCTGCGCGCATCGAGCCCGTGGACACGGATCGTCGGCCGCATGCTGATGATTCTCTTTGCGATCCTCGCCGTGGTCGTCGTGATGCTCGATGCCACCAGCATCCGGGAGAAGTGGCTGGTTCTCTATCTGCTGCCGCTACCGCTCTATCTCGCACTGAAGGTGGAGGCCGCCAGCGTCTCGCTCGACGGCCGGCTGAAAGCCTTCGCCGTCCCTGTCCTGGTGATTTCGGTGGCGACGCTCGGCTATCTCTTCCTCGGCCCGTTCATCGGTCCGCAGATCGGACAATACGGCCGGTTCAATACGCCGATCGCACCACTCTATGACGCAATTGTCACGGAACGGGGCTCGGCACCCGCCCTCGTCATCGCCGGCGACAAGCAGATCGCCGGCACCATCAAGCTCAGGGCGCCGGAGGTTCCGGTGACTTTCTCCACCGCGCCTGTCGCCCTGCCGGCGGAAGCGCTCCGGAAACGGCCGGCCCTCGTCGTCTGGCGCAGCCCCAAGGCCGACATGGCGCCGGTGCCCACGGCGCTGGTCGAAATCCTCACAAAAAGCGGACTGATTGCGAGCGGCCAGGACCTGCATCCGGCCTATCGCGCCGTGCCCTACCACTATGCCGCCGGCGGCGACACGTTCGAATTCGGCTACGTCTGGATCGACTGATCAGGCCGTCACGATCATCGGTTCGCAGCGCACCGGAAAATTCACCGAATTGGCGATGAAGCACTTTTCGTGGGCGTCGTGGTGCAGCGATGCCGCGCGCTCGCGGTCACCCGACGAGATTGTCACCCGCGGCCGCAGCACCACTTCAGTAAAGCGACCGCTGCCATCCTCCTCCGTCACCATCTGCCCTTCGGCGTGGTCCTCGTAGGCGGTGACAACGACGCCGTTCACCGCGCAGAGATGCAGGTACCAGAGCTTGTGGCAGGCCGAGACCGAGGCGACCAGCAGGTCTTCCGGGTTCCAGCGGTCCGCGTCCCCCCGGAAGGCGGGATCGGCCGAGCCAGGAATGTCCGGCTTGGCGCCGGCGGCGATCACGTGATCGCGGCTGTAATCGCGATAGCCGGAGGTACCGGTGCCGCGGTTGCCGGTCCAGGTGACCGTCGCACTGTACTCGTGATGTCTTCCGCTCATCTTTCCGATCCTCTTCCGCCTTGGCTGCAGGCCGTAACCGGCCGCGACTCTCTTCTTCGATCGCGAGAATAGGACAAGCGCAGCACACCTCAAAGGCAAGACCACGGTCCCGCGCATGACGAAGAATTTTCGCCACGGCTCTTGCAACGACCGTTTTACGATATATCTTAGATGCAGTTTAAACACATCGAAGGAAACCGAGACATGAGACATTCCCATTGCGGCCGTGAAGAACACGGCAATCCTTTTTTCCACGCCATGCGCCATGGCGGCTTCTTCGGCGGACGTCCCGAAGGCGGTCCGCGTGGCCGCGGCGAACGCCGGCGGATGTTCGACGCCGGCGAGCTCCGGCTCGTCCTGCTGAAGCTGATCGAGCAACAGCCGCGCCACGGCTACGACCTGATCCGCGAGATCGAGACGCTCTCCGGCGGTGCCTATGCGCCGAGCCCGGGCGTCGTCTACCCGACGCTGACCCTGCTGCTCGACATGGGGCTTTCCGAGGAACAGGCGAGCGAGGGCCCGCGCAAGCTGATGGGCATCACCGAGGCCGGCCGCCAGCATCTTTCCGAGCGGGCGGACGAAGTCGAGGTCGCCATGGCGCGGCTGACGGCGCTCGCGCGCCTCTCCGAGCGCACCGACGCCGCACCGGTGCGCCGGGCCATGCACAACCTGCGCACGGCGCTGCAGGACCGACTTTCGCAGGAGGGCGCAACGCGCGAGACGCAGCTCGAGGTCGCCCGCATCCTCGACGAGGCGGCAGGCAAGATCGAAAGGCTCTGACCATGGCAAGATCCGTCGCCACCGTGCCCAGCGAGAACGGCTGGAAATATCTGCAGCAGCTCTGCAAGCACTGGAGCCACAAGCTCGACGTCGAGCTCGGCGAGAAGACCGGAACCATCCGTTTCGCGGAAGCGACCGCGACGATGAGCGCAGACGAGACAGGGCTGACCGTCGCAATCGACGCGGCATCGGACGAGGTTCTGGAACGGATGGAAGGCGTGGTCGCAAACCATCTCGACCGCTTCGCCTTCCGCGAGGCGCCGCTCCCGTTCGAGTGGCGCGCGGACTGAGACGGCCGCTCATCCGGCTGCCGCCGCCTGACCGGTGGGGGCAAACAGGCAAGGAGCAAAGACACGAAAGGCCGGTTCACACCGGCCTTTCGTATGCGGAGAAACATGAATTCAGAGTATTTCGGCGATCTGCAGCGTCAGCATAACGCCTCCGTCATGCCGGCATCCAGCGCGATCAAGTCCTTGATCGCGAAGGTAGTCTTTCGCGGCGCAGACGCGCCGCTGCTGGACTCCGGCTCGCAGGCCGGAGTGACGGAGTATGTGATGGCGCTCCGGTCGCGCCGGCCTTCGGCATTCTCGGGTCCCTGCCCGAACCTTACTCCGGGCGGTTATCCTTCAGCCAGTCGAGCGCGTTCCGCAGTGTTTCGACCGTCTGGTCGACCTCGGACCGGGAGATGACGAGCGGCGGCGAGGCGAGCATGCGGTCGCCGGTTGCCCGAAGGATCACGCCGTTCGCCACGCACTGGTTGCGCACCAGCGTGCCGATGTCGTCCGGCTTCTCGAAGCGGCGGCGCGTCGCCTTGTCGGCGGCGATCTGCACCGCACCCATCAGCCCGACATTGACCGCCTCACCCACCATCTCGTGGTCGGCAAGGCTCCGCCAGGCCTCGGTGAAATAGGGACCGATATCGTCGCGCACCCGCTCGACCAGCCCCTCTTCCTCGATGATGCGGATGTTTTCCAGCGCCGCGGCCGCGCAGACCGGATGACCGGAATAGGTGTAGCCGTGGTAGAAATCGCCGAGTTCGCCGATCATCACATCGGCCACACGGTCGCTGACGATCACCCCGCCGATCGGCAGATAGCCCGAGGAAAGCCCCTTGGCGACCGGCGCCAGATCCGGCTCGTAGCCGTAGTGCTGGTGCCCGAACCAGGAACCGAGCCGGCCGAAACCGCAGATCACCTCGTCGGAGACGAGCAGGATGTTGCGCGCCTTGCAGATGCGGGAGATTTCCGGCCAGTAGGTTTCCGGCGGGATGATGACGCCACCCGCCCCCTGGATCGGCTCGGCGACGAAGGCGGCGACATTCTCCTCGCCGAGTTCATCGATCTTCGCTTCCAGCTCGCGGGCCACTTTCAGGCCGAATTCTTCGGGCGAGAGATCACCGCCCTCGGCATACCAGTAGGGCTGGCCGATATGATGGATGCCGGGGATCGGCAGGTTGCCCTGCTCGTGCATCCACTGCATGCCACCGAGCGAGGCGCCGGCGACGGTGGAGCCGTGATAGGCGTTCTTCCGCGCGATCACCTGCGTCTTGGTTTCATGGCCGAGCACCTTCCAGTAGACGCGCGCCATGCGGAACCAGGTATCGGAAGCTTCCGATCCGGAATTGGTGAAGAAGACGCGGTTGAGCGTCGGGCCGGCATGGCTTGCGATCTTCTGGGCGAGCAGCGTGGTCGGCGGCGTCGTCGTACCAAAGAAGGTGTTGTAGTAGGGAAGTTCTTGCATCTGGCGGTAGGCGGCTTCCGCGATCTCGTTGCGGCCGTAGCCGACATTGACGCACCACAGGCCGGCGAAGGCATCGAGATACTTCTTGCCGTTCTGATCCCAGATGTTGACGCCCTCCGCCCGGTGGATGATGCGTGTACCGTCCGCATTGAGCTTCTTCATGTCGGAGAAGGGATGCAGATGGTGGGCGGCGTCGATGGCGCCGAGATTGGAATGGGCGACGGGCTTGTTCATGGCGACAGTCCTGTTTGCAGGCCGCCCTGTCAGCAAGCCGCAAGACCAAATACGGGCAGACCCTGCGGCCTGCCCGGCATACGTCTCGCTGCCTTGCCTGATTGAAAGGCGGAACGTTATCGGCTACGAAGATGACCTTCCCAAATGCGTTTGGCAAGGGCGTCGATTTGCCGGCCTCCCCGCCCGCGATCATCCCTTCAGCCGAACCGGCGAGAGCTTTTTTCATGACGAATGCATCCCAGGCCGCCATTCTTCCCGCAGTCGATCCGTCCGCCCGCATCGAAGTCCTGCTCGTCGGCATGAACGGCGACCTGCGCGGCAAGATGATCCCGCTCGGTGCCGAGGAGAAGGTCTGGAAGAACACCGTCCGCTTGCCCGCCTCCACCCAGTCGCTCGACATCTGGGGCGACGACAACGACGACATCACCGGGATTTCGCTGACGCTCGGCGACCCCGACGGCATCTGCGTGCCCGACCGGCGCTCGCTGACAACAATGCCGTGGGGACCGGCGGGCTCGAAACAGGTGCTCGCCACCATGCATACACTTGCCGGCGAGCCGCATTTCGTCTGTCCGCGCGCCATCCTCGCGCGCGTGCTGAAGCGCTACGCCGAACGGGGCCTCACCCCGGTGGTGGCGACCGAACTCGAATTCTACGTGATCGACGACGGCTGGCGCGACAGCGACCGGCCAATGCCGCCGAAGGGCCTCACCTATCGCGGCGAGCCGAACGGCTTCCAGCTCTACGACATGAGCGCGACGGCGGCGATGGAGGATTATCTGACGACGGTCCGCCGCTACTGCGACGAGATGGGGCTACCGGCGGATGCCACGACCGCCGAATTCGGTCCCGGCCAGTTCGAGGTGAACCTGCTGCATCGTCCGGACGCCATGGCGGCCGCCGACGACTGCATCTACCTGAAGCGCGTCGTCGATTTCGCCGCGCGCCGCCACGGCCTCAAGGCCACCTGTATGGCCAAGCCCTACGGCGACCAGGCCGGCTCCGGCCTGCACGTCCATGCGAGCATCATCGACAGGGATGGAAAGAACATCCTCGATGCGAAGGGCGGCGATCCGGTGCGGCTCAAATCGGTGACCGCCGGCATGCTGAAGAGCATGCAGGACGCGCAGCTGATCTTCGCGCCGTTCGCCAATTCCTACCGCCGCTTCCAGCCGGGCTCGTTTGCGCCCGACAAGGTCGACTGGGGCTTCGGCAATCGCGGCACCGCGGTCCGCATTCCCGACAAGGACGGTCCCGCCGCGCGCGTCGAGCATCGCGTCGCCGGCGCCGACGCCAACCCGCATCTCCTGCTTGCGGCCATTCTCGGCGGCATGCTGCTCGGGCTGGACGCAGACCTCGATCCCGGCCCGGTCACCACGCCCGACAGCGCACCGGAAAATCCGGATATGCTCACCCACGACTTCCTGACGGCCGTCGATCGCTTCCGCGCCTCCGCCTTCATCGCCGACACGTTCGGCGAGGCCTATCGCAAGCTCTACGGCGACACCAAGCGCAAGGAGGCGATCACCTACCTGCGCACCGTCTCGGACTTCGACTACCGCACCTACCTGCCGCGGATCTGAGCCGGCAATTCAATTTCCTGCGACAAGAACGGACAGTTGGTCACGGTTCCGGCGACCCTGTGGCGCTCCGGCATCATGGCGGCGAATAGCGTCGGGGGGAGGATTGCGCGCCCACGCTTCAAGACATAGAGAAAAGAATATAGCTTATTGAAAGGAATCGTTTGATGACCAAGAATTTTGCCTGGGCAGTCCTCTTTGCAGCCATGGCGACGCCGGCGGCAGCTGCGGACATGTCGGCGTCTCTGGAGGCGCCGGTTTCCAGCGACTGGTCCGGCTTCTACCTCGGCGCACATGCCGGTGGTGGCAAATCGATCGTCGACTGGACCTTCGCCGGCCTCGGAACGACGGCGGATCACGAGGGCGACGGCGCCTTCGGTGGTGTGCAGGCCGGCTATAACTTCCAGTCCGGCAACTGGGTCTTCGGCGCAGAAGCCGATATTTCGGCCTCCGGCATCAAGGGCGACACGGCCTGCCCGAACCCGGTCTACACCTGCTCCAGCGACGCCAAGTGGCTCTCCACGGTTCGCGGCCGCGTCGGCTACAGCTTCGACAACCTGCTGGTCTACGGCACCGGCGGTCTCGGCATCGGGCGGTTCGAGATGAGCACCGACGACGGAGCGGGCGACAACGGCGGCGACAGCCGCACCAAGACCGGCTGGGTTGCCGGTGCAGGCGTCGAATACGCCATTTCACCACGTTGGTCGGTCAAGGCGGAATACATGTATTACAACTTTGGCAGCGCGAGGTACGGGGTTTACCCGACGCAGGAGGCGGACATCGATCAGCGGTTCCACACCGGCAAGATCGGCGTGAACTTCCGATTCTGATCGCGTCGCGATTTCCCCCTCTCGAGGAGCCGCCTTCCAAGGGCGGCTCTTTTCATATGCAGCGCCGTACGCCCGCGTCACGCCGCCCAGAATTGACAGATATCAACGATAAGCGCCCTTGTGTTGCACTTTGGATACGCAACCGCAAATTGCCGCTGGATGAATTGTCCATAGATGATTCCTTATATAATAATATTCGACATATCAGCGAGAGGGACAACGTAATGATCAAGCACTTCGCACGCGCACTCCTGTTTGCGGCCATGGTGAGCCCGGCGACGGCGGCCGATATGTCGGCTCCCCTGGTAACGCCGGTTTCCAGCGACTGGTCCGGCTTTTACCTCGGTGCGCATGTCGGCGGCGGCAGGTCGATCATAGACTGGACCTATGATCTCGGCGGCACGGCCGACCACGAGGGCAAAGGTATTCTGGGTGGCGCGCAGGCCGGCTACAACTTCCAGTCCGACAACTGGGTCTTCGGTCTCGAAGCCGACATTTCCGCCTCCGGCATCGACGGCGACACCGCCTGCCCGAACCCGGCCTTCACCTGCTCCAGCGACGCCAAGTGGCTTTCGACGGTTCGCGGCCGCGTCGGCTACAGCTTCGACAACCTGCTCGTCTACGGCACCGGTGGCCTCGGCATCGGTCGTTTCGAAATGAGCACGGACAACGGTGCCGGCACCAGCGGCAGCACCACCAAGACCGATACCGGCTGGGTCGCCGGCGCGGGCGTCGAATACGCAATCTCGCCCCGCTGGTCGGTCAAGGCCGAATACATGTATTACGATTTCGGCAAATCCAGCTACGACGTCGACGGCGGACTCGGCATCGAAGTCGACCAGCGCTACCACACCGGCAAGGTCGGCGTGAACTTCAAGTTCTGATCGCCGGCATCAACGGGCCGTATCCCATGAGCCGCCCTGCCCGGGCGGCTCTTTTCGTATCCGGCGGTGTTCGGATCAGGTGTCCGGAAGGGCCGGCGGCGCCAGCACCTGCAGCTCGCCCGGATGGATCCGCACCTCGAGCCGGTCCGGCATGCGCACCAGTTCGCCGTCCACGACACAGTGTGCGCCGCGCGGATGCCGCGGAAAGTGCAGCCGGATCGTCTCGGCAGTGGCGGCGGTGACGGCGGCGTTCTCCTTCATCCGCCCGCGGGCAATATCGAAGGCAAGCTTCGCCACGCCCCACGGTTCCAGCGCATCGGCGAGATAGACGCCGAGCTTGCCGCCGGTGAGTTCGTCAGCGAAGAAGAGCGGTCGCTCGCCGAACGGATTGTTCGAGATCGAGATCGCCGAAACGATGCGACGCTCGTTGCGGCCGTCATGGTCGAGATCGAACACGACCTCGAAGCGCGGCGGCTTCAGCATCACGCCGAGGGCGGCGCGCACGCTCGCCCTGATCTTGCCGAGACGCGAGGCGTAGCTCTTCGCCTCGCGCATCCGCACCATGCGGGCATGAAGGCCGGCGGAGAACTGGTGGACGAAGGGCCGGCCGTTGACCGACGCAATGTCCACGGCGCGAATCGGGCTTGCCGCGAGCGTCTCCAGCGCCGCGCCGAGGTCGAGCGGAATGCGCAGCGAACGGGCGAAGAGGTTCATGGTGCCGGCCGGCACCACGCCGAGCGGCAATCCGGCCTTCCATGCGACACCCGCCGCCGCCGAGATGGTGCCGTCGCCACCGCCGGCGATCAGGGCGTCCGTGTCCCGCACGGCTGCCGCAAGCGCCGGCAGGATCTCGCTCCCGCTGACGACAAGGCACTCGAATTCATGCCCGCGGGCCGAGAAGACGTCAGTCGCCAGGTCCGCAACCTGCGTCATGTCGGCCGTCTTGAACGTTCCGCCGTCGCGATTGAAGATGGCCCTGATGCGCATGGTCTCCGCTCCGCCCGTATTCCGTTCCCGACGTTCACTCCTCGGGCGCTGCGAGACACGGATCGAGCATGATCCGCCGCGCGCCGTAGCGCGCATAGCCGCCGGCGAAGAGGACGGTGTCACCGACGTTCCGCCCCTCCTTGCTGTAGGTGACGCACATGACCTGCACGTCCTTCTCCTCGCACATCACCAGGTAGGCGAGCGTTCCGTCCCACTGCACCGCCGCCAGCGGTCCCGCGATCGTCAGCGTGATCCGGTCGTCGGTCGCAGGCGCCTGATCGATCCAGCGTTTTATCGTCTCGCAGGTCGCCGGCCGCTCGGCATAACCCTCGCCCATCCTGAACGGTCCTTCGGGATCGATCACCGGCTCCCCGCGGAGAACCGATGTCGTCCCCGTGAGGACGAGGATGGTGGCGACAAGGCCTGCAGGAACACGACGGTAGGATGGAAACACGAAGCCCTGCCTCCTGGTCTGGTTGCGCGGTTCAGACTACCGGCCCCGATTCGCGCCTTTTTGAGGCCGGCCGCGAAATAGGCAGTCAGGCGGCCGAGGCGGCTCTGGCCGGTGCTGCGGCGTCCGCCGTCTCTCCGGGAGCGACCATGACACGCTTGCCGTCGCGGCAGGCGACGTGGGTCTCGCCCCACTGCAGAAGCGCCTGCATCACCGGCTCGAGGCTGCGGCCAAGCGGCGTCAGCGCGTAGTCCACCCTCGGCGGAACGACCGGAAACACCGTCCGCGAGACGATCCCTGCCTCCTCCATTTCGCGAAGCTGCTTGGTCAGCATCCGCTGGGTAACGGAGGAAAGACGGCGCTGCAACTCGCTGAAACGCAAGGTGCCTTCGGTGATCAGGTGATAGAGGATCACGCCCTTCCACTTGCCATCGAGCAGGCTCAGCGTCGATTCGACCGGGCATCCCGGAAACTTGTTGGTGAGCTTGGCGCGGGGTCGCGACATGGACAGTATCCTTTTTGATCCTACGTACAGTTTCGGTCGGTAGAAACACAAAATGTGCATTCTTGTCGCCGCCGTCCATATGTATCAATTAGACGGCGTGCATCAATCCAGACAGGAGAACGCCCATGCGCGCCATCGGTTACAGGACACCCCTTTCCATCGATAACCAGGAATCCCTGGTCGACCTCGAGCTTCCCGTGCCCGAAGCGACGAGCCACGACCTGCTCGTCGAAGTGAAAGCCGTTTCGGTCAATCCCGTGGACACCAAAGTACGCGCCGGAGCCGCACCCGAACCGGGGCATCATCGCATCCTCGGCTTCGATGCGGCCGGCGTGGTCAAGGCCGTCGGCGAAAAGGTCACCCTCTTCAAGCCCGGCGATGCGGTCTATTACGCCGGCGCGATCGACCGTCCCGGCACCAACAGCGAGTTCCACCTGGTCGATGAGCGGATCGTCGGCCGCAAGCCGGAAAGTCTCGGCTTTGCCGAGGCGGCGGCACTGCCGCTCACCGCGATAACCGCCTACGAGATGCTGTTCCATCGCCTGAAAGTTCAGGACAAGCCGGCGCCCGAAAACAACATTCTTCTCGTCACCGGCGGGGCCGGCGGCGTCGGCTCGATGACGATCCAGCTCGCACGCACCCTGACCGATCTTACCGTCGTCACCACCGCCTCGCGGCCGGAGAGCACGGAATGGGCTCGTGCGCTCGGCGCCCACCACGTCCTCGACCATCGCAATCCGCTGGCGCCGCAATATGCCGGCCTCGGGCTCGACGCCCCGTATTTCGTCTTCTCGGTGACCCGCAGCGACCTCCACACACCGGGGCTGATCGCCATCATCGCGCCGCAGGGGCGGTTCGGCATCATCGACGACATCAAGGACGGCTTCGACGCGATGCCGTTCAAGGGCAAGTCGCTGTCGATCCACTGGGAGATGATGTTCGCCCGCTCGCTCTACCACACGCCCGACATGATCGAGCAGCACCGCCTGCTGAACCACGTCGCCGATCTCGTCGACGCCGGCCGCATCCGCACGACGCTCGCAGAAACGCTCGGGACGATCAACGCGACCAATCTCCGCCGGGCTCATGCCCTCGTCGAAAGCGGGCACGTGACCGGCAAGGTGGTGCTGGAAGGCTTCGACGCCTGAGGCGGCAATCCCGTCGCGCCGCTGCGGAACGACTGCCGTCCGCAGCGGCAAATTGCAGCGACGGCACCGAACGGTGTAGATGTTTCGTTCAACCGAAGATGGAGGAGACGCGGCATGGACAAGGTCACCGGTGGTTGCCTCTGCGGCAACATCCGTTTTGCGGCTTCAGGACAGCCCTATAGGGTCGGCATCTGTCATTGTCTCGACTGCCGCAAGCATCACGGGGCGTTGTTCCACGCCTCGGCGATCTTCCCAGAAGATGCGGTAACGATCGAAGGTGAGACCCGCGACTATGCCGGCCGGTTCTTCTGCCCGCGCTGCGGCTCGCCGGTCTTCGGGCGCAGCGGCGACGAGATCGAGGTGAACCTCGGCTCGCTCGATGCGCCCGACCAGTTCAGGCCGACCTACGAGCTCTGGACGATCCGGCGCGAACCCTTTCTGCCGCCGTTTCCGCTCGAAAGACGATACGAGCGCGACCGCGAGGGCCCAGGTCGAACCGAGCCGTAGCGCAAGACCTCAGGCCTGCAGGACGAGAACCCGCGCGCCGACGTTGACGCGGTTGTAGAGGTCGATGACGTCGTGGTTCATCATGCGGATGCAGCCGCTCGACATCGCCTGGCCGATCGACCAGGGTTGCGTGGTGCCGTGGATGCGGAACATGGTGTCGCCGCCGCCACGATAGAGGTAGAGCGCGCGGGCGCCGAGCGGGCTCGACAGGCCGCCCGGAACGCCACCGGCATAACGGCGGTTGCGCGGATCGCGGGCGATCATCTTGCCGGTCGGCGTCCAGCCGGGCCATTCCGCCTTGCGGCCGATATAGGCGTGACCGGCAAGCGCATAGCCGTTGCGGCCGACGCCGACGCCGTAGCGGATCGCCCGGCCCTCCCCGAGCACATAGTAGAGCCGGCGGGCCGGCGTATCGACGACGATCGTGCCGACCGGCTCGTTGGTCGCATAGGCGACCTCCTGGCGGCGCAGTCCCGGCTTGAACTTCTCGAGCGACACCCGCTTGATCGGATAGGGCTCGTCGGTGATCGGGCCGTAATTGGCGTAGTCGGAATTCGTGGTGCAGCCGGCAAGCAGCAGCGGCAGTCCAGCCAGGAATCCACGGCGAGAGATCGGCATGATCGGTTCCCCAGGTTGCGCTCGTATGAGCAACAACTTAAGGAATTTATGGTTAACGGAGACTTAAAGCCGGTCCCGCGTGGCGGAACGGCGTTTACGACTGCGGCGGCGGAAGCTTCAGCGGCCCGCCCGTCTTCACCGTCCGGATGGCGAAGTTCGAGCGGATGTCGGTAACGCCCGGCAGGTCGAGCAGCGTCTCGGTGAGAAGCGTCTCGTAGGCCGCGAGGTCGGCGACCACCACCTCGGCGAGGAAATCCGCCTCGCCCGAGATGAGGTGGCAGGAGGCGACCTCCGGCACGGCGAGCAACGCCTCCTGCAGCCGATCCGAACTCGCACGGTTGTGCTGGCCGACCTTGATCTCCACGAACACCGTCAGGCCGAGCCCGACCTTGTTGCGGTCGATCTCCGCCCGGTAGCCGCGGATCACGCCGTCCTTCTCGAGATTGCGGATGCGCCTGAGACACGGGGTCGGGGAAAGATTGATCCGTTCGGCGATGTCGACATTGCTCGCGCGGGCGTCTTCCTGCAGGACCGACAGGATGCGCATATCAAATGCATCAAGATTTGGCATATCCGATAAGCCTTTGCCGTCTTCGTGGCGGAAAATGCCAAGCCCTATGTCGCAAGTGGCCGCAAATGGCAAGGACATGCCACGCTCTGACCCCTAGTATATCAGCGAACAGCAAAATCGAGGGAGGAGAAGGGCCAATGGTTCACGCGAGCCTGCAGGAGGCAGCCGTGCCGTCGAAAGCATCGGGATATGCGGCGGCACTCGTGACCGTCGTCATCTGGGCGGTGTGGGTGATCGCCACCCGTCACGGGCGGCAGGGGGCAATCGGCGCCACCGAGCTCGGCCTGATCCGCTTCGGCGTTCCCGCGCTCGTGCTCGCCCCCGTCTGGCTCCGGACCGGGCTCATGCCCCGTGGAGTGTCACCACTCGTGCTTTTCCTGATGGTTTGCGGATCGGGGGCGCCGTTCTTCCACCTCGCCGCTTTCGCCCTGCGCTTCGCGCCGGCCTCGGCCGCTGGCGTGCTGCTCGTCGGCGCCATGCCGCTCGCAACCGCGCTGATCGGCATCGTCGTCTTTCGCGAACGGCCGGACCGGCTGAGGCTCGCCGGACTCGGTGCGATCCTGCTCGGCATCGCGCTTCTTCTTACGAGCCTGCTCGAAGCCCAGCATATCGCCTGGCAGGGCTATCTGCTGCTGCCCGTCGCCGCCACCTTCTGGGCGGTCTACACCCATGCCTTCCGGCGTTCCGGCCTCGGGGCGCTCGAAGGCAGCGCGCTGATCGCCATCTGGTCCTTCCTTATACACATCGGCCTCGCCTTCACCGTCGGTGTCGACTTCAGCGGCATCGGGTTTCAGGCTCTCGGCATCCAGGTGGTGGCACAGGGCCTGCTCTCCGGCCTTGCCGCCACCGTCGCCTACGGTGCGGCGGTGCGTATTCTCGGCAGCACGCCGGCCGCGGCCTTCGCCGCCCTCGTCCCGGTCATGGCGGCATTCGGCGGCGCGCTGCTTCTCGGCGAAACGATCGGCCCCGTCGACATCATCGCCGCCCTCGTCACCGGCATCGGCGTGGCACTTTCGACCGGCATCCTCTCGCGCCGCAGATAAGCGCCGTCATTCAGGTGGCAGCGGACCCGATCATGGGCGCCTGATGGATCGGACGTTTCGACCTTCTTTCCCCGCGCGCAAAGATCGGCGCATGGCGTCGCAGCTTGCCGCTGTCAGGTGACGTGAAATGGCGGTATAATCCGGCCCGCGCCTGATTGAAGGGAGGAAGTCCTATGGACACTAGCGATAAGACGTTCAGCGGCGCCATACCGGAACTGTATGACCAGTATATGGTGCCGATGATCTTTGAGGAATTTGCCGAGGATCTGGCGGCGCGCGTGGCCGCCCGCTCTCCCATGTCGGTCATGGAGACGGCGGCGGGCACCGGTGCCCTCACCCGGGCGCTTGCACCTTTGCTTTCGAGCGAGGCACGCTATCTCGTCACCGACCTCAACCCGCCGATGCTGGCGCAGGCGCAAGACCGGCAACCGCCGGACGAACGCCTGAGCTGGCAGCCGGTCGACGCGCTCAGCCTGCCGTTCGACGACGGTATGTTCGATGCGGTCTGCTGCCAGTTCGGCGTGATGTTCTTTCCCGACCGGGTCGCCGGATACAAGGAGGCACGGCGCGTCCTGCGGCCGGGCGGGCTTTACGCCTTCAACACATGGGATCGGATCGAGGACAACGAATTCGCCCATATCGTCGAACAGACGCTGGCCGACGTCTTTCCCGACGACCCGCCGGTGTTCATGTCGCGAACGCCGCATGGCTACTTCGATACCGAGCGCATCCGGCGGGATGTCGAGGCGGCAGGCTTCAGCGACGTTGAAATCGCCACGATAGAGACCGGCAGCCCCGCGCCATCGGCGATGCACGCCGCCATCGCCTACTGCCAGGGCACGCCATTCCGCAACGAGATCACGGCTCGCAACGCCGAACTGCTGCGCGTCGTCACGGAAAAGGTAGCCGCGTCAATCGCCGGACGGTTCGGAGACGGGCCGATCAGCGGTCGCATTCGCGGCCATGTGGTTACCGCAGTCGCCTGATCTCCGGCGTCGGCCACCATGGCTCGAAGCGGATCAGGCGCCTCCGGGCGCTTTCGGCCAGCCGTGCGTCGTTGGCCTGCTCGACCGGCATCCTGTCGCGCAAGGCCTGAGAGCAAACGCAAAAAGCCCGGCCGTCCTGCCGACGACCGGGCTTCATATGATCGTTGCGAACAGTCACCCGCTCGCGGCGAACATCAGTTCCATTGCTGGCTGCGCCATTCCCACGGGGTCACGGAACCATCCTTGTCGGCGTCCGCCGCGGCGAAGTGGGCCTTGGCGCCGGCAATGAACTCGGCCTGGCTGACGGTGCCGTTCTTGTCGGCGTCGAGCGTGCCGAAGCGGTCTGCCTTCTGCTTTTCTCGCGCTTCCTGACGTGCCTTGTTCCAGCCGTCCTGCGGCCCCATGCGAACGGTCATGTATTCTTCCATGGTCAGCTCGCCGTTGTCGTCGGCATCCATGGCGGCGAAGACTTCATCGGCGGCAGAGGCGGCTTCCTCGGCGCTGATGACGCCGTTATCGTCGGTATCGATGATCGGGAAACGCCCCCGTCCGGGATTGTTCATCATCATGCCGCCGCCATTCCAGCCCATGCCGCGACCGTAGAAGGGCTGCGCTTCTACCGCGCTGGCCAAAAGAGTGGACGTCAGTGCAAGCGCGAGTGCCGAAGCCAAAATGCCTTTCATGGTCAACCTCCTGTCGATACCTGTCGACGCTAGAATTATTGCCGGCCGCCGGCATTCGCTTGCCGTCACGGCCACGGCTACAGTAGCTCATGAATAAATATGGAACTTGATATGCATCAATATGACGAAATCGTAATGGAGCGCCGACGGCGGGCGGCCTGAGACTTGCCGCGGCTCCCTCCTCGCCTATCTTGGGGTAGAAGAGGCGGAACGCCGGGGAGGACGAATGACGACGCATCGCATCTATTCGACGGCCTTCGCCAGCGTCTATCCCCTCTACGTCGCGAAAGCGGAAAGGAAGGGAGGGACGAAAGCGGAGGTCGATGAGATCATCGCCTGGCTGACCGGCTACAGCCCCGTGGCGCTCGCCGATCAGCTCGCGAAGCACACCAGTTTCGAGGATTTTCTTGCGCAGGCGCCGCGGATGAATCCCGCCCGGAGCTCGATCACCGGCGTTGTCTGCGGTGTTCGCGTGGAGCATATCGAGGAGCCGACCATGCGGGATATCCGCTATCTCGACAAGCTGATCGACGAACTCGCCAAGGGCAGGCCGATGGCGAAGATCCTGCGCAGCTAAGGCCTATTGAAAAGGGCCTGTCCGCAACGGACAGGCCTTTTCCGATTTCTTCGTGGTCGCGGCGTCGGAGATCAGACGCCTTCGAGCACCTTCAGCCAACCGTGCGCGTCGTTGGTCTGGCCGCGCTGGATGCCGACGAGCGTATCGCGGAGCTTCGCCGTCACCGGGCCGGTTTCGCCCGCATTGATGACGAATTCGCCATCCGGCGACTTGACCTTGCCGATCGCGGCGACGACGGCCGCCGTGCCGCAGGCAAAGGCTTCCTTCGCCTTGCCGCTCGCCACGTCCGCCTTCCAGTCCTCGAAGGCGTAGCGCTCTTCGCGCACAGTGTAGCCGAGGTCACGGGCGAGCGCGATCAGCGACTTGCGGGTGATGCCGGGCAGGATCGTGCCGCCGAGCGGCGGGGTGACGAGCGAGCCGTCGGCCATCACGACGAAGACGTTCATGCCGCCCAGTTCCTCGATCCAGCGATGCTCGGCGGCATCGAGGAAGACGACCTGGTCGCAGCCGTGCTCGTAGGCGGCGGCCTGTGCCACCAGGCTGGCGGCATAGTTGCCGCCGCACTTGGCCGCACCGGTGCCGCCGGCGGCAGCACGGGTATAATGCTCCGACACCCAGATGCTGACCGGCTTGGCGCCACCCTTGAAATAGGGGCCGACCGGCGAGGCGATGACGCAGAAGATATATTCCTTCGACGGGCGCACACCGAGAAAGGCTTCCGAGGCGAACATGAACGGACGCAGATAGAGGCTGCTGCCCTCGGCCGCCGGGATCCACCTGGCGTCGGCGCGGACGAGCTGCTCGACCGCTTCGAGGAACAGCGCCTCGGGCAGTTCGGGCATCGCCATGCGGCGCGCAGATTCGTTGAAGCGGCGGGCGTTCTCCTCCGGGCGGAAGAGCACGGCGCGGCCGTCGGCGGCGCGGTAGGCCTTCATGCCCTCGAAGATTTCCTGGGCGTAATGCAGCACGGCCGCGGCCGGATCGAGCGGGAACGGCGCCCGCGCGGTCACTTCGGCCGAGTGCCAGCCCTTGTCGGCACTCCAGCGGATGACCGCCATGTGGTCGGAAAAGAGCGTGCCGAAGCCGAGGTTCTCGAAGGCCTTGAGGCGGTCCGCCTCCGGCATCGGGTTGGCGTTCGGATTGATGGCGAAGGTAAGAGCGTCTTGTTGCATGATCTCGGCCACTCGGTTCTCGTTGGGTCAGGACTGCTGACCTTTCATCTATCGCTTATCGCTGCAACGTCTCCTCTGCAAGTGCCTCTTGCAACAGGTTCAGGCAACAGCGAGCAGGAATTCTTCAACGATCCGTTCCAGCTCACCGAAATACGCCTTGTCGAGAGTGCAGCCCGCGACGGCAACGCCACTGTCTGGACTGTAGCAGGCCAGAGTTCCCCAGAAGCCGGCATGGGTGAAGACCTCGACCTCGCCGACAAAGCGCGAGAACAGTCCGAGGCGATACTCCTCCGCTCTCTTGTGCGACCCGGCGGACAGCATTTCCGCAAGCGTTTCCGGCCGCTGAAAGATTCGCGCCTCGAAAAGATGTGCCATGAAGCCCGCGAGATCGCGGACGTTCATGACGAGTCCGCCTCCGCCGAAAAGATCGGCCGACGCATCGAGGGCGGTGAACTCCTCTTTCCCGATGAACTGGCACGCACGCGGCACGATACCAGCCGGCGCCGGCTCCTCCTTTTCCCACCATGTCGATGTCATCCCCGATTCGTCGAAGCGCATTTCCTGCCGCACCAGAACGGCAAGAGGTCGGCAGGACACGCGCTCGAGGATGTCGCCGAGCAGTATATATCCGGTGTCGGAGTAGCGGAACTCGACGCCCGGTGACGCCGTCGGGCCGGACGAAACACATGAGAGCCGCACCTGGTCCTCTCGCGTCCAGACATGGTCCTGTGCTTGATGGATCACGTCGCTGAAGCGCTCCGTGCCGGTATGATCGAAGATGCCCGCGCTGTGGTTGAGGAGGTGACGAACAGTGATCTCGCCGGTGCCGTAGCCGGCAGTCTGCAAGAGTTCCGTCAGTGCCGGTGTCAGAAGAGCGGCGACCGGCGCATCCAGATCGAGTTGACCCCGCTCCCACAGCCGCAAGGCAGTCGCGGCGACGAAGGTCTTGGTATTGCTGGCGATACGGAACGGAGTTTCCGTTGTGAAAGGCCTCTGCACCACCGGGTCCGCAAGTCCTGCGGCCACACCGAAAGGCTTCGCGAGCCCCCTGCCCGTTGCGAAGATCGCCGTGGGCGCGGGGATGCGGGAAAGAACCGGTTGCCAGAGATTTGCGCCGTCTGCATCCATGTGCGACCATTGCCCTAATTGACTGGGGACGTTGATGAAGGTCTTGATAGCGACAATCTCCATCCTGGCGATGGGAATGACAAGTGTCGCGTGGGCACACGGCGGCGGCTGCCGCAAGAGTTCGCCACCCGGCCAGTGCTGCCATATGGACAACAAGGCCGGACGGGTTCACTGCCACTAGAGTGCACGGGAAGGAAATTCTTCCTCCCCGCCCCGATCACATGTTCGGATAGACCGGACCTTCGCCCCCCTGCGGGGGCACCCAGTTGATGTTCTGGTTCGGGTCCTTGATGTCGCAGGTCTTGCAGTGGACGCAGTTCTGCGCGTTGATCACGTAGACCTGCTCGCCGTCCTTCTCGACCCATTCATAAACGCCGGCCGGACAGTAGCGGGTCGAGGGACCGGCAAAGACGCCGAGTTCCGACGACTTCTGCAGGGCGATGTCCTTCACCTGCAGGTGTACCGGCTGGTCTTCCTCGTGATTGGTGTTCGACAGGAACACCGAGGAGAGGCGGTCGAAGGTCAGAACGCCGTCCGGCTTCGGATAGGCGATCGGCTTGTGCTTGGCGGCCGGCTCGAGGCTCGCCGCGTCGGTCTTGCCGTGCTTCAGGGTGAAGGGCGACGAGCCGAAGATCTGGTTGATCCACATGTCGAGGCCACCGAGCGCTACGCCGATCGCGGTGCCGAACTTCGACCACAGCGGCTTGACGTTGCGGACCCGCTTCAGGTCCTTGCCGATGTCGGTCGCGCGCCATTCGGTCTCGATCTCTACGACTTCGTCATTGGCGCGACCGCTCGCAATCGCCTCAGCGATCTTCTCCGCCGCCAGCATGCCGGAGAGCACGGCGTTGTGCGACCCCTTGATGCGCGGGACGTTGACGAAGCCGGCGGAACAGCCGATCAGCGCGCCGCCGGGGAAGGAGAGCTTCGGCACCGACTGGTACCCGCCCTCGGTGATCGCGCGGGCGCCGTAGGAGAGCCGCTTGCCGCCCTCGAAGGTCGGAGCAATCGTCGGATGGGTCTTGAAGCGCTGGAACTCCTCGAAGGGGAAGAGATAGGGGTTCTTGTAGTTCAGGTGGACGACGAAGCCGACCGCCACGAGATTGTCTTCGAGATGATAGAGGAACGAGCCGCCGCCGGTCTTCATGTCGAGCGGCCAGCCGAAGGAGTGCTGGACGAGGCCGGGCTTGTGGTTCTCGGGCTTCACCTGCCAGAGTTCCTTGAGGCCAATGCCGAACTTCTGCGGCTCGCGATCCTTCTGGAGGTCGAATTTCGCAATGAGCTGCTTGGCGAGCGAACCGCGCACGCCCTCGCCGATCAGCACGTACTTGCCGAGCAGTTCCATGCCGCGGGTGTAGTTCGGACCCGGCTCACCGTTCTTCTCGATACCCATGTCGCCGGTCGCGACCCCGATCACGGCGCCCGCGTCGTTGTAGAGCACTTCGGTCGCGGCAAAGCCCGGATAGATCTCGACGCCGAGCTCCTCGGCCTTGGCCGCCAGCCAGCGACAGACATTGCCGAGAGAGACGATGTAGTTGCCGTGATTGTTCATCAGCGGCGGCATGAAGGCGTTCGGCAGGCGGATCGAGCCGGCAGGTCCTAAGAACAGGAACTGGTCGTCGGTGACCTCCGTCCTGAACGGGTGCCCTTCGTCTTCCCGCCAGTCGGGCAGCAGGCGGTCGATGCCGATCGGATCGACGACGGCGCCGGACAGGATGTGCGCGCCGACTTCCGCGCCCTTTTCGAGGACGACGACGGTCAGCTCCGGATTGACCTGTTTCAGGCGGATGGCCGCGGAGAGGCCGGCAGGCCCCGCCCCCACGATCACCACGTCGAATTCCATGCTCTCGCGCTCGGGCAGTTCCTGTTCGCTCATCGTCTCTCTCCGCTCGGGCCTGATCCCCATTCAGGCCCCCTTCTCTCAAAAGCCGCGGCCGATGTCGAGCCGGCTTGCGACAGCGACTGGCCCGAAATTTCGGCACGGCATCATTCCGCGGCAGAATATCTGCCGTTTACGTACACGTCAATGTGATGGCGGCGAAAAGGCGGGAGGCGAGCCGGGCCGCGGGCACGCGGCCGCCGCCTGTCCCCGCCTCGGGCAAGCCTGCCTAGAGCCAGCCGCGCCGTTTGAAGTAGAGGAAGGGAAGTGCCGCCGACAGCAGCATCAGCAGGATCGCCCAGGGGTAGCCGAGACGCCATTGCAGCTCGGGCATCAGGTTGAAGTTCATGCCGTAGACGGAGGCGACCAGCGTCGGCGGCAGGAAGACGACCGACGCGACGGTGAAGATCTTGATGATCTGGTTCTGCTCGAGGTTGATGAGGCCGAGCGTCGCATCGAGCAGGAAGTTCACCTTGCCGGAGAGGAAGGTCGCGTGGTCGCCGAGCGAGACAGCGTCGCGCTGCAGCATCTTGACGCGCTGGCGCACTTCCTTGCTCGGCCGGCGCTGCGGGCTTTCGAGCGCCGCGTGATAGGCGACGAGGCGGGAAATGCTGACGAGGCTCTCGCGCACGCCGCCGAGGAAATCACCCTTCTGGCCGAGCTGCTCGATCAGCGACTGCAGGTCCTTGGTCTTCTTGGTCGAGGGCGTCGCCTTGCCGCGGAAGACCTCCCGCGAAATGCCGTCGATATCATTGCCGATCCGCTCCAGCACGTCCGCCATGCGGTCGACGATCGACTCGACGATGCCGAGCATCACCTCCTCGCCGCAGACATAGGCCTGGGCGTTGACGCGCAGCGCCCGGTGCACGAAGGCGAGGAAGGGCTTCGGGTCGGCGTAGCGCACCGTGACCAGCGTTTCGCCCTTGAGTATGAAGGTGACCGGGGTCTTCGCCGGCGTGTCGCCGTCGAGATTGGTGAGCGCCGTCAGCGTCATGAATTCCGCGCCGTCCTCCTGGTAGAGACGGGCGGAAAGCTCGATCTCTTCCATCTCGTCACGGGTCGGGATCTCCAGACCGAGTGCCTGCTCGACATGCCGGCTTTCGGCCGGCGTCGGGCTCACGAGGTCATACCAGAGAACCGGTGCGACGGCCTCAGCGGCGGTGGTGACTTCAGTGGCGGTGTTTTCGGTGACGGTTTCTTCGGATTTGTCACGCAGAACGAGGCGCTCTGCTTCGCGGAAATAGATGCGCAGCATGGATATGCTCCTTCGGGCTTTTTATTGCCGTCCGGAGCGGACACGAAGGTCGGGCCCCTACCGGACGGAACGGCAGAACGTGTTCGATCTTCGACTGTCAGGGTCCATTTGGAGTGTCCTCGGGTGGAGCGACTTTCGTCGCGACGGCCACCAGATGGGCCTGAAACGCCGCCGCGTCAACCCGGTATTTTCCGCAGTGCAACGAAACGGAAGGGACCCGCCGCGGCTTGCCAAGAGACACCGGCCCGTGCATGGCTCGGCGACGCCTTCCGTCCCTTTGAAGAAACCTCCGGATCGCCCATGACCGCCGCCCGCTTTTCGCCCGCCGAGCTCCTCGACCGCCTGCGCGGCCTCCATCCGGAGCTTGCCGTTTTCGGGCCTGCGGAACTTGCAGGCCGCCATCCGGGCGAGCATCCGGATAATTTCGCCGGTGGCGTCCTGGCGCAGCCCGGCTCGACGGCAGCCGCCGCGGCGCTGGTGCACTGGTGCGCGGAAAACGGCGTCGCCGTCGTGCCGCAGGGCGGGCTCACCGGCCTTGTCGGCGGCAATGTGAGCCATCAGGGCGAGGTCATCCTCTCCTCGGCCCGGCTGAACCGCATCCTCTCCATTCACCCGGACGAAATGACCGCGGAGGTGGAGGCGGGCGTGGCGCTCGAAGCGCTGCAGCAGGCGGCGGCCCGCCACGGGCTGACGACCGGCATCGACCTCGGCTCCCGCGGTTCGGCGACCGTCGGCGGCATGGTCTCCACCAATGCCGGCGGCATTCTCGCCTTCCGCAACGGCGTCATGCGCCACCAGGTGCTCGGGCTGGAAGCGATCCTTCCCTCGGGCGAGGTCTTCCACGACATGACCCGGGTGGTGAAGGTCTCCGCCGGCCCGGACCTGAAGCATCTGTTCATCGGCGGCGAAGGCGCCTTCGGCTTCGTGACGAAGGTGGTGCTGAAGCTCGAACCCTTGCGCGCCCACCGGGCGACCGCCTTCCTCGGCGTCGCCGATGCCGCCGCAGCACTCGCCGTCATCCGCTATTTTCGCAGCCTTGCCGGCGTGACGCTGGAGGCCGCCGAAATGATGTGGCCGCGCTACATCCGCGACCATGCCGCCCTGAAAACCTTCGATCTCTCCTGGCTGGAGGACGATGCTGCGGCGCTTCTCATCGAGCTGTCGGCGGAAACCGTGGAGGCTGCGACGGCGGCGCTGGAAGAAGGCCTCGAAGCCCTCTGGGAACCGGTGGCACTCAGGGGCGGCATCGTCGCCCAGTCGCTCGACCAGGCGCGAAAGTTCTGGGACATCCGGGAGGATTCCGGCTTCTATTATACGGCGATCCCGGATGCCGCCTCCTTCGACATCTCCGTGCCGCCGACCTTCCTCGACGCCTATGTCGAGGGGCTTGCCGCGCGGCTCGAAGCGATCGACAGCACCTACGCGGCCTATGTCTACGGCCACGTCGCGGACGGCAACCTGCACATCACCCTCATCAAGCCCGGCCCACTGCCGGAGGCCGAACAGCGCGCCGTCGAGGCTGCCGTCTATACCGGCATCCGCGAGGCCGGCGGCTCGTTTTCCGCCGAGCACGGCGTCGGGCGGGAGAAGCGCCACGCCTACGAGGCCTTCGCCGCGCCGGAGAAACAGGCACTCGCCCGCACGATCAAACGAGCGATCGACCCGAAGGGCCTGTTCAACCGCGGCAAGGTGCCGTTCTGACGGCAGCCCTTCCCCTCACTCTGCCCCCTTGCTAGTTTGCCGAAACGCAAATCAGCATGGAAGGAAGACAAGGATGGATTTCGGCATTTCGGGTAAGCGTGCGCTCGTTCTCGCCTCCTCGCGCGGGCTCGGGCTCGGCATCGCCCGGGCGCTCGCCGCCGAAGGCGCGCATGTGCTGCTCTGCGGGCGCAGTGCCGACAGGCTCGCCGCCAATGTCGCGGCAATCGAGGCCGAAGGCGGCAAGGCCGATTATGTCGCCGCCGACCTGACCGATGCCGGCTTCGTCCCGGCGATGGTGGAGGCGGTCGCGGCAAAGCTCGGCGGCATCGACATCCTGATCAACAACACCGGCGGCCCGACGCCCGGCACGGCGGAAGAGATGACAGCGGAAAAGCTCGACGGCTTCTTCCAGTCCATGGTGCTGCGGGTGATTACGCTCACCAATGCGCTGCTGCCGCAGATGAAGGCGCAGGGTTTCGGCCGCATCCTGACCGTCGCCTCGTCGGGCGTCTTCGAGCCGATCCCCAACCTCGCGCTCTCCAACACGCTGCGCAGCGCGCTGGTCGGCTGGAACAAGACGCTCGCGACGGAAGTCGCAGGCTTCGGCGTCACCGCCAACATGCTGTTGCCCGGCCGTATCCACACCGACCGCATCGACGAACTCGACGGCGCCAATGCGACCCGCTCCGGCCGGACGATCGAGGACGTGCGCGCCGCCTCCGTGAAGACGATCCCCGCCGGCCGACTCGGTCGCGTCGAGGAGTTCGCGGCCGCCGCCGCCTTCCTCTGCTCGGTCCCGGCAAGCTACGTCACCGGCACGATGCTGCGCGTCGACGGCGGTGCGGCCCGCTCGATCTGAGCTTCCCGCGCCCCGCGTTTCCGGCACTTTTCCGCGTGGAGAGGGCTGCGACCGATTGTCGCAAAAAGCGCTGGCGCCACATAGGACTTGCGCTATAGTAGGTGCGACAAATCGTTCCATGGGAGGAAAATTTGGAACAGGTTCGCACAACACTGACGGTCGCAGGATTGCTGATCATCGCCGTCGGCCTTGCGTGGGTGGCGCATGGGATGGGCACGATCCATCTGCCGGCCACCGACTTCATTACCAAACAGAGCGTCTGGACCACGAACGGCTCTCTCGTCGCCGTCTTCGGCCTGATCGTGCTCTGGAGCTCGCGGCGCTTCCTGCGCTGAACGCCCGCCTTTCGCCTCGTCTTCCAGCGGACCGGGAGGCGGGGCACATTTTAGGGCGCCTCAGCGAGCAGTGACGCGCACGATCGCCGGTCGGCGCCTTTGTCGGGAGACGGATGCCATGTCGATGCGACGGACACTTACCCTGGTCGGCGTGATCGCCTTGCTAATGGGACTCGTCTGGATCGGCCAGGGCAGCGGCTATTTCCCCTATCCCGCCTCCAGCTTCATGATCGACCAGAGCCCGTGGATCGCCTATGGCGCTGGCCTCGCCCTCGTCGGTCTCGTGCTGATCGCCATCGCGCGGCGCACTGCGCGCTAATACCAAATCCGTTTTCCACCCTTGCCTTCCCCCTCCCCTTCGTGGCAATAGGCGCCCTCCATTGCGGGGCGCGCGCTGACGACGCCCCGTTTCGCGTTCGGGCGCTTCGCCCGGTTCAAGCATCACACGAACGGTTTGGGAGCGGCGGCCATGGCTGAAGCGCTGGGTCTTGATTTCGGCACGACGAACACGGTTCTGGCGGTTGCCGACGATGCTGCGGCGACCACCCATTCGGTTGCCTTCACCTCGTCCGCCGGCACGGCGGACACGATGCGCACCGCGCTTTCCTTCATGAAGGACAAGGCGCTCGGCGCCAAAGCGCTGAAGGTCGAGGCCGGACAGGCGGCGATTCGCGCCTTCATCGACAATCCGGGCGAATGCCGGTTCCTGCAGTCGATCAAGACGTTTGCCGCCTCGGCGCTCTTCCAGGGCACGCTGATCCACGCCCGCCGCTTCCAGTTCGAGGACCTGATGGAGGTCTTCCTGAAGCGGCTCGAAGCCTATGCCGGCGACGGCTGGCCGCAGGCGGCGAAGCGCCTCGTCGTCGGTCGCCCCGTGCACTTCGCCGGCGCCAGCGCCGACCCGGCGCTTGCCGTCACTCGCTACAACGAAGCGCTGACCCGCCTTGGCTTTCCCGAGATCCACTATGTCTACGAGCCGGTGGCAGCGGCTTTCTATTTCGCCCAGCACCTCACCCATGACGCGACGGTGCTGGTCGCGGACTTCGGCGGCGGCACCACCGACTATTCGCTGATCCGCTTCGAGACATCGGGCGGGCGCGTCACCGCGCGCCCCGTCGGCCATTCCGGCGTTGGCATTGCCGGCGACCAGTTCGACGCCCGCATCATCGACCACCTCGTCGCACCCGAGATCGGCAAGGGCAGCCGGTTTTCGAGCTTCGGCAAGGTGCTCGACGTGCCGAGCAATTATTACACCAGCTTTTCCCGCTGGAACCAGCTCTCGGTCTTCAAGACCTCGCGCGAATATGTCGACCTGAAGGGCCTCGTCCGCCAGGCGCTGGAGCCGGAAAAGCTCGAGCTCTTCATCGACCTCGTCGAGCATGACGAGGGCTACCCGCTCTACCAGGCGGTCTCGGCGACCAAGATGGCGCTCTCTTCCGCCGAGGAGGCCGATTTCCATTTCGCCCCGCTCGGCACCGCCGGCCGAAAGACCGTGCGCCGCGCCGATTTCGAAAGCTGGATCGCCGACGACCTCGCCCGCATCGAGGGCGCACTCGACGACGTTCTCACCTCGACCGGCACGGTCGCCTCCGAAATCGACAAGGTGTTCCTGACCGGCGGCACCTCCTTCGTCCCCGCGGTCCGGCGCATCTTCACCGAACGCTTCGACGCCGCCCGCATCGAAACCGGCGGCGAACTCGTCTCCATCGCCCACGGTCTCGCACTAATCGGCGAGCGCGACGACATCACGCAATGGGTGGCTTGAGGGCACCCTCCCCTTGAGGCGGGGTTCGAAGAACGGGTTGAGACACGCGGCTCAACCCGGAGGACCGCAGGTCCGGGGTGCGGTGAACCTCCGCGGATGCCGGCGTCTCACCCCCACCCGTGCGTTCCGCGCGACCTCCTCCTCAAGGAAGAGGTGGGATGGCCCCGAGTCCTCTCTCCCCCCATCAGGCTTGGCAGCCGCGGTGCCGCTTGTCCCTTCTCCCCGTGCCGACGGGGAGAAGGTGCCGGCAGGCGGATGAGGGGCAATAGCCACCCGCCTGCCCTGCTTCCTCAACCGATCTTCGCCCAGACCCGCGCAACGGTCGATGCATCGACCCGCAGGCCGAAGGAGGCGACCAGCAATTCCGCCAGTTCCGCCTCCGAGGCGAGCGTCCGCTCCTCCATGCCGCCGTCACGCACGTGGCGGACATCGCGGTTGAAGAGGCTCAGGCGTCCGTCGTCGCGGCCGACGGTCATCATCAGATGCTGCGGAAAGGGCGATTCCTTCCAGCGCGCGCAGACGACATTGGCCGCGAGATAGTCGGCCGGCGCCACCGACACCCGGTCGAAGCCGTAGAGCGCGAACCAGGTCTCGCCGTTCAGCCGCTGCAGCACATGTTCGCCGCTCGCCGCATCGCGCACCACGCGGAAGCGCTCGCCGGCGATCGTCTGCGGCGCCTCCGTGGAAAGGTCGACCGGCAGCCGCGGCCCCGGCCCGCCGAAGCCGGTATCGGCCAGCCATTCGCGGCCGTCGATCGTAACGACGAAGGCGTGATGGGCGCGCGGTCCGCCCGAGGGCGCGCCCATCCGCACCCGCCCGAGGACCGGCGCGGCCTCAAAGCCGAAGACCGCGAGCGCGTCGCCGAAAAGCCGGTTGAGCTCCAGGCAATAGCCGCCGCGGCCGCCGGCAACGGTCTTGCGCCAGATGGCGACGGGGTCGAGGTCAGGCACCGTCCCGAGCAGGACCTCGATGTTTTCGAAGGGGATCGTGCCGATCTGGGCGGCCTGCAACCGCGCCAAACCCTCGGCATCGGGGCGGATATCGGCGCCAGCAAGGCCGATGCGGGCGAGATAGGTATCTTTGTCGAATGTCATGGTTGGTCTCCGTTCGCGCCCTTCTCGCGGAATTGACAGCCCCACGGCAATCCGCAATTTTGCATTGGACCATGCATGGGCGGATACCCCGATGATCTCCGACTGGAGCGACCTTCAGACCATTCTCGCGATCGCGACCGAAGGCACGTTGAGTGGTGCCGCGCGCCGGCTCGGCGTCAACCAGTCGACGATGTCTCGGCGGCTGCAGGCAATCGAACAGAGACTCGACGCAGCGCTCTTCCGGCGACTGGAAGACGGGCGGCTGCGGCCGACGGCGGCCGCCGAACGGCTGATCGAGACGGCGCGGCAGGTCGAGGCGCTGGTCGGCAACGCCAACGCCGCGCTTGCGGCGAGACCCGTGCCGATCCGCCTCGCCACCTGCGAGGTGCTGTCGGCCGTCTTTGTCGCGCCGGCGCTCGCCGGCTGGCGGGAGATGACCGGGGAGCCGGCTGAGCTTTCCGTCTACGACAATCTCTTCGTGCTGCCGGCGGACGAGTTCGACGTGATGATCACACCGCTCGAATCCGCGCCGACCGAGATGGTCGGCCGCCGCATCGGCCGGCTCGACTGGGATTTCTATGCCGCGCCGGACTATGCTCGCACACGGCCGCTTGCCGCGGACGTAACCACTCTCGACGGACACGACGTCATCCATGCCGCCGGTTCGCTCGCCGAGGTCGGCGCCTATCGCCGGCTTCCGGATCTCGGCGGACGCCCTGTCTTCCGCTCGTCGAGCGTCGTCGCGCAGCGCGACATGGCCGCGACCGGAGCAGGCATCGCGCTCCTGCCGGCCTGCCTGGTCCTGCCGGAGCACGGCCTCGTGCGTTTCGAAAACCGGATGCAGCCGCCGCCGGCGGAGGTCTGGATGGTGGCGCGGCGGGCGACCGCCGCCCAGCCGAGGGTGCGCCGTTTCCTCGACTGGGCGACCGGGCACTTTCGCAGTGCGCCGCTAGCACTGAAGGCCGGCTGACCGCATCGTCCGTCCTTATGGCGGCATCCCGCGATCATATTGCCGACGGCCACACGAAACTCTTTGCTTCTGCCGGGCGCTCGACTAGAACAGGCCGATGATCACCGCCCGCGACATGACCGCCGCCGAGCTCGCCGCGCTTCTGCATTTCCATGCCGAGGCGGGCGTCGAGTGGTTGGTCGAGGAGACCCCGGTCGACCGGCTGGCGGAATTTTCGGCGGAACAGCAGCTGCGCCAGCGCCCCGCCGCAACGACGACGACGACGGCTGGGTCCGGCAGCGCCACCGCGCCCGAACGGCGACGCCCGGAAGCGCCTCAGCCGGCGCCGAGGCCGGTCGCCACGGTCGCCGTTCCCGACGAACATGCCGTCACCGAAGCCCGTTTCGCCGCCGAGAGCGCCCGCACGCTCGACGAACTCAGGACTGCAGTCGAAGCCTTCGGCGGCTGCAACCTGAAGACCAGCGCCCGCTCGACCGTCTTTGCCGCCGGCGACCCCGCCTCCGGTGTGATGGTGATCGGCCCGATGCCGAGCGGTGACGACGACCGCGAAGGGGCGGCCTTCTCCGGCAAGGCCGGCTTCCTGCTCGACCGCATGCTCGGCGCGATCGGGCTTTCGCGCGAAACGATATTGCTCTCGACCGTCATTCCGTGGCGTCCGCCGGGCGACCGGCCGCCCTCGGCGCCGGAGGCGGCGATCTGCCGCCCCTTCATCGAGCGGCAGATCGAGCTTGCGGAACCGAAAGCGGTGCTGCTCCTCGGCAACTTCACCGCCCGCTTCTTCTTCGGCGGCACCGGCACCATCCACACGCTGCGCGGCGAGTGGCGCGAGATCGCCTGCGGCAGCCACACGGTCCCGGCGCTCGCGACGCTGCATCCGCAGGAGCTCCTGACCGCGCCCGCCAGCAAGGCGCTCGCCTGGGTGGACCTGCAGGCCTTCCGCGCTCGCCTCGGCGGCTGATCGGCGCAAATTTTCGGCATTGGTAAACAGAAGATGACAAAAGTCATGCAAATCGCGCATGGCAGTGCGGCAATCTGCGACATTGTCGAATCGATGTTGCAGTGCAATATTGCGGTCGGTGTCGTGGGAGGAACCGTTTAAGAAAGAGCCTCGTCATGACTATGCCTTGCCGCCCCATCCACAGCAGTTTCGAAACGCTCCGCCTTGCCGGCGAGAAGCTGGGCAGCGGCCACGGATATCACCGTTTCGGCTCCGCTACCCACGAGCAGTTGAGCGCAAGAGGCCTCGGCCGTTTCGGGCAGCTCGCCCGCCCCTCTGCCATCTTCACCGATTTCCGGGAACGCTGAGCCGGCGCGCTGCGCCGGCCGCATGGCTCCCTTCCGATCCTGTGCATTGCACAACGAAGGCTCGTGCCGCACGATCGGGACAAATCCGAAGACACGCGAAAAACGCAAAGGTTCGTACCATGAACGTCAGATTTCATCCGCTTCGCAGCTTCCGCCGGGCCGTCGGCCAGATCGGCACCGCCGTCCAAGCCTCGGAAGAATACAGCCTTGCCGGGGCCGGCGGCGACGCGGAACGCCGGGCGCACCGCAACGTGAGCCCTGCCATCCTCAACATTCCGCTCTAAGACGGCGCTCAGCCGTCTGCCGTTTCAGCGTTCCGTCGCGGCCGGCCGGATCTCTTCCGGGCCGCAGAGGTTGAGCTTGCGGCAGGCGTCCTCGTAGGCGTCGTCGATCGCCGCAAACTTGATCGCCTGCCAGCCGAGATATTCGCGGAGGAAATCACGGCTGAGGCAGAGGCCCTCCTTGCGCCCCTCCCCCTTCCAGACGAGGCAGCCTTCACCGATCGCCCGGTTGAGAAGCCGCTGCAGATGGGTGCGCGACATGCGGAAGGTCTCGGCCAGCGCACGGGCGTCGATCCGGCCGACATCGACCAGCTCGGCCTCCGGAACGGTCGTCCCGACCCTGCGCATCAGCTCGTCCATCACCAGCCCGCCGGACTCCGTCCAGAGGAACATCGCGACCCTCGGCGGCGGTTCACGCCATAGCGGGTTCTCGATCGTCTGCCGGGCGGCCTGCGGCTGGATCAGGGGAAACAGCTCCGGGTGGTCGGACAGGGTTACGGCGCGCGCGCCGCCGTCCATCTGGTCGAGCGCCGCCAGATTGGCGAGCAGCCAACCGAACATCGCCTGAACGGTCACCTCCGTCGGCTCGAAGCGGCGAGGCCGCTTTGCCGCGTCGCCGGCGATCCGCATGAAGCGGTAGGCCTGGAGCTGGTTGAGGAAATTCAGGATCGTGTTGCGGCTCGCCGCATCGACCCCCGTCGCCATGTCGCGCAGCCGGCTGATGGTGAGGCCGGAGCGCGGCACCGCCGGATCGTATTCGTTGTGCAGGGCGAAAGCCGCCTGACTCAGCAGCCAGCGCTGCTGGGATGCTAGGAAGCGTGCGAGGCGCGGATTGCCGTCGTGGACGCCACGCAGCTTCTCCGCAAGAAAGCGGACCGCCAGAAGGAAACGCGGATGCGCCTGCAAATCCGCAGCGGAATACGCCATTGTCAGCCTCGCCTTTCCCGTCGGGGAGCCCCGCCCCGTTGCCGCGACCCGCACGCCCGGAAATCCGGTCGGTGTCGCCGCTTACCCGCCACCACGACGGTCATCTTACGCTCGAAATATGAATTAGTGCTTATGAATAAAGAACCGTCGGGCACGTGGCATGAAGGCTTAAATGGTTGGTCATATTGATAGAATACATCTTTGTTCCCTGAGGCGCAACCATATGAGGAGCATGCGCGGCGGTGCACGCATCGGTGCCGCGGCTTGCTTTCCCGTCGACACAATCCTCGTTTCATCATAAAGGCTTGGCACTGTCCGAACGGAATCGGCCCCGATGCTGACCAGCCTCGCCTCCATTGCCGCCCTCATGCTGTCCACCCTCCTGATGATGACCGGGCTCGGGCTGATGAACTACCTGGTGCCGCTGCGTTCGCTCGCCGAAGGCTGGTCGACCGTCACCGTCTCGGTGATCGCCACCGCCTATACCCTCGGCTTCACGCTTTCCTGCATCGTCACGCCGGTTCTCGTGCGCCGGGTCGGTCATGTCCGGGTCTTCGGCGCGCTCATCACCCTGCTCACCGTCTCGATCCTGTTTTCGGCGCTGCTGGTCGAGGTCTATGCCTGGCTCGCCTTCAGGGCGCTCGCGGGCTTTGCCATCGCCGGCAGCTACCTCATCATCGAAAGCTGGCTCAACGAACGCGTCACCAATGACAATCGCGGCGCGGTTTTCTCCGTCTACATGATCACCTGCCTCCTCGGCTCGATCGGCGGGCAGTATCTCGTGCCGCTCGGCGAGCCAAAGGAGATGGGGCTCTTCGTCGTCTGCGGCATCGTCTTCTCGCTTGCGCTCTTTCCGACCATGCTGTCGACCGCGCCGTCGCCGGCCCCGATCGCGGAGGCGCGCTTCGATCTCGCCCGCCTCTACCGGCGTTCTCCGATCGCCTTCGTCGGCTCGCTGCTCGCCGGCGCGCTGTCGGGCACCTGGGGCAGTCTCGGCGGCGTCTACAGCCAGGCGATCGGCATGGATGCCGCCGGCGGCGCGACACTACTTGCCGCAGTCCTCGCCGGCGGTGCGCTAGCCCAGATGCCGATCGGACGCATTTCCGACCGCATCGACCGCCGCCTGGTGATGATCGCCTGCGGCCTCTTCGGCGTCGCCGCGAGCCTTGCCATGGCTACCTTCGGTGGTCTCGGGGTCGTCGCCGCCTGCATCGCCGGCTTCTTCGTCGGCGCGGTGCTCTATCCGGTCTATGCCCTCAACGCCGCCCATGCGGCGGATATGGCCGAGCCCGGCGAATACGTGACCGTCTCCGGCGGCGTAATGATCCTCTACGGCATGGGAACGGTCACGGGGCCGCTGATCGGCGGCAGCCTCATGCAGGCGCTCGGGCCGGTCGGGCTCGTCTGGTTCCTGGCCGTCCTCTTCGCTTTCTATGCCGGCTATGCCGCCTGGCGCATTGGCCGCCGGCGGGGCAAGGCCCGCGACGAGAAGACCGATTTCCAGGGTGCACCGATCCCCGTACTCGGCGCCGACCTGGTGAATGCAGCCACCTCGCTTACGGAAGACGGCGACCAGGTCGCCGGCAGCGAGCCCGCTTGACACCACACCCGCGAGGACAGGCCGCTACGGGGTCGAGGCCTTGCGCGCCGCCTTCCGTTCGAGTCCCAGCTGGTGTTCGCGGTAGATGATGAAGATGCCGGCGGCCACCACGATCGCCGCGCCGATCAGCGTCGTCAGCGTCGGCACGTCGCCGAAGAGCATGTAGGCGACCACCGAGCCGAGAATGATCGAGGTGTATTCGAAGGGCGCGATCGTCGAGACGTCGGCGTAGCGGTAGCTCTCGGTCAGCAGGATCTGACCCATGCCGCCGAAGATGCCGGCGAGCGCCATCAGGCCGAGCTGGGTCCAGGTGAGCGACTGCCAGCCGAGGAACCAGGTGAAGGCGGCGAGCACCGAGGCAGTCAGCGAGAAATACATGACGATGGTCGGCGTCTTCTCCGTCTGCACCAGCTGGCGCACCTGCAGCATGGCGGCAGCGCCGAGCATGGCGGAGGCGAGCACGGCGATCGCCCCGATCGCCGCCTGAGACTGCGCACCCTCGGCGCCGAAGAGCGTCAGCTTCGGCCAGGAGATGATCGCGACCCCGATCATGCCGATGAAGACCGCCGTCCAGCGATAGACGCGCACCGCCTCGCGCAGGAAGACTGCCGCGAAGACGACGGCGATCAGCGGCATCGCATAGCCGATGGCGATCGCATCCGGCAGCGGCAGAAGGACGAGGCCGTAGAAGCCGACGCTCATTGAGGCGACGCCGATCAGCCCGCGCTTCAAGTGACCGAAGGGATTGTCGGTGCCGAAGGCGGTGCCGATTTCCCGCCGCCAGGCGAGATAGGCGAGGATCGGGAGCATGGCGAAGGCGGAACGGTAGAAGACGATCTGCCCCGGCGGCATTCCTGTACCGGCCAGCTTGATCGACGTCTGCATGCCGACGAAGACCATGACCGAGCAGACCTTCATGAGAATGCCGCGAAGCGGATCGGAAACGGCAGAGGCCATCTGTTGCTTCTCGTAAGCCCGGAGCCGGACCTTTTTTGGTGACGGGAGTGGACGGCTGCTCGGCATCCGCCGCGGGAGGCAAGGGCGTCCATCATCGACCGCGAAGGAGGATCTGGCAAGGCCGGCAGCGGCGGATCGGGTACGCCCTCCGGCAGCCAAAATCATGGAGCCGCGCCAATCCCCACCCGTCCGGTAACGACCCTTCCTTCAGTGAAACCGAATTTATCTGCCGGCAGGCAAGTATTCGTGATAATTTTAACAATCGTTCAGGAATTACTGCAATCATCCCGGCCGAAATCGCGCTGGCTCGTATCTCATTTACGTTCGCGGGTGCCGGATTCATGCAAGACACCGAGCAGGAAGAATTCATGCGAACAGACACGGGCCGGATCATTCATCTGGCAGATTACCGCCCAACCGATTTCGTTCTGGAACGCGTTGATCTGACTTTCGAACTCGATCCGGAGGCGACAAAGGTCGAGGCCCGGCTGATCTTCCACCGCCGCGACGGCGCAGATCCCTCGGCCCCGCTCGTCCTCGACGGCGACGAACTCGACCTTTCCGGCCTGCTGCTCGACCAGATGGAAATGGCGCGCGAGCGCTATACGGCGACACCGGACACCCTCGTCGTCCGCGACCTGCCGGAGTCCTCGCCCTTCGAGCTCACCATCACCACGATCATCAACCCGCAGGCCAATTCGCAACTGATGGGGCTCTACCGCTCGAGCGGCATCTATTGCACCCAGTGCGAGGCGGAGGGCTTCCGCCGCATCACCTATTTCCCCGATCGCCCGGACGTGCTTGCGCCCTACACGGTCACCATCATCGCCGACAAGGCCGCCAATCCGCTGCTGCTCTCCAACGGCAACTATCTCGGCGGCGGCAATTTCGACGAGGGCCGGCATTTCGCCGCCTGGTTCGATCCGCATCCGAAGCCGAGCTATCTTTTCGCGCTGGTCGCCGGTGATCTCGGCGTGGTCGAGGACAAGTTCACCACAATGTCCGGCCGCGAGGTCGCGCTGAAGATCTACGTCGAGCACGGCAAGGAGCCGCGGGCGGCCTACGCCATGGATGCGCTAAAGCGCTCGATGAAATGGGACGAAGAGGTCTTCGGCCGCGAATACGATCTCGACATCTTCATGATCGTCGCCGTCTCCGACTTCAACATGGGAGCGATGGAGAACAAGGGCCTCAACGTCTTCAACGACAAGTACGTGCTCGCCGATCCCGAGACGGCCACCGATGCCGACTACGCCAATATCGAGGCGATCATCGCGCATGAATATTTCCACAACTGGACCGGCAACCGCATCACCTGCCGCGACTGGTTCCAGCTCTGCCTCAAGGAAGGCCTCACCGTCTTCCGCGACCACGAATTTTCCGCCGACCAGCGCTCGCGGCCGGTGAAGCGCATCGCCGAGGTCCGGCACCTGCGCTCGGAACAGTTCCCGGAGGATGCCGGCCCGCTCGCCCATCCCGTCCGCCCGGATAAGTATCGCGAGATCAACAATTTCTATACGACGACCGTCTACGAGAAGGGCTCCGAGGTCACCCGCATGATCGCGACCATCCTCGGCCGCGATCTCTTTAAGAAGGGCATGGACCTTTATTTCGAGCGCCATGACGGCGAGGCCGCCACGGTCGAGGATTTCGTCCGCTGCTTCGAGGCTGCGAGCGGCCGCGATCTCGGCCAGTTCTCGCTCTGGTACAATCAGGCCGGCACGCCGCACGTCACCGTGACCGCCGACTACGACGCCGCCGGCAAGGCGCTCACGCTGGAGATCGAGCAGACGGTTCCGGCCACGCCGGGCCAGTCCGACAAGAAGCCGATGCACATTCCGCTCAATCTCGCCCTGGTGCTGGAGGACGGCACGATCGCCGTGCCCGCTTCGGTCGAGGGCGCGGAGATGACCGGCAGCGTTCTCCATCTCAAGGACGCCCGTCACACGGTGACCTTCACCGGCATTCCGTCGCGCCCGGCGCTTTCGCTCAACCGCAGCTTCTCCGCGCCGATCGTCGTCCGCTACGACCAGAAGCCGGCGGATCTCGCGCTGATTGCCCGTCACGAGACCGACCTCTTCTCCCGCTGGCAGGCGATCACCGATCTGGCACTGCCGGCGCTCAAGGATGCGGCGCGTGCGGCCCGCAAGGGCGAAGCGATCCAGCTCGACGTCACCTTCGCCGATGCGCTGCTCGCCGTCGCCGCCGACCCGGCGCTGGAGCCCGCCTTCCGCGCCCAGGCGCTGACGCTGCCGAGCGAGGCCGACATCGCCCGCGAACTCGGCGGCGACAACGACCCCGACGCCATTCATACCGGCCGCGAAGCGGTGCTGACCGCGATTGCCCGTACCGGCGCCGATACCTTCGGCAGCCTCTACGACACGATGACGCCGGACGGCGGCTACAGCCCCGATGCCGCAAGCGCCGGACGCCGCGCGCTGCGCAATGCCGCCCTGCTCTACCGCACGATCGCCGAGGATACGCCCGCCCTTGCCGCGGACGCCTTCGCCAGGGCCGACAACATGACCGACCTCGCCCAGGCGCTGACGGTGCTCTCGCACCGCTTCCCCGAGGCACCGGAGACGCACGCCGCGCTCGCCAGCTTCGAGGCGCGCTTCGCGGAGAATGCGCTGGTCATCGACAAGTGGTTCCAGATCCAGGCGACGATCCCCGGCGAAGGGGCGCTCGCCCGCGTCATGCGGCTGAAGCAGGACCGGCACTTCAACGAGAACAACCCGAACCGGGTCCGCTCGCTCGTCGGCGCCTTCGTCTTCAGCAACCCGACCGGCTTCAACCGCGCCGACGGTGCCGGCTACCGTTTCCTCTCCGAGGAAATCCTCAGGATCGACGCGAAGAACCCGCAACTCGCCGCACGCCTTCTCACCTCCATGCGCTCATGGCGGCAGCTGGAAGCAGGGCGTGCCGAACTTGCCCGCACCGCCCTCGTCCGGGTCGAGCGCGAGGTGCTCTCGAACGACGTACGCGACATCGTCGACCGCACGCTGAAGGGCTGAGCGAAAGGGTGGCGTGCGCGCCACCCCGATCCCCTGACGCCGTCGGCGGGCCTGCCGCTATTCCTCATCAGGATTGTCGATGTACCACTGAGCGTCGAGCTCTGCGCTGTTCTGCAGGTCCTCGTAGCAGAGCGTCATCTCGCGCGCCTCGGCGTCCCAGAAGGCGTTGGCCTCGCCGCATTCGCTCGCCGTCAGCTTGATGCCGTCCTTCAGCTTGTAGCTGCCGGAAAAGACCTCGGTCACCATCTCCATGAGCCCGGCATTGCGGATCATCTCGCGGAAATAGGCGAGCTTCGGGTCCTTCGTCTCGTCATAGGTGATCGTGAATTTCGTCTGGTCGCCCTTGCCGGCCTCGTGCGGCTTCAGCACGGTGCCCCAGCTCGCCGCCAGCGTCTGGTATTCGCCCGGACATTCCTCGGCGCGGTAATCGGGATACTCCACCGAATCGGCGAACTCCTTGAAACGCTTCTCGTTCTTGCCGAGCATCCAGCAGATCGTCGCATAGGCACGCTGCTCGTCGAGCCCGTGGGAATCCCAGGAGGGCATGTCCTCGGGCTTGACGTCGGGATCGGCAGAGAGGAACCAGATGTTCGCCCAGTCTTCCACGGCGACATTCAGGTCCTCGTCGTCGGCCTCGAGCAACAGCATCACGGCGAGCCCGTCGACGGCGTCCTCCTCGCGACCGAGCACCGGCAGCGAAAGCTCCGACACCAGCATGTGGCCGGCCTCGTGGAAGACCGTGCCGATGGCGACGTTCAGCGTGAACTGGTCGGCCTCCTCACGCTGTTCGTCAGTGAGTTCGCCGTAGAGTTCCGGCGGCGTTGCTCCGACGGCCGCCGCAGGCGCGGCGAGCAGCAGCGCCGAAAGAAGTGCTCCGGAACAGCGCACAAAAAGGCCGCGCGACGGTGAAAATGATGCCATCTGGAAAAGTCCCCGAACCCCGCCGCCAGCCGGCGGCCGACATCCGTGCTACGGCAGCGGGCGACCTCTTTTCAATCGGAATCAAGCATTTGGCGGACTTGATCCAAAAAAAGCCGATTCCGATTAAGGGCTTAACATTTTGTTCACCATCGCCGTCTGGACAAGGCGAATCGCCAGTGATTCATTGAGTCAGATTCGGGCGGGCGGCGCTTCGAATCACACGAGGGATCAAGGTGGGACAATGGCGGACGTGCGGCGGGTTTCCGCGGCCGATGGGCGGCTGCGACTCAAATTTTCGGGATTTGGGGGTCGTATCGACGGGCTCGGACGGCGGCTGGCGATTGTCCTGACGGGGAGCGACGGCAATTCGCGACAGGCGGAGACGCTGCTCCGGCGGGCCATCCCCGTTCTCATCATCGCCTTCCTTGCGGTCGTCGCGACGGCGCGCCTCAACGGCATTCTCGCCGAATATTCCCGCATGGAGGGCGCCTTCCGGCAGTCGGCGACGCTTTCGGCGGCAACGGCCGCCGCGTCCATCGGGCCGGACGGCACCGTCCTTGCGACCTCCGACCGGCCTGCAGCCGAGGCAGCCCTTGCCCGCTACCTGCCGCAGGACCGGCTGGCGAGCGGCTCCTTCCTGCTGCTGATCGACGGCGAAGGCCGCATCTTCGCCTCTTCGTCGGACGGGGCGCGCTATGTCGGCATGGACATGGCCGGCCTTCTGCCGCAGGCGGGCAGCATCCGCTACATCGCGGATCGTAGCGGCGCGCTCGAAGCCTTCATCGATGGCATCCGCCACTACGTGGTGCTGGTGCCGGTCGGCGCGAAGGGCGCCTTCGTGCTGGCGGCACAGTCGCTGCAGCCGCTCGACACGTACTGGCGCAGCGAGATCTCGCTGAGCGTCACGCTCTTCTCCGGCATCTCGCTCATCCTGCTGGTCATCCTCTATGCCTATTTCCAGCAGGTCAAACGGGCGCGCGAGGCCGACGACACCTTTCTTGAAACCAACCTGCGCGTCGAGGCGGCGCTGTCGCGCGGCCGCTGCGGCCTCTGGGATTTCGACCTTCAGAGCCGCAAGCTCTTCTGGTCGCGTTCGATGTACGAGATGCTCGGCCTGCCGCCGTCGGGTGCCGTGCTCGGCTTTGCCGACGCCGCCCGGCTGATGCATCCCGACGACGGCAACCTCTATGCGCTCGCCCGCACCGTCGCCAAGGGCGATCCACGGCAGATCGACCAGGTCTTCCGCATGCGCCATTCGGCCGGCCATTACGTCTGGATGCGGGCCCGCGCCCAGGTCATCCGCTCCTCGACCGGCTGCATGCACGTCATCGGCATCGCCATGGACGTCACCGAGCAGCACCGGCTCGCCCAGCGCTATGCCGAGGCCGACCAGCGCCTCGCCGACGCCATCGAGTGCACCTCGGAAGCCTTCGTGCTCTGGGACAAGAACGACCGCCTCGTGATGTGCAACGCCCACTTCCAGCAAGTCTACGGCCTGCCGGACAGCGTGCTGGTGCCCGGCACCGAGCGCGCAGTCGTCCAGGCTGCCGCCGCGCGGCCGATCATCCAGCGGCGCGTCGCCGATCCCGACCAGACCGGCATGTCGCGCACGACCGAAGTGCAGCTCGCCGACGAGCGCTGGCTGCAGATCAACGAGCGACGCACCCGCGACGGCGGCCTCGTCTCCGTCGGCACCGACATCACGCTTCTGAAACGCCACCAGGAACGGCTGCGCGAACAGGAACGCCGGCTGATGGCGACCATCGGCGACCTCTCCTCCTCGCAGCGCAAGCTTGAGCGGCAGAAGTCCGAGCTTTCGGTCGCAAACGCCAACTATCAGGCCGAGAAGGATCGCGCCGAGGCGGCCAACAAGGCGAAATCGGAATTCCTCGCCAATATGAGCCACGAGCTCAGGACGCCGCTCAACGCCATCCTCGGCTTCTCCGAAATCCTGCTCACCGGCATGTTCGGCCCCATCGGCTCGCCGAAATACTCCGAATACGCCAAGGACATCCACGAGAGCGGCAAGCACCTCCTCAACGTCATCAACGACATCCTCGACATGTCGAAGATCGAGGCGGGGCAGATGCGCATCCGCTGCGAAACCATCGACCTCGCCCCCCTCATCGAGGAGAGCCTTCGCCTGACGGCGATCCCCGCCCAGCAGCGCAACATCCACGTCGAGCAGCGCGTCTCGACCGGCCTCACGGTGGAAGCGGACCGCCGCGCAATGAAGCAGATCCTGCTCAACATCCTGTCGAACGCGGTGAAATTCACCAATGACGGCGGCAAGATCGCGCTACGCGCCCGCAAGATCAACGGGGCCGTCATGCTCACCATCGCAGATACCGGCATAGGTATCCCGATGACCGCGCTCTCGAAGATCGGCCAGCCCTTCGAACAAGTGCAGAGCCAGTATGCCAAAAGCAAGGGCGGCTCCGGCCTCGGTCTCGCGATCTCCCGCTCCCTCGTCTCGCTACACGGCGGCCGGCTCGGCATCCGCTCCCGCGAAGGCCGCGGCACCGTCGTCTCGGTAAAAATCCCCGACTGCATCATCCGACAGGCCACGCGCACGGCGTGAGGCATCGCGGCATCGCGCCGTTGAAAAGGCCGCGCGAGAACGCCGAAATTTGGCAGCAATGCGGGCGGGCAATACCTGCGCGGAATTGGCGGCTTTGCGCCTTCATGTTGGTCATTCGCGGTGACAGAAATCACTCCTATAAGCAGCCGTTCAACTTACTGAAATGGGCCACTTTCCATTGTCACCTTGAAAATGAGGCGCCAAACGATTTATGAGATTTTCGGCGGCAGGTGGTTGCCTCAACGGTCATGAGAGTGCTTGCCTATAATCGCGTCTGTCGCCCTGGTTGGCTCATTGCTTCACATCATGGCGTCGCAGGTGATCGAGATGTTATGAGCAAACCATTTTCCTTCAGGGACGATCCCGCAGTTCCTCCATTCGACGATGCCGCGCCGATTGCGGTGATGGATGCTGAATGTGCGATCTGTTCGTGGGGTGCACGCATGATCCATCGGCTCGACAGGTCCGGTACGGTGCGAATCTGCCCGATCCAGTCTCCTCTCGGTGCTGCATTGCTGCGCCACTACGATCTGGAACCGACGGATCCCGCTAGCTGGCTTTACATTGATGCGGGTATCGCGCGCATGGATTTCGACGCCGTATTGTATGCGGGCTGGAGGTTTGGCGGATGGGGTCGCTTGACAGCCGTATTGCGCATATTCCCGAAGGGCTTACGTGACAGGCTCTACACCTGGCTGGCGCGTAACCGATATATGCTGTTCGGGCGGGGCGACATGTGTGGACTTCCCGATCCGACCTTCAGGAAGAGATTGATGCAGTGAATGTTCTCCTGCTCGGCGGATATGGCGTCTTTGGCGGGCGGCTTGCACGTTTGTTGGTGCGTGACGGTCACTCGGTCACCATCGCCGGGCGCGACCTGAAGGCAGCGAGCGCGCTGGCTGCAGAGCTGGGCTGTTCAGCGCTGCGCATGGACCGCCAAGGTGATCTGAGGGAATTGTCCGGCCACCAGTTGGTGATCGATGCGGCTGGCCCTTTCCATGCCTACGGGGACGATCCATACCGTCTCGCGCGTGCCGCAATTGAGGCGGGACTTCATTACCTCGACCTTTCGGACAATCCGGTATTCTGTGCCGATATCGTTGCTCTTGATGCACAAGCTCGTGCTGCGGGGCTTTGCGTGCTCTCAGGCCTTTCTTCGGTTCCCGCCTTGTCTAGCGCGGCCGTGCACGCTCTTGCAGGGGATCGGGTGCCACGGGTAATCGACACCGCCATTCTGCCTGGTAATCGCAGTCCACGAGGTCTCTCGGTGATGCAGTCTATTCTCTCGCAGTCAGGACAGCCGATGCAGGTCTGGCGCGGCGGCTCTTGGACACGAACCACCGGCTGGTCCGACCCACAGGATTACCGTCTTCCCGGCGGGGCGTGTCGTCAGGCCTGGCAGATCGACGTTCCGGACCTGACACTCTTTCCGGCACACTTCAAGGCCGAGACGGTGTTGTTTCGTGCGGGGCTCGAACTGGCAGTCATGCGGTATGGGCTTGCAGCTTTCGCGGCGCTGCGAAGGCTGGTTCCAATTCCCGTCACTCGGTGCGTTGTCAGGGCCTTCAAGCTTGCCGCCGACCTTCTGGGGCCTTTCGGCAGTGGCCGAGGTGGAATGTCGGTGATGGTGATCACAGGCGATGAAAAGCGGTTCTGGCGGCTTTTGGCAGAAGACGGCGATGGACCGTTCATTCCTGCGATCGCCGCCCGGGCGCTGCTACGTAGGGAAGTACTCCCTGCCGGGGCTGGCCCCGCACTCGCGGTCGTCACACTGGAAGAATGTGAGGCTGCTATGTCGGACTTGAATGTCCGCACGGAGCGCGTTTCAGAACGCTTCGAGCCAATTTTTGTGAAGGTGCTGAATTCCAGCTTCGCTAAGCTGCCGGAAGCAATACAGACAACCCACCTGACCGCAGATGTCAGCCGCTGGCAGGGACGCGCTACAGTCGAGCGCGGAACTGGTTTCTGGAGCCGCTTTCTGGGCCACCTCTTCGGTTTCCCTGAGGCCACGGAAGACACCATAGTCGAAGTGACAAAGTTTGTCATTCCGACCGGCGAGATCTGGAAACGGAGCTTCGGATTGCGCACATTTAAGTCGAAGCTTCGCGCCACGCGAACAGGCATGACTGAGCGCTTCGGACCTTTCACTTTCCTCCTCGGACTTGAGGTCAGGGCGAGCGCTTTGCATTATCCAGTTATCTCAGGCCGCCTCGGTCCTGTTCCGTTGCCAAAATGGTTGCTACCGATCTCCGAGGCAAGCGAGTACGTCGTCGATGGTCGCTTTCATTTTGACGTAAAGCTATTTGCACCGATCACGCGCGAACGCTTGGTTCACTACCGGGGAACGCTTGTCGCAGCACCGCAAGGCAATGGCCATCATAACGATTGTAGAGTGCCTGCCATGCCTGATGTCACGACATTGACTTGAGGTCACTAATCCGCCAGTCCCCTCCCGCCCCCCATTCCGACCCTTCGCCGAACTCGCGAAACGACCGGCCCAAACCGTTCCTTGGTGGCACTTGCTCTAATTCCGGATAACTCTAACCTCCCCGAAATCCGAAACAGCAAGGCAAGGCTCCGCGTGCGCTCCATCTTCCCGGCCCTTCTCGCCCTCCTCTTCTCCGCCGTCATGGCGAGCGCCGAAGGACAGGTGATCGAAAAGGTCGAGACCTATGCCGTCAGCGGCCGCACCGGTCCGGAACTCTATGCCTCGATCGGCGCGCGCGGGCCGCTGCTTGCCGGCAAGGTGCGCTCGATCGCCCATACCAGTTTCCGCCTCACCTGGCAGCGCGACTACCAGCAGCGCGGCACGGCCTGCGTGCTCGCCTCGGCAAAACCGAAACTCGTCCTCACCACCGTGCTGCCGAAGGCCAGCGGGCCGCTCGAGGAGCCGGTCCGCGGCAACTGGCAGCGCTTCGTCGAAGGGGTCACCGCGCACGAGAAGGTGCACGGCACCTATATCCGGGAGCTGGTGAAGGAGATCGAGAAGGCGACCATCGGCCTCGCGGTCGAGAACGATCCCGGCTGCCGCAAGATCCGCGAGAAGATGCAGCCGATCCTTGGCGAGATCTCGCGAGCCGAGCGCCGGAAGAGCCGCGATTTCGACGCGGTGGAGATGAACGACGGCGGCGCCGTGCACCAGCTCGTCCTGCAACTCGTCAACGGCGGATGACCGCAGCGGAAAATCGGCGTGCCGCCGTCACTGCCCTCCGGCGGCGACCGGCTCCGGACGGCGCCGGAAGACGATGTCCTTCGCCGCAATCAGCGCGCCCGCGACGATCAGCGCGCAGGCGAGCGCCACCGACCAGTGGAACTCGCCGTAGCCGAAGGCGAGGAGCGCCAGCACCGAAAGTAGCGGCGCGGCATAGGAAAGCGCGCCGAGCACCATGATGTCGCCGTGCTTGCAGCCCCAGTCCCAAACGTAGAAGCCGAGGCCGAGCGGCACCAGGCCGAGGATGACGATCGCCGCCCATGCTGACGTCGTCTGCGGCCAGACGGTCTCCTCGAGGCCGAGATGCAGGAGAAAGGTGACGACCGCCGTGATCAGGCAGTAACCGGCGACCATATCGACGGGAACGGCGCCGAAGCGGCGCGACAGCACCGAATAGCCCGACCAGACGAAGGCGCAGAAGAGCGCGAACAGGTGCCCCGGCATCAGGCCGCCGGCAAGGCCGACCTCGCCGCCCTTGGTGATGATGGCGACGGCGCCGGCAAGGCCGAGCAGCACGCCGATGATGTGGTGGCGCCGCAGCCGCTCGCCCGGCAGGAAAGAGGCAAAGACGACGATCAGCAGCGGCCAGAGATAGGCGATCAGGCTGACCTCGATCGCCGGCGCAGACTGGATCGCGAAGAAATAGGCGCAGTGATAGATGCAGATGCCGGCGACCCCGACCGCCCACACCTGCCACGGCTGCGCCAGCGCGCGGATCGCCTGCGGCCGGAACGGCCAGCTCACGACACCCACCATGCCGCCGAGGAAGAAGGCCATCGCCGCGAGCTGGAACGGCGGAACCGGCCCGGCTGCCTTCGAAAGCAGCGCCAGGAAGGCCCAGGTCAGGATGGCGATGAAGCCGATGAAAGTCGCAACCGTCTTGTTCATGGTGCACCGGGGTTGAGGGTCACCGCGTTTCTGCCACGGCGCGACGAAAAATGATACACGGGATGCAGCATTCGCCGTCGCAGACCGGCGGGTGCATCCGCCGGGACCGAAGCGGTCAGCGGAAGACGCCCGGCAGTTTCGCCGGCGCCTTGATCCGGAGCTGCTTGTTGACGTTGAAGCGCCCGAAGACGACGGTGATCGCGTGCGGCTGAACGCCGAACTCGCCGGCGAGGAACCGCACCATGTGATCCGACGCCCGCCCGAACCGCGGCGCTTCCGTCACCGAGACCTGCAATTGCCGCCCCTTGGGCTTGCCGATCGCATCGCGGCTGGCGGCCGGCGTGCCGAGAATGTTGACGACCAGCACGTCGTCCTCCCACCAGAAGAACGTATCCCGGCCTTCAGTGCCATCCTCGGTCGGTTGCTTCTTCGTCTTCTGCCGTTTCATGGTGCCTCGTGACTCCGGTACCCCTGCACCGTCCCCGGCCTGCCATAGGACGGGGCAAGGCGGTTGCGCAAGGAGGGGGAAGCCGCCGAACGCCGAATATCCTCACCCCTTCACCACCGTCTGGAACACCTTTCGCACCGCCTTGGAAAGCCGCTTGATCTCCGATTCCAGCGTCTTGATGTCGGGACAGTCGCCGGCGCGGCAGACGAGATCGATCAGCCCGGCCGGCACCGCGTCGGGCTTGAACGGTCCGTCGATGCAGAGGCGCGTCACCTGCGAGATCTCGCTGTAGAGCCTTATCGCCTCGAGGCAGAGGTCGAGGTCATTGACGTCCATCAGCGCGCCGCCCACCGCCTTCAGCGCCTCCTCCGTGGTGAGGCCGTTCACCTTGACCGCGATGCCGCGGGCGGGTGCGACGAGCGTCAGGTATTGCGCGATGAACTCGATGTCGATCAGCCCGCCGGCAATGAGCTTCAGGTCCCAGATGTCGCGCGGCGCCTTCTCCTCGTCGATCATCTTGCGCATCTCGGCGACGTCGCGCGCGGTCTTCGCCTCCTCGCGCGGCCGCTCCAGCACCACGGCGATGATCCGCTCGGCATCGGCGATGAGGTCCGCGTCACCGCAGATCAGCCGTGCGCGGGTGAGCGCCATGTGTTCCCAGGTCCAGGCCTCCTCCTTCTGGTATTTTTCGAAGGCGCGCAGCCTGGTGGCCACCGGTCCCTTGTTGCCGGAGGGGCGAAGCCGCATGTCGACCTCGTAGAGCACGCCTTCCGCCGTCGGCGCCGAGAGCGCCGCAATCAGCCGCTGGGTGAGCCGGGTAAAATAGCGCACCGGGTCGAGCGGCTTCGGCCCGTCGGATTCGGCGGCCTCGTCGTCGTAATCGTAGAGCAGGATCAGATCGATGTCGGAGCCGGCCGTCAGCTCGTAGCTGCCGAGCTTGCCCATGCCGGCAATCGCCACCCGACCGCCGGGGAAGCGGCCGTGATGGGCCTCGATCTCGCGCAGCACGGCGGCAAGCGCCGCTTCCAGGATGAGTGCTGCGAGATCGGTGAAGGCGCGGCCCGCCTGCATGCCGCCGATCGTGCCGGTCAGAAGCCGGATGCCGATCAGGAAGCGGTGCTCGGCGGCGAAGATGCGCAGCCGGTCGAGCAGGTCCTCGTAATGGCGGGCACCGGCGAGAAAGCTTTCGAGACGGCCGGCGAGATAGTCGCGGGTCGGCAGCTGTACCATCAGCGACGGGTCGAGCATGCCGTCGAAGACGTGCGGGCGCGACGCGATGATGTCGGCGAGCCGCGGCGCCGAGGACATGATGTTGACGATGAGTTCGAGGAGCGCCGGGTTCTTGCCGAGCAGCGAGAAGAGCTGGATGCCGGCCGGAAGCCCGGAGAGGAAATTGTCGAAGCGCAGCAGCGCCTCGTCGGCGCGGCGGCTCTCGCCGAAGGTCTTCAAGAGTTGCGGCATCAGTTCCGTCAGCCGCTCGCGCGCCTCGACCGACTGCGTGGCGCGGTAGCGGCCGTAATGCCAGGTGCGGATGACGCGCGAAATGTCCTCCGGCCGCTCGAAGCCGAGCGCAACAAGCGTTTTCAGCGTGTCGGGGTCGTCGCGCTGGCCGGTGAAGACGAGGTTGCCGTGGGCGCCGGAGAGCTCCCCTTCATGCTCGAAGAGCTTGGCGTAGCGCCGCTCGACCGTCTTCAGCACGCTTTCGAGCCGCGTGGAGAAGCTCGCAGTGTCGGGGAATCCGGCCATCAGCGCGATCCGCCTCAGCTCCGCCTCGGTCTGCGGCAGCACGTGCGTCTGCTCGTCATAGACCATCTGGATCCGGTGCTCGATGTCGCGCAGGAACCAGTAGCATTCGGTGAGCTCTGCCCGCGTCGTGTCGTCGATCCAGCTGGCGTCGGTCAGCGCCTGCAGCGCCTCCTCGGTCGCCCGCACACGCAACTGCGGCATGCGGCCGCCGGCGATCAGCTGCTGGGTCTGGGCGAAGAACTCGATCTCGCGGATGCCGCCGCGGCCGAGCTTGACGTTGTGGCCCTTGACGGCGATCGCCCCGAACCCCTTGTGGGCGTGGATCTGCCGCTTGATCGAGTGGATGTCGGCGATCGCCGCGTAATCGAGATATTTCCGGTAGACGAAGGGCACCAGCTCCCGCAGGAAGCCCTCGCCGGCGGCAAGATCGCCGCCGACCGGCCGGGCCTTGATGAAGGCGGCGCGCTCCCAGTTCTGCCCGCGCCCCTCGTAATAGAGGATCGCCGCCTCGACCGGCACGGCAAGCGGCGTCGAGCCGGGGTCGGGGCGAAGCCTGAGGTCGGTGCGGAAGACATAGCCGTCGGCCGTGCGCTCCTGCATGATCCGCACCAGCCGGCGCATCATCCGCCCGAAGGTCTCTGTCGCGTCCTCGGGCGAGACGAGAATGCCGGCGAGCGGTTCGAAGAAGACGACGAGGTCGATGTCGGAGGAATAGTTGAGTTCGCGGGCGCCGAGCTTGCCCATGCCGAGCACGATGAGGCCGCTGCCGGCAGACGGCGCCGAACGGTCGGCGAGCTTCAGCTTGCCGGCGTCCTCGCCGGCAAGCAGCAGGTGATCGACGGCGGCCGCAACCGCCGCTTCCGCCATGGCGGTCAGCCAGCCGGTCGTCTGCCGTCCGTCGAAGAGATGGGAAAGGTCGGCGAGCGCCACCAGGAAGGAGAGCTTGCGCTTGGCGACCCGGAGCCTGGACATCACCTCGGCCTCGGTCGGCACTGCCCCGTCGCCGTTGGCTTTCCATGCATCGCGGGCGCTCGCGACCAGCCCTTCGAGGAGCGGTTCGAGCGGTTCCGACACCGCACTTGCGAGCAGCGCCGGCTTGAGCGTCGCGGTCTCGCGCAGATAGGGCGAGAGGCTGATCGCCGCCGTCACGAAGGACTTGAGCGGCGTATCCTCGGCCATCATCGCGGCAATCGCCGGCTCCTGCCGGCCGATCTCCTTCAGCGCCGCAACGGCTGCCTTGAGTTCGGTCTGGTTGAGCGGGCGGATGACGTCCGGCGCGACCGCGCGGAGCCAGGTGTTCGTCTGATCAGCCATGGGGCCTCCTCCCTCGACCGCGGCGGTATCCGCGATTCTCGCCTTTGCCGGCGCAGATTAGAGGAGCGGAGAGGTAAAGGGAATCATATCCCTCGGGTCTCAGGCCTTCTGTCCGGGAAAGATCATGGTCGCGGTCAGGCCCGGCTGTTCCTTGCCCGGCTCGGTGTCGGAAAGCTCGAGCCTGCCGCCATGCAGCGCCATGATCGCCTCGACCAGCGAGAGGCCAAGCCCGGTGCCGGGCTTCGAACGGCTTTCGTCGAGCCGCATGAAGCGCTTGACGACGTCGCCGCGCTTTTCGGCCGGAACGCCCGGCCCGTGGTCGGAGACCGAGAGGCGCAGTTCGCCGCCGGTCTTCGCCACCGTGAGCGTGATCGTGCCGTCGCCGTCGCTTTCCGCACCGTACTTGATCGCGTTGTCGACGAGGTTGGAGATCGCCTGACCGATCAGCTCGCGGTTGCCGCGCACCGAGAGCGCAGGCGCGATGTCGGTCACGAGCTTCTGTCCCGCCTCCTCCGCCACCGGCTCGTAGAGTTCGGCGGCGTCGGCAGCGATCGCGGACAGGTCGACGTCGGAAAGCTCGGCGGCAATCGAACCCGCCTCCACGCGGCTGATCATCAGAAGCGCGTTGAACGTCCGGATCAGCTGGTCGGATTCGGAAATGATGCCCTCGAGCGCGGCCCGCCTTGCGCCGTCGTCGTCTTCGGCAAGTGCATCCGCCGCCTTGTTGCGCAGGCGGGTCAGCGGCGTCTTCAGGTCGTGGGCGATGTTGTCGGAGACCTGCCGCAGCCCCTCGTTCAGCCGCTCGATCCGTCCCAGCATGTCGTTCAGCGATTGCGACAGGCGGTCGAATTCGTCGCCCGAACCGCCGACCGGCAGGCGCTGCGACAAGTCGCCCGCCATGATCTTGGTACTCGCCCACGACATCCGGTCGATCCGCTTCAGCGCATTGCGGCCGATCGCGAACCAGATGATCAGCGCCCCGACACCCATGATCGCCAGCGCCACCATCAGCGCCTTGCGGACCAGAAGGCGGAATTTCGCCGGCTCGCCGAGGTCGCGGCCGATGAGCACGCGCAGCCCGTTGTCGAGAATGACGACATGGGCCGTGGCGATGTGCTTCTTGGCATCGCCGGACTCGGAATAGCGCTCGTAGAGGAAAGGAAAGTCGGTCCAGCCCTCCTTGTCGAAGATGCCCGGCTGCAGCGAGCCGACATTGCCGGCGAGGATCTCGCCGGTCGGCCCGGCGATCACATAGAGGTTGGCGCCCGGCTGGCGGGCCCGCCGCTCCATGATCTTCAGCATCTGGTTCATGCCGCCGGTGTTGTAGGCACGTTCGATGTCGGCCACTTCCTGCTGCAGGCTGTCGCGGGTCTGCTGGTTGAGCAGCCGTTCGGAAAGGGCCGTCACGTAGAAGACGAGGAAGGCGGCGCAGAGCGCGAAGAGCACGATATAAAGCGCGGAAAGCCGGACCGCCGTCGACTTGAAGAGCACACCGATGCGGGACATGGACGGCGTTACCCTTCGTCCTTGATCATGTAGCCGGCGCCGCGCACCGTCTTCAGCAGCGGCTTGTCGAAATCCTTCTCGATCTTCGAGCGCAGCCGCGACACATGTACGTCGATGACGTTGGTCTGCGGGTCGAAATGATAATCCCAGACGTTTTCCAGAAGCATGGTGCGCGTCACCACCTGCCCGGCATTCTTCATCAGGTATTCGAGCAGACGGAACTCGCGCGGTTGCAGCAGCAGTTCCCTGCCGCCGCGGCGGACTTCGTGGGAGAGCCGGTCGAGTTCGAGGTCGCCGACACGGTAGACCATGTCCTGTTCCGGCTTGCCCTTGCGGCGGCCGAGCACCTCGACGCGGGCGAGAAGCTCGCTGAAGGCATAGGGTTTGGGAAGGTAGTCGTCGCCGCCAGCGCGCAAGCCTGTCACACGGTCGTCCACCTGCCCGAGTGCGGAGAGGATCAGCACCGGCGTCTCGACGCCGCGCTTCCTTAGTTCGCTGATCACCGACAATCCGTCGCGGCGCGGCAGCATCCGGTCGACGATAAGCACGTCATAGCCATTCTCGCTCGCCATGAAGAGGCCGCTTTCGCCGTCGCTCGCGTGGTCGGCAACGATGCCCGCCTCGCGAAAGCCCTTGACCATGTAGGCCGCGGCCTCGAGGTCGTCTTCGATCACCAGTATTTTCATGCGCGGGACATTAGCGCCGGCCACGGCCTCCGCACAACCGGTTTCGCCGGTGCCCGGCGGTGTCTGCTGTGGGGAATTCATGCTGGTCTCCCTTGCCTGAATGGAAAGAGCGCCGCGCGGCCCGAAACTGGTCCCGCGCGACGCCCTTGATGTCGGTCGTCTACCGGATCAGCCCTGGTCGATCGGCAGGGCGACGAAGCGGCTGCCGTTCTGCGACTCGACCTGGAAGAGCGCCTTGGTGCGGCCGTCCTTCTTCGCCTGGTCGATCACCTTCAGGACCTCGTCGGCGGTGGAGACGGTCTGGTTGTTGACCGAGACGATCTTCTCGCCGGCCTGCAGGCCCTTGTCGGCGGCATCGGAGTTCGGATCGACATCGACGATCGTCAGGCCCTTGCCGTCTTCGGCCGGAGCGACGCTGATGCCCATGTTGGCGAGCGCCTGTTCGGTCGAAGGGGCGGACTTGTCCGGCACGGCGCTGCCGCCCGAGGCCTGCTGGTCCTTCGGCAGTTCGCCGAGTTCGACCTTCATCGACATCGACTTGCCTTCGCGCCAGATCGAGACGTCGACGGTGGTTCCGGGGGCGAAGGCGGCGATGCGCTTGGCGAGGTCGCGCGGATCCTTGACGGTTTCGCCATTGACGGCCGTCACCACGTCACCCTGCTTGATACCCGCCTTCTCGCCCGGAGAACCGGCCTGCGGGGCGACGACGAGAGCGCCGCTCGCTTCCGAGAGGCCGAGCGAATCGGCGATGTCCTTCGTCACCGGCTGGATCTGCACGCCGAGCCAGCCGCGTTCGACAGTACCCGTCTTGATCAGTTCGTCTACCACGCCCTTGGCGACGGAGGCCGGAATTGCAAAGGCGATGCCGACATTGCCGCCCGACGGCGAGAAGATCGCGGTATTGATGCCGACCACTTCGCCGTTCAGGTTGAAGTCCGGGCCACCGGAATTACCGCGGTTCACCGCAGCGTCGATCTGGATGTAGTCGTCATAGGGACCGGAGCCGATATCGCGGCCGCGGGCCGAGATGATGCCGGCGGTCACCGTTCCGCCGAGGCCGAAGGGGTTTCCGACGGCGACGACCCAGTCGCCGACGCGCATGTTCTCGTCGGCGGCGAACTGCACGTAGGTGAACTTCTGCTTCGGGTTCTCGACCTTCAGCACGGCGAGGTCGGTGCGGGCGTCGGTACCGACGAGCTTGGCGTCGAGTTCCGTGCCGTCGTTCATGACGACCGTATAGGCGGCACCGTCCTGGACGACGTGGTTGTTGGTGACGATGTAACCGTCCTCGGAGATGAAGAAGCCGGAGCCCTGCGAGGTCGGACGAAGCCGGCCCTCACCGCGCGGACGGTTCGGCTTCTGGCCGGGACGGGCGTCCGGACCGGGCATGCCGAATTCCTTGAAGAAGCGCTTCAGCGGGTGGTCGTCCGGGAGATCCTCGAAGCCACGGCCACCGAAGCCGAACTGGAAGTTGCTTTCGTCCTGCGCCGTCTGAACGTTCGTCTGTACACGGACCGAGACAACGGCCGGGGAAACGGCGGAAACGACATCGGAGAAGCTCGGCACCTGCGGGGCTTCGACGCGGACGGCCTCGGCATAGGCCGGAACGATCATCGCCGGCACGGAGCCCGCGACGATCACCGCGGCGAGACCTGCCGCCGTCGAATTGCGGAGCATCGTCTTGAGCTTGGAGCGTCTGCTGTTGAACATGTGACCTACCTTTTCTCTTTTCATCTGACTATTGGCCGGAAAGCCGGCGTGAAGCGGTGGATGAGGAGAGATATAGAACGGCCCACGTTACTGCGAACTGTACGGCAGATGAAATCTTGGTAATCTTCGGGAGGGGTCGACGACATTTGGCGCCCGGCCGCACCGCGGCAGAAGGCCTCGCACCGACGCTCGGACGCCGCGACGCCGGAAACCGCTGTCGAAACAGGCAGATGCCGGGCTTTTACTCCGGCTGCGGCGCAAGGCAATCGCATATGGGATACCTGTGGCGGCTCCGGCCTCCCTCTTCTCCCCAGCGGGGAGAAGTGCCGAGCGGATGCGAGGCGATGAGGGGGCTGCCCGGCACCGCCTTTTGCGCCTCGCGCCCCCTCATCCGGCCCTCCGGGCCACCTTCTCCCCGCTGGGGAGAAGAGGGAGCACGCTTCGTGCGCTGCTCAGAATCCCTGGCAATTGCCCCGGTGCCGCTGGCGGGCAGCGCCGCGGCTCAGTCCTCGATCAGCGCCTTCAGCCGCGCCTCTTCCTCGGGCGAAAGCCTTTCCGGCGCTGGGCGATTGCGGCCGCGGGCATAGACGAGTGCCGCAAAGGCGCCGATCACCAGCAGCGCGGCGGGAGCACCCCAGAGAACATAGGTCTTGGCCGAGACGCGAGGCTTCAGGAGCACGAACTCGCCGTAGCGCGATACTACGTAATCCATGACCTCTTCGTCGGTATCGCCGCCGACGATGCGCTGGCGCACGATGAGCCTCAGGTCACGGGCGAGATCGGCATTCGAATCGTCGATCGACTGGTTCTGGCAGACGAGGCAGCGCAGCTCAGCCGAAATATTACGGGCGCGCTGTTCCAGCACGGGATCGGCCAGCACCTCGTCCGGATTGACGGCAAAGGCGGGCAGCGGCGCGAACACCGACAGCGCCAGGATGACGGCCATCAGCAAGCGTCGGAGCATGTTGACGGACCCAGACGTGCGCTCCCTCTTCTCCCCGGCGGGGAGAAGGTGGCCCGAAGGGCCGGATGAGGGGGACGTCAACCCGCCTACGCTCGTGTCATGCTGCCCCTCATCCGCCTGCCGGCACCTTCTCCCCGCAAGCGGAGAGAAGGACGCTGCCGCACCGTCTCCGTCCCCTCTCCCCGCCTGCGGGGAGAGGGTCAGGGTGAGGGGCAATCTACGACGCATCATGTTCATTCCGCAGCCTCCAGCGCCACCTTGACGGACTTCGTCCGCCGCGTCGGCGCGCCGACGCGCAGCCGCCGGTCGGAGAGTGAGACGAAGCCGCCCGCCATCATGACGAGGGCGCCGATCCAGATGCAGAGAATGAAGGGTTTCCACCAGACGCGCACGACGATGCCTCCCTCGGCCATCGGATCGCCGAGCGAGACGTAGAGCTGGCTGGTGCCGAAGCTGCGGATGCCGGCCTCGGTAGTAGGCATGCGCCGCGCCGTGTAGAGACGCTTCGAGGACCACACCTCGCCCATGTCGACGCCACCCTTGCTCAGGGTGAAGTGCGCCCGGTCCTCGGTGAAGTTCGGGCCCTTCGCCGCCATCATCCGGTCGAAGGTGACAGTATAGCCGCCCGCCTCCACCGTCATGCCGGGTTTCATCTCGGTGACCGTCTCCGTCTCGAAGGTGGTCACCGCGACGATGCCGAGCACCGTCACGCCGAAGCCGAGATGGGCGAGCGCCGTGCCGAAGGCCGAGCGCGGAAGGCCCGCGAGGCGCTGGAAGGCGACCGACGTCGAGACCTTGTTGAAGCCGGCGCGGTACCAGAGGTCGGCGAGCGCACCGAAGACGATGAAGAAGCCCGCAGCGAGACCGAAGACGGCGAGCACCGGGCCGCCGTGCTGGACGTAGAAGAGGATCACGGCCGCGACGAGCGCGAGCCCCGCCGCCACGTAAAGCCGCTGGAATGCGCCGAGCAGGTCGCCGCGCTTCCAGGCGAGCATCGGCCCGAAGGGCAGCGCAATGAGGAGCGGTGCCATCAGCAGGCCGAAGGTCAGGTTGAAGAAGGGCGGACCGACCGAGATCTTGTCGCCGGTCAGCGTCTCGAGGAGCAGCGGATAGAGCGTGCCGACGAGCACTGTCGCCGCCGAGACGGTCAGGATCAGGTTGTTGAGGACGAGCGCCCCTTCCCGCGAGATCGGTGCGAAGAGCCCGCCCGACTTCAGAGCCGGCGCCCGGAAGGCGAACAGCGTGAACGCCCCGCCGATGAAGATCGTCAGGATACCGAGGATGAAGATGCCGCGGCTCGGGTCGGTCGCAAACGCATGCACCGAGGTCAGCACGCCGGAGCGCACGAGGAAGGTGCCGAGGAGCGACAGCGAGAAGGCGAGGATGGCCAGCAGCACCGTCCAGATCTTCAGCGCCTCGCGCTTTTCCATGACCAGCGCGGAATGCAGCAGCGCCGTGCCGGCGAGCCAGGGCATGAAGGAGGCATTTTCGACCGGGTCCCAGAACCACCAGCCGCCCCAGCCGAGCTCGTAATAGGCCCAGTAGGAGCCCATGGCGATGCCGGCGGTCAGAAAGGTCCAGGCGGCAAGCGTCCACGGCCGCACCCAGCGCGCCCAGGCGGCGTCGATGCGCCCGTCGATGAGGGCGGCGATCGCGAACGAAAAGCAGACGGAGAAGCCGACATAGCCGAGATAGAGAAGCGGCGGATGGATGGCGAGGCCGACGTCCTGCAGGACCGGATTGAGGTCCTTGCCTTCCGCCGGTGCCGGCGCGAGGCGGATGAAGGGATTGGAGGTGAGCAGGATGAAGAGGGCGAAGGCGGTCGCGATCCACGCCTGCACCGCCAGCACATTCGCCTTCAACCGCTGCGGCAGGTTGGCGCCGAAGAAGGCGACCATGGCGCTGAACAGGCTGAGGATCAACAGCCACAGCATCATCGAGCCTTCATGGTTCCCCCACACGGCGGCGAAGCGGTAGACGTCGGGAAGCAGCGAGTGCGAGTTCTGCCAGACGTTCTGCACCGAGAAATCGGAGACCATATAGGCATAACTCAGCGCCCCGAAGGAAAGCACCACGAGCCCGAACATCGCGAGCGTACCCGTGGTGGCGATGCCCATCAGCGCCGTATCGCCGCGCCTTGCGCCGATCAGCGGCAGTACGGAGACAACGATCGCCGTCGCCAGCGCCAGGACCAGGGCATAGTGTCCGAGTTCGATGATCATTTCACCGTCTCCTTGCCGCTCAGTTCGACGCCCTGCGCCTTCAGGCGGTCGGCGACGTCCTTCGGCATATAGGTCTCGTCGTGCTTGGCAAGCACCGTGTCGGCGGCGAAGACCGGATCGCCGGCGACGAAGGCGCCTTCTGCGACCACGCCCTGCCCTTCACGGAAGAGATCGGGCAGGATGCCGGTATAGGTGACCGGAACGGTTCCGATCGTGTCGGTGATGGCGAAGGTCACGGTCGATCCCTCGCCGCGCTTGACCGAACCCGTTTCGACGAGGCCGCCGAGCCGGATGCGCGTTCCCGGCGGCACCGTCACGGTGGCGAGATCGCCCGGCACGTAGAAATAGGCGACCGACTGGCTGAAGGCGAACATCACCAGCAGCACGGCCGCGACGATGAAGCCCATGCCGCCGGCGATGACGGCCAGTCTCTTCTGTTTGCGGGTCATTTCAGTGCTTCCTCCACCGGCAGGCCGAGCTCGCGGGCCATCGCGATCAGTTGCTGGCCTTCCTGCCCCTCCGCCGGGAAGGCCGCGAGCGCGGATTTCAGCGCCGCGACGGCGTTTTCCGGCTCCTTCAGCATCGCGTAGGACCGGACGAGACGCATCCAGCCTTCGAAATTGTTCGGGTTTTCCTTGAGCTTGGCGTCGAGCCCGGCGACCATGCCGCGGATCATCTCCGTGCGGTCGCCCGTCGACATGCCCTGCGCCGCGGCGATATCGGCCGCCGTCGGATTGCCGGGCGCTTCCGGCTTCGCTTCGCCGGTGTTCGCCGCGATGTGTTCGTTGACCAGCGGCAGCCACGGCGCGTCGGCCGGCGATGCCTTGGCGAGCGCCTCGAAGGCGGCGCGGGCCTCCTCGCGCTTGCCTTCCTGCTCGAGCGACAGCGCGATGTAGAAGGAGGCGCGCGGATTGGCGCTGCCGAGCTTCACCGCCTGTTCGAAGGCCGAGCGGGCGTCGGCGGTGACGATGCCGTCACTTTCTGCCGTCATCGTTTCGCCGAGGCCGATCATCCGCTCCGGGTTCTGGCCGAGCAGGCGGATCGCGTTGCGGTAGGCGAGTTCTGCGTCGCCGTAGCGCGACATCTTGAAATAGATCGGTGCCAGCACGTCCCAGCCGGCGCCGTCGTCCGGGTTCTGGGCAAGGTGCCGTTCCACCTTGGCGACCAGCAGTTCGAGATTGTTGCCGGGGTTTTCCAGCCGTGCGGCAAGCGGCTCGGAAGGCATTCCGGGGCTGCCGGTCAGCATGTAGAGACCGAGCCCGATCGCCGGCAGGCAGACGACGATGAAAGCCTGTGCCAGCAGGTGCCGGCCGGATTTCGGCTGCTTGCCGCCCTTCGCCTCGGCCGACGCGGCGATGAGGCGCCGACCGATCTCGGCGCGGGCGTAATCCGCTTCCTCGCCCCCAATCAGGCCGAGCGTCTTGTCGCGTTCGAGTTCGTTCAACTGGTCGCGGTAGACGGCGGCCTCGCCGACCGCGTCCTCGACAAGGACGGTATTGCCGCGAAAGAGCGGCCCGAGAAGGACGACGGCCGTGACGGCCGTCAGCAAGGCAGTGGCGATCCAGAACAACATGAGAACCCAATTAATCTATGCCGGGGGACATTCCAACCGGCAAACGGCTGATGACGCACATTTGAGGCGTTTCGCCGCAAGCCCTGTTCTAGGGGATCGCAGGATTTCCCGTCTTGACTTACGTCAAGGGCGTCCAGGTGCCGTTCGGGTTGCGGCAGGCCGCGCCGCGCACCTCCGTCTCGCTGCCCTTCACCTTCAGCTTGTGGGTGTACTGGCGGCAATTCTGCTGGCCGACCTGATAGGGTGCGGCGGCGATCACCTCGCCGGAAATCTCATTCCCCTTCCAGGCGACCGGCTGGCCACCGGGTGCAGCCTCCAGCGCGCGGTATTCGGCTTCGAGTGCGCGCTGCGTCTGGCTGTTCGACAACTCGACGCCCGAACGGGCGATGATACCGCCCTGCAATGCGGAGATGTAGAGGCCCGACGCGGAGCTTTTGCCGCTCGTGGTTGCGCAGGACGACAGTGCCACGGCGGCAAACGTCGCCGTCACCGCGATACGAAAGCGCTTATTTCCCATGTCCCCGGCCCGACCTTTTCCGACCACCCTCAATATTCTCTCTCTTAGCTGCGGCAGCCACGTGGCATCATTGTGACAGCCTTCTTTTTTCACGGAAATTCGCCTCACGCAATGTCCCTCGTGACGGCCGGAAGCACCAATCGCGCCCGCAATCCGCCGCGCGCGCCGCGAGAAAGTCCGAATGCCCCCTGATATTCGGAGGCGATTTCGTTGACGATCGAAAGCCCGAGCCCGGTGCCCGGCTTGCTCTCGTCGAGCCGCCGTCCGCGCTTCAGCGCCTCGACGATCTCGCCCGGTTCCAGTCCCGGTCCGTCGTCCTCGACGGTCACCTCGATCCAGTCGCGGCGCATCACGCCCTCGCCGGGCTCGTGGCCCTCGGCCGCGCCGGCGGTGACGACTACGCCGGTGGCGGCGAAGCGGGCGGCGTTCTCCAGGAGGTTGCCGACCGTCTCCTCGACATCCTGCTGCTCCATGGCCAGCACCAGCCCCGGTGCGAGCTTCAGATCGAACTGCGTCTCCGGGTTCAGCCGCCGCATCACGCGGATCAGCCGCTCCAGCACCGGCTCGAACTCGGTGCGCGCCAGTACGGACTCGCGCTGTGCGGCGATACGGGCGCGGTTGAGATAGGAGGAAACCTGGCTCTGCATCGCCTCGGCCTGGGCGGTGACGACGCTCGCCTGCGACTTCGGCAGCGCCCGCGTCTCGTTGAGCAGCACGGCGATCGGCGTCTTCAGCGAATGAGCGAGATTGCCGACCTGCATGCGGGCGCGCTCGACGATGCGACGATTGCTGTCGATCAGCGCGTTGATCTCGTTTGCAAGCGGCTGGATTTCGCGGGGGAAGACGCCCTCGATCCGCTCCGCCTCGCCGGCCCGGATCCGCTCCAGCGCCCGACGCGCCCGTTCGAGCGGCTTCAGCCCGTAGAGAATGGCAAGGCCGTTGACGATGAGGCCGCCGAGGCCGATCAGCGCAAGCCCGGTATAGAGCCTCGTGGTGAAGAAGCGGACATCCTCCTCGACGACGTCGACGTTTCCCGAAACGCGAAAGCGCGCCGCCCGGCCGTTGGCGTCGAGCACGACCTCCGTCTCGGCGACCCTCAGATGGTTCCCGTACGGGTCTGTCATCGGATAGAAGCGTTCGTAGTGGTCGTCGAAGGGGACGGTATTGATGTCCGGCACCGGCAGGTCGGTGAGGCCGAGCGAGGTGGAGGCGAGCGGCGCGGTGGTGAAATTGCCGAGCGGCTCGACCAGCCAGTACCAGCCGGTCTTCGGCTGCGAGAAGCGCAGGTCGCCGAGTTCGGGACTGCCCGCCAGGCTGTCGCCGTCGCCGATCGACACGGAATTGATGACGTTGTAGAGTTGGGCGCGCAGCAGGTTGTTAAAACCGCGCTCGGTGCCCTGCCGGTAGAGCGCCGAGATCACCACCGCCATGGTCACGAGTGCGACCGCCGACCACGCCGTGGCCAGCAGCAGCACCCTGACGGTCAGCGATCTAGTGCGCATCTTTGGGCGCTTGCATCCGGTAGCCGAGACCGCGCACCGTCTCGATCAGGTCAAGGCCGATCTTCTTGCGCAGGCGCCCGACGAAGACCTCGATGGTGTTGGAATCGCGATCGAAATCCTGATCGTAGAGATGCTCGACGAGTTCCGAGCGCGATACCACCTCGCCCATGTGGTGCATCAGGTAGGAAAGCAGCCGGTATTCGTGCGAGGTGAGCTTGAGCTGCGTGCCGGAGACGCTCGCCTTCGACGCCTTGGTGTCGAGGCGGACCGGACCGCAGACGATCTCGGAGGAGGCGTGCCCCGCCGCACGGCGGATCAGCGCGCGGATGCGTGCGAGCACTTCTTCCACGTGGAAGGGCTTGGCGACGTAGTCGTCGGCGCCGGCGTCGATACCGGCCACCTTGTCGCTCCAGCGGTCGCGGGCCGTCAGGATCAATACGGGCATTGCGCGCCCTGCCGCACGCCATTTTTCCAGCACGGTCAGGCCGTCCATTTCCGGCAGGCCGATGTCGAGGATCACCGCGTCATAGGGTTCGGTGTCGCCGAGGAAGTGCCCCTCCTCGCCGTCGAGCGCCTTGTCGACCACATAGCCCGCTTCTTCCAGCGCCTCGACGAGTTGCCGATTGAGATTAACGTCGTCCTCGACGACCAGAATGCGCATGCTGCCAGTCCCTCTCCGTCTTGTCCGGCCGGCCGCGTCCCCCGCGCCCGGCTCAGGCCGTCGCCTGCCTCGTGCGCCTTACTGTGAAACCCGCATGGTCACCTTGCGCGGACGTTCGTTGCCGCTGCCCGGGATCAGCACCGTCACCACGCATGTACCGCCGGAACTGCGAACCGACAGCACCTGCCCGCCGAGTTCCGCCGCAGCCTGGGCCGCGGCCCCGTAGCAGTCGGCGCCACCACGGCTGCTGCCGTTGTTGCCGTCGTTGCCGTTGCCCTGCGCCTGGGCGAGAACCACCGGCGCCGGGGCGGTCGCGACTGCTGCCTCCGGCGCGGATGTCGCCGCAATGCCGGAGGCCAGGCTCGCTATGATCAGGAATGATGCCATGGACTACTACTTCCGAAAGATATTCGTTGTTGTGAAGTATTTACCCGATGGCATCTGAATGGCAAATGAATGCGGCCGACAACTTCCGTTTATCACCCGCCGATCACCTTCTTCGCCGAAAGCCGGCCGTAGATCGCCAGAAGCCCGCCGAAGGAGCCGACCATTGACACGACCGCGTCGGCCAACTGGCCCTGTTCGGCAAGCCCGACATCCACGCCCTTGACGCGCAGCACCGAGGCGCCGATCGCGATCAGCGCGCCCCATACGGTCTTCGACTGATACCACGGTTTGTATTCGGTAATCTCCGACATCGTCTTCTCTCCTTCTTCGATGGTTTCGTTCAAAGCAAAAGGACCGCTTCGGCGGCGATCCCGTCGACCACCCGCCGGCCGAGCTGGCGCACCCTGACCGTGAGGCTTGCGACCGGCCCGCTGAAATCGGCGGTCTCGTCCGCGGCCGTGTAGGTGTGGCGCGGTGCCGCCGTCTCGATCGTGCGCCTCACCGCGCCGCCTGCGAGGATCTCCAGCCGGTAGCGCTCTTCCGCCTCGTCGAGCGGGATTTCCGCCGCTTCCCAGTCGTCAGCATCGATCCGCCCGCGGCGGACCCAGGTGATCTCGATGCTCCCGTCCGCAAGCCTGCGGCCGGCAAGATGCACCGGCGCGAGCGGCGTCAGGGCCCGCCGTCCGCCGGCAAAGGAAAAGGGACCGGCCGGCGCCGCCGTCATTCCAACCGCCTCGGCAATATAGTTGAGCGGCCGCCCCGCCTCGTCGGAGGCAAGCCCGAGCAGTGGCACCGCCGCATCGAGCGCGATCACCCGTGCCCCCGCCGGTGCACCTGCTGCCGTCGCATCCTCGCTGCCGCCGAGCCCGCGCAAGAGGCGCGTCAGCCGCCATCGGCCGGGGGCGATCTCTTCCGCCGCGGCAAAGCCGATCACTTCCCACGCGCCGGACGCGGAGCGCACGGCGAGCCGGTTGGCGCCGTTCAGCACCGCAAGCGTCGAGGCCGAGGCGAAGCTGCCGTAGGTGAGGTCGAGGGTAATCGCGTGCGCTTCGTCGAAGCGGCCGGTGACGCCGGGCTCCAGGATTTCGGCAAGCCGACCGAGCGTCGCCGGGCGGTCGAGCACCACCCGAAGGGCGTAGCCCTCGCTCTCGACGGAGGACGAAATCGCAATCCTTCGCCACGGCCGCGCGAAGGCCGCGACGCGGGCGAAATCCTCGTCCTTGCCCGCTGCGTAGCGCGGCAGGTCGAGGAATTCGACGGCCGGTGCGAAACCGTCCGACGCGGGATTGGGAACGTCGCGGTCGGGACCCGCGGCGACCGGCACGGACAATCCGCCGTCGGCGAGCTCGCTCAGGGTCAGGCGCCGGGCCGCGCCGTCCTCGCATTCGGAAATCACGAAGCGGCCTTCGGGCCCGTCGGCGAAGGTCAGCACGTCCCCCGGCATGAAGGCGAGCGCGTTCGGGCCGAGCGCCGTCTCCAGCGTCCGGCGTTCCGCGCGATGCTGGCGGAGCAGCGCCTCGGCGGCGGCAAGTGCCGTCTCCTCGGCAAGTGCGGCAGAAAGGTCGAGCGACAGCACCCGGCTGGTCGCCGCCGGCGCCCGTCGCGAGCGGGCGCTCGCCTCGGCGTAATCGGCGGCCACATCGTAGAAGGTCAGGATCGCCTCACCGGCGAAATCGCTGTCATGGCCGCGCCGCTCGCGCCAGAGCGGCTCGTCCTTCAGATCGGCAAGCACGTCCACAAGCGTCGCCGGCAGGCTCGCCTCGTCGCCCGAGCGGAAGCGCAGCACCCCGCCGTCTTCGATCACGTCGATGCGGAAGGCTTCGGTGAGCGGCTCGATCAGGTTGCGGGCGGATGCCACGTCGGCCTGCACATAGCCGCCGAGATCGCCCGTCACCGCCGAGACGTCATAGTCGGCAAAGCCGTGGTCCTCGCACATCGCCCCGATCACGTCGGCGACCGTGCCGGCCCCGAGCCGACCGTTCAGCCAGTGCCCAGTCCGCCAGTTGCCGCCGTCCGACCAGAGGGCGAGATTGCCCGGAAAGGCCGGATAGGGCCGCGCGTCCCAGGCCCAGAGGTAGATGCGCGCCGGATCGACCATTCCGGCGGGTGCTGCGGCGTCTCCCCAGTGGTCGTAGTGGGCCGAAAGGAACCGCCGCTGCACGGCGTCGGCCCGCAGTCCGCGCGAATGATAGGGCAGCCCGCCCTCGGCCGATTTCGGATCGCCGAAGACGTTCGGCTGGTTGGCACCGCGATCGATCGCCGGGCAGCCGAGTTCGGTGAACCAGACCGGCTTTGCCCGCGGCGTCCAGGCGGTCGGCACGGGCTTTTCCACCCCCGCCACCCGGTCGAAATGCCGGTTCGACCACCAGCCCTCGATGTCCTTCACCCGGAACACCCAGGGCTTTGCCGCGGCCCCGTCGGTGATCGGCGTGCGTATACGCGCCACCCGGTCGGCGGCACTCGCATAATACCAGTCGTAGCCCTCGCCGCCGGTGATCTGCCGCGCCATCGCCGCCGCATCCGCCGCAAGCCGGAAGCCGTCGGGGTTTTCCGCCGCCAGGTCCTCGTCCCGCCAGTCGGAGAGCGGCAAGTAGTTGTCGATCCCGACGGCATCGATCGCCGGCGAGGCCCAGAGCGGGTCGAGATGGAAGAAATGGTCGCCGGAACCGTCCGCCGGATGGTAGCCTGAATATTCGCTCCAGTCGGCGCCGTAGGTGATCTTCGTCGCCGGCCCGAGGATCGCCCGTACATCCCCGGCAACCGCCGCGAGCGCTTCGACGAAGGGAAAGGCATCCGTCTCGTCGCGGACCGTCGTCAGCCCTTTCAGCTCCGAGCCGATCAGGAAGGCGTCGACGCCGCCCGCCGCCTTCGCAAGCAGCGCACAGTGCAGCACCATGCGTCGGTAGCCCTCGTCGGAACCGTGCCAGCTGACGCTCCCGTCGGAGACGGTGAAATCGGCCGCCGTCGCCGTGCCGCAGAAGGCCTCGATCGCGGTCCTCGCCGCCGCGGTCCGGTCGGTTGCCGGTTGGCAGGTGATCCGCCCGCGCCAGGGATAGGCCGCCTGCTCCGCTCCGCCGTGGGGGTCCGGCAGGCCGTTGCCGGCCGGAATGTCCATCATCATCAGCGGATAGAGCGTCACCTTCAGCCCGCGCGCGGCAAGGTCGCGGATCGCCTCGACGACGCTCTCGTCGCTCGGCGTGCCGCCATAGGCCGGGCCGCCACCGTGCAGCGAAACCATATGTGCCGCGCCGCGGCCGATGCCGGCGACCCGCCAGGGCCGGCTCTCGCCGCTCCGGGCCGCCACTTCGACCCCCGGCACCACCCTGCATTCGCCTGCCCGGAGATCCGTGCCGAACCAGGTGACGACCAGCGCCACGCTTTCGAGGTTCGGGCAGAGCGCCTGCAATTCGTCAATCGAGGCCTGCCAGTCGGTCTCCGCCGTCAGCGTGTTGCGGTTCAGGATACGGGCGCTGCCCTCGCCGGTCGTCTCGCGGACGGCGGCGCCCGCATAGCCGTGCTCGGTCGCGCCCGGGATCACGTTGACCGCCCGGATCTGCCTCTCCAGCGTGCCGACCGGCCGCATCACCTCGAACTGCAGGAGCGGAATGCGGTTGCCGAAATCGTCGAGCGGCAGCCGTTCGAACACGACATAGGCGAGCCCGCGATAGGCCGGCGCCCTGCCCTCGCCCTGCTTCGCTTCGATCAGCGGATCGGGAAGCTGGGTCATGCTTCCGTCATGGACGCGCATCTCGATCCCGGCAAGGTCGAGTTCCTGTCCGTCCGCCCAGACCCGCCGGACACCGGCGACCGGCCCCTCACAGAGCCCGACCGCGATATTGGCGAAATAGCGATAGGTCTTCACCCGCGTGCCGCCGGCCTTGCCGCCAGTCCGCTCCGTCGTCGCCTCTTCCTCGAAGCGCGTCGCCCAGATCAGCGTGCCGCCGATCCGCGTCGTGCCGTAGACACGCGGGATCGCCGTACCCTCGCTCGCACCGGGCAGCCTCGCCGTCGAAAGCCGCGCGCCGCTGACGGTCTGCGTGCCGGAAAGCAGCGCCCGGTCGAGCACATTGCCGGCAAGCGCGCCTGCCGCGCGCCCGAGAACCGCCCCGAGCGGCCCGAAAATGCCGCCGACGGCGGCGCCCGCCGCCTGGAACAGAAGCGTGGCCATGCCTCACCTTTCCGGAAAACGATAGATGCCGGCGATCCGCCGCACCCATGCAGGCACAAGCGGCGAGCGCACGACGCCCGCCTGTTCGTAGGCGTGGATGAACCGTCCCCCGGCGCCGAGAATGCCGGCATGTTTTGCCGAAAACTGCGGCCGGAAGCGGAAGAGCAGGAGGTCACCCGGCACCGCCTTGCCGAGGTCGGCCACGCGCTGGAAATGCCGTTCGGCGGCCGCCGTCAGCCGGTCCTCGCCGCTCCGCTCCGCCCAGTCGGGCGCGTAGGGCGGCGGCACCTCCGGCTCGCAGCCGTAGAGCTCGCGCCACACCCCGCGAACCAGCCCGAGGCAGTCGCAGCCGACACCGCAGAGCGACGCCTGGTGCCGGTAGGGCGTGCCGATCCAGCCCTCGGCGCAGGCGAGCGCCGCCCCGGTGATCTGAGACATCGAGCCTCTCCTCCGGACCGTTTATTCGAACAGCGGCCCGCCGTCGTGCAGGCTCTCGCCGCTCACGTAGGAATAGGCGAAGTCGCTGCCCGGCATGTGCGGGAAGCCCTGAAAATTCAGCGTGTTGGAGAACGTATCTCGACAGGTCGAAAAGGCCTTGTCGCAGCCGACCGAAACCGTCACCGCCTCTCCCGCCGCGGGCAGCGCCGAAAGCGGCAGCCAGAGCGACAGCGCCGTTCCGCCCTCTACCGCCCGGCTCTCCTCGACGAGCGCCGTCGTCCCGTCGGCAAGCGTCAGGCTGCCGACGCGGAAATGCCCGTCGGCGAAGGCTTCGAGCCCGCTCACCAGCAACCGGTTACGGGCGGGCACCGCCGTCACCACGGCCTCCGCCCGCCGTCCGGGCGCCGAAAGATCGACGCCGCAGCGCCGGTCGCCGAGGGTCGCATCGCAGCGGCGATTGTAGATCCGTCCCGTCTCCTGCGAGAGCCGGTGGGCGAAGCTTCGGAGTTCGGCGGTGAACGCGCCCGCCGCCCGCGTGACCTCGCCGATCTCCTGGACCTTCAGGAGCAGTGCCCCCTCGGGCGCCTGCCAGTTCAGCTTGAAGACCTCGACGCGGGCGCCGTCATAGCGCCCGGCGGCGAGATCCGCCTCCGTCACCGCCTCGCTCGAAAAGCCGCCGGTCACCTCGCTCGCGGGTGCCGCCAACCCCTTTTCCTCGCGCATCTCGCTCGCCTGAAATCCGCTCGCCGCGCGGTAACGCGTGCCGCCGAAGTCGAGCGCCTCGTCATGGTCGGTGAAGCCGAGCACCACGCCGTCGCGCCGCGTCACCCGCCAGCAATGGCAGAGCGTCGTCGCGTCACCTTCAAGATGGGCGGCAAGAGCCGGCGAAATCTCTCTCATGGCAGCACCTCGACCAGCGGGATCGCCGGAATGCGCCCGGCATTGAAGGCTTCGAGGTTCACCTCGATCCGGTCGATGTCGAAGCGTACCGGCACGTCGAACTCGAAGCCGGCCGTCACGCGGCTACCCGCCGCCGGCGCCTCGGCAAAGGTCACGATCCCGGTCCCCGCATCCCAGGCGACGCCCGCTTCCGCCGGCACCCCGCCGATGCCGACGAGAATAGTGCCCGCGACCGGCTTTTCGATCCGCCGCCGCCATTCCCCGCCGGCATCGCCATAGGTCTTCCAAAGCGGGAAATCCCGCGTCTCGCCGTCGCCCGTGCCGATCTCCTGGTCGAAGGCCGTGATTACCGCACCCGGCGGGCCGGAGCGGTGGTCGAGCGGATCGCGGAAGCGGAAGCCGTAGAGCGCACCGCTGCGCGCCTCGAAGAAGGCGAGCACCGAATAGAGATCACCGACCGAGCGGATGCCGGAGCCGGCGTCGTAGCGCCGTCGCGAATTGCGCCAGCGGGTGTTCCGCGCCTCGCGCCCGTTGGAAAGGCTGGTGATGTCGACGCGCCGCTCCGGCCCACCGCTCGTGGAAAGCGAAAGCCGCATCGGGAAGCGCACCTCGTGAAATCCGCCGGCCATCCTCTCCTCCCTGTCATATCATCGAGACCTGGTATCAGAGGTTCCGCCGGCCGCGCGCCACACTGCGCGCCAGCATGGCGGTCACCTGTCCCTCGCTCTTGCGAAAACTCTCGGCGTCGCTCGCCGTCACGTTGAAGACGATCTGCGTCGTGCCGCCGCCGCCCGAAACGCCGAGCGTGCCGTCGGCCCCGCGCTTCAGCGGCAGCACCGCCTCCGTGCCCGCCTCGCCCATCAGGCCGAGGTCGCCGCCCATCGGAAAATAGGTCGGCGCCGAGACCACCCCGCCCGCGGCAAAGGGCGTCACCCGCCCCGGCACGCCGCCGTCGGCGAAGGCGAAGAGCGAGCCGAGCCCGCCTGGGAGCCCCGCCGTCAGCGACGAGACGAGCGTGTCGAGCGGCTTCAACCCCGCCGAAAGCGCAACACCCGCCAGCCGTTCGCCGACGGCCCTGAGCGTATTCTCGAGCCCCTTGCCGCCGAGCGTGGCGCTCTTCAGGGCCCCGGTCAGCGCCGCGCCGAACCCCTGCGAGCGCCGCTCCAGATCGTCCAGCACGCCGATCGCCGCGGAAGCATCGAGCGAAAGCCCGAAGGTCACCGTTTCCTCATCCATTGACTATCCTCCGGTCGTCGGTTTTCACTTCGTGCCGCTGCCGGCACCTGCGGAACCCATCAGGCTCTGCCGTGTTACGCACGAAAACCACCAGACAATGTCAGGAGCTCATGAGCGGAACCGGCAACCCCATCCAGATCCTCTTCATCCAGGGCGGCGGCGAAGGAACGCATGACGCCTGGGACGACAAGCTCGTCGCCAGCCTGCAGGCCGCACTCGGCCCCGGCTATGAGGTGCTCTATCCGCGCATGCCCGACGAGGACGACCCAGGTTTCCGGACATGGAGCACCGCCATTGCGGCGGAGATCGCCCGGCTGGCCCCGGGCGCCATTCTCGTCGGCCATTCTGTCGGCGGCACGATCGCGATCCACACCCTTGCAAAACGGCCCGCACTGCTGCGAGACCTCGCCGCCGTCTTCCTGCTCGCCGCGCCCTATGTCGGCGACGGCGGCTGGCCGAGCGACGAGATCGACGTCGCTCCGGGCTGGGCCTCGGGCCTCTCGGCCGTCCCCGTCATCCTCTATAAGGGAGATGCCGACGACACGACGCCCATGGCCCATGCGGACCTCTACGCCCGGGACATCCCGCATGCCAAACTGCGCCGGCTGAACGGCCGCGATCACCAGTTCAACAACGACCTGACCGACATCGCCGGCGACATCCGTCAGGCCTAGGCCGATCACCCGTCCGGAAACGCCTGCATCAGTGTCTCCAGCCCGGCGCGCGCGAGCCGGGGAGCAGCCGGCGCGAAGGCGCCGGTCATCGCGGCGAACTCCCGGGGCGAGAGCCGCCAAAAATCGTCGGGGTCGAGCCGCAGGAGGCCGAGGCCGGCATGCATCGCCGCCCGCCAGGGAAAGGCGACCGTCGCGGCCCTCTCCGTCCCCTCGCCTGCGGCTCTCAGCGCTCCGGGCGCTTACCCTCCTCGTCGAGGAAGGTCGCCGTCAGCAGGTCACGGACAAGCATCGCCGTTGCGCCAACACCCCGTCGATCGCCATCTCGGCCACCTCCTCGTCGGAAAAGCGGTTGCCGCCGCCGCGAAGCCCGGCGCCGATGATGCGGATCAGGTCCTCGGCCTTCAGCTTCCCCTCGGAAAACCGCCCGGCGAGGCCTGCGAGGCTTTCCGCCTGGAAGGCCGTCTCCAGTTCCGCGAGCGCCCCGAGCGTGAGGCAGAGGATGCGCCTCTCGCCGTCGATCATCGCCTCGACCTCGCCGCGGTGGCGGTTCGCCCGCCGGACCGTCGCGCCCTCTCTGATCGAAGCCCCCATCAGAGCGCCCCGAAGGCGAGTTGTCCCGCCGATTCGAGCGCGAGGTCGAAGGTCAGCTCCCCGTCATGGGCGCCGGCATATTCGAGCGCGGTGATCTGGAAGGGGCCGGAAACCGTGCCGAAATCGGGGATCACCACCTGCCAGGAAAGCATCGTCCCGTCGAAGAACGCCGCCCGCACCAGCGCATCCGAGCTCTGGTCCTTGAAGAGCCCGCTGCCCGACAGCGACGCCCTCTGCACGCCCGCGCCCCCGAGCAGCTCGCGCCAGTGCCCGGCACTCTCGGCATCGGTCACATCGACGGTCTCGGCGTTGAAGGCGAGCTTCTTCGACCGCAACCCCGCAACGGTCGCATATCCGCCACCGTCATGGACCTTCAACAGCAGGTCCTTGCCCTTCTGCGCCACCATGGCCTCGTTCCTTTCGGTTGTTGGATTGTCGGGGGTGAGGAGCGGTCGGCGTAGCCGAGCAATCGATCCGGTGAATCGATTGCAGCGACGAACGCCTTGAGCTTAAGCGAAAGGCCGGTCAGTCACGAAGTGACAGAGGGGGTGAACCCCAATCTCGGCGCCTGTGTTACCCCCTCTGCCCTGCCGGGCATCTCCCCCTCAAGGGGGGAGATCGACAAGCGGCACCGCGCCGACCACGCCTCTCCCCTCGCGGGAGAGGAAGCGATTTCGGCATCTTAGGCCGAAGGCGTAAGTGCCAGAAATCGCAGGTGAGGGGGAGACGCAGCGGCTCGACACCGGCCTCCTCACGGCCCCTCACCCTGACCCTCTCCCCGCAAGCGGGGCGAGGGAACGGTCGCGGCAGTGCCACGGGTCCCTTCTCCCCACCCGCGGGGAGAAGGTGGCGGCAGCCGGATGAGGGGCAAAGCTGTCCGGTGCGCCCCGCCGTCCGCGGCGAGGACCAGGGCAAAAGACGCATCACGCGCCGTTTACAGCTTCCGCTTGCATCGCCCCTCCTCTATGGTGGCGGCAGTCTTCCCGCCCCCCGGTTCCCCATGTCCCTTTCCATCTCGCTCCGTTCGCCCCGCGCCGGGCTCGTCGCCCTGCTGTCCGTCACCCAGATCGTCGGCTGGGGCACCAGTTTCGAAATGCCGGGCGTGCTCGGACGTCCGATCGCCGCGGGCCTCGGGCTTGCAAACGAGGTCGTCTTCCTCGGTCTCACCGTGATGATGCTGACCATGGCCGCCGCCGGCCCCCGGACGGGCAGGCTCATCGAGCGCCATGGGGCGGCGCGCGTTCTTGCCGCCGGCTCCGCACTCCTCGGGCTCGGCCTTCTCGGCCTCAGCCTCTGCCTAGGCGTCATCGCCTATTTTGCCGCCTGGCTGGTGCTCGGCCTCGGCGGCGCCTTCGGCCTTTCGGTGCCCACCTATGCCGCCGTCGTCGAGCGGGAGGGCGCGAACGCCAAACGCAGCATCGCCGTGCTGATGATCTTCACCGGCCTCTCGTCCGCCGTCTGCTGGCCGCTTCTCGGCCTCCTCGAACAGCAATACGGCTGGCGGGTCACCCTGCAGCTTGCCGCCGCCTTCCATCTCGTCGTCTGCCTGCCGGCGCATCTCTTCCTGCTGCCGCAGCCGGCCGCCCGCAGCGCCGCCGAGGCCGCCGCCGCACGCGCCGAACCGCTGCCGCTCGCAGAGCGCCAGGCGCGGCTCGCCTTCCTGCTGATCGCGCTTGCGATCACGCTCGTCACCCTCGTCAGCTTCGGGGTCTCGCCGTCGCTGATCCGCATGCTCGAACTCTCCGGTGCCTCGCCGATGCTCGCCCTGCAGCTCGGATCGCTCCGCTCGGTCTTCGGCATCACCGCGCGGGCCGTCGATCTCGTGCTCGGGCGGCGCAGCTCGCCGCTTGCGACCTTCCTCGCCGGCCTCGGCCTGATCGTCGTCTCCACGGTGGTGCTGCTTCTCTTCAGCGGCGCAGGTGCGGCGATCGTCTTCGTCGTCCTCTACGGCTTCGGCACCGGCGTCGTCACCGTCGCCCGGGCGCTGATCCCGCTCGTCTTCTTCTCGCCGGATCGCTTCGCCCGCCAGTCGGCCCGGCTGTCCCTGCCGCAGAATCTCGCGAGCGCCGCAGCCCCGGTGCTGATGACCACCGTCCTCGACCGGCAGGGGCTCACCGCCGTTATCCTTCTCTGCCTCGGGCTTTCCCTCGCGGCCCTCGTCGCCCTCCTGCTGCTCGCCCGCATCGCGAGCCGGGCACGCCGGGCCGGCCACGCCTCTCCCCTCGCGGGAGAGGAAGCGATTTCGGCATCTTAGTGAAGCTAAGTGCCAGAAATCGCAGGTGAGGGGGACATCCGTGCAACGACCCCCTCGCTTGGAATTTCTAACACTTAGCCTCCGGCTAAGATGTTGAAATTCCATTCTCCCCCGCCGAGGGGAGAAAAGACCTCCTCACTCCACCACCGCACGAAACCGCATCTCCGCCACGTAATGCCGTGTCGCCGCCACCCGCCGGCTCGCCGTGCGGCGATGGGCAAGCGAGACGAGCCGCGCGCCGGCAAGCGCGAGATCGGCGTCGTCGAGGAGCGCCCGCACCCGGGCGGCGATTTCCTCCGCCTCGCGGCGGCCGGTCGCCGACCAGGCCTCGAAATCGAGGAGGCATTCGAGCCCGTCCTCGCTCGCCGTGCCGTAGGCGCGCGTCTCCACCGTCCCCGTCACCAGACAGGGCAGCGCGGCCGCATCCCGCCGCCGGTCGACGATACCGTCCGGGCCGACGAGGGCCGTCAGCACCACGTCGCCCGAAAGCCGCGCATGCACCGCCTGCAAAAGCTCATTGACCGGCGCCATCGCCGCCCTCCCCGTCCTTGCCGGCGTCGGTCGTCTCCCGCGCCTTCGCGGTGTGCGAGGCAATCGCCGCCGCAAGCGCCCGCGTCAGTGCCTCCCTGAAATCCCGGTGGGTCACCTGCAATGCGAGCTTCATCGCCCCTCCTCCCGGCAGCGGCAGAGGAGATAGCGGCCGCTCTCGTCCGGATCGTGCACCATCTCCACGACAAAGACCCGTGCGCCCTTGACGAGCCGCATGCCCGCCGCGACATCGCTCCGGTGGCGCATCCAGATCGCATGGGTGATCGTCACCCGCCCGCCGCCCGCCTCCTCGCCGACGGCGGCCGTGACCGGCTCGATCCGCGCCCACAGGTTCGCAACGGCGCTCCAGGTGCGGCTTGTACCGCCCTGCCCGTCGGGCGTGTCCACCGGCGCTTCCAGCGTCAGCCGGGCAGTCAGCCCGCCGGGGTCGAAGGCCGCCGTCGCCATCAGAGCCTCCGCCGGGCGAATGGCGCCACCAGCCGGTCGTAACCGGCCGGGATCGCCGCCGGCTGGTCGGCCGGCGCGACGGCGCCGCGATAGGAAAACATCAGCGCCACATGCATCAGCATGGCGCGCTTCAGCGTATCCGGCACGTCCGCCCCGGTGTCGCCGAAGCCGGCGCGAAAATCGATCTCGATGCCGTTCATCGCCCGTCCGGGCGCCGGCGGGTCGCGCAGCCAGAGCCGCGCCGGCCGGCTCTCGCCGTCGAGCAGGTGGTCTTGAAGCGATACCTGAAGCGGGTTTCCGTCGCCGTCATAGACGGTCACGTTTTCAACGGCTTGCACCGGGCCCCTGTCAATCTGAATCACGCCGCCCGCCGGCCAGTCGTCGCGGTAGAGCCGGTGCGTCTGCGTGATCAGCATCAGGCCGGTCTGGCGTTCGAGATGCTCGCGCGCCACCGTCACGAGGCCGGCAAGCAGTCCGTCCTCGTCGGGACCGTCGAGGCGCAGATGCGCCTTCACCTCGACAAGCGTCAACGGCTCCGCCGCCGGCGGCGTGATCAGGGCATAGGTCATGGGGGCTCCGTTCTGGGGCGAATAGCGAATAGGGAATAGCGAGTAGGCAGTAGACGGGCCGCGGGCCGATCTCCCCCCTTGAGGGAGAGATGCCCGGCAGGGCAGGACAAGGTGAAGCGTAAGGGCAGCTGTGAGGGACGCACGATGCCAACCGCCGTCATGCCGGGCTCGACCCGGCATCCAGTCGCGCGATGTCCATCGCGCGGGAAGACTCATCGTCTCGTCGGACATGCGTTCTTTCGGCTCAGGGCCGGGGATGACGGGCACGCCTTTTGCCTCGCCGCATCCGTCTGCCTCGTTTGCCCCTCATCCGCCTGCCGGCACCTTCTCCCCGCCCGCGGGGAGAAGAGACAAGCGGCACCGCTTCGGCCGGTCCCTCTCCCCGTTCCTACGGGGAGAGGGTCAGGGTGAGGGGCAATCGTGAGGGAGGCTTCGCCGACCGCTCCTTACCCCCACAAGGGGGAGACCGACCACGGCCAGCGCTACTGCCTACTGCCCATTGCCCACTGCCTCATCCTCATCCGAACTTCACCAGCTTGATCGCCTCGAAGTTCTGCACCCCGCCGCCGACGCGCTTGGTCGTGTAGAAGAGCACGTAGGGCTTGGCCGAATAGGGGTCGCGCAGGATGCGCACGCCGGTGCGGTCGACGACGAGGTAGCCGGCGCGGAAGTCGCCGAAGGCGATCGACAGCGCGTCGGCGGCGATGTCCGGCATGTCCTCGGCCTCCGTCACCGGAAAGCCCATCAGCGCCGCCGCCTGGCCGGCCGCCGCCGGCGGCTGCCAGAGATAGTTGCCGTCGGCATCCTTGAACTTGCGGATCTCGCCCTGCGTCTTGCGGTTCATCACGAAATGGGCGTTCTGCCGGTGGCCGGCCTTCAGCGCGTAGATCGCCGAGATCAACACGTCCGAGGCGCCGCTCGCGGCAAAGCCGCCCGCCACCCCGGTTCCGACATGGCCGAGGCTGCCCCAGGCCCAGTTCGCCTCCGCGACGGTCGCATAGCTTAAGAACCCCTTCGGTCGGTTCACCCCGTCGCCGGAAACGAAGGCCGCGCCCTCCTGCTCGGCAAAGGCCACGTCCACCTCGCCGGAGATCCACGCCTCGATGTCGACCGCGGCGTCATCGAGCAGGCCTTGCGTCGCCGCCGGCATGGCATAGAGCTCCATGGTCGGGAAGGTGAGCTCGGCGAGCTCCGGGGTCGCCGTCTGCGGCCGTGCCGCCGTCTCCGCCACCCAGCCGGAGGCCATGCCCGCCGGCGCGAACGGCTTCTTCAGCACCGCGCCGGAGACCTGCCGCACGGTCGCGAGCGCCCGGATCGGCGAGACGGAGGCAAGCCGACGGCCGATCTCGGTATCGGTCTCCGGCGGCACCAGATAGCCGCCGTCCCCCGGCACGCCGGCCGAAAGCGCCTTGGCCTCCAGCTCGCGCAGCCCCGTCTCGTCGCCGCGGCGGATATAGCTCTCGAAGGCCGCCTCCGCGCCACCCATGCCGCCGGCCGTACTGCCGCCCGTCCGTTCGAGCGGCGGGCGCAGCTTCTTGATCACGAGCTGGTTGAGAAGCCGGCCCTGTTCGTCCATCGCGCGGTTGATGCGCTCCACCTTGTCGCGGGTCACCGTGTCGGCGGTGAGCTTGCGCTCGACCTCGGAAAGCCGCTCGTCGTTCGCCTCCTTGAAGGCCTCGAAGGCCTGCATGAAATCCTCGAAGGCCGCCGAGACCGTGTCCGGCACCGCCTTCACCTCCGGGGCCGCGCGCACCGGCACGCCGCCCTCTTCCGCCGCACCCGTCCCGTTCGCCTGGTTCTCGCTCATCGCCTCTCATCCTTCGTTGACGTTGCTGGATCTGAAATTGCCGGCCGCCATCCGCCGGGCCGCCCGCCGCATGATGCGGACGAGTTCGGTCTCCCGGTCGCGGAAGAACCGCGCGTTCTTGACGTTCGAGACCCGCGCCGAGGGCTGCATCGGAAAGGTCACGACGGAGATTTCCCAGAGGTCGGCCTGGAGAATGCGGCGGATGCCGCTTGCCCGGTCGCTCTTTGCCCGCACCGTGCGGAAGCCGATCGACAGGCCGTCGAGGGCGCCGCTCTTCAAGAGCGCATGCACCTCGCGGGCGCGCGCCACGCCCTTCGCCAGCTCGCCCTCGACATAGAGGCCGCGACCGTCCTCACGGATCACCCGCCAGGCGCCGATCGGCTCGGCCGGATCGTGCTGGTAGAGCATCCGCACGCCGCCCGGCCCGCGCGCGGCAAGCGAGTGGCCGAACGCGCCGGCCATCACCACGTCATGGCCGAGGTCCACCTCGCCGAAGACGCTGGCATAGCCGGAAAAGACGCCGTCGCCGGTCACCCCGGCCAGCGTCAGGCTCGCGAATTTCTGGGTGAGCGACACCGGAGCACGATAGGCCGGGCCGCGACTGGCCTGCCCGCGATAGGCACGCATCGGCATTCTCCTTCGATCGATGGAATGGGTATGGAAGCGCGGGCCGCTCTTCGCCGTCACCCGCTCGGGCGGCCGCCGCGGTCGAGGAAGCGCACCAGCAGGCCGAGGCTCCACCAGGCGAGAAGGCTCGCGGCGGTTGCGCCGGCAAGCACGATATCCTCCGGCGAAAGGTTCGCCAGCAGGTCGAGTTTCTGGGCGAGCCACAGGCCCGCGGGATCGCCGAAGATCAGCCCGCAGGCGAGCCCGGTCAAGAAACGGCCGGCCGCCTCCTGCCTGCCCTTCGGCAGCATGTAGACGAGCGAGATCGCCGACCCGGCTAAGGCGCCGAGCACCTTCGCGGTGAATTGCGCACCGTCCTGGCTCCAGTCGGTCATTTTATTAACCTCTTCTAATTAACATGGAATCCGCGTCGCCAGCCGGCCCGTGCAGGCGCGAAAGCGCTCCTCATGCGCCGCATGAAGAGAGTGCGAATTACAGAGTCGGGTGAATCCCTTGGCGGGCTTTCCTGCGATTTCGATTCCGGTCCTTCAGAGACTGATTCAAGCTCTTCGCAGATCGCTTGAGCACCCTTCCCGACCGCCTCAGTCCGTTTCCGGCCCGTAGCCGACCGCCGCCCGCTTCTCCGTGTCGGAAAGGAAATCCGCACCGCCGAGCCGTGCCCACAGCGCATCCCGTTCGGCAGCGAGCCCCGGCACCTGGTCGAGGTCGGGGGCAAGCGTCAGCGCCTCGCCGAAGAGACCGGAGAGGAAGCCGGAAAAGCTCTTCGCCGTCCGGTTGACGAGCGGCAGCACGGTCAGCCGGAAGAAGGCGCGGTTCGCCTCCTGGTAGTTGGCATAGGTGTTGTCGCCCGGAATGCCGAGCAGCATCGGCGGCACGCCGAAGGCGAGCGCCACGTCTCGCGCGGCACCATTCCGCGCCTCGACGAAATCCATGTCGCGGGCGAGAGCCCCATCGATTTCCAGTCGAGCCCGCCTTCGAGCAGCAGCGGCCGCCCCGCCCGCATCGGCCCGGAATAGCCCTCGTCCAGCTCCCGCTTCAGCCGTTCGTACTGGTCGGGCGCGAGATTGCCGCCCTCCTTCGGCTGGTAGACCAGTGCACCGGAGGGCCGGGCGGAATTGTCGAGCAGCGCCTTGTTCCAGCGCGACGCGGCATTGTGGAGATCGAGCGCGACCTGCGCTGCGGCAAGCGGCGGAAAGCCCAGATGATCGTCGAGCGGATGGAAGAGTTTGAGGTGGAGAAGCGCGCCCTCGCCTTCCGCCGCGATCCGCCGGACCGCGCTTCCCGCGCGGTATTCATAGGCCTCCGGCCAGCCGTCGCGACCCGCCACCACGCTCACCCGGTCGGGTCGCAGCAGGTGCAGTTCCGCCACCCGTCCGCCGATGACCAGCGGCTCGACGAAGGCATTGCCGGCAAGCAGCAGATGGCCGTAGAGCGTCTCCAGGAAATCGGCCCCGCCGGTGCGCCCGTTCGGCCGCGCCATCAGCGCGAGCACAGGATGTTCGCCGACCTCGCTCTCGCCGTCATAGAGCAGCCACGGCACGGCGGCCGCGGCTTCCGAAATCAGCCGCACCGTGCGGTGGGCGACCGGGTTCCTCATGAAGCCCTCGCGGGCGAGCGTGCCGTAGGAGCGCCCGCTCCACTGCGCCCGCCCCTCGCTGGCCACCAACGCCAGCCCGCCGGCAGCCTTCCGCTCGGCCACGTCTCCCTCACCCCCCGCAGCTCCCCACGGCAGTCGAAACGGCAATCTCATCGGATTTTTCCTGTTGTTTCGAGGTTGGCGTGTCGGCCCGCCTCTCCCCTCGCGGGAGAGGACAAAAAATCGAGACCTTAGGCGCGCGCAAGCCGCCTAAGCCTCAGATTTTTCAGGTGAGGGGCTCGGTTGCCATGGCACGATCCTCACGGAGCCCCTCTCTTGGAATTTCTAGCACTTGGCTATCGCCAAGATGCTGAAATTCCATTCTCCCCCGCAAGGGGGAGATGGTGTCCGCCGCGTTTGCCTCCATCACGATCGGCCCTCATCCGCCGGCCGTTCCCTCGCCCCGCCTGCGGGGAGAGGGTCAGGGTGAGGGGCAATCGTGAGGGGCGTGACGTCGGCTACGCCCGCGGCGCGGTGATCGCTGCCGTCCTATCATAATCCGCCGCAAAACGCCTCCCGCGCAGCGGCTTCACCCTCTCGATCGAGGTCTGGTAAAGCGGATGGGCGTGGTAGGCGGCGAGTGCGGCCTCGTCCTCGAACTCGCCGTAGACCACGACGTCAATGCCGTCGTCGAAGCGGTCGGCTTTCATGTTGGTCGCGATCTCCAGCCGCGTCGCCGCCGGAATGCCGGTCAGGATCGACAGGCCGTCGAGCACGGCGTCGAGGTCTTCGTGCTTCGGCACGGTGAAGAGGACGATATGGCGGATCACGGGCCTTCGCTCCGGCTTGGTTGACGGCGGGCGCCTCAGGATTCAGGCAGCCGCCGATAGCATGGCCGGCCGCCCCGCTCAATCGCCTTCCGCCTTCCCGTCACCCCGAGCGCCTTCAGGAAGGCGCGGCCGTAACCGGCGACGAGTTCCGCCCGGTCGAGGCCGTTGACGATGCGCCGGGCGCCGGTCCAGTCCTCTCTGCCCCCGAAAAGACGTCGGCCAGCGAAACGCCGGTGAAAAGCCCGCGCATCATGCCGGCCACCAGCACGCTTGCCGCGACCTCCATCTCCATCGCTCGGGCCGGGTCGCTGACGAGATCGATGCCGAGCGCGTCGGAGAGGCGCTGGTAGTTGCGCCTGTGGGTGATCTGCACGAAGCCGCGGCCGAGGAAGGTTCGCCCCTTGCCGTCGCGGCGCCAGTACGGCCGGGCGACCTGCGGCAGCCGGCCTGCGGCATAGGCCCGGTCAAGGATTGCGATCGCCCGCTCGTCGGTCGAGGCGAGCGTCTCACGCACCGGCCGCATCGTCCGCGCCGTCTCGTGGAAGGCGGTCGCCAGCATGTAGGCGAGATGCCGCGGATCGCCGTCCGGCGCCGTCTTCATCCATTCGCCGCGGATCGCCGCGATCCCGCGCACCTGGCCGTCGGTCAGGCGTCCGCCGAAGGGTTCGGCCCGGATCGCCCGGTAGAAGTCGCGTTCATCGCTCATCGTCGATTCGCCCCCGCCTTGACGCCGCCCGCTCAGGCATGACGCAGCCTCCCACCCACCCCTTTCCGGGGATGCGACAGGGCCTGCGTCAACCATGTTGTGAAAAACCTCGAAACTCTAATCGTTTTAAAGAATTTCAATCGTTTAGAGCACCCGGACAGCGTATTTACAAAAATTTAACAGTGTGAAAATTGAAGCCGTCCTATGTCGGACGCGCCCCGCCCTTGAGGAGAGATCCGGATGCAAGTGAAGCCCACTCAGCCCCAGACCCCTGCCCAGATTCAGGCCCAGTCTATCCCGGCCCATGTTCTCGAACGCATGGAAAACGAATGGCGCCAGATGCGCCAGGGCGCCGGCCAGCCGTCCTCCAAGTAACAAGCAGATAATCTAGATTCCCCTGACGCGCGGTTCGCCCGCGCGTTCCAGGAGGAGCGCCGTCAGCGCCCAGACCAGCGCGTCCAGCCGGTCCGGCGAACGGCCTGACGAGAGCCCGTCGGGGCCGAAATCGCACATCTGGTCTTCGAGTGCGGCAAACCGGCCGGCGTGCACCACCCTTCCCTGCTCGTAGAGGGCTGCCACCGGCTCGGCCCTCAGATACTTGCCTCGCGTCGCGCGCACCAGCGTCAGCGGCAGGCCGGCATCGATGCTGCGCAGCACCGCCGCCACCATCTCTCCGCCCTGGTTCGCCTCCGCCACCACCCGGTCCGCCTCGAAGCGCCGGTAGGCGCGCACCACCGCCTGCGCCCATTGCGCCGGGCTTGCCGCCTCCACCGAACAATCGGCGAGCACTGCGGCGCGGCCGTTCTCCTCGAGCCCGGCCACCACGATCCCGCAGCAGCTCTCGCGCCCCGTGCCCGCCGGCGGATCGACCGCCACGACGATCCGTCGCAGCGGACCCGTCAGCTTCACCGTCAGCGCCTCAATCCGCTCGCGTTTCCACAGCGCGTCCTCGCGGTCCTCGATCAGCTCGCCGTCGAGTTCCTGCCGGCCGAGCCGCGTGCCGCCGTAGCGCTCCTGAAGTGCGGCGATGAAGCCCGGCGCGAGATTCGTCGCATTGTCCGCCGTCGAAAGCCGGCTCACCCGCGTCCCCTTCGCGGCGATCAGCCGTTTCAGCAGCGGCAGCGGCCGCGGCGTCGTGGTCACCAGCTCCCGCGGCGCGGTGCCGAGCCGCAGCGCAAACTGCAGCATGTCGTAGGTCTCGTCGGGATATTTCCATTTCGCCAGCTCGTCGCACCAGGCGAAATGAAACTGCGGCCCGCGCAGGCTCTCCGGGTCCTCGGAGGAGAAGAATTGCGCGATCGCCCCGTTCGGCCAGACGAGCCGGCGGCGCGAGATTTCCACCTCCGGCCGCATCCGCCGGGCGATCCGCCAGATGCCCGACGCCCCGTCGACCATCACCTCGCGGGCGTCGCCCAGCGTTTCGGCGACGAGCGCGATGCGCAGATCGGAACGCGGGCCGGCGCCGAGCGCCAGCGCATGCACCCATTCCGCGCCGGTGCGGGTCTTGCCCGAGCCGCGCCCGCCGATCACCAGCCAGGAGCGCCAGTCGCCGTCCGGCGGCTTCTGCTCCGGCCGGCCGGTGAATTCCCAGCTCCGGCCGATCCTCTTCAGCACCGCCGGATCGCAGAGCGCCAGCCGCTCGATGACGGCGCCGACATCGGGATCGGCGACGATGCCTTCCACGGACTGCGGTCCAGCCATGAAGAAGCCGTCTTGCACGGGCATCGGCCTGTGCGTCGATGACGGCCCGAAGTTCTGCCCGGATTGCGTCATCGCCACCCTCTTCCTCGGCCAGGAGTTCCGCAGCCTCACGATCACGCACGATCTGCCGCTGCAGGCCGTCGATCTTTTCGAGCGTCCGGACGAGCAGCGCCATGGCATCGGTCGCCGCCTTCGCGTCGGCCCGCGCGGCCTTCGCCGCCGCCTCGTCCTCGCCGGCGATCAGTGCCTCTGCCGAGGCCCGCAGCCGCCGGAAGAGCTCGAACTGGTCGCGCATCTCCGCCGTCAGATCGTTGAGAAGTCTCTGGAATTCGTCGACGGGCGACGGCCGGTCGGCCGATTTCAGCTCAAGGAACAGCCGCCCGACCGCCCGGCGCATCCGCGGCTCGTCGCTCTCCGCGACCACCGCACCCGCCTCGCCCGGCGGCCAGACGCCGAAGACCGAAAGGTCGAATTCACCTGCCCCGTCCATAGCCTGCTCTCCTTGCCGGCCCGCGCCGACGAAAAAAGGCTCGGGAGCGAACCCCGGGCCTCGAATGACTGACAGTGCCCTGGCGGCGGAATGGAACGTCTTCTCCCCCTGGCGGGGGAGACTTCGGAGCGTTGGCCGAAGGCCGGAAATCGATCCGGTGGATCGATTTGAGCGAACGAAGGCCTGAGCGCGACGCCGCGCGAAGGCTGTGCAAGGCCCTGCTTCAGCTAAGTGTTAGAAATTCCAAGTGAGCGGGTCGGTGCGAAGGCACAGCATATCCCCCTCACCTGCGATTTCTGGCACTTACGCCTTCGGCCTAAGATGCCGAAATCGCTTCCTCTCCCGCCAGGGGAGAGGAAGCAATCGCAAACCCATCGCCACCGTCATGCCGGGCCTGACCCGGCATCCAGCCACGGCGCGTCTGCGCCGTGAAAGACGCTTTTGCGATCATGGACTTGTTCGCACCGGATCCCGGATCGTCCTCGGGTTCAACCCGAGGGCGGGGATGACGGCGACCTTTTGCGCCAAGAGCACCACCGGGCCACCCCGGCCGCACTTCTTCGACCATAACAAAAGACCAGCAAACGACCGTCACGCCGTCAAGGATTATTTTCCTATCTGTTGTCCCACCTACCGCTCTCCCCTATCCTCGCACCAACGAAGGAAGGAGCCGCCATGACCGAGGACGAGGTTGCCACTCTTGCGCTGGCGCTGCCGGAGGCGGAGGAGAGCGCCCATTTCGGCAAGCGCGATTTCCGCTTTCGGAACAAGGTCTTCGCCACTTTGCCACGGCCGGGCGAGCTGGTGCTGAAGCTTACCCCCGACCGGCAGGCGCTCGCCGTCGCCGCCGCACCCGGCCTGCTTTTTCCGGTTCCCGGCGCCTGGGGTCTCAAGGGCTGGACGGTGCTGCGCTACGCGGACGCCGCCCCGGCGGACGTCGAAGACCTGCTGCGCGCGGCATGGGAGACGGTCGCCCGCAAACGCCCGCGCGGCTGAGGCTTTCTCCGCATGGAGAGGCCCCTCGCCTACCCCTCGCCGCCGGCGATGGGCAGCACGCCGTCGAGGTCGTCGGTTTCGAGTTCCACCACCCAGTAATCGGGGTCGAAGCGCCCCTCGCGCGCAAGAAGCGCGTCGACCTCGCCTGCCTCCACGCGCGTCAGCCGCACCTCGAAGCCGCGGTCGTCGCGCCCCTCCTCGGCCATCAGGCTCTGCGGCGCCGGGCCGTAGAGCGTCTCGAGCCCGTCGCGAAAATGCTGGCGCACATAGATCGCCCCCGCCTCCTCCGCGCCCTTGCGCGCGACGGCGGCAAACCCGCCGGCGGAAAACACGCGGCGGACGAGCGCGGAAACGAAGATATCGGAACGAAGACGCATCCGTGGGTCATAGGGCAAGCGGGGAGCAAAGGGAATGGGGGGAGGTGGGCGAAGCGGCTGCGTCGTCAGACTATGTTCTGGCAACTTGGGGAAGAATGCTCGGACCGACGCTGGCGGAGGGTCACACACGGAATCCTACCCTTGACCGCAATCCTGCGTTGCGCAAACATGCGACCTCAGGGCCGTATATTGTTCTGAATACTTCTGAAACTTGTCCCATAGGAACAGGCACCACGTGCAACTATATTTCAGTTGCAAACTCCCTGCAATGTGGCGTAAAATTTCGGTGAAAACGCATGTCGCGCGGAGATAGGCTTGTCGAGGACTTCAGGGCGTGCAGAGGACCGTTTCCTTACAGGGACCTCGTTCGCATGCTCGCAAGTCTCGGTTTCGTCGAGAAGGATGCCGGCGGAGGATCGCGACGGAAATTCGTCCATTCCTCCACGAAGCAGATCATCCGCCTGCATGAGCCCCACCCCGGAAACGAGATGAAGCCGTATATGGTCAGGCAGATACGCGATCAGTTCATCGATCAGGGTTTGATATGAAAACAATTACTTACAAGGGCTATCAGGCGTCCGTCGAGTTCGATGACGGCTCCCTCTTCGTCAAGGTGCTTCATATCGACGACGTGCTGGTCGCCGAATGCGACCGGGCGAGCGAAGCCGAGGCCGTCGCCCGAGACCTCATCGACGCCTACCTTGCCGACTGCGAGGAAGAGGGCCGCGAACCGGCGAAGCCCTACAAGGGCAGCTTCAATGTGCGGGTCTCGCCCGATCTGCACAAGCGTGCCGCGATGAATGCCGCAGCAGAAGGGCTTTCTCTCAACGGCTGGATCGGCCACGCGATCGAGGAAAAACTCGCGCGCGCCCCGCGGCCGGCTCACACCCAGGACAGCCAGTCTGCGAGACGGCGCACCTCGGGAGCCTGACCCTCACACCCTGACAGCCAGCCTCAGTCCGCCCCAGTGGCGGCCGGAGATGGTGATCGGGGCGGAGATGTCCTTCATCACGACGAAATTGCCGCCGCCCATGTCGCGGCGGTAGGTCTGCACGAGGAAGGGGGCCGTCGAGCGGCCGGCGGCAAGGCCGACGCGGTCGGCGAAGATGCGCCGGTTGCGGCAGTTGGCGGTGTTCCACACCGCATCGCCCGGCCGCTGCGGCTCGGAGAACTTGCGGTTGTGGGTCGGCAGGTAGCCGTTGACGTCGACGGCGGCACAGAAGCCGACGCGGTCGCTTAAGGACAGCACCGGTTCGAGGATCGGCGGCAGCACCCTGTCGGTGAATTCGGTGAAGCGGGCCATCATCTGGACCGGGTCGGTGCCGGGGATCGGCCGGTACTGGCGGTCGAAGAGCGCGTCCATGGCGATGCGGCCGGTGCGCACGCCCTCCTCGAAGGCCGCCGAGATGTCTTCGGCAACGTCACGGGCGGTGCGGATCCAGGCGCTGTCGACGGTCTCGATGCCGGCGCTCGCGGTCAGCTGGATCAGCGTCTCGGAGAGGTTCACCACCTTGTCGACTCGGGCGGCGGCGTTCTGCAGCGCGCCATCGGAGCTTCTGACTTCCCCCGCCATCTCGCCGAGGGTGACGACGAAGGCGGAGCACTGGCCGTTGACCGTCTCGGTGGTCTTCGCCATCACCGACGCGCTGTCGAGGATGCGGGTGATCACCCCTTCCATGGTGCCGAAGGACTGGTTCATCGCCTGCGAGGTCTCGCGCACGTCGAGTGCGCTCTCGCTCGCGCCCTTGCCTGCGGTGGCGAGCTTCTCGATCTTGCTGCGGATGTCGTCGAGGATCGTCTGGATCGAGGCCGTCGCCTGCGAGGTCTGCAACGCCAGCGCCCGGATTTCCGAGGCGACGACGGCAAAACCCTTGCCAGCCTCGCCGGCGCGTGCCGCCTCGATCGCCGCGTTCAGCGCAAGCAGGTTGGTCTGGCGGGCGATGGTGCCGATCTCCGTCGCCACCTTGTCGACGTCCGAAAGCGAACGCGAGAAGGTGCCGATCTCGGTGCTGATCTCCATCGAGGCGTCGACCATCTGGTCGATCTTGCCGACCGCGCCGGTCATGCGGCTTGCCGAGTCCGACAGCATCCGGCGGGCCTCGCCGGCGGTGGCATCGGTTTCACCGAGCGCGGAGGCGACCGCATTGTTGGTCTCGGCGATCGATAGCGCAGTGCGGGTGATCTCGTCGAAGGTCACGGCATGGCGCTTCGACATCGCCGCGACGTCGGTGATCGCGCCGGCGATGTCGACGAGGTCGATGCCGAGCTCGGAGGCCTCGCGGGCCATTTCGGAGACGATCCGCTTCAGGAGAGCGGCATCCGCCGCGGCCTCCTCGGGCACGTCATGCTCTTCACTCACGGCGAGCGCATTCGACACGGTCATTGCAAACCCCTCCCAAGATTCGGAGGATCATCGCCGATCGTGGTTAAGGCTTTGCAAATATTCACATATAGACGAAAGTCTAAGGTCCGGGCAGTTCAGAGGGCGCCGATGTCCTTGAGCTTCTTCAGCACGGCCGGGTTCGGTTCGCCGGTCTCCGGCAGGCGATAGTGGCGCTCGAAGTGGCGGATCGCCGCGCGCGTCTCGGCGCCGGCAACACCATCGACCTTGACGTCGCTGTAGGCGATGTTGCTCAAGCCCTGCTGGATCGCCATCACCATGTTCGGGTCGGCGCCGCCGGCGATCGCCTGCGGGATGTCCTTTGCCGGCCGCAGCGCCACCTCGACGGTGCGGGCCTCCGTCTGGGCCTTGCGACGCTTTTCCGAGACGGTGGCGACGGTGCGCTCGGCGCTGCGGATTGCGGCGGCCACCGGGTCCTCGCCGGCTGCGGGCGAAATGTCGCCGGCCGGACGCGGCACGGGACGAACGGCCACGGCGCCGCTTTCAACGGTGAGTGCTGCGAGCAGTTCCGGGCTCGGCCGTCCGTCCGCCGGCATGGCGACGGATTTCTGGAAGGCGGCGATCGCGGCCTCCGTGCGCGGGCCGGTCAGGCCGTCGACGGTGCCGTCATAGAAGCCGCGGCGGGCAAGTGCCTGCTGCACGGAGCGCACGAGGCCGGAGTCGGCGGGAGCGTTCGCGGGCGGAACGGCGGCGGTCGTCTCGTTCACCGCGGGCGTCGACGTGGCGGCCACCGCCGGGGCCGCGGCATCGCCCTCCTGCGGCTCCTCGGCCCGCTCGATGCGGAAGGTCGTGACCCGCGAAGGGTCTTCCATCAGCGTATTGCGGGCAACGCCTGCGAGCGCATTGAAATCGGCCCTGTCGCGGGTGCGCCAGAAGGGCGAGGGATGGACGCCTGGCTGGTACCACAGCGCGTTCGCGGCGATCATGCCGAACACGACGCAAAAGGCCGCCGCCCCGCCGAAGCCGGCGGGATGGCGAGCCGCGAAGCCGGCGAGCGCGCCGGCAGCCCGCGAGGCGAGACCCGGCGCACGGCGCGCGGGCTTCCTCTCAGGCGATTTTCGCTTTCGCTTCGTCATGCACCCATTCGTCCTTCGTTCGCGCAGCCACGGCGTTCTCCGCCTTCAGCCGCGGCGGGAAGTCCACCTTGTTGTCCGCGCCGGCCGTATCGCCGGCAGCGATGATTCCGGAGCCGTCCGCCGGCAGTGTGACCGTCACCACGGTTCCCTCGCCCGGCCGGCTCGCCATTTCGAAACGGCCGCCATGCAGTGCCGTCAGGCCCTTCACCAGCGACAGCCCGAGACCCGAACCCTCGTAGCGGCGGTTGAGCTCGCCGTGGATCTGGGTGAAGGGCTTGCCGATCAGCGACAGCTTCTCCGGCGCGATGCCGATGCCCGTATCGCTGACGACGAGCTTCAACTCGCCACCCTCGATACCCGCGTCGATCGTGACCGCGCCGCCGGCTTCGGTGAACTTGATGGCATTGCCGACCAGATTGATCAAGACCTGGCGCACCGCGCGCTCGTCGGCGACGACCTCGCCGAGGCCGCGGCCGAGCCGGCTCGTCAGCGTCACGCCGCGGGTCTTCGCCTGCAGCGACAGCATGTTTTCGCAATGGCTGATCGTCTCGGCGATCGCAAAGGGTTCGAGCGTCAGTTCGTAGCGGCCTGCCTCGATCTTCGACATGTCGAGCATCGCATTGACGACCGAAAGCAGGTGGGCGCCGGACTGGTGGATGAGGCCGACATATTCGCGCTGGCGGTCGTTCTGGAGCTTGCCGAAATATTCGCCCGCGAGGATATCGGAGAAACCGAGAATGGCGTTGAGCGGCGTGCGCAGTTCGTGGCTGACGGCGGCGAGGAAGCGCGACTTGGTCTCGTGCGCGTCGGCCGCCTCGCCGGCCATGCGGCGGGCCTCGTCACGGATGCGCATCTCGCCGGCGATGTCGAGGATCTGGGCGTGGACGGCGGCAAGCGCGCCGTCTGCACCGCGCACGGCGGTCATGTCCATGCGGACATTCATGAATTGCGACTGCTCGAGCCCGAGCATCGGCCGGTCGAGGCGAAGGTCGATCGCCACCGCATCGACGCCGGCGCGCAGGTCCGCGAGCGCCTCGACGAAGCCGAGCCGGTCGGAGACGTGGACATGCTCGACGAAGGGGCGGTCGACCGGATCGCGCAGGAAAGAGAAGAACACCTCGCGGTCGCGGCCGCCGGCGGCGCGGACCTGGCCCTTGGCATCGAGCCGGAGGAGAAGGCCGGGGCATGCATCGGCGGAGAAGCCGTCGATGGCGGGGGCGTCCGCCGTCTCGCCCGAACGGCCGGGCGTGCGGGCGAAGGCAAAGGCGGTGACGCTTGCGAGAAGGAAGAGCGAGAGCACCAGCGCGAAGCCGAGCGGCAATGCGACGGCCGGGCCGGTGACGAGGAGGAGTGCGGCGGGAACGGCCGGAACGAGCGGCAGGAAGGCCAGCATCACCCGGCGCAGCAGCAGCACGTCGGCGGTCGCAACGGCCCGTCCGGCACCGGCGCATGCAAGGCAGGCGCGTGCCGCACCGTCCAGGATCGCTACCGTCATGTCAGCCATTTTACTCAATACCAGCACGCCAAATTTCCGCGAACGCTTGCACTCTCGAACCACCCCGACCATAGGCGCCGCGCGCTTAAGGAAAAGATAAAGCAAGGGGTCGCAACGGCGCCCGGAAGGCCCGGTTTGCGCCATTCCGGAACAAGCCGGCCAAGCTTTCGCATTCATGGTTAACGGGGCGTAAGCGACGGAAATTACGGCATTTTCTGGGCCGCGTTAACCTTTGGCCGGAGGCGGCGCGGCAAATCGCCGGGATTTCGGGGACCACCCCCCTGTTTATGCTTAACGGCGATTGCTAAAACTTGATGCAAATGGCGCGTGAGGGCCGGATCGTTAGAATTTTAGTCAATTTCGCCGAAAACCCGAGCGAGTTTTGCAAAGCGAAATTACCACCCCGCGAATAGGCTCCTTTCACACGCCGGGAAGGACCCGGCAGCCGGCACGGACCGGTGATGCTCGGACGGGTAAACGCAATGTGGTTTCTGATCAAAGGAACGTTCTGGTTTTCGATGGTGCTGGTGCTCCTCTCGTATTTCGGCACTCGGCCGGAGGCGCAGAACACCGGCGCATCGCTCGACGTCGCCGACGCGATTTCGGCGGCCACCGACGCCTATGCCTATGTGAGCGAGATCTGCAGCGTGAAGCCGGATGTCTGCGTCAAGGGTGCCGAAACCTTCTCCGCCCTCGGCGAACGGGCCCGTGAAGGCGCGCTCGTCGCCTACCAGCTCCTCGACCGCCAGTTCGGCGACGACGCCAAGGAAAAGGCCGCCGTGGCCGGCGAGACCGCCGACGACGTCTCGGACGTCATCGTGACCGGCACCGTCAACACGTCTGCCGGCGCCGTGCCGACGCCGCGGCCGAAGCCGGCCTCCTGATTTTTCAAAGCTTGCCCCGGGGCGCTCGCCGCACCGGAGCCTGATGACTGCCCTACTGCCATACTGTCGACTTGTGCCCCTTTCGGCCGACGCGGTGCCTTTTTCATAAGGTGCCGCGTTTTTCTTTTCCCGCAGCGCGGCAGTTCAATTCGCCGCCGGGATCGCCTATATCGGGGAAGAGACAATAAACGGAGCCGGGAATGACCACCCTGCAGGACATGATCGACGATTTCGCCTTCCTCGACGACTGGGAGGACCGCTATCGTTACGTCATCGAGCTCGGCAAGGCGCTGCCCGACATGCCGGAAGCGGAAAAGACCCCCGAACGCAAGGTGAAGGGCTGCGCAAGCCAGGTGTGGCTCGCAAGCAAGGTCGGCGACGGCGACGACCCGGTGATCACGTTTTCCGGTGATTCGGACGCCCATATCGTGCGCGGGCTGGTGGCGATCGTGCTCGCCGCCTATTCCGGCAAGCGCGCCTCCGAGATCGTCAAGTTCGACGCGATCGACCTCTTCGGCAAGATCGGCCTCATCGAGCACCTCTCCGCCCAGCGGGCGAACGGGCTGCGCTCGATGATCCAGCGCATCCGCGAGGAAGCCGCCCAGGCGCTGGTGGAAAGCGCCCCCGGACGCTGATCGCCTGCCCCTGCCGCCGCTCGTCCGGGTCGACGCGGTGCCGCTCGTCCCTTCTCCCCGCGAGCGGGGAGAAGGTGCCGGCAGGCGGATGAGGGGGATCACTGCAAACGCCGAGATAGAGATTTCACCCCCTCTGCCCTGCCGGGCATCTCCCCTCAAGGGGGGAGATCGGACCCCCGCCGACGTGGGCCGCCCCTCACGACCTATCCGGACGAGCCGCCACTGCGAATCCCACCGATCCAGCGCCCCTGTTGTTCCCAAGTCACCTTCGCTGAATTCTCGGCTCTGACTGGCGGGCGCGAGGCTGGCCGCGGCCGATCTCCGGCTATCGCATCTGGGAGACCGGTGGCGGCTCCGGGCTCCCTCTTCTCCCCAGCGGGGAGAAGTGCCGAGCGAATGCGAGGCGATGAGGGGCTGCCCGGCACCGCCTTTGCGCTTCGCGCCCCCCTCATCCGGCCCTTCGGGCCACCTTCTCCCCGCTGGGGAGAAGAGACCCCGTCACCCCGGACAGAACCACGCCTCAGCCGATCTCGGGGCGATAATCCTCCGCCCCCCAGTGGCGGGTGTGCCGCGACGGAGCCGCCGGCGGGGCGTAATGCCGGGCGAGCGCCATCAGCGCGGCGCGCAGCATCAGCTTTGCCGAGCGCACCGGCCATTGCCGTTCGCGCTCCACCGTTTCCAGCCCCTTCATGAAGCAGCAGACGTCGAGCGCCACGCCGGCGAGTTCCGGCCCCATGGCCTCGACCGCCGCCGTCACCCGGCGCCGTGCGGCAAGGGCGCTGTCGCCGAGCTCCGCGGCGCCGCCGGCCGTTCCTTTCGTGCGACTTGCGAGCCGCGGCTCCCAGGAGGAGGTGATGCGCGGCTGCAGGCCGGCGCGGAGGAAATCGGCGGCGAGCCGCTCGCCTGCCTCGATCGCCTGCGCATCGAGGAAGGGCCCGCCGTCGCGCCCCTTGAGGCGGGCGAGCGGACCGAGCGGCGATTCGGCAAGGTTGCGCCGCACCGTGGCGGCCGGCCTCCCCGCCTCCCCCTCTTCTCCCGGCAGCGCGCAGAGTTCGATCTCGCGGTGCTGGTCGGCAAAGCCGCCGGCCTCGGGATCGGTGAGCGCCCGGCGGAGGAAGGCGCGTGCCTCGTTGCCGGCGACGACCGCCCGGCCGCGGCGCTTCAGGAGGCCGCGGGCGACGGCGAGCCGCACGAGCCGTTCGGCGAGCACGATCTCGCCCCCGCTGCCCGAAAGACGGCAGGCGCCGCCCTCCTCGCCGGCGATCCGCATCGGTCCCGAAAGGGCAAGCCGCATCAGCCGCAGGAGGGCCCTGCGCTCCGCCGGCGCCGGACTGCCGTCAGCCATGCGCAGGACCTCCGGCTGTGAGGAAGAAGCTTGCCGTCAGGCGCTCGGCGGCGCCGACGAAATCGTCATAGGCGCGGTTTTCGCGCCGCTCCTCGACGGTGCGGCAGGCATGCGAGACGGTGGAACGATCGGCGCCGAAAGCGATCGCGACATGCTGCATCGGGATCTGCAGGACGACGTGGCTGACATACATGGAAATCTGGCGGATGTGCTGGACCGAGCGGCGGCGGTCACGCCCGGCCCTGCCCTCGTCGCCGGCGAAGGCGAGCAGCTCCGCCACCACCTGCCGCACCATCATGCAGCGGAAGCGCAAGCTCTGCCGCTCGGCGGGAGACAGCAACGCCGCCGGATCCGGCGGCTGCGGCGCCGGCTGATACTCGACGGGAACGACTTCCTGTGACAGCATGGGGCTCTCCTCGGGATGTAGGTTTTTATTCCTATATCCTTTTAGCCCAACTCGCCGGCCGGAAAACCACAGGAATTGGGGGAGGTGTGTTTTTCGCGAGGGGGGTGGAGAGCGGCGTGAGGGGACTGGCAGGTGTCAGTGGCGAGCCGAAAAGCTGCCAATAGACAGGCTCGTTTCAGGGATCCTGATCAGCCCATTTGGGCGACTTGCGTACTCATGCCTTGCTCGAGACACTTCATGCCTAGCTTTATTCTGTAAGAAGATGAGTGCGAGTGGCTCCGAAGCCAGAAGGTGGTCTATCCCGCCGCTTGATCCAATAGGCAATCGTCTCTGCTACTTCAAACCGGCGAGGTATATGAGCTCTTGAACCGCAACACGGACGTCGGGAATAAGCTGCTCGATGTCGGTTCGATGCGCCAGATAGCGGCGGCTGTGAGCGGATTTGTCGCCAATATCTTTCAACTTTGGCAACGCCTGCTTCGCGTTCCGACCAAGGTTCCACGTCGTCTCATTGATAGTGGCCCCAATAAGGTCGCGTAGAAAAAAGAAATCTCCGGTCGAGTTTTTAATCCGGTCCGAGATGGAGTGCTTCTCGAAGGCTTCGATTATTAGTGTTTCGATTAAGCGCCGCAGCATGACGGCGGCGGCGTCATACCAGCCGTTCTCGTAGGCCCCGTTTACCTGGTTGGCGACACGTTCGATGTACCCGCGGGTCCCTCTAACAAGCGACATGTTGACGACCGACTGGGACTTCGCGGGCAATCCTTCTTCGGGCGGCTTCAAATCGTCCGAAAGCTCGGAATGAATTGCCTTTGCAGTCAGAACAATGTTCTTAAGGACATCCATCAGCCGTCCTTGCGACCGTATAGATGCTTCGCCATACTTTCGAAGATTTTATCGATCTGCTCTGCGGTCGATTCCGGCGAGATATGAACTTGAATGTCAATGTGAACTGCTGGGCCGTTCTGGACATTCGGACGTTGCGGTTCTTGCGTCGGAGCATTGGCCGGCGCAGTATGGAGCGGCCCGGTGTGGATCGATGTGTTGATATCCAATGGCGCTGAAGAGAAATCGGCCTCCGTCGCCAACGCCTTGAACGTCGCCACAGTCTTTGCGATCACCTGCTGACCGGCGGTAGAACTCGTACTGAATACGTGTCCTATTTCAGTGTTGGATCTGGTGTGGGCGTCGGGATAGATCGCATAAAGCTCAGCGTAGCCCTTTCGGATCGCCTCGCCAAGAACAGCCCTGTGGTGAGTTCCCCGAAAATTGCTCCAGACTGAAGTTGGCGTTCCAGCGCTATCGATTAGGCCGACGAATCTAAGGACACCTATCAATGACTTGTCATTACTGGAGGTGAAGCCGATCGTCTTGAGCCACGCAGTTGTTGCCTTTTTCGGAATGCCGATCGTTCGAATCTTTTCCAGAAGAGGCTTAATCTTTCCTGTTACGTTAGTGTAAGCAAAGTCGCCCATTTGCCCCCCAGTACATTTTGCTTAAGTGAAGCACAATTCTAGGATGAGTCGCAAGTCGTGCAGCTAATCGCGCCGGACTTATGCGCAGAAAGCTGAACGCACGCCTTTTCCGGGCCCCAGCCCACATCATCCACTCTCGAGGATTAAGGGACAGACCAGAATGAACTGTTCTGCAGCACGCCCGACTTCTCCTCCGGGCGCAGAAAGACGAAATAGCATGAAAGATTACGCAATGCCTGCTCTCGGGAAGAGGCCCGGCTCACCACAATGACCTACAAGAGGCCGCAAAGCCCCCCTCCTCCCCTCTCTCACCCCACAAAAAACCCGGCCCGCGCACGGCGGAACCGGGTTCTCGAAAACCAGACCTCCAGCCACCCCTTCGGGACCGGAAAGGTCTTTCTGTGATCGCGGGGTCTTACCGGCCGCGCTTGCGGCGCTGGCCGAGGCCCATTTCCTTGGCAAGGCGCGAGCGGGCTTCCGCATAGGCCGGGGCCACCATCGGGTAGTCGACCGGCAGGTCCCACTTCTCGCGGTATTCTTCCGGCGAAAGGTTGTGATGGGTCATCAGGTGCCGCTTCAGCGACTTGAAGGCGCCGCCGCATTCCAGGCAGATGATCTGGTCGTCCTGAACGGACTTGCGCACGGAAACCGCCGGCTTCGGCTTTTCGACGACGGCAGCGGCGGGCGCAGGCGCGGTCGTGTTGCTCAGCGCCGCGTGCACATCGGCGATCAAATTCGGGAGGTCACCGACCGGGACCACGTGATTGCTTACGTAGGCCGCGACGATATCGGCCGTCAATTCCACGAAAAGGTCATGGCCGGAGCCATGGGCGGAATCATTCATTGTCATTCTCCTGTTCAACATGTCTTGCCAAGCGCCGCCCTCATGGCCGGCCGCCACTCACCCAGCAAACCAGAACATGACCGCCGATGCCGCCCTGTTGAAACAACATGAAACCCACCCCTAGATTTCGAGTGGCAACGTCGGTCCCGCCTGTCTGGAAATGATGTTCCGGCATAGAGGCTGCATTAGAAAATCCACCTATTGCAGTATTCCTGCAAAAATAACTTGCGGAAGATTTCCGGCACAACCTCGGAACGCCAGTTCTCAAGACCAGTGCTCGACTTCAGCGATTATCATTGTTTGGCCGAATATCCAATTACTATTTTTACCGGGTGGAGGCAGTCGAAATTCCGCTCTATTTCAGAGGAACTGCGCCGCTTGTGCTTTCGCACTGCAAATGGAATCACGAATCCGGCAGCGGAAAACGCGTCACGAACCATCTTTCTTCAGATCATCGCAGACGGACATCCGCGTCAACGGATAGCCGACCTTGTGGGCGGCGCGCGCCAGCAGGTGGGCGGAGACCGGCGCCGTCAGGATGAAGAAGAAGAAGGCGGCGAGCGCGCGGGCGAGCGTTGCGACGTCTCCGGCATGCAGGCCGACGGCGAGCAGCAGCAGGCCGGAGCCGACGGTGCCCGCCTTCGAGGCGGCGTGCATGCGGGTGTAGAGGTCGGGCAGCCGGTTGATGCCGATCGCCGCGACCAACGCGAAGAGCGAGCCGCCGACGATGAGCGCCGCGGTGACGAGGGCAAAGAGCACACTCATGGTTTTGCCCCCTTAGCCGACGGCTTCTTCCGGTTCTTGGCCCCCTTGGCGCCCCCTTCGGGGTTGCGGCGGCCGCAGTCTCGCCCACCAGCCCGCGGGCGAGGATGAAGCGGGCGAAGGCGACCGTCGTCAGGAAGCCGACGAGGCCGAGCGAAATGGCGATGTCGATATAGAGCGTGTAGCCGGTGCGGATCGCAAAGGCGGCGATGAAGCCGAGCACGATGCCGACCAGCATGTCGAGCGCCAGCACCCGGTCGGGTAGCGTCGGGCCGACCACCACGCGGAAAACGGTGAGCATGAAGGCGATGCCGAGCACGATCAGCGCGAAGGTGCAGGCGGTCTGGATGATGGCTTCGGGCGCCGTCATTCGAAAGCCTCCCTGATCTTGCGTTCGAAACCGTCGGCAATGTCGCGGCGGGCGGCCTCCGGGTCGGAACAGTCGATGGCGTGGACGTAGAGCGTCTTGCGGTCCTCGGAAACGTCGACCGAGAGCGTGCCCGGCGTCAGCGTGATGAGGTTGGCGAGCAGCGTGATCTCGAAATCGCGCGTCACCGTCAGCGGATAGGCGAAGATACCGGGCTTGATGTCGACCGTCGGCGAGACGACCATGACCGCCACCTTCCAGGCCGATTTCGCAAGCTCGACGAAGAACAGCCAGGCGAGCGCGGCGACGCGAAAGGAACGGGTGAGATAACCGGTGCCGTTGACCTGCTCGCGGATGAGGCCGAGCGTGAAGGTCGAGAGCACGAAGCCGAAGACGAGGTTGAGCAGCGTGGCGCTGCCGGTCACCGCGGCCCAGACGATCGCCATCAAGAGGTTGATCGCGTAGAGGATCATTGCGCGCCTCCTTCGGGGAAGACGGACTGCAGATAGGCGGCGGGGTTGGAAAGCCCCTCTGCGGCGATCCGGCTCCAGCCGATCAGATGTTCCGGGAAGAGGCCGAACCAGACGACGAGCGCCGAAAGGAGAAGGATCGGCGCGAGCGCGGAAAACCGCGGCGCCTGAACCGGCGGCGCAAGCGCGATCGTCTCGATCGTCACCGGTACGGCCTCCGGCGCCGGGCGCCAGTAGGCGAGCAGGAACACCCGCCCGAAGGCGATGGTGAGAAGGAATCCGGAAAGCAGGATCGAACCCGCCAGCCACCAGGCGCCGATATCGATCGCCGACTTGACCAGCATCGCCTTCGGCCAGAAGCCGGAAAGCGGCGGCAGGCCACTCGCGGCGAAGAAGAGTGCGAGCGACAGCGCGGCAAAGCCCGGCGCCTTCGCATAGAGGCCGCTCAGGCCCGCAAGCGAGAAGCTGCCGCCGATCCGTGCGGCCTCGCCGGCGAGCAGGTAGAGCGCCGTCATCAGCACGATCGAATGGAGCGCGTAGAAGATCGCCGCCGAGAGCCCCGGATTGCCGCCGATCGCGACACCGGCCAGCATGTTGCCGATGCCGGCGATGACGACGAAGCCGAGCATGCGGCGGATATCGGCCTGGGCGAGCGCGCCCATCGCGGCGAGCACCATGGTTGCGGCGGCCGCGATGCCGATCACCAGGCTGAGCGCCTCACCCTCGACGGGGAAGAGCATGACCATGGTGCGCAGCAGCGCGTAGACCCCGACCTTGGTGAGCAGGCCGGCGAAGAGCGCCGAAACGACGATGCGCGGCGTGTGGTAGGAGGCGGGCAGCCAGAAATTGACCGGGAAGGCCGCAGCCTTCATGCCGAAGGCGAGCACGAAGAGCGCGCCGAGCGTCATCAGCGGCGCGGTGCCGCGATGCTCGATCGCCTTGCGGGCGATGTCGGCCATGTTGAGCGTGCCGAAGATCGCATAGAGATAGCCGACGGCGATCAGGAAGAGCGTCGTGCCGATGAGGTTCAGCACCGAATATTTAAGCGCCCCGTCGATCTGCTCGCGCTCGGAACCGAGGATCAGGAGGCCGAAGGAGGAGATCAGCAGCACCTCGAACCAGACGTAGAGGTTGAAGATGTCGCCGGTGAGGAAGGCGCCGGAGACGCCGGCCATCAGCACCATCAGGAAGGGATAGAAACCGTAGCGCCGGCCGCTGACGCCGATGTCCTTCGTCGCGTAGACGGCGCCGACGAGTGCCACCACCGCGGCGGTAAGCGCAAAGAGCGCGCCGGCGACATCGACGGTAAACGCGATGCCGAAGGGCGGCAGCCAGCGCCCCATCATCATCGTCACCGGTCCGCCGGCGAGCACCCTGCCGAGCAGCAGGAAATCGACGGCGACGAGGATCGAAAGGCCGATGATCGCGACGATCGCATGGAGCCGGATCGTGTGGCGCATCATCATCAGCGCCGCCCCGAAGCCGAGCGACAGCGCCACCGGCAGGATGACCAGCCACTGGTCCGCCGCAGCGGGCGCCATGACCCAGGCGTGGGCGAAATCGACGGAGGAAGAAGCGGCCATCAGCGGCTACCCCCGTGCGGCCGCTTGCGCCGCCCCTCATCCGCCTGCCGGCACCTTCTCCCCGTCAGAACGGGGAGAAGGGACAAGCGGCCGACGCAGGGTCGAAGCGGCAGACGTCCCCTCTCCCCGCAGGCGGGGAGAGGGTCAGGGTGAGGGGCAAACGTCATCGGCAGCATCATCACACTCAATATCCCATCGGCGGCAGCGGCTGGTCTTCCGGCTCGGCCACCCGCATCTCGTCGGTGTCGTCCGTCCCGAGGTCCTGATAGGCGCGGTAGGTGAGCACCAGCAGGAAGCAGAAGAAGGAGAAGGAAATCACGATCGCCGTCAGGATGAGCGCCTGCGGCAGCGGATTGGCGGCACCGGCGTGAAGCGTTTCGGAGCCCTCCGGGATGATCGGCGGCACCGCGGCGGTGAGCCGCCCGGTGGTGAAGAGCAAGAGGTTCACCGCATTGCCGAGGATGGCGATGCCGAGCAGCACGCGCACGATGCGCTTCGACATCATCAGGTAGAGCGCGACGGCGAAGAAGATGCCGACGAGGCCGGAAAACAGCGCTTCCATCAGTCGTTTTCCCTTTCCTCGAGCGCCAGCGCAATGGAGGTGATCGCCCCCACCACGACGAGATAGACGCCGATGTCGAAGGACATGACGGTGGCGAGCGGCACCTCGACCCCGAAGAAGCTCGGGTAGATCCAGAGCCCGGTCATGAAGGGCACGCCGAAGGCGGCGGAGAGGAAGCCGGAGAGGCAGGCGAGCATGAGGCCTGCGCCGGCGATCGACATCGGGTGGAACCAGAGCGCGCGCCGCACCGCCTGCACGCCGAAGGCGATACCGTAGATGGCGAAGGCGGACGCCGCGATCAGCCCGCCGATGAAGCCGCCGCCCGGCTCGTTGTGGCCGCGCAAGAGCACGAAGATCGAAAAGAGGATCATCAGCGCAGTGAGGAACGGCGCGACGGTGCGAAAGATCAGCGTGTTCATGGGCGTACCCCTTTGCGGCAGGCCTCGCGCAAGTGCGCCCCCCTCTGCCCTCCCGGGCATCTCCCCCTCAAGGGGGAGATCGGCGAGAGGCCGGGCTCTCCGGCCCATGGAAGTTCGAGTGAAGGATGAGGCGGCACGCAGGTCCGATCTCCCCCCTTGAGGGGGAGATGTCACGAAGTGACAGAGGGGGGTGAAGCACAATCATCATGCCTTGCCCTCCTTACGCGCGCGCTTCTTCGATGACGGTTTTGCCGGCTCGACGGGCGAGACGACGGCGGCCGTGACCGGCGGCACGGGCGCGATGCGGATGCGGATCAATGCCAGGATCGCAAGCCCGGTGATCATCACCACCGAAATCTCGCCGAGCGTATCTGTGCCGCGGAAGTCGACGATGATGACGTTCACGACGTTGGCGCCGTGGGCGATCGCCTTGGAATAGGCATTGAAGAAATCGGTGAGAGCGCCGTTGAAGGGAAGCTGCGTCGTCTTCAGCAGCATCAGCGCGAAGCCGAGACCGCCGGCGGCCGCGATCGTGCCGTCGAAGACAAGCTCGCGCAGCGTGCGGTGATCGGAGGGCGACAGCCGGAGCCGCGTCATGACCAGCGCCAGGATGACGACCGAGAGCGTCTCGACCATGAACTGGGTGAAAGAGAGGTCCGGCGCGCCGAAAAGCAGGAAGATGACGGCGACGGCAAAACCCTGGATGCCAAGCGAGACGATGGCGGTCAGCCGGTCGCCAGCCGTCAGCACGGCGAAGAGGCCGATGATGGCGATGGCGAAGAAGGTGAGCTGGTGGAAGCCGACATCTTCCGGCCAGACGGGCATCGCCGGCAGCTCGCCATAGACGAAGGGCGGCACCAGCAGCACGACCGCGAGCAGCACGAAGGTCGCCGTCACGTAGACGTCGAGGCGGCCGTCCTGCACGATCCGCGTGACGCGGAAGGAGAGCCGGACGAGCCCGCGGATGAAGGCATCGAAGCCGCGATCCGGCCCCGGTCCGAGGATGTCGAGCAGGCGCGCCATGCCGCCGCGAACGGCCGACAACGACAGATAGAGGCCGACGCCGATGGCGATCGTCAGCACGGAGAGCGCAAGCGGCACGCCGATATGCGGCATCAGACCGATGGTGACCGTCTCCGCCTCGCCGGCGACGGCGCTCGCCATCGGCGAGGAGACGTAACGGTGCGACAGGCCGGAGAGCACGGCGGCGACAAGGCCGGATAGCGCAAGCACGGCCGGTCCGAGCCAGAGCAGCGCCGGGCCTTCATGGGCGTGCTTCGGTGTCTTGACCTCGCGCCCGAGGAAAGGCTTCAGCGCCACCGCGAAGGCGACGGCGAACATCAGCGCATTGCCGGCAACGGCGACGCCCGTGAAGAGGATGGCGCGCGGATCACCGCCGGCGAGTGCGGCATAGATCTCCTCCTTGGCGAGGAAGCCGAAGAAGGGCGGCAGGCCGGCCATCGAGAGCGCCGCAAGCACGGCGGCGGCGAAGGTGATCGGCATCGCCTTCCTCAAGCCGCCGAGTTTCGTCACGTCGCGGGTGCCCGATTCGTGGTCGATCAGGCCGGCGACCATGAAGAGCGCGCCCTTGAACATCGAATGGGCGACGAGATAGAGCACGGCCGCCTCGACGGCATAGGGCGAGCCGAAGCCGGTCAGCATCACGAGAAGGCCGAGCGAAGCGACCGTCGTATAGGCGAGCATCAGCTTCAGGTCCGTCTGGCGCACCGCCAGCAGTCCGCCGACGAGCAGCGTCACGCCGCCGAAGAGCGGCAGCAGCAGTTCCCAGGCGGGCGTTGCCCCCATCACCGGATTGAGCCGCATCAACAGGTAGACGCCGGCCTTCACCATGGTCGCGGAATGCAGGTAGGCGGAAACCGGCGTCGGCGCCTCCATGGCGTTCGGCAGCCAGAAATGGAAGGGGAACTGCGCCGACTTGGTGAAGGCACCGCCGAGCACGAGCAGAAGCGCCGCCCAATAGAACGGGCTTTCGCGCAGCACGTCGCCGCCGTGGACGAGCAGCGAAAGCTGGGTGACGCCGGAGATGTCCCAGAGGAAGATGAGGCCGGCGAGCAGCAGCAGTCCACCGCCGCCCGTCACCACCAATGCCTGCAGGGCCGCCCGCCGCGAGGCCTCGCGGGCATGATCGAAGCCGATCAGCAGGAAGGAGGTGATCGAGGTCAGTTCCCAGAAGACGAAGAGCATCAGCAGGCTGTCGGAGACGACGACGCCGAGCATCGAGCCCATGAACATCAGGATGAAGGAGAAGAACCGCCCCTGCTGCGGGTGACCCTTCATGTAGCCGCCGGAATAGAGCACGATCAGCGTGCCGATGCCGGTGATCAAGAGCGCGAAGGTGAGCGAGAGCCCGTCGAGGAACCAGGAGAAGGAAAGGCCGAGGCTCGGCACCCACGGATAGCCGCCGGTGACGACCTCGCCGCCGGCGATTTCCGGCAGAAAGCCGGCGAAATGGGCGAAGGCGAAGGCCGGGACCAGCGCCAGAAGCCAGGCGGCGTTGTGGCCGAGACGGGCGGTGAGAACGGGCGCGAGTGCAGCGCCGGCAAAGGGCAGAAGCATTGCGAGCAATGTCAGGCCGGCTCCATCCACGGGCATCTGTTCTCCTTCTTCACGCAGCGCGGCGGAACCTTTCAGCCCTCGCCGGAGGTGCCCATCCTGTTAGGGCAAAGAGGCCCCCGCCTCAAGGGCAAAGGGAATTTCCGGCCCGGACGGCATCCGCCCGGACATGTCGCGCGGCAGTGTTGGAAAATGCGCCTGCCAATGCAAGCGGTCGGCGCCCGCGCAGGCCGGTCAAAATTCCGTTATCCCCCGGAAATCGGAGGGAGGCGATGCAATGAAGCGCCGGACGGTGGGGCGCGCCGCCCGGCTTCACCGCATGGAGAAGAGTTCCTGATGGAAGCGCTTCTTGACGTCGAAGCCCTGGCCGGCGAGATCGCGCTTCAGGGCATCGGCAAAACCGACGGGACCGCAGAACCAGACACTCGCCTCCCGCCACTCCGGCACCGCCGCACGGATCCGCTCCCCGGTCAGCAGGCCGTCGCGGGCGTTGATGAAGATATGCAGCCGCACGCCGGCGGCCGCGGCATCGGCCGTCAGACGCGCAAACGCGTCCTCGTCGAGCTCGGCCGAGGAGTGAAAGAGGTCGATCGCCTGGCCGGCACGCCGGTCGGGCTGCGCCGCGAGGTATTTCATCCGGGCGATGAAGGGCGTGATACCGATGCCGCCGCCGATCCAGATCTGGCGGGGACATCCGTCGTCGAAGGTGAAGCGGCCATAGGGACCCTCGACCCGCACTTCCTGGCCGACGCTCAGCGTATCCGGCAGACGGCTCGTGTAATCCCCGAGCGCCTTGGTGATGAAGGTGATGCTGCGGTCGGTGGCATTCCAGGCCGAGGCGATGGTGAAGGGATGCGCGCCCTCGCCCTTGTCGGAGGTGACGAAGGCGAACTGGCCGGGCTCGTGGCCGCACCAGCCGGGCTCCATCGTCATGCCGATCTCGAGCGCGCGGACGCCGGGATATTTCGTGAGCGCGGTGATGTTGCCCATCGCCTGCCGGCTGATCCCCACCCGCCGCAGGAGGACAATGACGGCGGCGACGGTGCCGCAGGCAAGCAGCACGGCGAGCACGACGCCGAGCGGCTGCGTCCAGTAGGCGAATTCGGCAAGCACCACCGTGTGGAAGGCGAGCACGAGATAGGTGACGGCGAGCAGCCGGTGCGTCTTGAAGAACCACCAGTAGGAAAAGCGCGGAACGAGCGCCAGCACGATCAGCAGGACGGAGATATAGAAGGCCCATTCGCCGAGCCCTTCGGCGGGATCACGAAGGCCCGCGAGGAATTGCTGGACGGGGTTTTCGATCGGCGGGCGCGGGCCCCGCTCCGGCCGCGTGACGAGGCCGAGGTCGATCGCCCAGCCGGCGCCTTCGAACCAGAGCCAGTGGGCGAGCGAGAAGACCAGGGCGGAAATGCCGAGCCACCTGTGCAGCCGGTACATCTTGTCGAGCCCGCCGAGCCAGGTCTCCGGCCAGCCGGGCCTCAGCGCCAGGACGAGCGCGATGCTCATCGCGCCGATGGCGAGGACGCCGCTGTACTGGATCATCGCTGCACGCAGCGCAAAGACGTTTTCCGACTGGAAGACGTCCGGCTCGGCGGCGAGCCAGAGCAGGCTCAAAAGGACCAGTGTTCCCCACAAGGCGAGTTTGATACTGCGCATGGCACGCTTCCCCTCTTCGCGGCAGAAACCGGCAGCCGGAACCGAAGAGAGGGTGCCCCTCGGCGTCCCCGGCCCGTCCCCCGACTGCGGATGAGTCCGCACGTCTCTTATACAGGCAAAGCGCGCCGGCGCCGAGGAGGAGCTGCAGGCGCAATTGTCGCGGCGGTTCCGGCGCCCTATCTTTGGCAGGACGAACAGGGAGACGAGCGATGACCAACGACGTGACGACGACCCGGATCGAAAAGACCGACGAGGAATGGCGCGGGCAGCTGACGGCGGAGCAGTACCATATCCTGCGCGAGCACGGCACCGAACGGCCCTTCACCGGCCCCTACTGGAACACCTTCCAGCTCGGGCTCTACCGCTGCGCGGCCTGCGACACGCCGCTCTTCCGCTCCGATACCAAGTTCGACGCCGGCTGCGGCTGGCCGAGCTATTTCGCACCGGTCAGGCCGGGGCAGTCACCGAGCACCGCGACACCTCGCACGGCATGGTGCGCACCGAAATCCGCTGCGGTACCTGCGGCGGCCACCTCGGCCACGTCTTCCCCGACGGCCCGAAACCGACGGGCCTGCGCTACTGCACCAACGGCCACGCGATGGTGTTCGAGCCGGAGGGGTGAAGGGGAAAGGGACGGCGTTCCGCCTCCCCCGCCCCTTCTACGCTCCCGCCTGCTTCGGCTTCAGCTTGAAGGTGATGCTCGCTTCGGCGCCGGCTTCGGCGATGAAGAGGAGTTCGCCGGAGGCACTGAGTGTGAAGCCGACTTCGATCTCCTCGACGTGCCAGCCTTCGGCGCGCTCGGAGACGGTGGCGCCGAGGCCGACCAGCGTGTCGACGGTGCCGCGCCATTGTTCCACGACCTTGTCGGCGCCGACCCTGGCGATGCCGCCGACGGCGGTGGCAAACCCCTTGGTCAGAACGCGTTCGCCGATCTCCTCGCGAGAGAGCGTCGGGACGAACGCAGGCGCCTTTTCCGGAACGAAGATCGAGATTTCGAAATGCTTTTCTTTCGGCACCGGATTTCCCTCCTGCCGGGTTTGCGGAGACGTCCATCATCTCCAGTTGCAATCATTACAGCGAAAATCCCTTGAATTGCATCCGCGCCTATTCACGGGTTTCGCCCGGCACGACCGGAGGGCGGCGAGGGACGGACCTTGCCACATTTCCGCTGCATTGGCGGACGAGCGTTGCGGACGCAGCGGCACGGGAGGGCCGGCCTGTCAGCCCTGCCCGTCATCGAACCTCATTGCTTTTTGCAAGAAGGACCGCGGATGCTCGACGCCGAACGCTCCGACGCCCCCGACCTCGAATGGGTCGCCCGCAATGGTGGCCTCGCGAGCCGCATCGCGGCCCGCATCCCGACCTATCTCGCCGACCTCAGGGAAAATCCCGCCTGGCTCGCCATGTTCGTGCTCGCCCGCACCATGCCGGCGCGCAAGGCGCACTGGCTGACGGCGCGGCCGGCGCCGCCCGAGAGCGGAACGGAAAGCTCGATGTTCGGCGACCTTCCGGCCGAGACGATCGCCGCAAGGATCCGTCGCGACGGCATCTTCACCGGCTTGCAGCTGCCGACGGAAATCCATGAGGAGATCGGCCGCTTCGCCCGCGAGACGCCGTGCTTCGGCAATTTCGAACGGCGGCTCGAATTCCTCGCCGACGAACACGGCGAGGCGGAGGCACGCTTCGGCCGCCCGATCCTGAGCGGACATCATTTCGAGCGGGTGCTCTCCTGCGAGGCGGCGCTCGCCGTGCAGCGGGACCCGCTGCTGAAAGCGGTGGCGCAGCATTATCTTGGCGGCCAGGCGCAGCAGGTGACGCTCCGCACGTGGTGGAGCTTTCCAACGGCGGGCACGAGCGAGGCGGACCTCAGCCGGCTGTCGTTCAAGTATCATTTCGACCTCGACGACTGGCGGATGCTGAAATTCTTCTTCTACATCAACGATGTCGGCGTCGATGCCGGCCCGCATGTCTATATCCGCGAGAGCCATCGCCGCCGCCGGCTGAAGCACCAGCTGACGCCGGTGGTCGGCCATCCGGCGGACGAAGTGCTCGCCTATTACGGTCGCGACGCGGTGATGACGATGACCGGGCCTGCCGGCACCGGCTTCGTCGAGGACCCCTTCGGCTTCCACATGGGGACACTGCCGAGAGCCCGGCCGCGACTGATGATGGAAGTGGCCTACGGGGTCTCGAAACCTTCGCGCCGACGCTTTCACGGCGAGCCGGTGGTCCGCTGAAACCGCTTCAGCGGGCGAATTTCCGCGCCGCCGCGACGCAGCCGACGACGCCGGTGGTGACGGCGAGCATCAGCGGGCTCACCTCCTCCCCGAGCAGGAGACCGGCGAGCGTCAGCCCGAGGAAGGGCTGCAAAAGCTGCAGCTGGCCGACGGCGGCGATGCCGCCCTGCGCGAGCCCGCGATACCAGAAGACGAAGCCGATCAGCATGCTGAACAGCGACACATAGGCAAGCCCGCCCCAGGCGGCCGGGCTGACGCCGGCAAAGCTCTGCGGCAGCCGCAGCACCAGCACCGCGGCCATCACCGGCAGCGAGAGGACGAGCGCCCAGGAGATGACCTGCCAGCCGCCGAGCCGGCGCGACAGCGCCGCCCCTTCCGCATAGCCGAGGCCGCAGACGAGGATCGCCGCCAGCATCAGCAGGTCGCCGGTCGAGGTGGCCCCGATCCCCTGCCCCGCAGCGAAACCGGCGATCAGCAGGCTGCCGAGGCCGGAAAACAGCCAGAAGAGCGGTCGCGGCCGCTCGCCGCCGCGCAAGACCCCGAAGATCGCCGTTGCAAGCGGCAGGAGACCGATGAAGACCACCGAGCGGGCGGAGGTGACGGTTTCCAGCGCGTAAGCCGTCAGCAGCGGAAAACCGACGACGACGCCGAGTGCCACGACGACGAGCGGCAGGAGATCGCCCGATGCCGGCCGCTTCTGCCGGAGCAGGAGGAGAAGCGCCAGCGCCAGCCCGCCGGCGATCGCGGCGCGCGCCACGGTCAGAAAGACCGGATCGAAGCCGGTGACGGCGAGCCGCGTCGCCGGCAGCGAGCCGCTGAAGATCGCCACCCCCGCCATTCCGTTGATCAAACCGCTGCGCGTCGCCTGCATCCGGGATTTCCTTTCCGTTCGTCCTGACGGTGTTTTTCCGATGTGCGGGCTGGAAGAACCAGAGACGGTGCAGTACAATTTTCTGAAACTGTTATGGCATTGCGGGCAATACGGATGGATGTTTCCAGCACAGTGGAGAAGACGGCAGGCACGCGCATCGGCCAGGTAATCGCGGCGGTGAAGGCGCGGATCGCCGCCCGCAGCCTGACGCCGGGGGCGCGGCTTCCCTCGGTGAGAGCCTTCGCGCGCAGTCAGCAGGTCTCGGTCTCGACCGTCGTCGAGGCCTATGAGCGGCTGGCGGCGGAAGGGGTGATCCGCTCGCGGCCGGGTGCCGGCTTCTTCGTCTCGGTGCCGCTTGCGCCGCTCTCGCTCGCCGAGATCGGGCCGCGGCTCGACCGCGAGATCGACCCGCTCTGGGTGTCGCGCCAGTCGCTCGAAAGCGGCGAGACGGTCGCCAAGCCCGGCTGCGGCTGGCTGCCGCCGTCGTGGATGCCGCAGGCCGCACTCGCCAAGGCGCTCAGGGCCGCCGCCCGCGGGCCGGAGGCAGGCCTTTCCGACTACGGCACGCCGCTCGGTCTTGCGGGGCTGCGCCAGCTTCTCGCACGACGGCTTGCCGAGGCACGCGTGACGGCGCCGCCGGACCAGATCATGCTCACCGACTCCGGCACGCAGGCGATCGACCTCGTCTGCCGTTTCCTGCTGGAGCCGGGCGATACGGTGCTGGTCGACGATCCCTGCTATTTCAATTTCATCGCCCTTCTGCGCGCCCATCGGGTGCGCATCGTCGGCGTGCCCCATACGCCCGAAGGACCGGACATCGCCCGGTTCGGCGAGGCGCTCGCCGAGCACCGGCCGCGGCTCTACATCACCAATTCGGCGATCCACAACCCGACCGGCGCGACGCTCTCGCCGGTCGTCGCCCACCGGCTGCTGAAGCTCGCCGACGAGGCCGGGCTGACGATCGTCGAGGACGACATCTTCGCCGATTTCGAGGAGGTGCCCTCGCCGCGGCTCGCCGCCTTCGACGGGCTCGACCGGGTGATCGCGATCGGCAGCTTTTCGAAGACGCTCTCCGCCTCGGTGCGTTGCGGCTTCATCGCCGCCCGGCCGGACTGGATCGAGGCGCTGACTGATCTCAAGATAGCCACGAGCTTCGGCGGCGGGCGGCTTTCCGCCGAACTCGTGCTGTCGCTCCTGACCGACGGCAGCTACCGCAAGCATGTCGAGGCGCTCCGGGTAAGGCTCGCCGCTGCCCGCGAACGGGTCGGCCGGCAAGTCAGGGCCGCGGGACTCGAACCGTGGATCACGCCGAAGGCCGGCATGTTCCTCTGGTGCCGGCTGCCGGAGGGGCTCGATGCCGCCGAAATCGCCCGCACCTGCCTCGAAGACGGCGTGATTCTTGCGCCCGGCAACGCCTTCAGCGTGTCGCAGACGGCGGGACGCTTCCTGCGCTTCAACGTGGCGCAGTCGGAAGACCCGCGCATCTTTCCCGCGCTTGCCGCCGCGATGGAACGGGCCGCCGGGGCACCGGCTGCGAATTAGGATCAGACTGCCGCAAAGCGGCCGGGTTCGGCGTGTTCAATCACCCTCCCACAACCGCAAAGGAGGCAATAATGGCCTATACGATCGACCGGACGTTCGAGAGCAACGATTTCGCTGGTGTGGTGGAAAAGACGCGGGCAGCGCTTTCGGCGCAGGGTTTCGGCGTACTGACCGAAATCGACGTCAAGGCGACGCTGAAGAAGAAGCTCGACAAGGATGTCGACGACTACCTGATCCTCGGCGCCTGCAACCCGACCATGGCGCACCAGGCGATCGGCCTCGAACCGAAGGTCGGCGCCATGCTTCCCTGCAACGTCATCGTGCGCCGCACCGGCCCTGCCTCGGTGATGGTGAGCGCCATCGACCCGGTCGCCTCGATGGAGGCGATCCCGAACCCCTCGCTGAAATCCGTGGCTGGCCAGGTCCGAGACATGCTGAGGACGGCGGTCGAGGGGATCTGAAGGCGGGCGCTGCTCGTGGGCGCCCCTCGCAAGGTTGCGTCGCCCCTCACCCTGACCCTCTCCTCGCAGGCGGGGCGAGGGGACGGCCGGTGCGGTGCCACTTGTCCCTTCTCCCCGCCTGCGGGGAGAAGGTGCCGGCAGGCGGATGAGGGGCGGTATCTGCCGATGACGGCGCCGCCGCGCGCCAGGCGGTGGGGTTCATGCCGGTCACGCGCAGGAATTCGCGGTTGAAGTTGGACTTGGTCATGAACCCCGCCTCGAAGACGATGCGGGTCACCGGCATGTCGGTGGCGGCGAGCAGCCGGCAGGCTTCGGCGACGCGGAAATTGTTGACGTATTGCGACACGCTCATGCCGTGGACGCGGTTGACCGCATTGGAGACGGCCCGCGCCGGCAGGCCGAGCCGCCGGGCGATGCGGCCGAGATTGAGTCCGGCATCGGCAAAGAGCCGCTGACCTTCCATCAGCCGGTCGAGGGCTGCGGCGACCTCGGCATCGGCACTGGTCGCGAGCGGTGGTGCCGCCTGCGGTTCCGGCTCCGCCTCGGGCGCGTCACCCGCCTCCTCCGCACCGGCGGTAACGGCGGCGATCCCGAGCAGAAGCAGGATGAACGTGGTCGCGGCGGAGACGACGGCCGGCGCGTGGCGGCCGCCGGCAAGCAGGAGATCGAGGCTGACGGCAGTGTCGGTCGCCGCCGAGCCTAGCAGTGCCAGCGCCGTCAGTTGCAGCGAGCGGTAGGAACGGAGCGTCCCGTCGAGCCTGGAGGCGACGAGGCCGTCCGGCCCGAGGCGGGCGAGCCAGAGCAGCGCCAGGCCGTAACCGGCGAATTCGGCAATCAGCACGAGATCGACCGGATCGCGGAAGCCGGCGAGCATCGCCGCCACGCAAAGCGGCGGCAGGAGGTGCGGCCAGTCGCGGGCGGACAGCGCCCCCTCCTCCGCCGCAAGCTCGCGGAAGGCGAGGAAGGAGAGCGGCGGAATGAAGCTCGCAAGAAGCGGCAGCGCCGGCAGCACGGTCGTGACGCCATAGCCCCAGCGGATACCGACCAGCGCCGTCTGGACGACATAGAGGCCGATCAGCACCACGAACAGGCGGTTGCGGCCGAAAGCCTCGCGCCCCTCCAGCAGGAGCCGGGCGAGAAAGACGAGAAGCAGGAGCGAGACGAGGAAAGGCAGCGGGACGAGGAGCATGGAGGGACAACCGGCGGGATCGAGGCCGCCATCATGACCGCAACCGCGTTTTCGGTCGACCGGAAACGCAATCGAGGTCGCGGAAAAGCGATGCCGGGTGCCGGATGGGGCCATTCGTCAACCCGAACCGGAGCCCTCCCCATGAGAACCCGAACTGTCCTCCTCTCCCTCCTCGGCGTCGTGCTCGCCGCCGCAGCCCTCGACGGCGCGGCCGCCTTCGTCACCACCCGCACCACGACCGCCGGACCGCTCGACGTTTCCGCCGTCTCGAAGATCCGCGTCGAGGGCGAGGCCGGCCGGCTCTTCATCTCGGCCGCCGCCGACAGACCGTATGAAGCAAGGCTCGAAGGCGAGCGCCGCGGCTGGGGCGCTGTCTGGCGCTCCGGCTGGTTCCCCGTCTCCTGCCCCGAGGGCGGCATGCGCATCGACGGCGACACCCTCGTCGTCGACCTCGGCAACACGCATTTCTACAGCTGGTCCGATTGCACGATGACGCTCACGGCCCGGCTGAAGCCGGAGGCCGCCGTCGCCATCGACCAGCGGGCGTCGCAGACCGATCTCCGGGGAGACTTCTCCGCCGTCGACGTGCGCAGCGATGCCGGCGACGTCAGCTTCCGCGGCCACGCGGCCGAGCTCTCGCTCTCCGGCGCGGCGCTCCGGGCGCGGGTCGTCTTCGACAAGGTCATGCAGAACGAGACCGTCGCGCTCGCCGGCAACATGCTCGACGCCGGCCTACGCTTCCTCGTGCCGACGCCCGTCAGCTACCTCGTCGAGGCGACAGCGTCCTATGTCGACAGCAAGCTCCCGAACACGCCGGGAGCAAGGCCCGCGATCCATGTCCGCGGCGACATGGTGCGGGTGCGGATCGAGTGAGGTGGGCGGTGGCGATGCCGCTTGTCCCTTCTCCCCGCGAGAGGGGGTGAGGCGCGGTTCGCGAAGCGAGGCAATCGATCCGGCGAATTGATCGAAGATTGTCTCCCCGCGCGATGGACATCGCGCGACTGGATGCCGGGTCAAGCCCGGCATGACGGAGGATGGAAGGGCGCGCCCCTCACGATTGTAGCGACGAACGCTGGCGGGGACGAGAGATGGCCCGCGACGGGGCCTCCCACCTCCCCCTTGAGGGGGGAGGTCGCGCGGAACGCGCGGGTGGGGGTGACGATGCTTCGGATCACCCCACCCCGGACCTGCGGTCCGACCCTCCCCCTCAAGGGGAGGGTGAACCCCGCGTCTCCCTCTCCTCGCGCTCGAAGACCGGCCGTGCCCGCGGCGCCGGCCGCAAGCCGCTCTCCCCCTTGAGGGGGAGAGGAAGAAGCGGACGTGCAGCTTCCGTCATGCCGGACTTGATCCGGCATCCAGCCGGCGAGCGTCGGCGAGCCGAAAGAACCCACCTCCATGCAGACGAAGAGGTCTCCCCGCGCGATAGACATCGCGCGGCTGGATGCCGGGTCGAGCCCGGCATGACGGAGGACGGGGCACAGCCCTCTCAGTGCTCGCCTTCGCAGAGACCGTGGTCGGAGAGCGACCGGATAACGTGGCAGTCCTCGATGCTGTGACCGTCGCAGCAGGCGGCGATGCGGGCGAGTTCCTGCTCGAGCTTGCGCAGCCGAGCGATCTTCTCGCGTACTTCGGCGAGCTGCTCGCCGGCAATCGCGTCCGCCCGCTCGCAGGGCCGCTCGGGATGGTCGCTGAGGGCCAGAAGCTCGCGAATCGCCTCTATCGGAAAGCCGAGGTCGCGCGCGTGGCGAATGAAGGCGAGGCGTTCGAGGTCGCGCTTCTCGTAGCGGCGCTGGTTGCCGCCCGTCCTGTCGGCGGCGGAAATCAGCCCCATCTGTTCGTAGTAGCGGATCGTCGGGACCTTCACCCCGGTCCGCTTCGCCATGTCGCCGATCGACAGCATTTTTTTCGCCCTGCCCTCTTGAACCTCTAGTCGCTAGAGAGACTAGGTAGGACCAAGCCTTGCAGGATCAAGAGGGAAGGAAGAGCCATGAGTGCCAGCTGCGGCCACAGCCACGGAACGTTCGAGGGCGTCTCCGCCGATTACAAGCGTCGTCTCTGGGCGGTGATCGCCATCAACGGCGCCATGTTCGCGGTGGAGATGACCGCCGGCCAGATGGCGCGCTCGCAGGCGCTGCAGGCCGACGCGCTCGATTTCTTCGCCGATGCCGTGACCTACGGCATTTCGCTCGCCGTCATCGGCGCCCCGCTCAAGGTGCGCAGTCTTGCGGCCGCCGGCAAGGGCGCGAGTCTCTTTCTGATGGGGCTCTTCGTCTTCGCCACCACGATCTGGCGGGTGTTCTACAACGGCGTGCCGGAAGCGCCGGTGATGGGGGCGATCGGCTTTATGGCGCTGGTGGCAAACGTCACGAGCGTGCTGCTGCTGATGCGCTACAAGGACGGCGACGCCAATGTCCGCTCCGTCTGGCTCTGCTCGCGCAACGATGCGATCGGCAACGTCATCGTCATGATCGCCGCGCTCGGCGTGTGGGGCAGCGCGACCGCCTGGCCGGACCTCGCGGTCGCCGCCGTCATGGCGGGCCTATTCCTCAATTCGTCGGTTCAGATCCTGCGCCAATCCTGGCAGGAATGGCGCCGCGGCGGGGCGGCGGCGCTGGCCGAGGTGGTGGACCAGGGGTGCTGCGGCGGTGGCGCCTGCAGCACGGGCCACGACCACGCCGTGTCAGGGCATGAAGACCACGGCCATCGCCACGATCACGTGCATTGATCGGAGGAACGACGCCGTTCCGGCTCAGCCTTCGGAGTCTTCGCCCGGATCGAATTCGCGGTAGAGTGCCTCGACCTGCTCGAGCTGGGAACGTTCGGCCTCGCTCCCCTCGGCGATCGCCTCGGCAAAGCCCGCCGTGGCAACCGGACGGCGGCCGCCGTCGATGCTCCAGAGTGCGGTGGCAAGCGAAGCGGAGACGAGCGTGCTGCTGAAGGCAGGCCCGCCGGCACGGCGCGGATTTGCGGCAGCCGCCGTTTCGGCGGCGGTCTCCTCCGTCTCGGTGACGGTCCGCACATACCGGTTCTGATAGGAATAGCCGCCGAGGCCGCTTTCGATCCGCATTTCACGCTCACTTCTTCCGTCGTTAACCTTTCGTTAACTTTTGAAGCTTGCGCGAAACTTGCGTGCGGCCGCACGGTGCCATTGCCAGCCGGGACCAAATCAGCTAGCGGCGCCGCCCACGAAGCGGTCTATGGAGCGCGCGGTGAGGCGCTGATTGTTGCGATACCAGGCATCCTCGGTGAAAAACACCGGCTCCCCGACATCCCAACCGCTGCAGCTGAAGTCCGACTGACGGGCGAAGAAGGCGACGAAATCCGCCTCCTCCCGCCACGCGGCGATGATATCGCCGGTGGCGCCGCCGCCGTCGAAGACGTCGCAGAGGACGATCTGGTCGCCCCTTCGAATCAGCCCCTGGCCGCAGAAGTCGCGATGAAGCTCGGCGATCAGCCCCTCGCCGTCATTGATCGACATCAACCGGTGCCAGAGCGCGCTTGCACGCGCCTCGCCGAAGGTGGTGCGCGAAAGCCGGTCGCGCAATTCCGCCGCGCGTCGTGCCATCTCTTCCCCGGTGGCGTCAATCAGCGGATAGGGCGGGCGCCACGGCCCCTTCGGCCGGCGGATCGACCAGACCGCGGCGACGAGCACCACGATGACAGCGGCAAGCGCCAGCAGCGGAATGATCGTCGACATGCCCGGCCCTCCCCTCGGCTGCCCTTAGCCATCATGCCAGATCGGCAGCGCGGTTGGGAGGGGAAGTCTCACGCCCCCTCGATGCCACCCGCGAGTTCCGCGAGCCGGGCGACGGTGTTGATGTTGCGTGAGGTGCCGATCTTCAACGCCGGGAGCTTGATCTTCGAGCGGCCGGAGCCGATCGGGTAGTGCACGTAGATTTCCCGGCCGCGCACCACCGCCTCCTCGCCGTCGGGGGCGAGGAAACCGTGCAGGGCGTCGTCGCCGGGCGGCTCACCGAAGAAGCTGACGAGCACGCGCTCCGGCGCCATCGCCGCGAAAGGGTTGCCGTCGAGGACGGCGCGGAGCTCCGCCGGCGTGCGGAGGAAGACGCCGGGCGCCTCGCCGAGACGATCGCCGAGCGCCCGGTCGAGCAGCGCGGCGATCTCCGCCGGCTCGCCGCCGTCGCGGAAGATGAGGTTGCCGGACTGGATATAGGTGGAGACCTCGGTGAAGCCGAGGTTTTCTGCGAGCGTCTTCAGCTCCGCCATCGGCAGTTTCCCGGTGCCGCCGACATTGACGGCGCGGATCAGGGCGACATAGGCAGCCATGGGCGCCACCCTATTCCGCCGGCCCGGAGGCCGGCGTCACGGTGAATTTCAGGCCGAGCGCCTTCGCAACGCCGAGAATCGTGGAGAATTTGGGATCGCCGCGCTCGCTCAGCGCCTTGTAGAGGGCCTCACGAGTCACCCCCGCCTCCCGGGCGACGCGCGTCATGCCCTTGGCTTTGGCGATGATCCCGAGGGCATTGGCGATGTAGGCCGCATCGCCGCTTTCGAACGCATCCGTCAGCAGCGCCGCCTGGGCTTCGGCATCGGCAAAGAATTCCGAAGCATCGAAGGGGATGGTTTCCGTCGCCATGTCACACGTCCTTTGCCAGATCCATTGCGCGGCGGATGTCTTTTTCCTGGCTCGCCTTGTCGCCGCCGCACAGCAGGATGATGAGCGCCTCGCCGCGCCTCACGAAATAGAGCCGATAGCCGGGGCCGTAATCGATCCGCACTTCGCCGATGCCGCCGAAATACTTCACGTCGCCCATCAGGCCGGACTGAAGCCGCACCAGACGGATCGCGATGCGTGTCTGCGCCTGCCGGTCCTTTAGCTTGCGAAGCCAGCCGGCGAAATCGGGATGCTGCCGGATCTCGATCATGCGTGAACTGTAGTTCACAAAGTGACTGACGTCAATCTTTCTGTGAACTACAGATTACAGGACGAATCCCCTTACATCTTGCCCGCGACCTTCACCGCAAAGGCATATTCGAAGGCGATTTCCTCGAGGCGCTGGAAGCGGCCGGATTTGCCGCCGTGGCCGGCGGCCATGTTGGTCTTGAGGAGATAGGGGCCGGCCGCCGGCGCCTTCTCGCGCAGCTTCGCCACCCATTTGGTCGGCTCCCAGTAGGTCACGCGCGGGTCGGTGAGGCCGGAGAGCGCGAGGATCGGCGGATAGGTCTTTTCGCCGACATTGTCGTAAGGCGAATAGGCGGCGATCCAGCCGTATTCCTCCTCCGATTCGATCGGGTTACCCCATTCCGGCCATTCCGGCGGGGTGAGCGGCAGGGTGTCGTCCAGCATGGTGTTCAGCACGTCCACGAAGGGCACGGCGGCGATGATGCCGGCGAATTTCTCCGGCGCCATGTTGGCAACCGCCCCCATCAGCATGCCGCCGGCAGATCCGCCCTCGGCGATAATCCGGTCGTAAGAGGTGAAGCGCTCCTGCACCAGATGGTCGGCGGCGGCGATGAAGTCCTTGAAGGTATTGACCTTCTTTTCCATCTTGCCGTCCTCGTACCAGGAAAAGCCCTTGTCCTTGCCGCCGCGGATATGGGCGATGGCATAGACGAAGCCGCGGTCGGCAAGCGACAGGCAATTGGTGTTGAAGCCGGCGGGAATGGTGATGCCGTAGGCGCCGTAGCCGTAGAGCAGGCAGGGCGCGGAGCCGTCGAGGGGCGTGTCCTTGCGGTAGAGCAGCGTCACCGGCACGCTCTCGCCGTCATGCGCGGGGGCGAAGACGCGCCGCGTCACGTAGTCGTCCGGGTTGTGGCCGGAGGGCACTTCCTGTGTCTTCAGGAGCGTGCGCTCGCGGGTCGCCATATTGTAGTCGAAGAGCTGCGAGGGCGTCGTCATCGAGGAATAGGAAAAGCGGATGACGTCGGTGTCGTATTCGGCCGCGCCCGAGAGCCCGAGCGAATAGGCCTCTTCGGCAAAGGCGATCGCGTGCTCCTCGCCGGTCTTCCGGTCGCGGATCATGATCTCCGGCAGGCCGTCGCGGCGCTGCAGCCAGACGAGGTGGCGGGCGAAAGCCATGTGGGAGAGGATGAGCAGGCCGGGCGTATGCGGCACCACTTCCTTCCAGTTTTCCTTGAAGGGCGCGGTAACCGGCGCCTCCATGATCTTGAAATCCTTGGCGCCGCCGTCATTGGTCAGGATGTAGAAGACGTCGCCGCCCTCGGCGAGCGAATACTCGACCCCCTCCTCGCGCTCGGCGACCAGCAGCGGCTCGGCCGTCAGGTCCTTCGTCGAGAGGATGCGGTATTCGCTCGTCTCGTGATCGTGGATGTCGATATAGATGAAATCGTCGAGCAGCGAGCCGCCGACGCCCATGAAGAAGCCGTGGTCCTTCTCCTCGTAGACCAGCCGGTCGGACGACTGCGGCTGACCGACGATGTGGTGGAAGACTTTGGAGGGACGGTGGTTGTCGTCCTGCAGCGTGTAGAAGAAGCTCTTGCCGTCCGGCGCCCAGGCGCCGCCGCCGCCGGTGTTCTCGATGACGTCCGGGAGATCCGCGCCGGTTGCAAGATCGCGTACCCTGAGCGTGAAATATTCCGAGCCCTTGTCGTCATAGCCCCAGATGCCGCGGCTGTGGTCGCTCGAATGGTCGAGGCCGGCGAGGCGGAAATAGTCCTTGCCCTCGGCTTCCTTGTCGCCGTCGAGCAGCAGCGTGCGGATCGCCTCGTCCTTGTGGTCGCCTTCGCGGGGGATGCGGAAATAGCGCGGCTGCTCGCCGCCGGTAACGAAGGCGGTGCCGTAGGCGAAGGGACCGTCCTTCACCGGCACGGAGGAATCGTCCTCCTTGATGCGGCCCTTCATCTCTTGAAAGAGCTTTTCCTGCAGCGCCTTCGTATCGGCCATGGCGGCGTCCATATAGGCGTTCTCGGCTTCGAGATGCCGGCGCAGGTCCTTGTCCAGCAGCGAAGGGTCCTTGAACATCGCCTGCCAGTTTTCAGCCCGCATCCAGGCATAGTCGTCGGTGCGGGTAATGCCGTGACGGGTGTCGGAAACGGGCTTCTTCTCGGCGGCGGGCGGCGTGGGCAGGTTCGGGAATACGGACAAGGGCGAAGCCTCTCTTGAGGTGGGGAAATTGCTTCTGGGACAGATAGAGACCAGGTGACGGCCTATCAAGGCGAAATCGGCGGGACGGCGGGGAGCGAGGGAGCGACGGGCAGTGCGAGGTCTCGCATGGCCGGGTGTCCGGCGCCTGATCTTGTCTGGCGGAAACGACGGAGCGGGCACGTCGCCTCCTCCGCGAGTGGTCATCCTCGGGCTTGACCCGAGGATTCAGACGACGAACGCAGCTCTCGTATCGGCTGGTGGCAGGCACATCGGCCGGCCTCACGCGCAACCGCCACAATTCCGGCGTCTTGGCGGCGGAAGGAGGCGCAGTCCCTCCGTTTCCCGGTCCTCCCATGCGCCTCTTCTTCCTTTCCGCGACGCTCGCGGCCTCTCTCCTCGCCTGCACGACTGCCGAGGCCCGTGACGGCCTCGTCGAACCGAAGCTTACGATCGCCCGCGGCGGGCCGCAGTCACCCCGCGTGGCGCTGACGCTGGACGCCTGTTCGGGGCTGCAGACGAACGCATCCTGGGCGAACTCTTCCGCGAGGAAATCCCGGCGACGATCTTCGTCACCACCCGCTGGGTCCGGCGCAATCCGCAGGTCATGAAGCGCCTGCAGAGCCGGCCGGACCTCTTCGAGATCGAGGATCACGGGGAAAACCACGTGCCGGCGGTCGACCGGCCGCTCGCCGTCTACGGCATTCCGGCGGCGGGTTCGCCGGCGGCGGTCGCCGCCGAGGTCGAAGGCGGAGCGCGCGCGATCGTCGCGGCGGGTTCGCCGGTGCCGCGCTGGTTTCGCGGCGCGACCGCCCGCTACAGCCCGTCCGCCGTCGTTGAGATCGAGAAGATAGGTTACCGCATCGCCGGCTATTCGGTGAACGGCGACCAGGGCGCAAGCCTCATCGCCGGCATGGCCGAGAAGCGGATCGCCGCGGCGAAGGACGGCGACGTCATCATCGCCCATGTCAACCAGCCGAGCCGTTCGGCCGGCGAAGGCGTCGCCCGCGGCATCCATGCACTGAAGGAAAAGGGCGTCACCTTCGTCCGCCTCGACGAGAGCTTTGTCGCACCGACCGCCCGGGCGGCCGAACTCGCCGCCGTCGGGCAGTGAGTTTCGTCATGCCTCCGGCCGCGTGGATCCTCGAGTCAAGCCCGAGGATGACGGCGTGCGGGTGGGCGGAGCGTCCAAGGACACGGTTCAGCGGCGAAAACGACGGAGGGCACGCTTTGTCTCCCGTCAACCAATGGTCATCCTCGGGCTTGACTCGAGGATCCATGCAGCCCGGCATGACGGGGGTGGAAACGGTGCGCCCCTAGCCCACCGAGGGATAGGGAATGTGGCCGCGGGCCACAGGTCGATCTCCCCCTTGAGGGGAGATGCCCGGCAGGGCAGAGGGGGGTGTCACTGCAAGCGCCGAGAGTGGCCCCCCTCTGTCACTTCGTGACATCTCCCCTCAAGGGGGGAGATCGGGCGGCCCATACATCGCCTCCGTCATACCGGCTCGACCCGGCATCCAGCCGGCGAGCGTCGGCGAGCCGAAAGAACGCATTTCGACGAGGGCGAAAAAGTCTCCCCGCGCGATCGACATCGCGCGACTGGATGCCGGGTCGAGCCCGGCATGACGGAAGTTGAGGGGGTGCGTGCCTCACCTTTGCCACTCACCACGCGTGCGAGAGGGAATGTGGCCGCGGCCACAGGTCGATCTCCCCCCTTGAGGGGAGATGCCCGGCAGGGCAGAGGGGGTGTCACTGCAAGCGCCGAGAGTGCCCCCCCTCTGTCACTTCGTGACATCTCCCCCTCAAGGGGGGAGATCGGGCAGAAGTGGGGCAATCAGGAGGGGCGCGTGACGATAACGACCCCCGCGGCGCGGCGATCGCCGCGCCAGTCACTTGGTGGGCGGCAGAGTGCGGACTTGCGGCCGCACCCGCTTATTCGTCGTCGAACTTGACGGCCTTCAGCTTGTCGATGCCGAGAACCTGAAGCGCAAGCTTTTCGTAGAAGGGCTCGGAATGGCCGCTCTTGATCTTGTGCAGGAAGTATTTCTCGAAGCCGATCTTGGCGGCATGCACCCATTTGCCCTGGGATGCCCAGTTGACGTTGCGCGGCGGGATCTGCGGCTGGGCCACGAAGGCGATGCCTCCGTCGCCGAAGTCGGCGAGGCACACCGCGTTCCAGGTGCCCTGGGCGTTGGGCTTGTCACCGCCGACCAGGCGGGCGATGTTCTTGGCCGTCGCCGTCACCATGCTCTCGATCATGAAACCGGTCTTGGGAACGCCCACGGGGACCGGCGTCTTGCCGGTCGGCGGAATGGCGATGCAGACGCCGACGGCGAAGATATTCGGATACTTGCCGTTCTGCTGATGCTTGTCGACCAGGATGAAGCCGCGCGGGTTGGTCAGCCCCTCGATGTCGCGGACCGCTTCCACGCCGCGGAAGGCCGGCAGCATCATCGTGTAACTGGAAGGCACCTCGTGGATGGTCTTGGTCGTGCCATCCTCGTTGACCTCCTCGACGACCACCTTGTCGGCCTCGAATTTCTGCACCTTGGCATTGGTGATCCACTTGATGTGCTTGTCGCGCATTGCGCTTTCGAGCAGACCCTTGGTATCGCCGACGCCGTCGAGGCCGAGATGGCCGATATAGGGCTCGGAGGTGACGAAGGTCATCGGCACCCTGTCGCGCACCTTGGCGTCGCGCAGCGCCTTTTCCAGGATGAAGGCGAATTCGTAGGCTGGGCCGTAGCAGGACGCACCCTGCACGGCGCCGATCACCACCGGCCCCGGTTTGGCGACCAGCTTGTCGAAGGCGTCCTTGGCGGACAGCGCGTGGTCGATGTGGCAGACCGACTGGGTATGAGCGCCGGGACCGAAACCCTCGATCTCGTCGAAGGCGAGCTCCGGGCCGGTCGCGATCACCAGGTAATCGTAGTCGACGGAGGTGCCGTCGGTGAGTTCGACGCGATTTTCAGCGGCGTGCAGGCGCTTTGCCCCTTGCGGGTAGAGCGCGATGTCGCGGCGCTTGCAGGCCGGTGCCAGATCGACCTCGATCGACTCGCGCTCGCGCCAGCCGACGGCAACCCACGGATTGGACGGTACGAAGGAATAGACCGACCCCTTGTTGATGACGCTCACGCGATCCTCGCGCGACAGTGCATCCCTCAACTCGTAAGCCATGATGGTGCCACCGAGGCCGGCACCGAGAACAACGACATGAGCCATAAAGAACCTCCCGCTTCGTCAGGCGTATATCTATTTGTCACCATATATACGAAGCTTCGTAGATTTGATTTGATTTCCATCAAATGTCAATAAAAAATCGGGAAAAGATCAACCGGGCAGTTTCGGATGCACGTTCTGTTCGGGAAACAGCTCGTCGAGGATGGCCATGCCGATGAGCGAGAGGGGCAGCGCCAGCACCGCGCCGACGGCGCCCCACATCCAGGTCCAGAAGACGATGGCGACGAAGACGACGAAGGGGTTGATCTCCAGCCGGCGGCCCATCACCGCGGGCGTCAGGAGGTTTTCGACGAGCCCGTGGACGAGGAAGAAGACCATGGCCGGTGCAAGCCCGACAAGCACGCTGTCATGGGTGACTAGGCCGCCAACGGCGACGGAGAACGTCGTCACCGTGATGCCGAGGAACGGCACGTAGCTCGAGATGAAGGCGAGCAGCCCCCAGAGCAGCGGCATCTGCAGCCCGCCGAAGAAGGCGATCACGGTCATCGCAACGCCCACCAATGCGTAGAGCAGCGTGGCGGCGGCGAAGTAGCTGCCGAGCGAGGCTTCAATCGCGTTCAGCACACGGATCGCCGCCAGCCGGCGGCGGCGATCGCGAAAGGCGATGATCAGCCCCCGGCGCAACGAATGGCGGCTGCCGAGGAAGAGCGCCAGCGCGACGAAGAAGATGAGCCCCTGCAGCAGCGCCGGAGTGACGCCGGCGGCAATCGTCGTCAGGATCGCGCCGGTGTTCTGCAGCAGCGCTTCCGCGGAGACCGGGCCGCCGCGCAGGCTCGCTTCCGATATGTGCAGCCATTCGATGCGCTCGATATAGGGAAGCACCCGCTCGACCGCCGCTTCGATCAACCGCGGAGCTTCCTCGGCGAAATGGCCGAGCGGCCGCACCAGTGCATTGGCGCCTAGAAAGAGCGTCGTCACGACGATGGTTGCGAGGATCAGGCCCGCGAGCATCGGCGGTATGCCGAGCCTGCCGAGCCGGTCGGCTGCGGCGCCGAGGATCAGCCCGACGACGACGGCGAGCGTGACCGGCATCAGGACGGCCGCGGCGAGATAGATGCCGCCGGTGGTGAGAATCGCGAAGATGCCGATGACGGCCCAGCTCTCCGCAAGGTCGAGCGCCGAGCGGCGCGGGGCACGATCCCGTCCCTTGCGCCGCGGCGACTGCAGCGCCGTCGCGGGCGTCGCCGTCGGCGAATGCCGGATATCCGGCCGGTCGTTCATCGCACGCTCCCCTCGAATCCGCCCCCGGGCCGATCAGCCCCGAAGTCTCGTCAGGCAACGCGCGAACGCAAGGCGTGTTCCATGCCGGGAGGAGCGCTCCTTCCGGCAACGGGAACTGTCTCAGAGCATCAGTTCCATCATCGCGAGGTCAAGCCAGCGGCCGAACTTGGTGCCGACCTCCCGATGGATGCCGACGAGCCGGAAGCCCATCCTCTCGTGCAGGCGGATCGAGGCGGTGTTTCCGGCCTCGATCGCGGCGATCATCACGTGCACCCTGCCCTCGCGCGCCCGCCCGATCAGCGCCTCCATCAGCGCCTTGCCGATGCCGGCGCCGCGGGCGTCCTTATGGACGTAGACCGAATGCTCGACCGTGTGGCGATAGCCGTCGAAGGCCCGCCAGTCGCCGTAGGAGGCGTAGCCCGCGACCTTGCCGTCGAGCTCGGCGACAAGCACCGGAAAGCCCTTGGCGCGGCGCAGCTCCATCCAGGCGCGGCGGTTCTCGACGTCGATCAGCTGCTCGTTCCAGATCGCCGTCGTGTGCTCGACGGCGTCATTGTAGATGTCGCGGATCACCGCAAGGTCGGCCTCGGTCGCGTCGCGGATCGTGATCGGTCGTGTCATGAGAATCGTCGGTCAGAGGCTGAAGGCGGTGACGACCGCCGAATAATGGACGGCCGCAGCGGCGACGACGAAGCCGTGCCAGATGGCATTCTGGAAGCGCAGCCGCTCCCAGACGTGGAAGACCACGCCCGCGGAATAGAGCACGCCGCCGACGACGATGAGCAGCACGGTGACGAAGGGCAGTGTCTGGGAGATCGGCTCGAAGGCGAGCGCGCCGCTCCAGCCCATGGCGAGATAGAGAAGGATCGCCAGCCGGTCGTAGCGCCCCGGAAAGAGGCATTTGAGCGTGATTCCGCCGGCCGCAAAGAGCCAGATGGCGGCGAGCAGCGCCAGCATCCGTCCGTCTTCCGCGCCTTGCACCAGGAACGGCGTGTAGGTGGCGGCGATCAGCACGAAGATCGCCGAATGATCGAAACGACGGAGAATCCACTTGGTGCGCGAATGCGGCCACATGTTGTAGGTGAAGGAGACGGCGAGCGCGCCGACGAGACCGAGACCGTAGACCCAGGCGGCGGCGAGCTCGGCATAGCTCGACCAGACGCTGGCATAGAAGATCAGCGCCGTCGCACCGACGAGCGCGAAGACAACGCCGATGCCGTGGACGATGCCGTCGGCCACCAGTTCGTGGAAATCGTATGGCCGCCCGAAGCGGAACGGTTCAGTCATCGGATAGGTCTGTCCCCTGAGGTCTTTGTCCGGCGGTCTTCATTCGTCCGGATAGACGTCATCATGGGCGAATTTGCGGCGTCCGGCAAGCGGTCGGCGGCGCTTGCGCGGCACGGCGCTTCGGCTTACAAAACCGCAGGCGCCGCGATCGCCTGCGTCGGCGCGGAAACCGGCGCGCTTTCCAAGGAGAGAAGCCATGCGGTTCACGGTTCTCGCCACCTTCACCGCGCTCGTCGCCTATGCCTGGTTCATGATCAAGGTCGCCCGCGCCCGCCGGGAGTTCGGCGTCGAGGCCCCCGCGTCACCGGCAGCGAGGCCTTCGAGCGCGTCTTCCGCGTCCAGCAAAACACGGTGGAACAACTCGTGCTCTTCGTGCCGGCGCTCTGGCTCTTCGGCGCCTACGTCTCCGATCCGGTCGCCGGCATTCTCGGCCTCTGCTGGACGGGCGCACGGGTGCTTTACGCCACCGAATATTACGCCGACGCCAAGCGCCGCGGGCCGGGTGCGGCGCTCACCATCCTGATCGCGCTGGTGCTGCTCGTCGGCGGCACGGTCGGCGCATTGCTCCGCTGAGGCCGGACACCCTTATCGCAAGAAAAAGCCGGCGGGATCGCGGGGACATGATCGTCGTCCCCGGATCCCGCCGGCCGGCCCGTCCGGGAGAGGTATTGGCAACGGCGTCAGCCGGGCACGCATTCCTTGCAGAAGGGCGTGTGCGGCACGGCGTCGAGCCGTTCCTCGGAAATCGGCTGGCCGCAGGTGACGCAGATGCCGAAGGTGCCCTGTTCGATGCGTTTCAGCGCCGCGTCGATCGCCTTCAGTTCGGTCTCGCCGACCTGGCCGAACTCCTCGAGCACCTCGTCATTCTCGGCCTGCGTCGCCTGATCCTCGAAATCCGGGCTCTTCTGCTCGCTCAAGTCGGCGTCGATCCTGTTGAGCCGCGCGAGGATTTCGAGATGGCGCTGGCGCAGGACGTTTTCGTACTTCTTCGTATCCATTCCGGGCGTTTCCTTGCCTTTTGTTTCCCTTCAGCGGTCGACGAGCACCGCGCACTTAGAATGGCGCACCACCCGGTCTGCCGTCGCGCCGATCAGGTAATTGGAAAAGTCCGGGACATGCGAGGCGACGATGATGAGGTCGGCCTTGTGCTCACTCGCCGCAGCGAGGATTTCGCGGGCGGCGGCACCGCTGCGGATCTCGACGCGGGCCGCGATCCCGGTCTTCTCCTTGAGCTCGACGAGCTTGGCCTTGCCGTCCTTGATGGCGTTTTCGATGACGTCCACCGGAAGATCGATCGCGAGATAACCCGGCATGTCCTCGACCACCGTCAGCAGCACGATTTCACCGCCGGTGTCGAGCAGGGAAGCCGCCTTGCGCAGGATCTTCTCACCCTTTTCGAGCGCGGCGCAGTCTACCGGTACGATGATCTTCTTGTACATCAGTTCTCTCCTTGTCGCGGCAGGACGACCCCTGCCTTTCCAGCCCTTTTGACGCTACAATCCTGCGGCCGGCCACTTCCCGCATTGATCAAGATCAAGTTTTGAAGCGACCGGCACCGATGGTTCATGATCGAACATGCTCCTTCGGCGTGCACGATAGGGCGAGCACACACCGGCGGCAAGGGACCCGGAGGTTGCGGGGCCTCCCGCCGGTTGCCACCACACCCGCGTTTAGTATAGTTCCTCGCAGAGGGAAGTCCCGGCGCGCCATGCGGTCCGGGTCTCGGCAGAACAGGACATTCTACGATGGCTGAACCGCAGGTCATGAGATCGGGCGCGCACTGGTCCGGGGCAGCACCGGCGAGCGACGACGAGGACATCATCCCGCGCGACATTCGCTTCGGCATCCTCGAAAACCCGACTCGCCAATGGCTGGACGGCGATTTTCACAAGACCGCCCTCATCGACGGGCTCTCGATCTTCCTGCCGGAAGGAGAGCGCTATTTCATCCGCGCGCTGAAATACTATGCGCCGAAGCTCGCCGATCGCCAGCTTGCCGCAGAGATCAACGGCTATGCGGTACAGGAGGCTTTCCACACCCGCGAGCACGAGGAATACAATCGGGCCCTCGGCAAGCTCGGCTACGACGTCGAGGCGATGGAAGAGCCGGTGCGCAAGACGTTGCGAAGCGACAAGATCCCGATCTTCCGGCTGGCGGTCACCTGCGCCATCGAGCACCTGACGGCGACGCTTTCCACCGTGACGCTGCGCCACCCGCAATTCCTCGAAAATGCCGCACCGGCCTATCGCCGGCTGTGGATGTGGCATGCGCTGGAGGAACTGGAGCACAAGGCCGTGGCGCTCGACGTCTTCAAGGCCGCGACGCCGAAATATTCCGGCTTCAAGCGCTACATGCTGCGCACCATGGCCTTCAATGCCGTCGCCTGGACCTTCCTTGTGATCACGCTGCGCAACCTCAGGCTCTTCGCCAAGGTCGACGGCGTCAAGACCGGCCCGCGTTTCTGGGCGCGCCTTTTCTGGGTTCTGTTCCTCGCGCCCGGTTACTGGCGCAAGTGCGCGCCCTTGGTGCTGAAATATTACCTGCCGGGCTTCAGCCCGCTGAACAAGGACGATCACGAGCTGATCCGCAAGGGCCGCGACTGGCTCTACCGCGAGTTCACAACACTCGAAGCCGCGTCCGCGCCGGCCGTCCCGGCCGCGGAGTGAAAGTGTAGCGATGAGCAGCCGTCTCTTTTCCAGCGTCCTCGACATCGCCACGCCCGGCCGTTTCCCGCGCACCCAGAAATGGATCTGGCGTCGCGTCTACAATCTGCTTTCGCTATTCTGGAAGGACGGCGACTGGCGTTTCATGAACTACGGCTACGTCGGCGACGGCGCGGTTTTCCCGCTGCGGCCCGAGGACGAGAAGGAGCGCGCCTTCATCGGGCTCTACCAGCAGGCCGTGGACGGCCTGCTGGTAGAGGGCGCGCGCGTGCTCGAGGTCGGCTCCGGAAGGGGCGGCGGCGCGCGCTACATCGCCCGCTATTTCGCCCCGGCCGCCGTCACCGGGCTCGACTATTCGCCGGAAACCGTTCGCCGCGCCCGCACGCTCAACGCCGATACCCCGACGCTCACCTTCGAGCAGGGTGACGCCGAGAAGATGCCCTTTGCCGACGCTTCGTTCGACATCGTCGTCAACATCGAATCCTCCCATTGCTACGGCGACGTGGAAGCCTTTGCCCGCGAGGTCGCCCGCGTGCTGAAGCCCGGCGGCTGGTTCACCTTCGCCGACATGCGCCCGAAGAGCCAGCTTTCCACCCTCGACTCACAGCTCGCAGCACCCGGCCTGGAATGCATTGCAAGCAGCAACATCTCGGCGAACGTCGTCGCGGCCCTCGACTCGGCTGAGGCCCGCAAGCGCGAACGTATCGGCCGGGCCTGGTTCCTGAAGCAGTTCATGGCCGAATTCTCCGGCGCGAAGGGCTCGATGCTCTACAAGGGTTTGAAGGGCGGCAGCGTGGTCTACGTGGCACGGCGGTATCGCAAGACGTCCTGAGGACGGAAACCGACGGGAGAGACCGATGCCGATCATCAGACAGGAAGACGCGCCGGTCGAGGAAGCCACCGGCAGCGGCATCAATGCCGAACTCGGCTCCTACCGGGCGCTGTTGCTTTCGGATGCCGGAGGGCTCACCCAGTTCGGTGCCTTCCTCGAGACGCTGCCGCCCGGTTCCTTCTCCTCCCACAAGCACTGGCACGAGAAAGAGGACGAGTTCATCTTCGTGATTGCCGGCACGGTGACGCTGAACGAGGGCGACAGCCTGACCGAGATGCATCCGGGCGATGCGGCGACCTTCAAGGCGGGCGTGGCGGTCGGCCACCGGCTGGAGAACCGCTCCGACGCGCCGGCAAGCTACCTCGTCGTCGGCACCCGCTCGCCGGACGACGTGGTGCACTATGCGGACAAGGACCTGCACCTCACCAAGGTGAACTTCGAAAAGCGCCTGACGACGAAGGCCGGAGAACCGGTTGTGCGGTAAGCCAGTGCCCCATGTTTATGTTGGGCTTTTCGAATATGGCATTTGTATTAAGTGCGTGTGGCGACCGGAGGGTCAAATGTCAAATTCATTCCACTAGAGGCGGTCGCCGTGCCGTTCGGCGATGAACTTCAGGCACTGTTCGAAGGCCGTGAGATCGGAATAGAGCGCCTCGGGCGCGGCGGCATGGACGGCGACGAGCCCGCTGCGGCGCACGACGCCACCATGTAGCATCAGGTTGTCGATCATCTCGACATCCTCGATGGAGATGCCGTCCGGCCCGCGCCAGCGGCCGTTTTCGTCCTTCGACACGGAACCCTCGTAATGGCGCATGGCGCGGTCGAAATGACTGTCGGCGACATTTGTATAGGCACAGGCGATCTTGCCCTGGGCGCACATGTAACCGAGTTCGAAGGCGGTGCCGACATCGGCGGCGATGCCGCGGAAGGGTGTCAGGTTGGCAATGATACCGTCTGCCGAATTCATCATGTGCTCGTCGACCGAGCTGATGCGCAGGCCGAATTCACGCGGCGTCGGCGCCGGCTCGATGAAGATGTCGCCGGGCTTCACCGGCTCGAAACCGTAGGCTCGCGTCAGTTGGGCCTTGGCATCGAGGACCGAACGGGCATCCTTGAGGAAGACTTCCGGACCGGCGAGATAGAGCTTGAGGGGCATTGGCAACGCTGCTTCGTAGAGGAGGGAAACCTGTTCTAGCAAGCAGGCGCGCGGACTGCCATAGCCGGAGCCGACCGGGAGACAAGAGCGTCATTGACAATCGATTGAAATCGGCGCATTTCTCGCGACATGATCAACGCACGCGCACTCATCACCTGCACGTATTTTTGGGCCTACCGGTAAAGGGCGGCCCGACAGATCATCATGTCAACAGGCCGCCGTCAGGCGGCCTTGTTGTTTTCGAAGACAGCTTCCCCTGACGGCACCGAGCGAAAGAGGGAAGCGACAATGACCGAAGACACAGACATCACCCTGCCCCGGCCGCCGGTCGTGGTGATCCGCCACGCACGGGCGACCGACCTGCCGGAACTCAACGAGATGATCGCCGCACTCGCGGCCCATCACGGAGACGCTTCGGCGATGACGCCCGACAAGCTCGAACGCGACCTCTTCGGCCCCGTGCCGTGGATCACCGCGCTCGTCGCCGACGGCGGCGAGAGCCTGATCGGTTACGCCATCCTCGTGCCGCTCTACAGGGCTGACGAGGGACAGCGCGGCATGGACCTCCACCATCTCTACGTGCGCGACGGCCAGCGCGGCAACGGCATCGGCCATCATCTGGTGAAGCGCGCCCGCGAGGTTGCCCGCAGCGCCGGTTGTGACTACCTTTCGGTGAGTGCCGCCACCGGCAACTTCGCCGCCCATCGCTTCTACGAGCATCTCGACTTCGTGCCGCGTCCCGTGACCGGCATGCGCTACCTGCAGGCCCTCGCCTGAAACGGAAACCAGACCTGAACGAAAACCAGGACGGAGACGGTTCATGACCCGCATTGCGATCGCCCTTGCCGAAGATTTCGCCGACTGGGAAGGCGCCCTGCTGATGGCGACGGCCCGCGCCTATCTGGGCGTCGAGGTGCTGACCGCCTCGCCCGACGGCCGGCCAGTCCGTTCCATGGGCGGGCTGAAGGTGACGCCCGACCTCTCTTTCGCCGATCTCGATCCGGCGCGCTTCGACGCGCTGGTGCTGCCGGGCGGCCTTTCCTGGGAAGAGGGCGTGGCGCCGGACTTCTCGCCCCTCGTCCGCGCCTTCCATGACGCCGGCAAGGTCGTCGGCGGCATCTGCGCGGCGGCAAGCGCCGTCGCCGCATCCGGCATCCTCGACGGCGTGGCTCACACCGGCAATTCGCTTGCCTCGCATCAGAAGTATCCCGGCTATCACGGCGCCGAACGCTATGTGGACCGGCCGCAAGCGGTCTCGGACGGCAAGGTGGTGACGGCACCCGGCAACTCGCCGATCAGCTTTACCGCCGAGGTCTTGAAGGCACTCGATCTTTGGAGCCCCGAGGCGGAGGCGGAAATCGGGATGTTTGCGGCCGAGCACCACTGACCGCGCCCGTCAACGCGTCCGCAGCATCCGCAACGCCCGGCGAATCTCGCGGCTGTTCAGGTTGAAGGCATTGCCGGGAACCGGACCGCATCCGGCCTTCTCGTCCGCCGCCGCCTCGAAGGCCGCGCGATGGGTGGCAAACCATCTCATGCAATCCTGCGCCGTCGGCGAGGCGTTCCGCGTCAGGGCGCGAAAGGCGAGCCGGTGGACGAAGCAGCGGCTGCCGGAGGCGGGATGGAAAAAGACCAGCGCATCGAGATCGATGCGCCAGTCGTAGCTGGAAGCACCGGCCATGGCGGCCTCAGGCTTCCATGCGCTGGCGGAAATAGCCCGAAAGGCTGCCGAGCAGGGCCCAGAAGACGAGGCTCGTCAGGGTGGCGATGACCACGAAGCGACGCGACAGCGCCTCCGGGGCGAGTGCCGCCTCGCCTTCCGGCGCGAGCGGAGCGCCGACGACGTGCGGGAGAGCGATCAGCACCAGTGCCACGGCCGCCGCCCAGGGCGTGCGCTTGAAGTAGAGGAGCGCGATACCGCCCGCGGTCGCCACCGACGTTCCGATCCACCAGACCTGCCGCTCGGCGAGCGGCGCCGCCGGCGTTCCCGGCAGCTCCGGATGGAGCCCGAGCGTCGGCGCGAGCATGACGGCCGCAAAACCGCAGAGCCCCCAGGCGAGCCCGGTCCGCCAGCCCGTCGGCTGGCGCGTCGCCTGCATCAGCCCGTTCAGCACCAGCGCGAAGCCGGTGGCGGTAAGCACGTTGGCGACGAGCGTCGCGAGGTGACGTTCGAAGCCGTCGGCCGGCGCCCAGGCGTCCGCCGCATGTTCGTGCTCGCCGGATGCCGGGGAAGCCGCGGTTTCCATGCCGGCCGCCGTGCCATGGTCATGGCCGGCAGGCGCCGGTGCGGCGGTCTCGTAGACCTCCGCGGCGAAGATCAGCGGCTCGGTGCCGACATATTGCACGATGCTGATGACCGCGCCGACAATCAGCCCGACCAGTGCCGAGACGAAGACCAGCGATCTGAAGAGATGCATTCCGGCCGCCCGTCAGTGGCAGGGGAAGGCGTTGGCGTGGCGCGTGTCGTGGGCGGCGTTGTGGACAACGTCGAGCTGCGAGAAGCCGACGAAACCGATCATGAAGAGGCCGAAAAGGACACTCATCATCGAGGGCAGCAGCGCGCCGGCCTTGAAGCCGGAAGTGGAAAGGGTGGAAGCGGCAGTATTTGCAGTCATGGTTGTCCCTCCGAGGAGCAATGAAAACTCGTCGCCCTGGACGGAGGCGAAGGACAGGACCAGTCTGACAACAATTCCCCAAGGAGGAAGCGCATCGACGGCTGCCCGGAACAACCCCGTCCGGCAGGCGGTTCAGTGCGATGGCAGGTCTCCTGGCTCGCGGGTCATCACGTCCGGACGGCCTTCCCGGATATCTCCAGTGGCCTTGGCGCCGGACGTTCTCCGCTCACAGTTGCGGGGCAGCCACGAATCGGGTCCCTCTGGGGTCTCCCCTATCGTATTCCCTATTATTCCCCGAGGCAGCGCGGCCTCGAAGGAACCATCATGACGAATATCAACTGTCCGGCCGCCGCCGTCAATGGCGCACCGGCGGTTTTTCCGACCAGTTCTGCAGCGTCGTCTTGATGAGGATGAGGGCGGCCCGCTGGGCCTGGTCGCGCTCGGCGGGATCGATGATCGTCTTCAGCCGCGCCTGGAGAGCGCCGACGGTTTCCATCACCCAGCGATGCAGCATGGGATCGGGATAGCGGTCGAGCAATCGGCCAAGCGCCTGCTCCATTCGTCGCCTCTGCAGGCTCATGTGCCGCTCCCCCTTCGCGTGTTCCGAGTCTCGGGAGAGTAACGGCAACCGGCTTGTGCGGCGCTGGAGCCTCGACACCGCCATGTTGCGCATCGGCAACAGAATTGTGGCAAAATCTGCAATTCGCGATTGCAGACTTGAAGAACGCCGAATCTCGTGTAGCTTACGCTCATCCGCAACTCGCAGCACAGGAGGCGTGACATGATACTCACCACCACATCCGCACGCCTCTTCGGCGGAACGGCTTTCGCAACGTTTGGCATCTATATGCCTGCGCGACGCCGAACCTCTGTATTCGGCTTCTAAAGCCCGGATTTCCGCCGCTCAGGCATTCCATAACCGACTTTAACATGACCGACTGATCCGGCTGTGCCTTGCGCGCATTCGTGTCCGTGCCGGTCCATCCATCGCAACTTCGAAAGGACCTGGCCGCATGCGCGCGCCGGGACGGAAGATCATGCACAAAGAACACGTAATGGTTGTTGAAACCCTGCCCGTGGTCGCGGACGAGCTCTGCCGGAAATTCGGTTTCTGGAAGAGCACGCTGGCGCTGGTCGCGGCAGCCCGCCGCCGCCGGCGGACCGAGGGGCAGGTCTCGCACTTCTCGAACCGCCTGCGCCGTGACGTCGGCCTGCCGGAAGTATACGACCCACGCGGCAAGGCGACGTTCACGCTCTGGGACATCCGGCTGTGACAGCGGCACCGGACGGTGCCGCACGGCCTTCATGCGGGCTGCGGAATGATCCGGCCACCGGTCATTCCGCGGCTGCACGCCTGGCCGGTGGTCAGCTCTTGCCGCCGACGGCCTCAGAGAAAACGTCCTCCGCCCACTGGTTCAGGCTCTTGCCGGAAAGCTCGGCGGCCCTTGCGGCGCGCGCATGCAGTTCGGGCGCGACGCGGAACATCATCTTGCCGGAATACGCCTTCATCGGCGCCCGTCCGAGCTTGCGGCAAGTTTCCAGATAGTCATCGACACTCTCGTGGAAGGCGGCCTTCAGCCCCTCCACCGTATCGGCGTGAAAGCCGACCACATCATCGATTCCGGCCAAGCGACCGACGAAAATATCGTCCTCGCCATCGAATTCGACGCGGGCCGAAAAACCGTTGTAAGTCATGGTGTTCATGGCACAATTCCCAGCATTTCCAGAAAGCGTCGCGCATCGCGGACCTGATAACGCTTGGCTTCCTTCTCCGGGTGCGGCCGATGGAAGATGGCCAGCAGCCCGTCCTTTTCGAAACGTACGCGCGAGCCGTTTCCTTCCACCACGGTGCAACCGATCGCGATCAGCAGACTTTCGACATCAGACCATACGATGGAGCCGGACACCGGCTCTCCAAAAATCGCCAGCAATGTCTTTCGATGCCGACCGTTCATGCCCTAATATGGGGTATGCTAGCATAATTTGCAAGCACTACCTGCTACCTCTCCTATTCCACCGCGGGGACGGCCTTCAGGTAGGCGGCGATCGCCGCGCGGTCTTCGGCCGGCAGTTCGGCCATGTTCTTCTGCACCTCGACCATCGCACCGCCGACCGTGTCGAAATCTGGGGTGAAGCCGGTTTCGAGATAGGTGGCGATATCGTCTTCGGTCCAGGAGCCCATGGTCTTCGAGCCGGGGGTGATGTTCGGGATGGTGCCCTTGCCTTCCGGGTTCGGCCCGCCGGCAAGCCACAGCCCGGACTTGAAGCCACCGAAGCCGTTGCGTGGCGTGTGGCATTCGCCACAATGACCCGGCCCCTCGACGAGGTACTGGCCGCGCTTCACCACATCGGAAGCACCGGCGAGTTCGACCCGTGGGCCGGTCGAGAAATAGAGGAACTTCCAGCCGCCGAGCAGCAGGCGCTGGTCGAAGGGGAAGGAGAGCGCGTGTTCCGGCGCCGTCTTGTCGCTCGCCGGCAAGGTCTTCAGGAAGCCGAAGAGGTCGTTGACGTCCTTCGGCGCCATCCGCACATAGGAGCCGTAGGGAAAGGCCGGATAGAGATGTTCGCCCTCGCGGCCGACGCCGCGGGTCATCGCATTGCCGAATTCGGCGAGCGTCCAGCCGCCGATACCGGCCCTGGCATCGCTCGAAATGTTCGGCGCGTAGAAGGTCCCGAAGGGACTTTGAAGCGGCGCCCCGCCGGCAAGAACGAGGCGATCGTCGCCGGTCGCGCCCTTTGCCGCATGACAGCTCGTGCAGCCGCCGGCAAAGAAGATGCGCCGGCCGTTTTCGAGGTCGGGCGCGCCGAGATCCGCCCAGACGGACGGGTCTTGCGGGGCCGGCGCGGTGACGTAGAGAAAGCCGGCGCCGCCGGCAACCGCGAGGACGACCAGGGCGCCGAGCGCCTTCAGGGTTTTCCGTGCCATGACACCTCCGAAAGCACGCAGGGAATGCGATATGCCGAAAGAGGCCCCGGCCGCCTTCGGCCGGAACCCGTTTCGTCGCGTTTCGCCCGGGCGATTACTTCTTCAGCCGGTACGTCTCGTGACAGGAGCTGCAGGCCTCGCCGAGCGCTTTCATGGTGGCGCCGGTGCTCGCCTGATCGGTCGGAAGGGCGGCGAGCTGCGCATCGGCGACCTTGATGAGATTGGCGGCCTTGGCCTTGAAGTCATCCGTGTTTTCCCAGATCTTCGGGCTTGCTTCGGACTTGAAGCCCGTCTCGGAGCCGGCGGGAAAATGTTCCGGGAAGGTTGAGGCGACTTCCTTCATGGTGGTCAGCGAGGACTTCACCACCGCCGCATCGAAGGGCTTCTTGCCCTTGACGATGGCGCCGATGGCGCCCATCGCGTCACCGACCTTTTCCATCATTTCCTGACGCACGACCTGAGGTTCTCCGGCGGCGAAAGCCGTGCCCATTCCCAGAGCGGCGGTAACGGCCGCAGCCACGACAAATCTCAGCTTCATAGAAAATTCTCCCGTTCAATGACCGGCCGCGCCGGCGTTGATACCAACGCCCGATGATTGCCGGATGTTCGCGGCGGAATGAAGTCACAATCCGGTGATGCCCGGTGCGGGCGGCAAATCCTTGATCGCAAAGGGAGTTAAGGTCACCGGCTCCTCTGGTGTCCGTTCACGATACAGTTGCCGAAGCTCCCGCCATCGGACGGGAAAACCCTCTTCTCCCCAGCGGGGAGAAGTGCCGAGCGCATGCGAGGCGATGAGGGGGAGCCGCTTGTCCCCGACGTTCACCCCCTCATCCGGCGCTACGCGCCACCTTCTCCCCGATGGGGAGAAGAGGAACGGACATCGCTCGCTCCAACAACCCCGGCCGGTCATCTCCGCCTCACCGGAGGCTCTCCCAGAGCGTGACGGCGGCGGCGGTGATGAGGAGCGCGCCGGCGCCGCGGCCGATCCAGACGGTGATTGCCGGGCTGTTCGTCAGCAAGCTGCGGGCGCGGTCACCGGCAAGCGCCACGGCGCCGTAGACGAGACCCTGGATCAGGAGGGTCATCACGCCGAAGACCAGACCCTGCAGCCAGATCGGCCCGTAGACGGGTTTCAGGAATTGCGGATAGACGGCGAGCACGAAGACGTAGGCCTTCGGGTTCAGGAGGCAGGTCGTTACCGCCTGGCGGAAGGTCGTCCAGCCGTTCCGTCGCCCGGCTCCCTCGACCGAGGAGACGGTGATCGAGCTGCGGACGAGCGAGAACCCGACCCAGATCATATAGGCCGCTCCGAGCACGAGCAGCGGCAGGAAGAAGCGCGGCGCGAAGGCGACGAGGAAACCCGTGCCGAGCGTGCCGTAGAGCGTGTGCACCGCACCGCCCGTCATCATGCCGCCGGTCGCCGTCAGCCCCTGCCGGCGGCCACCCGAGAGCGAACTGGCGAGCACATAGATCATGTCCATGCCCGGCACGATGATGATTCCGAGGATCAGGAGGAAGAAAAGCCAGAGATTTTCCGTGTAAGTCATGTCAGTATCCTTGCGAGAGGCGATCGGCTGCATCGTTGTTTCGGACGGAAAATCAGCCTGTTGACCGGCAATCTAGCGAGGAGCAACTGACAACGTTCTGTCAGGAGACCCTCAGGACAAGGATCAAAAAAATGCGCAAGGCCTCGCGGCTCTTCGAGATCATCCAGATCCTGCGCGCGGCGCGGAAGGCGGTGACGGCGCGCACCATCGCCGAGGCGCTCGAAGTGACGGAGCGATCGATCTACCGCGACATCGCCGCGCTTCAGGCGATGCGGGTGCCGATCGAGGGCGAACGCGGGCTCGGCTATATCCTCAGACCCGGCTTCGACCTCCCGCCGCTGATGTTCACCATCGAGGAGACCGAGGCAATCGTGCTGGCGCTCGCGCTGCTCGAACGCACCGGCGACGAGGGGCTGAAACAGGCGGCGAAACGGGTGAACCAGAAGATTGCCGGCGCGGTGCCGCCGCCGCTCCGCCGCACGCTGGAGACGAAAGCACTCTACGCCTGGGGGCGCCCGCCCCTCGCCTGCCGGCGTCGACCTGGCGGTCTTGCGCCGGGCGATCCGCGACGAGCGCAAGCTCGAGATCGACTATCGCGACGAGCTCGGACGGGCGAGCGAGCGCACCATCCGGCCGATCGCGCTCATCTACTATTCGCAGACGGCGACCATCGTCGCGTGGTGCGAGCTGCGGCAGGCGCTGCGCAATTTCCGCGCCGACCGGATCGAGCATTGTGCCGAGGCCGACGGCTTCTTCAAGGGCGAAGGGGACCGGCTGCGGGCGCTCTGGGTCAATGGCTGGCGGGCCGAGGATGCGGCCGTCAACGGTTAGGGCCAGCCGGGCCGGGCGGCGACGGGAAGCTTCAGGCTCCGGCTCGGCTCTCGGCCGAAACCGGTGATGTCGATGCGGTCGTCGAAGACCTCGACGAGGGCGAAGGCATTCTCCCGCTCGGTATCGACCATGCCACGGAAATTGACGAAATGGGTGCCGCCGAGTTCGCCGTAATTGCCGGCGTGATTGTGGCCGCAGAAATAGGCGGCGACGGCCGGCGAGCGGACGAGCAGGCCCGCCACCGCCTCGGCGTTCCAGAGATTGTGCTCGTTGTGCGGGAAGAGCGGATAGTGCCCCATGGCGATCACCGTCTCGCCGGCTTCTTCCGCGAGCGCCAGCCGCCCGGAAAGCCAGGCGAGCTGGGCTTCGCCGACGCCACCGTTCCAGGTCTGGGCATTTGCGGCTCCCGCACGGCGAAGCACTGCAAGCATCTCTTCGGCGGTGGCGCGGCGGGGATCGCCGGGCGGCGGCGCGAAGAGCGAGATGTCGCTCCCCTCGATGACGACGATACGGCAGCCGTTGCGCACGAGGTCGTAATAGGGCGCGGCCATGCCGAGCCTTCCATGTACCTCGCCGAGCCGCGCCGCCTCGACCTTGAAATCATGGTTGCCGGGCAGGAACAGGCATTGGTGGCGCAGCCCCGCATAGACGGAAAGCACGGCGTCGAAGTTCTCGAAGCCGCGGTCGATCACGTCACCGAGCGTCAGCACGAAGTCGAGCTCCTCGGCGTTGAACCGGCGGACCGCCTCGGCGAGCTTGTCCAGGCTTTTGGTGAAATAGCGGTCGAGCCGGAGGTCGGGCTCGGCGGCGGCATATTGCGGGTCGGCGATGATGCCGAAGCGAAGACGGGGAGCGGAAGAGGTCACGAGGCGCCTGTGATCGGGTTTGGCGGACGGGCGCTCTTAGGATGCGGATGTGACGGCGCGATGACAAGAGGCAGGGGCAAGGGGCGGGCACACGAAGACGGGCGGGCGAAAGATCGCCCTGCCCTCTGGTCTCCCCGGCGGTCTCTTCAGTACCAGCGATAGTGCGAGCGCTGGTGCGCTTCAGACGAGGTGGCGACGAAATAGCCCACCAGCCCGCCGATGAGGCCGGCCATCAGCAGTGCCGTCGAAGTGGCCGCCGGATGCTCGCGCACCACGCCGGCGACGCTCGCCGCTTCGTTGCGGGCATATTGCGCCGCATCGCCAGCGGTTCGGCTCGCCCCTTCGAGGGCCGCCGTCGCGCGGCCGCGCAGCTGTCCTGCGGCGCGCTCGCCCTGGATCCCGAGCGTCTCGCGCAGATCGCGGACCTGCGCCTGAAGTTCACGCATCTGTTCCTGGATAGGATTGTCGGCCATGGTCGCTCCTCTTTGTCTTCAAGGGATTGCGAAACGTCCAGTCGATGGTGATTGTTCCACCAACCGGCTCCGCCGGCAAGGAGCGACGTCGCGGCGGAAGGTCGCGCGTCAGCGGCGAAAGCGTCCGGAGAAGAAGAAACCCGGCGCCTTGCGGCACCGGTTCAGATTGCGGACAAAGCTTACTGTGACCAGTGTGGCTCCCCATCCTCCGTCACCCCGGCCTTGAGCCGGGGTCCAGGAACGACGCGTCTGCGCTGTGAAATGGTCCTTTTGCGATCAAGGACTTGATCGCGCTGGATGCCGGCTCGGAGGCCGGCATGACGGGTAGCCCTGCACGTCCACCGCGGCTCCCCGAAAACCTTGGCGACAGGTTCCTCGACGAAGAAACCCGGCGCCTTGCTGCACCGGGTTCCAGAAATTCCAGCGAAGGGCCGGAGCTTACTTCGTCGCCGCTTCGTAGCGTTCCAGGACGTAGTCCCAGTTGATCAGGTTGTCGACGAAGGCTTCGAGGTACTTCGGACGCAGGTTGCGGTAGTCGATGTAGTAGGAGTGTTCCCACACGTCGACGCCGAGGATCGGGGTCGCGCCGTGGACCAGCGGGTTTTCGCCGTTCGGGGTCTTGGAGATTTCGAGCTTGCCGTCCTTGACCGAGACCCAGGCCCAGCCGGAGCCGAACTGGGTGGTGCCGGCGGCGATGAAGTCGGCCTTGAACTTGTCGTAGCCGCCGAGGTCCGAGGCGATCGCGCTCTCGAGCTTGCCCGGCAGCTTGTTGCCGCCGCCGCCCTTCTTCATCCACTTCCAGAAGTGGACGTGGTTGTAGTGCTGGGCGGCGTTGTTGAAGAGGCCCTGATTGGTGCCGAAGGACTTCTTGACGACGTCCTCGACCGAGAGATCACCCATGCCGGCGTCGGCGGCGAGCTTGTTGCCGTTGTCGACATAGGCCTTGTGGTGCTTGTCGTGGTGATATTCGAGCGTTTCCGACGACATGTAGGGGGCGAGCGAATCGTAGGCGTAGGGAAGTTCGGGCAATTCGAAAGCCATGGTGATATCTCCTCTTGGCAACAGAGTGGGGAAAATCGATTGATCGGGAACATAGGAGCGGAAGTTCCCCGAGGCAACCTGCCATATGTCAAACTGTTGCGAGGAAAGAAAAGTTTTGTACCTTGCGTGAACGCAGTCCCGTCAAAATGCTCCGGCAGGTTGCAGGCGTTCGAAACGTAATCGGCCTGCCCCGGAAAACGAAGGCCGAAGGAGACGCCATGGATCGCCTGTCCGTCACGCTTGCCGCTGCAGGCTTCTGCCTCGCCGGTCCGGCGCTTGCCTCCTCCGATGAAGCCTGGGCCGAATTCGCGGCAAAGGTCGAGGCCAAATGCCTCGCCGCCGCCACCGACATGCTGGAAGAGCCCGCCATCGCCGTCGATCCGTTCGGCACGGAAAGCTATGGTGTGGCGATCCTGACCGGCAAGCCGAAAGGCGCCGAAGGCCAGGTGAGCTATCTGTGCGTGATGGACAAGAAGACGGAAACGGCCGAACTCGGCAGCGAACTCGGCGCCGACACGGTAATGGTGACGATCCCGGCAAAGTGAGTTTCAGTTGCCGTCCATGGCTTCGAAATTCGGCAGGCCGGCGAGGTCGAAGCCCTTCTCCGCGCGCGCCATGCGGCACTCGGCATCGCCCGGCATGCAGTCGCGGCAGACGATCGGGCGGACGGCGTAGACGGAGCAGCCGACATGCTTGCCAAGCTCGCCGGTGAGTGCGGCGCAGCGGCCTTCCTCAAAGCGCATGCCGGAAAGGTCGGCAGCGACCAGCTTCTCCGGGATCAGCGCGAGCGCCTCGTCGCTCTCCAGCGAGAAGCGCGGCCAGTCGGCCGAGTGGGCGCAGCACGCCCCGCAGGTCTGGCAATCGAAGATATCGGGCGGCGAGGTTTCGAGCATGGCCTTCCCTAAGCAGATGCGGCGCGGAAATCCAGCGCTTTCGGCGGAGAAGGTGTTGCGGCGTCGGGCGCCGGCTGGTCGATCTCCCCCCTTGAGGGGAGATGCCCGCAGGGCAGAGGGGGGGTTGTCACTGCAAGCGCCGAGAGTGGGGGGCACCCCCTCTGTCACTTCGTGACATCTCCCCCTCAAGGGGGAGATCGGGCGGCCCATACATCGCCTCCGTCATGCCCGTCCTCGGGTTAAACCCGAGGATGATCCGGCATCCAGCCGGCGAGCGTCGGCGAGCCGAAAGAACGCATTTCGACGAGGGCGAAAAAGTCTCTCCGCGCGATCGACATCGCGCGGCTGGATGCCGGGTCGAGCCCGGCATGACGGAAGTTGAGGGGGTGCGTGCCTCACCTTTGCCACTCACCACGCTGCGAGAGGGGATGAGCCGCGGGCCACGGGTCGATCTCCCCCCTTGAGGGGGAGATGCCCGCAGGGCAGAGGGGGGTGTCACTGCGAACGCCGAGAGTGGGGTTCACCCCCCTCTGTCACTTCGTGACATCTCCCCCTCAAGGGGGGAGATCGGGCAGCTACCGTCGAACGTCGCCCTCTCCTACCGGTAGGCCTTCAGATAATGCCGCTCGAAGGCGCGTTTCAGCCAGTGGAAGACCTTGAGCCGTGGGGTGACGAAGCCGCGGGTCTTGCTGCGATAGACGAGGATGCCGCTGTCGAGCGTGTCGACGATGCAGATGAGCTCCGGCTTGAAGTCGGTCTGCGGCGAACGCCCCTTCAGGACCGCGGCGATGTTGGCGGCGGCGGCCTTCGCCTGCAGGTCGGCCTGGTGTGCCTGCTTCGGCATCCAGTCCGGCCCCTTGAAGCTGCCGCTGTCGCCGACCACCCAGACGCCCGGCCGACCCGGCACGCGGCATTTCTCGTCGGCCTCGATCATGCCGCCCGGCGAGAGCGGCAGGTCGGTCTCGGAAAGCCAGGCGGGACCGGTGAGCCCCGGCATGAAGAGGATGAGGTCGGCGGCAAACTCGCCGCCCTCGGTCACCACCTTGTCGGCCTCGAGGCGCACCATCTTGTGACCGAGCCGGGTCTCGATGCCGCGGCGGGCCATCTCGGCGAGCAGCCCGTCGACCGCCTTGTCGCCGAGGCGTTGTCCAGGCCGCGCCGCCGGGCTGAAGAAGACGAGCTTGAAGCGGTCGCGCCGGCCCTGACGGCGCAGCAGCGTATCGATGATGAAGAGGAACTCGAACATCGGCCCGCCGCGCACCGCGGACTGTTCGTTGGGATTGGCGGCGAAACCGACGGCGACCGTGCCGCCGGCCATCCCTTCCAGCCGGCGAGCGATCTCCTCACCGACGGCGATGCCTTCGCAGGGGACGAGCGCGTGCTCGATGCCGGGAAGCTTACGGATGAAGCGGCCGCCGGTCGCGATCACCAGTTGGTCGTTGGAAAACTCGCCGGCATCGGTCAGCACCGTGCGGCCGCCCCCGGCAAGGCCGGTGACCGACGCCTTCACGTGGCGCACCCGGTGGCGGACGAAGAAGTTGCCGAGCGGGATCCTGAGCGCGCTGCCCTTGCGCAGACCGGCCGGTAGCCAGATCGAGCTCGGCAGGTAGTGCAGCTCGTCCCGCGGCGAGATCACCGTGATCTCGTCTTCGACGCCCTGGCGGCGCAGTTCGCGGATGGTGGTGAGCGCCCCGAAACCGGAGCCGAGAACGGTGATATTGGCCACAGCAATCTCCAGAGAAAAACGTTTCTTCATATATATGAAGATTTACTATTCCTGGAAAGAGGCGCTTCGCCACAGGGGGCCGGCGCGGTGGTGGCGGCTGGCATGATGCGCCCCTCACGATTGCCCCTCACCCTGACCCTCTCCCCGTCAAAACGGGGAGAGGGGACGGCCGAAGCGGTGCCGCTTGTCCCTTCTCCCCGCAAGCGGGGAGAAGTGCCGGCAGGCGGCTGAGAGGCCCTGGAAGTCAGGATGGTCGCTTCTCCCTCTGTGTCGGCTGCGCCGACATCTCCCCCTCAAGGGGGAGAGCGAGCGCACCATACATCGCCGCCCGTCATGCCCATCCTCGGGTTAAACCTGAGGATGATCCGGCATCCAGTCGGCGAGCCGAGAGAACGCATTTCGACGTATCTCCGCGCGATGGACATCGCGCGGCTGGATGCCGGGTCGAGCCCGGCATGACGGACGATGTCACGAGCGCCGAAATCGGAGGACACCCCCCTCTGCCCTGCCGGGCATCTCCCCCTCAAGGGGGGAGATCGGACCGTGGCTGGTGAAAATCGACTATTCAGCCGACGCGGGTGGTGCGCGCCCAGTCCATGTAGAGTTCGAGCGCCTTGCGGGCGACCGGCCCTTCCTGCAGTTCGCGGTCGTCGAGGCGATTGACCGGGGCGACCTTGGAATAGTTGCCGGTGGTGAAGATCTCGTCGGCGCCCATGAAATCCTCGACCGAGAGGGTCGCCTCGCGCACGTCATGGCCCGCCTCGCGCAGGAGGCCGATGACCCGCGCGCGGGTGATGCCGGCGAGGAAGGTGCGGTTGGCGGCCGGGGTGAAGACGATGCCGTCCTTCACCATGAAGACGTTCGAGGAGGCGGTCTCGGCGACATTGCCGTTCATGTCGCGCACCAGCGCGTTGTCGAAGCCGCGGGCGCGCGCCTCGACGATCATGCGGCCGGAATTCGGGTAGAGGCTGCCGGTCTTGGCGCCGGTCATCGCGCATTCCGGCGTCGGCCGGCGATAGGGCGAGAGCGTCAGCGAATGCGGCTTGGCGGTGTGCATCGGCGCCTCGAAGAGGCAGAGCGCAAAGCGCGTCGAAGCAGCATCGGGGGCGACGACCGAGCCCGCCTGGCCGTGCTCGGCCCAGTACATCGGCTTGATGTAGATCGCCGTCTTGCCGTCGAACTTCTTCACCCCTTCGAGCGCCAGCCGCTCGATCTCTTCCGCCGCAACCGTCGCGGCCATGCCCATGGCGACCGCCGAGCGGTTGACGCGCCGGCAGTGGAGATCGAGGTCCGGAGCGATGCCGTCGAACCAGCGCGCGCCGTCGAACACCGTCGAACCGAGCCACATCGCGTGCGACACCGGCCCGATCAGCGGCGGGTTGCCGGCGATCCATTCACCGTCGACGAAGGTCCATGTGGGCGTGCGGGCGGAAGTATCGACAGCCATCGGCTTCTCCTCGTTTCATCTCTGTGGCTCGTTCCGCTTTAGCCGGAAAAAGCAGAATTGGGGTGAATGGGTACATCAATAATACTCATGCCACCACCCGCCCCTCTTGCGATAGGTTGCGCGCCAAAGTTCGCAGGAGACGACCAATGAGAGCCATGTATTACGAAGCCTTCGAGAAGACGCCGGAGATCCGGGTGCTTCCCGACCCGACCCCGACGGAGAACGGCGTCGTCATCAAGGTGGAGGCGTCCGGGCTCTGCCGCAGCGACTGGCACGGCTGGATGGGCCACGATCCCGACATCCGCCTGCCGCACGTGCCGGGCCACGAGCTCGCCGGCGTGATCGCCGCGACCGGGCGGGCCGTGATGCGCTACAAGGTCGGCGACCGGGTGACGGTGCCCTTCGTCTCCGGCTGCGGCCGCTGCGGCGAGTGCCGCTCCGGCAACCAGCAGGTCTGCGAGGCGCAGTTCCAGCCGGGCTTCACCCACTGGGGCTCGTTCGCCGAATACGTGGCGATCGACTACGCCGACCAGAACCTCGTCCACCTGCCGGAAGAGATGGATTTCGCCACCGCCGCCAGCCTCGGCTGCCGCTTTGCCACCTCCTTCCGCGCGGTCGCCGACCAGGCGCGGGTAAAGGGCGGCGAATGGGTGGCGGTGCACGGCTGCGGCGGCGTCGGGCTCTCGGCGATCATGATCGCCGCAGCGCTGGGCGCCAATCCGATCGCGATCGACATCTCGGAAGAGAAGCTCGCCTTCGCCCGCAAGCTCGGGGCGGTCGCCGCGATCAACGCGCGCGAGACCGACGATGTCGCCGGCGCGGTGCGCGAGATCACGCAAGGCGGCGCGCATGCCTCGATCGATGCGCTCGGCTCGCCCGTCACCTGCTTCAACTCGATCAAGAACCTGCGCCGCCGCGGCCGCCACGTGCAGGTCGGGCTAATGCTCGGCGATCATGCGACGCCCGAGATCCCGATGGCGCAGGTGATCGGCCACGAACTCGAAATCTACGGCAGCCACGGCATGCAGGCCTGGCGCTACGACGCGATGCTTTCGATGATGGCCGCCGGCAAGCTCGATCCCAGGCAGTTGATCGGCCGCGAGATTTCGCTGGAAGAGGCCGTACCCGCACTCGTCGCGATGGACCGGACGACCGACCTCGGCATCAGCGTGATCACGCGGTTCTGAGGGGGGCAGAGGGAATACGCCGTAAGCGCCGGGTCCGGAGGCTCACCCCCCTCTGTCACTTCGTGACATCTCCCCCTCAAGGGGGGAGATCGGTGCCTCACGACCGGCACCCCTTCTCGAACCTCATGCAGGAGTTCAGACGATGAGCCGAAAACCGAGATCCTCGACCGAAGCTCCCCCGAAATGGACGTCGCCCGGCCGGTCCAACCGCGACGTGACTCGAGGGCGGGCATAGCGGCTGAAAGGGACGCACCGATCTCCCCCCTTGAGGGGGAGATGTCGGCGGAGCCGACAGAGGGGGGTGTCGCCACACTGAAAGCAATCTATGATTGAGTATTGCCTCAACGCTCAGATGGAGTGCTCAAGGTGCCGCATTTCGACGTCCCCTCCTCCAACCGGCGAAATGCCCGGCGGATGCGGCGGCAGATGACCGACACGGAACTGCGTTTCTGGAACGCCGTCAGGGCACATCGGCTGGACGGGCTCGGCTTCCGGCGGCAGCTGCCGATCGCCGGCTATATCGCCGATTTCGCCTGTCCAGCCCTCCGCCTCGTCGTCGAGATCGACGGAGCCGGGCACACCGAGGACCGGATGATCCGCAAGGATGCCGAACGCGATCGTCGGCTGCGCGAACTCGACTGGAGCGTGCTGCGGCTCTCCAACGAGGATGTCGAACGTCGTCTCGACGAGGTTTGCACCCATATCCTGCGGATCGCCGCAGGCCGCCGAAACACGTCACTTCACGACACACCCCCCTCTGTCACTTCGTGACATCTCCCCCTCAAGGGGGGAGATCGATCCCTCGCGGCTGGCCTCCCTCTGTAAGCAGAATATAGTCCGTTGTGATAGAACCATCGCAGCGGCTCCTTTGCAGCGGCGGCTGTGTCGATCTCCCCCTTGAGGGGGAGATGTCGCGAAGCGACAGAGGGAAGTGCGAGATGGAGACCGCGCCTCCTCCACAAGACGCCCACCAAAAAACGAAGACACCGGCCTTCCCGAGACGGGAAGACCGGTGCTGCGGCTTCTCCCCCGAAGGGGAGTGCGGCGAAGCGGGGCGCCCCTCGGCCCCGCCCCGAAGGGCGTCAGGTCGTCTGCATGGCGCCCGGACCGGGTATTGCGGCCGGCGGGCACTTGCCGAGGATGATCATGCCGAGCACCTCGTCCTTGGTGACGTCGGCGGTGCGGGCTTCCCCAACCACCCTGCCGTTCTTCATGACGAAGACGCGGTCGGCGAGATCGAAGACGTCGTGGATGTCGTGGCTGATCAAGAAGATGCCGAGGCCCTCCCGCTTCAGCTGCTGGATGAGCTCGCCGACCTGGGCGGTCTCCTGCGGTCCGAGGGCGGCCGTCGGCTCGTCCATGATCAGGATGCGGGCGTCGAAAAGGATCGCGCGCGCGATCGCCACCGACTGCCGCTGGCCACCCGAAAGCGCCTTCACCGGTTCCTTGAAGCGGCGGAAGTTGGGGTTGAGCCTCCCCATCACCTCGCGGGCCTTCGCCTCCATCGCCACGTCGTCGAGCGTGCCCCAGGCGGTGCGAAGTTCGCGGCCGAGATAGAGGTTGGCGGCGGCGTCGACATTGTCGGCGACGGCGAGCGTCTGGTAGATCGTCTCGATGCCGTATTTCTTGGCATCGCGCGGGTTGTTGATGTCGGCCGGTTCGCCGTCGATCAGGATCTCGCCGTCATCGCGCCGGTAGGCGCCGGAGAGGATCTTGATGAGCGTCGACTTGCCGGCGCCGTTATGGCCGAGCAGTGCCACGACCTCGCCGGGATAGAGATCGACCGAGGCGTTCTCGACCGCGTGAATGCCGCCGAACGAGATGGAAACATTCTTCATTTCCACCAGCGGAGTGCGTTGTTCCGACATGAGCGTACTCCTTCTTACTTGGCGCGGGCGCGATAGACGGTGTCGAGCCAGACGGCGACGACGAGGACCACACCGACGACGATGCGCTGGAACGGACTGTCGATGCCGAGGAGCACCATGCCGGATTGCAGCGACTGCATGACCAGGGCGCCGATCATGGCGCCGGCGATCGTGCCGACGCCGCCGGCGAGCGAGGTGCCGCCGATGACGGCCGCGGCGATGGTATAGAGCTCGTCGAGCTCCCCTTGCGCATTGGTCGCGGCATTGAGGCGGGCCGTCGAGATCGCCGCGGCGATGGCGCAGAGGATGCCCATCAGCGTGAAGATCCTGACGGTCACCCAGCGGGTCTTGATGCCGGCGAGTTCGGCGGCCTCCGGGTTGCCGCCGATGGCGAAGACGTAGCGGCCGAAGCGCAGGCGCGTCGAGATGAAGGTCATGACGATGCCGACGATGACAGCGATCAGCACCGGAATGGCGATGCCGTGCGAGATGAGAAGCCCGCCCTCCGGCCAGGCGATGCCGTTGGCATCGGCATATTTGCGGGCGATATTGACCGGCCAGTAATAGTGGTTGGCGATCGCGACGGCGCCGAGCACCAGCACGCAGCCGAGCACCGAGAGGAAGTACTCGGCCCAGACCGGACGCAGCGGAAAGCCGAAGCGCTTGCGCTGCTTGCGGGAATTCAGGATGGCGGCGACGATCGCGATGCACGCGAGGAGACCGACGATCCAGCTCGCCGTGGCACCGATCGAGCCCTCGGTGCCGCCGCCCATCAGGCGGAAGGTGGCATCCATCGGCGCGACCGTCTGGCCGGAAGTGACGAACCAGGTGGCGCCGCGCCAGACGAGCAGGCCGCCGAGCGTGACGATGAAGGCGGGCACGTTCAAAAAGGCGATGATCGCGCCGTGCAGCGCGCCGATCGCGGCACCGACGACCATGCCGGAGGCGAGCGTCAGGATCCAGATCGCCGGATGCTCGAGGCCGAGATATTGCGGCAGGATCTTCGCCTGCATGACCCCCATGACCATGCCGCAGAAGCCGAGCACGGAGCCGACCGAAAGGTCGATGTTGCGGGTGACGATGATCAGCACCATGCCACTCGCCATGACGGCGACCGAGGAGGTCTGCACGGTCAGGTTCCACAGGTTGCGCGGTTTCAGGAACAGGCCGTCGACGAGGCCGCCGGTCATGAGCTGGAAACCGAGCCAGATGAGCACGAGCGCGCCGACCATTCCGAGAAGACGGGTATCGATCTCGGTTGCCCGGAAGAAGCGCTTCACCGCGCTCTCATTGGCGTTTCGCGCGGGATTACTCTGGGTAGCATGTGTGATGTCGGCCATGTACGTGCCTTCTCCCCACTTGTCCTTAAAGAGCCGCCGCCCCATGCGGCCGGGGGCCGAAGCGTGACGCGGCTGGTCTGATGATACGGTCCGGATCGCGTCTGCCCTACTCCCCCGAGCGGACGACGGAGCGACCACGGACGCCATTGTCCGCCTCGCACCGACCTTGTGCAAGCGCCGCAACGGGGTGCGTCGCGGCGCTTGCGAAGGTTCGGATCACACCGCGTGCGGGTGCTTACTTGCAGGCGGCGACGTCGCCCTTGACGCCCTGGCAGGCTTCATCCTTGGAAATCCAGCCGGCGTCGATGACGACGTTCAGGTTGTCCTTGGTGATCGGAAGCGGAGCGAGGAAGACCGACTGCATGGCGACGCCCTTCGGGCCGCCGTCGAAGGAGGTCACGCCTTCGACCTCGTTCATCTTCTTGCCGCCGGCGAGTTCGACGGCGATTTCAGCCGCGCGCTTGCCGAGTTCGCGGCTGTCCTTCCAGACGGAAACGGTCTGGGTGCCGAGCGCGATGCGGTTGAGCGCCGCCTTGTCGGCGTCCTGGCCGGAAACCGGAACGGAACCGGCGAGGCCCTGGGCATCGAGGGCAGCGACCGCGCCGCCGGCGGTGCCGTCGTTCGAGGCGACGACCGCGTCGACCTTGTTGTCGTTGGCGGTCAGGAACTGCTCCATGTTCTTCTGGGCAATTTCCGGCTTCCAGCCGTCGGTATAGGCTTCACCGACGTTCTTGATCTTGCCGGCGTCCATCGCTTCCTTCAGCACTTCCATCTGGCCGGCGAACAGGAAGTCCGCGTTCGGATCGGAGGACGAGCCCTTGATGAAGACGTAGTTGCCTTCCGGCTTCACCTTGAACACTTCGCGGGCCTGCATGCGGCCGACTTCCTTGTTGTCGAAGGTGATGTAGAAGGCATCCGGGTTCTCGATCAGGCGGTCGTAGCCGACGACCGGAATGCCTTCCGCGACGGCCTTTTCGATGGCCGGGCCGATGGCGTCGGAATCCTGGGCGAGAACGATCAGCGCGTTGGCGCCCTGCGAGATCAGGCTTTCGATGTCGGTCAGCTGCTTGGCGGCGGACGACTGGGCGTCAGCGGAAATGTACTTGTCGCCGGACGCTTCGAGCGCGGCCTTGATCGCGGCCTCGTCGGTCTTCCAGCGCTCTTCCTGGAAGTTCGACCAGGAAACGCCGACGACCAGGTCCTTGGCGGCAGCGGCGGAATGCATGGATACGATGACGGCAGCGCATGCCATCAGCTTCGAAATAGACTTCATTTAAGCCTCCCTGTTGGATGCAGGCCGGCGGTGGAACTCCCTCCCCCCTCTCAGCCCTGCGGAAATCACTGTCTCGCTTTCCGGTCTCACCGGTTTTTCTCGACAGTCGAGAAAATAACTGGCAGAAGATTCTCCAGCTGTCAACAGCCCCCGTCCCGCAAGGGCGAGGGCTTGCCAAGAAGCCGGCCGGATGCTTTGGGAGGAGCATGTGCTGCAGACGACCGACATGAGCGGAAAGCCCCTATGCTGACGAAGTCGAGCACCGAGATGGTGCGTCAGCAGAACAGCGTGCTCGTCCTGTCGTCGCTCCGGCGCCACGGCCCGCTCGCCCACACCGACATCGCCGCCGCGACCGGGCTCGCCTCGGCAACCGTCTCGGCGATCACCGCCGACCTCGAGCGGACCGGCGCGCTGGAACGGCACGAACACTCCGTCTCCGGCGGACGCGGCCGGCCGCGGGTGCTCTTTGCCCGTCGGCGCGACCACCGCTACCTGATCACGGTGCGGATTTCTTCCGACACGCTGCAATATTCGCTCGCCGACTATACCGGCACGCTGATCGACCGATTCGACGAGCCGCGCGACGAGGCGGGTCCCTCGACCGCCCAGTTCGTCGAAGCCTTCCGCGAGGCGGTGCTCAGGCTGATGCGCCGCTCCGGCCTCGAGGCCGAGCGCATCGCCGCGATCTCGATCAGCAGCAAGGGCCTCGTCGATCCCGCCGGATCGCGGCTCCTCTGGTCGCCGGTCTTCGGCTACGAGGAGATCGATTTTTCCGCAGCACTCACCCTTCCGCCATCGATGCGGGTACGGCTCAACAACGAGACGCCGCTGGTGGCGCAGGCGCTCGCGCGGCGGGCCGACCGCGACGGCGGCACACCCTTCCGCTCACTGGCCGCCCTCTCGCTCGGCCACTCCATCGGCCTCGGCATCGCCCGGCGGGGCGCGGCGGGCGATATCGAGGTGAGCGCGCCGAATTTCGGGCACATGCTGAACGCCGCCGACGGCAAGCTCTGCCGCTGCGGCACGCGCGGCTGCATCGAGGCATCGGCCGGTTTCTACGGCATCCTCAGGACCGCCTTCGAAGTGCCACCCGACACCATCCCGGCGAAATTCGTGCCGCTCGCCGAGATGGACAAGATCGCGCTGCGGGCCCGCCAGGGCCACCGCATGTCGGAATATGCCTTCCGCCAGGCGGGGCTCGCGATCGGCCAGGGGCTTTCGCGCATGCTGAGCCTCTTCGGCGACATGCCGGTGGCGATCGCCGGCCACGGCACGCGCTACATGGACCTCCTGTCGCGCGGGCTGGAAGAAGGGCTGCAGCAATCACTGCACGTGCGCATCTACGGCACGCCGAAGATCACCGTCGTCGCCGACGAGGCGACGCTGGTCTTCGAAGGCCATGTCGAGCGGGCGCTCGCCGAAATCGACCACGACGTGGCAGCGGCACGCGCAGAAGACGTGACGGCGTGAACCTGCCGGCCGAAACAACCGACGCTGCCACCTTTCGCCGCCTTGCCGACGCCGGTGTCGGGACGTAAGACTTCCCATACGCAAGGTTGTCGTTCGCCCCTTGATTCCCGCCGCGGCATGCCGCCGGCGAAACCGGTGCGGGCGGCAACGTCACGGGAGGAGGACCGATGTCCACGGCAGCCTATGTCTTCGACGCCTACGGCACCCTGTTCGACGTGCATGCCGCGGTGCGCCGCCATGCCGAGCGTGCCGGGCCGGACTACCAGATCTTCTCCGAAATGTGGCGGGCGAAGCAGCTCGAATATTCCTGGGTGCGCACGCTGATGGGCGCCTACCGCGATTTCTGGAGCCTGACGGAAGAGGCACTCGACTACACCTTCGAGCGCTTTCCCGGCGTCGACCGGAAGCTCCGGGCCGACCTGCTCGCCGCCTACTGGACGCTCGACTGCTATCCGGAAGTGCCGGCGGTGCTGAAGGACATCAAGGCGCACGGCGCAAAGGTGGCGATCCTTTCCAACGGCTCGCCGCTGATGCTCGCCGCGGCGGTGAAGAACGCAGCCCTCGAAACGGTGATCGACGACGTCTTTTCCGTCGATGCGCTCGGGCTCTACAAGACCGCGCCCGCCGTCTACGAGATCGTCACCACCACCTACCGGCTCTATCCCGATGCGGTCTCCTTCCAGTCGTCGAACCGCTGGGATGCCGCCGGCGCCAAGAAGTTCGGCTTCCGCACCGTCTGGGTGAACCGCAGCCGGATGCCCGACGAGTACCGGGATTTTCCGCCCGACCTCATCCTGCCCTCGCTCGAAAGTCTCTGACATGGCGTGGTCGGCGGAACTGTACCTGAAGTTCGAGGACGAGCGGACGCGGCCGGCACGCGACCTGCTTTCGCATGTGCCGCTTGCCGAGGCGAAGCGCGCCTACGACCTCGGCTGCGGACCGGGAAACTCGACCGCGCTCATCGTCGAGCGCTTCGGCGGCGACGCGGTCACCGGCCTCGACAGCGATGCCGACATGCTCACAAAGGCCCGCGCACGGCTGCCGGAGACATCCTTCGTCGCGGCCGATCTTTCCACCTGGGAGCCGCCGCACGACGTCGATCTCTTCTATGCCAATGCCGTGCTGCAATGGCTGCCGGGCCATCTGGCCCTGATGGAGCGGCTGATGGCGCATCTGGCGCCGGGCGGCGTGCTCGCCGTGCAGATGCCGGACAATCTCGACGAGCCCTCCCACCGCGCGATGGAGGCGACGGGCGCCGCCGGTCCCTGGCGCGCGCTCTTCGCCGGTGGGCGCATCCGCCGCACGGCGTTACCCCCGCCCGCCGCCTATTACGACCGGCTATCGTCCCATGCGCGCCGCGTCGACCTGTGGCACACGGACTATTATCATCCGATGGAAAGTGCCGAAGCGATCGTCGAATGGGTGAAGGGCACCGGGCTTCGCCCCTATCTCGACGCGGCCGGCGCGGAGCATCACGACGCCTTTCTTGCGGACTACACCGCCCGTATCGAGCGGGCCTATCCGCCGATGGCCGACGGCCGGCGGCTCCTGCGCTTTCCCCGGCTCTTCATTGTTGCCGTGAAGGCGTGAGGGGGAGAATCCGGGCCGGGCGCCTCTTCTCCCCTCGGGGAGAAGTGCCGAGCGCATGCGAGGCGATGAGGGGGCTGCCCGGCACAACTTTTGCGCTTCGCGCCCCCCTCATCCGGCCCTGCGGGCCACCTTCTCCCCGCTGGGGAGAAGAGGGAGGCCGTTTCGTGCGCCGCTCAAAATCCATATGCAATTTCCCTGCCGTGAAGGCTGAGGGGGATTCAGAACGCCGACAGGCCTGCAGTCGAGCTTTTCGACAATTGCGGCAGACACCCCCATCCGTCATGCCGGCCACCGAGCCGGCATCCAGTGCGATCAAGTCCTTGATCGCGAAAGGACTCTTTCACGGCGCAGACGCGCCGTTGCTGGCCCCCGGATCAGGTCCGGGGTGACGGAGGATGTGGAGCCGCATCAAAAAGACGAGCCTTTCAGCAACCGTGGAAGCCCTCACGCCCGCTTGCGGTCGGGGACGCGGGCGGCGGCGAGGCGGATGTCTTCGCCCGGCTGCGGCTTGCCGAAATAGTAGCCCTGCCCTTCCTCGCAGCCCATGGCGGCGAGCATCTGCCATTCCGTCTCGCCCTCGATGCCTTCGCAGACCACGCGCGCGCCGAAGCCGGCGGCGAGCGACTTGACGGCGCCGACGATCGTCAGGCTCGCCGGGTCGGTCGCAAGCCGGCGGACGAAGGACTGGTCGATCTTGATGAAATCGAGCGGGAAGCGGGCGAGATAGCCGAGCGAGGAATAGCCGGTGCCGAAGTCGTCGAGCGCGATCTTCACGCCAAGCGCGCGCAATGCGGCGAGCTGGGCGAGGATCTCGTCGGAAACGTCGAGGAAGGCCGATTCGGTAATTTCGAGGTGCAGGCGTTCGGGCGAAAGGCCGCTTTCGGAAAGCGCCTTCCGGACGACCGCCACCATATCCATGCGGGTGAACTGCAGCGGCGAGACGTTGACCGAGACGCTGAGCGCCTCCGGCCAGGTGATCGCCTGCCGGCAGGCTTCCTCGACCACGAAGGCGCCGAGTTCGCAGATGAAGCCGCTCGCCTCGGCGATCTCGATGAATTCGAAGGGCGGGACGACGCCGAATTCCGGATGGCGCCAGCGCACCAGCGCCTCGGCCCCGGTGAGGCTGCCGCGGGCGAGCTCCACCTGCGGCTGGTAGAGGAGGAAGAACTGGCCGGCGGCGAGCGCGCCCTTCATCTCCGCCTCCAGCGCGCGGGCGCGAATCTGGCGGCGCGCCTCGTCGGAATCATGGAGGCTGTAGCCGGAGCCGACGCTCTTGCGGGCGTGGTCGAGTGCTGCTTCCGCCCCGGCGACGAGGCCGGCGGGATCGCGGCCTTCGCCCGAGACGCAGATGCCGATGCGGGCACCGATCTCGGCGACCGAAGGACCGAGCACGAAGGCGCGCGACAGAAGGCCGATCAGGTGCTCGGCGAATTCGGCCGGCGGCATGGCGAGCGCCGCAGACGGCACGGCGACGGAGAAGCCGTCGCCTTCGCTGCGGGCGACCAGCGCGCCGCGCGGCGCGTTCTCCTTAAGCCGCATCACCACCGCCTTCAGGAGATCGTCACCGGTCGAGCGGCCGAGGACCATGTTGATCGCCGCGAAACGGTGGAGGTTGATCGCAAAGACCGACCAGTCGTCGCAAGCAACCGCATCCATGCGGCGGACGAGCTCGTCGCGGCGAAGCGCGCCGGTCAGTTCGTCATACTGGGAGAGCGCCTTCAGCTTTTCCGCGTAGGCGCGCTTGGCGGTGACGTCGCGCACGGTCACGCAGGCGACGTAGGGAACATCGGCAGGGTCGGCGGCCTCCTCCGCGGTTTCGAGGAGCGAGATGGCGACATGACCCTCGAGATGGCGATGGCCTGCGGCTTCCCGCAATTCCAGTTCGAAGTCGACGGGGAGCGCCCCCGCCTCGCCCTTCTGCCGGCGCGCCCTTTCGAGTGCCGCCTGCATGGGAAGCGGCGCATTGGCCGAGAAATCGGAAACGAGCGCGCGATGAAGGCCGGGGCCGAAGATCGTCTCGGCGGACCGGCTGACTTCGACGAGGCGGCCTTGGTGGTCGAGGATGACGACACCGTCGACGCTGTCGTCGATGACACGACGGAGAAGCGTCTGCGAATTGCGGCTCTCGACCTGCGCCAGCGCGGCGAGCCAGTTGCCGATGTCGACATGCTCGATCAGGTAGAGCAGCAGGCCGGTCGCGAGCACGAGCTCAATGCCCGCGGACGGCAGGACGAGCGAATAGCGCTGCTGCAGGTAGAAGGCCGCGCCTTCGACCGCGGCCGCCGTCAGGCCGAGAAGTGGCAGCAAGAGCCAGCCGGAGAGCGGCCGGCCGGAACGGATCGACAGAACGAGGAGGCCGGCGATGGCGACCGCATAGGGCGTCGGATCGAGGGGGACCGGAACGCGATCCTGCAACAGCGTCTCGGCGCCGAGGATATGCAGCATCGGGCCGCCGAGCAGGCCGTAGACGGGCACGGCGAAGACGTCCTTCAGCTCGGCCGCATAGGCGCCGACGACGACCGAGCGACCGGCGAGCGCATCCGCCGGCACCCGGCCGGAAAGCAGATCGGAAACGGAAAAGACCGGAACGCTCGCCGGCGAGATCGAGAAATCGATGCCGAAGCTTGCCGCACTCGGTTCCGGTTCGCCGGCAAGCAGGGCTGCGACCGACTGCACCACCTGACCGTCGAGCGTCACGCCGAGAGGCAGATCGCGCACGACGCCGTCGGCATCGGCGGCAACATTGGCGGCGGCGAGCCAGGCATTCGCCTCGAAATCGGAAAGCGGACGGGAGACCACGGTCTCCGGCGTCTCGTCGGCGGCTGCGCGGTATTGCACGAAGGCGGGCAGCGCGACGCCGCCGCCGGCATCGGCGAGCGCCTTTGTGAGCCGGGCGTCGGCCGCAGCGGTGGAGCGGGTGCTGAAATCGATGTCGAGGAAGATATCGGCGGCGCCGGCCGCGACCAGCCGGTCGATGACTTGCGCATGAACATCGCGCGGCCAGGGCCAGACGCCGATTTGATCGAGGCTCGCCTTGTCGATGGCGACGAAGACGAACTTGCCGCCCGCCGCGCGCGGCGCCGCGGCGGCACGCCATTCATTCAGGAAGAGATCGACGCCCTTCAGGACGCCGAGCGGGGGCAGCGCCAACGGCATGACGAGGAGAAGGAGCGCGGTGAGCACGCTGTAGGTGCCCGCCCGTCCCAGTCTCCGTGTCAGCCTGCGCAGTGCCCCCATGACCATCAGCCGCGTTTCGGGGGCTTCTTGCCGTGGCCGCCGTGACCATGGTCATCGTCGCCACCCTTGTTGCCGTGGTCATCGTGGCCGCCGCCGTGACCGCCACCATTGCCACCGCCCTTGCCACCGCCGTTTCCGCCATTGCCGTTGCCACCGGCATTCCCGTTGCCGTTACCGTTGCCGCCGGAACCGCCCTTGCCGGAACTGCCCTTGCCGGAATTGCCGCCCGAGCCGTTGCCCGAATTGCCGTTGCCGGTCGTCGTCGCAGTCTCGCCGCTGGCGGTACTGCCGGTATTGCCGGTGTTTTCGGCCTTGTTCGTCTTCTCGGCGGCCGCCGCGATGGCGGCCGGGCTCTTCGGCCCGAGGACGGCGACCCTGGCCGCCTTCGGCGCCGCGGAAACGACGGCGTATTTCGGTCCAACGCCCTGCACCCGCATAGCCCGGCGGCTCTTCGGATCGACGGTGACGCTCTGGCCCGGGCTCACATGGGTCTGCTCGCCGCGGGCGAAGCCGGTGACCTCGACGAGGCCGCGCTCGACGCCGACCGAGGCCTTGGTGCGATCGACCTTGACCTCGAACTTCGTGCCCTTGACGACGGCCGCGAGGAACGGCGTCTGCACCGAGGTATGCGGCTTGTTGCGCGTCTCGATGTCGAAGAGCATCGACCCGTATTGCTGGGCGACCTCGGTCTTGCGGACGAAGAAGCCCGATGTGGTGATCGAGGCCAGACTGTTCGGCTGGAAGGTGATGCTCTCCTTGTTGCGGGTGAGGACCAGCCGCCCGCGCGCGCCGGTGACGACCAGCGCCTTGTTCGGGATCGTCGTGCCCACCGTGACGGCGGTCCAGCTCTTGTTGTCGAGCGTATACTGCACCGGCTGGCTCACCTTGGCGGCGACCCACTCGGCGGCACTGACGGCACCCGCGGACACGAGAAGAAGAAGCAAAACGGAAAGAAATCTGGCCGAAAGAGACATATACATCACTCCAATCTCACAGGCATTGGAGGTAAAGCCCCTTAATCTTAAGTGAAGACAAGCGCTCTTCGGCCGTCCTGCTTAAAACGGCGTAAACGGAACCTTTCGCATTGTCGCGAAGTCTCAACCCTGACGGGCGGCGGCCTTGATCCGGCGGTTGAAAACCGCGACGATCGCCCCTTGCCGCTCGATGCCGCAATACAACGGAGAAGCCCATGCAGATCGTTTCCGCCAACGGCGCCGCCATTCCCGCCCTCGGCTTCGGCACCTTCCGGATGCCCGGACCCGACGTGATCCGCATCCTGCCGCTCGCGCTCAAGACCGGCTTCCGCCATGTCGACACCGCGCAGATCTACGGCAACGAGGCGGAAGTGGGCGACGTGATCGCCACCTCCGGCATTCCCCGCGAGGAGATATTCCTCACCACCAAGGTCTGGGTGGACCGCTTCGCGCGCAAGGATTTCCTGCCCTCCGTCGACGAGAGTCTCAAGAAGCTCCGGACCGACTATGTCGACCTCCTGCTCCTGCACTGGCCGAAGAGCCCGGTGCCGCTCGCCGAGCAGATCGGCTGCCTGAACGAGGTGGTGAAGGCCGGCAAGGTGCGCCATATCGGGGTCAGCAACTACAATTGCGCGCTGATGGGCGAGGCGGTGGCGCTCTCCGAGGCACCGATCGTCACCAACCAGGTGGAATACCACCCCTATCTCGACCAGACCGAGGTCATCGCCGCCGCCCGCTCCTACGGCATGGCGATCACCGCCTATTACGCGATGGCCGACGGGCGCGTGCCGAAGGAGCCGCTCCTGCAGGACATCGGCGCCCGCCACGGCAAGACGGCGGCGCAGGTGGCGCTGCGCTGGCTGGTGCAGCAGCAGGGCGTGGTGGCACTCACCAAGACGGCGACGGAAAGCCGGATCGCCGAAAACTTCGCCGTCTTCGACTTCCACCTCGACGCGCAGGAGATGGACGCGATCTCCGCGCTCGCCCGTCCCGACGGGAGGATCGTCAATCCGGCGCATCTGGCGCCCGAGTGGGATTGATGGGGGCTTGATCGGATGGGGTGTGTGCAAGTTCGATTAGGTGCCATTGCCATTAGTAGGGGACGCTCTAAACGCACCACTACTCGAATGTAGTCTTTCAAAAGCGCGGATGCTACACAGATCAAGGGCAGTCCTCCCCAACAGGTTGCGGTCTTGAACAAGAATTGGCTGGGTTGAACGTGAGGGTACAACGAGAGACAGAGAGGGTTTCGCAAGTCACACCGACATCGCAGGGCGATATCGTGAGATTCGAGTGGCCAGATGGTGAGACTGGCCCAGATCTGGGTGTGATCATTAACGCCGATTGCGATTTGATGCACGGAAAGACCGATGGCGTTATCGCACTCCTTCCCATCTATTCGTTCTACGACTATCTTCGCTTCTTCTGGGCGCCTAGCTACATGCACGAAGTCATTGCGGCTAGCACGCAGGCCATTCTCAAGCTCGCAAATGACGACGACGCCACGGCATTGCACGATTGGCTGACCACAGCCGGGGTTGAGAAGGTGAGTTCGTCAATCGCGATGCATAATGGGCTTAAGAAAGGCCAAGTGGAGCAGCTAGGTCGAGAACTGAAGCGGCTGGCGGTTTGCCTGGATGCTGGGCAGGATGCCATCATGCGCTTTCAGCAGTTGTGCCACGCAGCCGCTGACCCGGCTGGCTATGCGCGTACTCAGATTAGCAGCGCCAAAAAGGCGATGGGAGAAGGGCACTTCTTCATCAGCGATCTTATTGACGAGCAGTCGGTTGGCTTCGTCATTCGTATGCGTCGCATATATACAGTGCCGGAGCACAACTATTTCACAGCTACCAGCGAACAGATGTCTAAAAGCCAAGGGACTAGGGTGACTGCCGTGCGCGTTGCCAAGCTGACAGAATTGTATCGCGTCAAAGTCCTTCAACTATTCTCGCAACAATATTCTCGAATTGGCCTTCCTGACGATGTGACCGCGCTAAGTTCATTAGCCATAGATGATATTGTTGCGAAATTTTCGGGAGAACATAAGTGAAGGCAATCGTCTTAACTCCGAAGACTTTGTTTAGATTAAACCAATTTTCAATATCAGACGAATGGTTCAATCATTTTGGACTTCCGGAACATGAGAACAACATAAAACGCGTTGTCGTCGGCAATATTGTTTATTTTCTTGAGCGCGAACTTGAGAGTGACGATTGCCCTGTAATAGTCATAAACCTTGGCGCTGAGGGCGTATTCTCTGACGCTCCATCACGCGCGGCGACACTTGAACGGATTATTACTACAGCCAGATCAATATATACTGACAGCGTCAGCATCCCGACTAGCTGGAGAAAACATCACGAAGGTAGCTTTCTCTCTATACAAGCAACCCCGCGCAATTATGGCTGGCGAGCTAGACTCCACTTCAACATAAGGCCGAGGGGCTCCAAGGATCTGTTCGCCTTCTCCCGACTAGACGACACTGTCGCCTTTTCAAATCTTGATTTGCACCTCGATATTTACGACGCGGCGAAGGCGGATCTGGCGCAGGCCGTCCTCACGGCGCATGAGCCTACTCCGATGGAATCGCGAGCGGGAATAACGCTGAGTCAGCGCCTCCCTCAGGGCTTTATACAGGGAGCGACTCTTGATCAATGGTACACGTCTAAGTTGACAGTTGAGCAACGACAATTCGTGGACAAACCTCATGATGGGCCTGTTCGTCTGAGGGGTTCCGCCGGCACCGGTAAGACCCTGTCTTTGGTCATCAAGTTCTTGCGCGACGCGATCGCGGCCGAATCAGATCATCGCCCGATGAAGTTTGGCTTTCTGACCCATAGCTTCGCCTCAGTAGATCTAGTCAACTCTATCGGTGAGAGCCTAGATACGACCGGGTTGTTCTATGCATCAGGCAAGAACGTGAAGCTGGAAGTGCGCACACTCTATGATCTCGCGCACAAGCATCTAAACTTTGAATTGGACCAACTTATTCCTCTCTCCTTGGATGGGCGCGAGGGCAGACGGCTGCAATCCGAGCTTATTGAAACGGTTCTAAGGGAGCTCGCCAATTCGAATATTGCGGGGGCCCAGTTCCAGGACGTATCGCCGGACATCAAACAGCGATGGAGCGCAGCGGCCTCGGGAGGCGACAAGCGGCTGATTGCCGAGGTGATGAACGAGTTCGCAAGTGTGCTTGATGCTGAAGGTGTTCGTTCCGGAGAGGAAAAAGGGGAACGATACGCCAAAGGCACCGCTCCTCGCCCGGCGTGGCTTATGCAGCTTCATACGGAAGCGGACCGCCGTTTCGTTCTCGAAATCCATCGACGCTACCGCAAGCACCTCGGCGAGATGAATACGCTAAGTGTTGATCAGATGATCGGCGACTTCAACTCCTTTCTGGACTCTAATCGGTGGGACCGCATCCGGAGCCGTGATGGTTACGACGTCCTGTTCGTTGATGAACTCCATCTGTTCACTTCAGTGGAAAGGCAGATCCTACACAAACTCATCAAGCGAAATGTCGAAGAGGATGGACGCCCGAAGCGCCCGGCAATCTTTATGGCCTACGATCTCAAACAGAGTCCGAGGGACACCTTCGCGACCTATGGCGACGGAGATCAGAATTTGTTTAGCGCCTCCACAGGACTGCAGGGCTCCGAGCTTGTGAAATTGGAGCGCATTTTTAGGTACACACCGCAGATCGCCGAGTTTCTCGCTGATCTCGATGCAACCTTCCCAGCGATAGACATTCCCGGCGAGTGGGACGCCTATTCCGGTAAAGCGGAGCTAGAGAGTGGAAGCGTCCCTGATTTGACCGTTTTTCCAGACGAGGTCAGTCTGTTCAGCACAGTCTTCAATGATGCGCATAAGGTTGCTCGTTCAATCCATGGGGGAGGCCGACGGGTCGCTGTACTATGTGCCGGCGACGATCAATTCGATACGTATCTCATCGCAGCGAGTGGACAGTTTCCAGGCAAATACTTGCCTATTACCAGCCGCGAGCCGTCTTCAGAGCTTCGCCACGCCGGCAAACGCTTTATCTTCAGCATGCCGGAATACGTCGCTGGATTACAGTTCGATACCGTTTTTCTGATACATGTCGACGCCAGTGAGGCTACGCTCGATGCCGGAGATGGGATACGACGCCGCTTCATCTCGAATATCTATCTAGGCTCTAGTAGGGCTGAGAAGACTTTGCGAATCAGCGCATGCATGTCCCGAGGCGGCAAGTCGGATATTCTCGATATGGCGCTCGACAGGAAGAGCCTAATTGAGACAGCGCCTCCACCCGGAAAAAAGCGCCGACTATAACAATATGGGCGGAAATTCCTCTCAAGGAGTTCTGGGCATCTGTTATCCACCCCCACCAACAAAAAAACCGCCGGATCGCGCCGGCGGCTTCGTTCATTCCGGGAGGTTTCCGCCCGTCTCAGACGAACTGGCTCAAGCCCGGGACGGAGGCGACGACTTCGTCGACGACGTCGGAGCCGGCGTATTCGCGGGCGGCGGCGATGGTTTCGCGCGAGAGCGAGGTGATCTCGCCCATGCCGAGGCCGAGCGACATCAGCTGCTGGCCGAGGCCCATGATGCCGCCGCCGCCGATTGCGCTCATCAGCCCGCCGAGCAGGCCCTTGCCCTCGCCTTCGCCGTTGTGCTTGGCGACGAGGTCGACGGCGCCGGGGATGGCCTCGATCATCTTGGCGACCGGGCCGTCGGCGGCCTCGCGCTGGAGGAAGCCCAGCATCATGCCGACCGCCTTTTCGGCGACATCCGCGTCGATGCCGACATTGTTGGCGATGCGGTTTACGAGTTCATTCATGGTCTGCCTCCGTTTGAAATTCTGACGTGAACGTCAACGTAATTAATTCCGCTTGCGAACTCAAGCGCCGGGGCCGCTCCCCACAGGCTTTTTCGTCGCGCCGCCGCAGCCGCGCCGGAGACGTGCCGGGCAGTTGTCATGTTCCATACTATCCTTATAGTTACAACCAGTTGTTTGGATGAATGCGGGAATGCCGGGCGCTGCCCTCCCCGCGAAAGACGAGGCCCCATGCTTGTTGACGGAAAGCTTTTCATCGGCACCAGCCGTAACCCCGACGACAGCCTCAACAAGCCGGAATATCTGGAGCTCAAGTTCGGCAATCGCCACGGGCTGGTGACCGGGGCGACCGGCACCGGCAAGACGGTGACGCTGCAGATCCTCGCGGAAAGCTTCTCCGAAGCCGGCGTGCCGGTCTTCTGCGCCGATATCAAGGGCGACCTTTCCGGCATCGCCATGAAGGGCGAGGCGAAGGATTTCCTTTTGAAGCGCGCCGAGACGATCGGGCTCTCCCCTTACGAATTCCGCGCCTCGCCGGTGATCTTCTGGGATCTCTACGGCGAACAGGGCCACCGGGTGCGCACCACCATCGCCGAGATGGGGCCGCTCCTGCTCTCGCGGCTGATGGATGCCTCGGAGGCGCAGGAGGGCGTGCTGAACATCGCCTTCAAGATCGCCGACCAGGGCGGGCTGCCGCTCCTCGATCTCAAAGACCTGCAGGCGCTCCTGAACTACATGGGCGAGCACGCGAGCGAGCTTTCGAGCCAGTTCGGGTTGATCTCCAAGGCCTCCGTCGGCTCGCTGCAGCGGGGGCTCCTGATCCTCGAGCAGCAGGGAGCGGAGAACTTCTTCGGCGAGCCGGCGCTCGCGATCTCCGACATCATGCGCACGACGAGCGACGGCCGCGGCATGATCTCGGTGCTCGCCGCCGACAAGCTGATGATGAACCCGAGGCTCTACGCCACCTTCCTGCTCTGGCTGCTCTCGGAACTCTTCGAGGAACTGCCGGAGGTCGGCGATCCGGAAAAGCCGCGACTCGTCTTCTTCTTCGACGAGGCGCACCTGCTCTTCGACGACGCGCCGAAGGTGCTCACCGACCGCATCGAGCAGGTGGTTCGGCTCATCCGCTCCAAGGGCGTCGGCGTCTATTTCGTCACCCAGAACCCGCTCGACGTACCGGAAACGGTGCTCGCCCAGCTCGGCAACCGCGTGCAGCACGCGCTCAGGGCCTATACGCCGCGCGAGCAGAAGGCGGTAAAGACGGCGGCGGAGACCTTCCGCCCCAACCCCGCCTTCGACTGCCAGAGCGCCATCACCGCGCTCGGCACCGGCGAGGCGCTGGTCTCGACGCTGGAGGGCAAGGGCATTCCCTCGATGGTCGAGCGCACGCTCGTCCGCCCGCCGGCCTCGCGGCTCGGGCCGATCACGCCGGCCGAGCGCCAGCAGCTGATGGCGGTAAGCCCGGTTTCCGGCCTCTACGACAAGGATGTCGACCGGGAATCGGCCTACGAGATCCTCACCGAACGGGCGCGCAAGGCGGCAGAGGCGGAAACCGCCCGCCGTGCCGAGGAAGAGAAGAAGGACAATGCCGGCGGCCGCTGGACGCTGCCGGGCTTCGGCGGCGAGACCGAAGAGCAAACCAAAACGGCGAAGAACGGCACCCGCCGCAGCTCCGGCTACCAGCGGGAATCGGTGATCGAGGCGGCGATGAAGAGCGCGGCGCGCTCGGTCGCGACCTCCGTCGGCCGGGCGCTGGTGCGCGGCATCCTCGGTAGCCTGAAACGGTAGAGAGCGCCGCTCCCCGGCCTCAGTCGAGATTGCCGTAGATGACCTCGTCGCCGCCGATGTGGTGGCTTCCGCCGACATTGCCATAGACTTTCGCGTCGCCCTCGACGACGGCATGGCCGAAGAGGCGGCCGTGGATCGCCGCATGGCCGCGGGCGACGGCGGAGCCGGAGACGGTGCCGTAAACCTGCGCGTCCTCCTCGACGCGCGCTTCGCCATAGGCGAGCGAATCCCCGTGCAGCCAGCAGGTGCCGGCCTGCGACAGGTTGTTTTCCGACTGGACGAAGCCGCCGCTTCCGCCGTCCGTGCGGACGATGCGGTGGAGGATCTCGCCGCTTTCGAGCCGGCGGGTCTCATCGGTGATCCGGTATTTCATGGCACCCTCGACAATCGGTTGTAGAGACGGGTGGTGATACTTTCCTCGCCCCAGGGGGCGAGGTCGTAGCCGTGGTAGCCGGGCATGGGGTTCACCTCGATAACGAAGGGCCCCTCCCCGGTCAGGATGAGGTCGATGCCGGAAAAGCGCAGCCCTTCCGCCTCGGTCAGGTCGCAGAGGTCGGCGGCAAGTGCCGCGTCGATCGCCGCCGGCCGCATTTCGGCGCCGCCCTCCTTGCGGTAGTCGAGCGCCGTCGTCACCACCTCGACCGCAAAGCAGACGCCGTCGAGCACGTGGACGCGGAGCTCCCGACCGCGGAGCCGCGCCTGCGATAGCACCGGCTCGGAGACGTCGGAGAGCGTGTCGCCGTCGAGGACGAAGCTCGGGGCGGAACTGCAGTTCTTGATCACCCGGCCGGCGAGCGCATGGCGGGTCGTCATCAGCGTCGGCGGCAATTGCACCACCCGGCGCGGCACCGCCGCGAGCGCGGCGACGTGGAGCGGCTTGCACCAGTTGGTGCTACGTTCCTCGGCGCGGATGACGTTCGGGTGGGCATCGCAAAGGGCGGCGACGACGGCGCGCAGGGCGTGGCCGCCGGCATCGGTGGCCCAGCCGTCGCGCATGTAGACGCCCGGCGCCGCGGCGATCCATTCGGCCAGCACCACAAGGGGTAACCGGCCCTCCGCCACCGCCTCGATCGTCACCCAGCGCAGCGGCAGGCCCTCATCGGTGACCCGCTTGTGGAAGGCCGCGGCCGTCGGATCGCCGCTGACGCTGATGACGAAGGGCGCACCGTTCGCCTGCGCCCCGAAATCCTCCGGCGGCGCGTCTCCGGACTGCCGCGCCCGGCGCATGCGATCCGTCCAGCCGTCGCGAAAGAGCACCGTCATCGGCTCACCATGTCGGCCAGGGCGTCGACGAGGTTTTCGCCCGCCGGGCCTTCCAGAATGTCCGGGGAAAGCTGCGGGACGACCGACCAGAAGACCGGTCGGCCGAGATAGCTGAAGACCAGCTCGCCGTAATCGATGCCGAAAACGTGTCGCACCGCGGCAACCAGTGCCGCAACGTCCTCGCGCGGCCGGTCCGGCAGATGCATATGCACAAGACGATCGCCTTCGGGACGGAAAAGCTCGAGCACATCGCCGGCGAAGGCGCAGCACGCCGCCGCACCGCGGGGTACTTGGACCGCCAGCCGAACCTCGTCCTCCGTGTCGGGGACGTCGTCGATCCGCCTGAGCGAGCGGTCGTAGATGCCGGAGAGGCGGAGCCAGCCGTCGGGAAGCGCGCCGCCGACATGGACCCGCCATTCGGGGCAGGCAAGCCCCGCCCGTGCGCAGCGGGCCCATTGTTCCGGCAGCGAGACCATGTAGGCAGAGGCGCTGCCGGAGGAGCCTCGGTTAAGCGGCGTGCCGCAGGCCATGCGCAACATGTGCAGGACGGCGGCGCGCTCGCAGGCGGAAAAAAGGTCTCTGGATATACCGGGCTCCATCCCGGCAAGCGTGCCGACGACCTTGCTCAGGAAAAGCGGCTGCGTCGCACCCCGCGGGCGAATCCAGCCCTCGCCCGCCGCCGGATCGCCGATCGGAACATGGATGTCGCCGAGGACGATCGCGTCGGTATCGAGGGAGAGGCTTGCGAGGCCCCGCCGTGCGAGGCCTTCGCGCAGGAAGCCCTCGAACGGCCCGCCGAGATTCAGCAGCAGGACAATCCGCTCGTCGCCGGGACCGTCGCGCATCGCGGGTCTCAGATTTTCGCGTGCCCGCCGAGCGAGAAGGCGCCCGCCTCGACACCCGGATCGCCGGCAACGAGGTCCTTGATCTCACCCTCCTCCTTCAGCGACAGGACGAGATGCACCGACCCGTCGGGAAGCCGCGTCACCGAGTCCAGGAGGCCGTAATCGGAGGCCGCCTGCCAGTATTCGTCGCTCTTGCGCAGGAGTTCGGCGGATGCATCCGGATTCTGCTTCAGGTCGACGCGGAAAAAGTGCCGCTTGAAATCCGGCTTTCCCCTGCCGAACCGTTCCATGGGGAGGCTGATCGCCTCGATCCCGGCCAGCCGGGCGGCATCGTCCTTGCCTTCCTTGCCGTCGCTGCCGCCTTCCTTGCCTTCACTGCTGAATACCGACATGGTCGCGCCCTCCGTTTGACTGGCAAAGGCATAGCAAACAAGTGGCGTCGCGTAAACTTTTTAGTTGTATTTGTTTTTCATTCATCAATCTTAGCGAGTCTTTTTCGACGACATCTCACGACGGTTGGCGGTCGAGCGCCGGGGCGAGCGGCTGCAGGAGGCGGTAAAGCCGTGCCCTCAGAGCCGGCATGGCGGAGCGCTCCACCAGCACGTGATAGACGAAGGCGAAGGCGAGGATGCCGGCGGCCGCGACGAGGATCGCCGCACCAGGATGAAGGAAGGCGGCGAGCGGCGGGATCGCGACATAGCCAACATGCTGGTGGACGAGATAGAGCGGATAGGTGGCGCCGCCGGCGAGCTTCAGCGGTCCCCAGAACCGGCGCGGCAGATCCACGCGGGCGATGAGCGCAAACAGCGCCGCCCCGCCGAGAACGGCGGCCGCAACCACCGGCCGCGACAGCGCACTGCCGTATTCCGCCTCGAACCAGGCGGCGGCGCGAAGCGAGGTGAAGACGCCGTAGGAGAGCGAGAGGCCGAGGAGCAGAAGCCGCGCCGACGTGACGCCCTTGCCGAGACGCTGGAACGCAATGCCGGCGACGAAGAAGCCGCTATACTCGGTGATCAGCGCATCCTGCAGCAGGCGGACCTGGAAGAAGGCCTCGTTGGCGAAGGAGAGCGCCAGCCAGCCGAACGCGATCGTCTCGATATCGTCCAGTCGCCGGATGACGAGCAGCAGGAAGATCCAGCCGTAGAAGACGAGTTCGAGCACGATCGACCAATAGGCGCCGTCGACGAAGGGTTCGCCGAGGAGCAGCGAGAAGACCATGAGATTGGCCCCGTACTGCCCGAGGCTGACCTCGAAGCGCGGATTGGCGGCGGCGACGACGACGAGCGCGGTGACCGTCATCATCACGATGAAGGTCGGATAGATGCGGACGAAACGCGAGACGAAGAATTCGAGCGGCGTTCGGCCTTCGGCGGAATAGAGGATGACGAAGCCGCTGATGATGAAAAAGATGCTGACGCCGAGATAGCCGTAGGCGGCGGCGCTCTTCAGCATCTCCGGCAGCGGCATCTGCGGCAGGTCGCCAGCCGCCCCGCCGCGGAAGAGGAAATGGAAACCGACCACGGCGATCGCCGCGAGAAACCTGAGCCCGTCGAGCCCGAAGAGGTGCTTTTCCATGGTCCTGATGCCCCCGGTCGCATTCCGCGCCGCGCACGGGCGCATTCCCCGCCCCTTCTTTAGCGGGGGAATGTTAACAATCGACTTCTGGTGGAAAAACCGCAACGAAAAGACCCGGCCGCAACCTCTGCGACAGGAGGCCGCTCGGGGCCGACGTGCCGGGCCGATGCCGTTGGTCTATGATCGCTTGAAAAGCACAAGGGCGGGAGAGCCGGGGCGATGACGAACGACATGCTGATGGGACTGTTTCCCGTCGTCTTCATGCTGCACGAGTTCGAGGAAATCATCATGCTGAAGCCGTGGCTGGCGAAGAACGGCCCGGCGATGAAGCGCCGCTTTCCGGCCGTCGCGGCAAAGGTCCTGCCGCTCTACGGCAGCCTCTCGACCTCGGCCTTCACCGTCGCGGTCGTGGAGGAATTCCTCATCCTAACGGCGCTCACCTATGCGGCGATCGCCTTCGGGCTGCACGACCTCTGGGCGGGGCTGCTCGCCGCCTTCCTGTTCCACCTCCTCGTCCATATCGGCCAGACGATCCTGTGGCGCGGCTATTGCCCCTTCATCATCACCAGCCTGCTTGCTCTCCCCTATTGCCTTTATGCGCTCTTCGCCCTCGCCCGGTCGGGCGCGATTTCGCCCGGCCCGACGGCCACCTGGTCGATTGCCGCGACGGTCCTCGTCTATCTCAACCTTTGGCTGGCGCTCGGCCTTGCCCGGCGCTTCGAGGCGTGGGCCGGACGCGCCTTCGCGCCCGTGGCCGACGACGGCTCTCCTCCCACCTGATCAGGATCAATGTTCTTCGACGAAGGCTAATGTTATAAAGCGCTGATGTAACAGACTTTCCCGCAGCCGCCGGCGCCGGGCTTCGTCCCGCCGGCAATTCGAGGACGTCCGGCATGGCGCATAAACAGGTTCTCTTTCGTGACGAAGCCCGCGCGAAAATCCTGCGCGGGGCAAGCCTACTCGCTGATGCGGTGCGGATCACGCTCGGCCCGCGTTCGAAATCGGTGCTGATCGAGAAGAAGTGGGGCGTGCCGATCGTCTGCAACGACGGCGTGACGATCGCCAAGGAATTCGACCTCGAGGACGCCGAGGAGAACCTCGGCGCGCGGATGCTCCGGGAAGCGGCGGAAAAGACCGGGGCGATGGTCGGCGACGGCACCAGCACGGCGACCATCCTCGCGCATGCGATCTTTTCCGAAGGCCTGCGCAACGTGGTTGCGGGCGCGAGCGCCATCGACATCAAGCGCGGTCTCGACCGGGCGACGAAATGCACGGTCGATGCACTGAAGACGCTGTCGCGGCCGGTCGCCACGACGCGCGAAAAGCAGCAGGTGGCGGCGATCTCCGCCCATAACGACGAGGCGATCGGGGCGCTCATCGCCGAGGCGATCGAGAAGGTCGGCGACGACGGCGTGATCACCGTCGAGGAGGCGAAGACGACGGAAACCCATCTCAACGTCGTCGAGGGCATGCAGTTCGACCGCGGCTACATCTCGCCCTATTTCGTCACCAGCGCGGAGGACATGGAAGCGGTGCTCGAAGACGCCCGCATCCTCCTCTTCGACCGCAAGATCTCGGCGCTGATGGACCTCGTGCCGCTGCTCGAACAGATCGCCAAGTCGGGCCGGCCGCTCCTGGTGATCGCCGAGGACATCGAGGGCGAGGCGCTCGCGACCCTCATCGTCAACCAGATCCGCGGCACCTTCCACAATTGCGCGGTCAAGGCGCCGGGCTTCGGCGACCGGCGCAAAGCGATGCTGGAAGATATCGCGGTGCTGACCGGCGCGCAGGTCATCTCGGAAGAGACGGGCGCCAAGCTCGAAAACGTGACGCTCGCAGAGCTCGGCTCGGCCGCCCGCGTCGTCATCGACAAGGAGACCACGACCATCGTCGGCGGCGCCGGCGATCCGGCGCGGATCAAGGGCCGCATCGAGGAAATCCGCCGACAGATCGACAAGACCACCAGCGACTACGACAGGGAGAAGCTCGAGGAACGGCTCGCCAAGCTCTCCGGCGGCGTCGCCGTCATCCGCGTCGGGGCGCCGGCGGAGGCGGAGATGAAGGCGAAGAAGGACGCGATCGAGGACGCGATCAACGCCACCAAGGCGGCGGTCGCGGAAGGCATCGTACCGGGCGGCGGGCTGGCGCTGCTCCGCTGCATCGGTGCGGTGGCGGCGGAAGAAGAAAAATGCGCGGGCGACGAGCGCACGGGCGTGCAGATCCTCAAGCGGGCGCTGGAGGCCCCTGCCCGGCAGATCGCCCTCAACTCGGCGGTGGATGACGGCGTCGTCGTCGACCGGATGCTGCAGGGCTCCGGCGCTTATGGCTTCGACGCCGGCCGGCGGGAATATGTCGACCTGATGGAGGCGGGCATCATCGATCCGACCAAGGTGGTGCGGGTGGCGCTCGAAAACGCCGTCTCCGTCGCCGGCATCCTGTTGCTAACCGAAGCGACGATGACCGAGGTGCGCGAGCCGGCGAAGCCGCCGGAGCCGGAGATGGGCGGCGTGTGAGGCCGTCAGGCCTTGCGGCGACGCCACGCCCCGAAGAGGGCAATGCCGACGCCGATCACGAAGCCCGGCAGCGCCATGGCGACGGCGGCGGTGGCCGCCCCCATTTCGCAGCCGCCGGAATCGCCCGGCGTGCCGCAGCGCGGATCGAAGAGATAGCCGAGCGAGAGGGCCAGGATGCCCGTCAGGATCGGCAGGCCGATGAGCCCGACGAGCCCGAAGGCCAGCGATTGTGCGATCGTCTTCAGCATGCCGTCGTCCTCCCCCTTGCCCTTGCCCGCAGACATAGCGCAAATCCGTGTCCCGGTGAACGGCAGGCGGCGGCACGGACTTGACCTCCCCGCCATTCGCCGCCATCTGCAGGTTCGGGCTCAGGCAAGCGAAGACGAGGAGACGAATGGCCTTTCGCATCAACAACGGTTCGCTCTACCCCTATGCCGCCGGCGCCGTCGTCGCCGGCCTGCTTTCAGCCTTCGGCATGATCGCCGACGAGGTGAGCGAAGGCGAGACGCTCGGCCTCGACGAGGGCGTGCTGATGGCACTGCGCACGCCGGGGAACCCTTCCGATCCGATCGGCCCGCCCTGGCTCGAGGAGGCCGCCCGCGACGTGACGTCGCTCGGCAGCTTCTCGGTACTGACCATCCTCGTGCTGGTCGTCGTCATCCACCTCTTCCTCATCGGACGACAGCGGACCGGCTGGTTCGTCACCTTCTCGGTGATCGGCGGGACGATCCTGAGCACGACGCTCAAATCCTTCTACGACCGCCCCCGTCCCGAACTCACCGGCGTGGCGCGCGTCTTCACCGCAAGCTTTCCGAGCGGGCACGCGACCGTCTCGGCCGTCGTCTACCTGACGCTCGGGGCGCTGCTTGCCGAAATGGCGGAGCGGAGGAGCCAGAAGGTGCTCTATCTCGGCTCGGCGATCTTCCTCACCGTCCTCATCGGCGCAAGCCGCGTCTATCTCGGCGTGCACTATCCGACGGACGTGCTGGCCGGCTGGTCGATCGGCGCGGGCTGGGCACTCGCCTGGACGCTCGCCGCCCATCTGGTGCGCCAGCGGATGAAGACCAAGGGGTGAGAAAGGGTGGCGGAGGGCGCTTTTCTCCCCCTTGGCGGGGGAGAATGGAATTTCAACATCTTAGCTGAAAGCTAAGTGTTAGAAATTCCAAGTGAGGGGGTCGGATACCTAGATGCCCCCTCACCTGCGATTTCTGGCACTTAGCTTCACTAAGATGCCGAAATCGCTTCCTCTCCTGCCAGGGGAGAGGAAGCGGCCGTCACGGCGCCTCCGGAGGTCAGCGCTTGCCCGCGACGAGTGCGAAGAAGGCGCCCTGCGGATCGCGGCACTGGATGACCCAGGCGCCGCCGGGAACCTCCATCGGGCCGGACAACACCGTTCCGCCGGCGTCGGTCACCCGTTTCATCGCCGCGTCTATCTCCGGGACGACGAAGTAGAAGCTCCAGAAGGGATGCGGCATGTCCGGCGTTTTCGTCATCATGCCGCCGATATCCATGCCGTCATGGGCGAAGAGCTGGTAGACGCCCATTGCGCCCATGTCGTAGGGCTCGCCCTTCGTCCAGCCGAACATGCGGGCATAGAAGTCGAAGGCCTCGTTGCCGTCGCCGGCCATCAGCTCGTGCCAGCCGACGGTTCCGGGCGACATCGGCGGAGGCTCCTCCGGCAACGGCCCTTCCGGCATGTTCGGCTTGAAGACGTCGAGGACCGCGCCGTGCGGATCGGCGACGACGGCGAAGCGGCCGATGCCGGGAATATCGGTCCCCGGCATCAGGACGCGGCCGCCGTTCTCGACAAATTCGCGCGCCTTGGCATCGACGTCGTCGACGGCGACGTAGCCGTACCATTGCGGCATCGCGCCGTTCTGTGCCATCTCGGGCGTGATCGCCATGAGCCCGGCCGAGCCCATCTCGCGGCCCGGTATGTTGAAGACGGTATAGGCGCTTCCTTGCGCTGTGGCGCCGTCGAACGCCTTTGCTTCCCAGCCGATCACGTCCCGATAGAACGCGGCGGCGGCCGGAACGTCATTGGTCATCAGTTCGTACCAGACGAATTTGCCTTGCATTGTCTTTTCCTTCTTCGGGAGTGCTCAGGATTGTCTCTGCATTTCGCTCGTCATGAAGGTCTGGAAAGTGCCGTCAGGCTGGCGGACGCTGGCGGTGAAGCGGCGCGTGTCGTCGTCGACGAAGGTGATGGCGTCATGATAGATCGCCGTCTTCGCCGGGTCGGTGAAGTCCGGCCCCTCCGCCTCGAGCGTCAGGGTCTTGCCATCGGGCTCGATCCAGCCCTTGTAGACCCAGAGCTTGGTCATCATCGAGCCGACCCAGGTGCCGACATAGTGGCCGGCCTGCGGATCGTAGCCGAGCGTCATCAGGGCCGAGCCCGGGCGCCCGTCCGGCATCTTGCCGTGGCCCTCGGCGACATACCAGAGGCCGTCGAAGGTGCGGACCGTCTCGGTCCATCGGTCATCCGGGCTTTCGGGCCCGCAATCCTCGTTGCCGGTGGCCGAGGTGACGACCCAGTCGCCGAGAAGCTTTTCGAGAAAGTAGTGTTCCTGCTGCGGTACTGCGAGTTCCATCATGGCCTCATCCTCCTCGATGGGGTTTCACAAAAGATGCCTGCAGATGTGGACGGCTCAGGACGCGGCGGCGCGCGGCTTTCCGTCGTATTCGTCGTGGCGACGGACGAAGTCCATCGTCGTTCTCTCGTTGCGCCCCTTCGGCGCCCGGTCGAGGATCATCAGCGTGCCGATCAGTTCTTCCGGTCCCCGCGCATAGCTCGAATAGGTATGGAAGACGGTGCCGTCGGCATCGCGGTAGAAGGCGCTGAGGCCCGGAAGCTCGGTACCGGCATCCTCCGCCGGCATTGCGGTGAAATTATAGAAGACCTTGCCGGAGGCGAGCTCCTCCGGATCGAAGGACACGTGATAGTCGCGGTTGAAGTCGGTGCCGAAGGACGACACCCACGGGAAATGCCAGCCCATGCGGCGCTTGTAGGCCTCGATCTTTTCGAGCGGCGCACGCGAGACGGCGACCAGCGTCACGTCGTGATGGTTCAGATGCGGCAGCGTGCCGTCCAGATGATCGGCGATGAACGAGCAGCCGGTGCAGCCCGCCTGCCAGTCCGGGCCGAGCATGAAATGGTAGATCATCAGCTGGCTGCGGCCGTCGAAGAGCGCGGCGAGCGTTTTCGGCCCCGACGGCGTGTCGAAGACGTAGTCCTTGTCGACCTTGACCCAGGGCAAGGCCATGCGCTCGGCATTCAGCCGGTCGCGCAGATGCGTCGCTTCCTTTTCCTTCAGCAGAAGGGCGCGGCGCGCCTCCAGCCATTCTTCGCGGGATACGACAGGATGTTCCATGATCTTCTCCTCCTCCGGATGGGCGTGGTTTTGCTTGACATTTACGTTGATATCAACATATTTATCCCATGTCAAATCAGCCTGTGATTCCCTTTTCCACCACGCTTCATGTCCGCGACACATGCCTCTGCCTCCACGCCCAGCGCGCCGCGCGCGCCCTGGCGCGCCGCTTCGATGCCGCCTTCAAGCCGCTCGGGCTGACGAACGGTCAGTTTTCCCTGATGATGGCGCTGAACCGCCCGGAGCCGCCGCCGATGGGGCCGGTCGCGGCCCTGCTCGCGATGGACCGCACGACGCTGACGGCGGCGCTGAAGCCGCTTACCCAGCGCGGATGGATCACGATCGTGGCGGACGAGAAGGATCGCCGCGGCAAGCGGCTGAAACTGACGGAAGCCGGCATGGCCGTGCTCGTCGAGGCGATGCCGATCTGGCGGCGCGAGCACGATGAACTGGAGGCCGGGCTCAGCACCGACCCGCAGGTCCTGCGGCAGGGATTGATCGAGGTGGCGCGGTGACTGGGATGCGTCCTTCTCCCCGCCGGCTGGCGGGAAAGGGCGACGATCGGGATTCGGTCAGTTCGCGGCCTTGATGGAGGCGAGGATCTTGCCGACTTCCGGCATGTTCCTGTCTTCCCGGTCCTTCGCACCCCAATAGGTGATGACGAGCAGCTTGTCGGCCTTCACGCCGAGAATGCCGACGCCGATGCTGACGGGGCCTTCCTCGTCGGTGCCGCTCCAGTCGATCGCCTCGAAGGGCATGCCGTTCAGCGTGTCCTTGGTGTCCTTCTGGGTAGCTGGGTCGGCCTTCACGCCGTTTTCCTCCAGATACTTGAAGGCGTCCGTGATGATCGTCTCCATGTTGTCGTCGCCGGCGACGTCCACGGAGAAATAGACGCCCTCGTCATCCGAGACGGCGTCGACACCGGTCTCCGTCTCCTCCGGCTTCCAGCTGTCGGGGATGGTGATCAAGGCGACCGGCGCATCGGACGGGAAGATGAGCGTCGCCGAAAAGGCAAGATCGGCGGAGAAAAGCAGGGCCGCGGCGGCGGCGAGGAATCGGCGCATGGAGAAGGTCCGTTGAAGGTTCAGGGGACGGCGCACTTCGCGCCATCCGGAGAGCGTTATAGCAAGGCCAGACCGGCGCGCACCTGAACGGAACATCCAAAAACGGGCGAAGACCAAAAGAAGTCAGGGGAGCGCCACCAACCGCAACCCTGCCGGCGGTGCACGCCCCGCCTACGCGCTCCGGAAGCGGGAGAGCCGGGGATCGGACGCGAAATCGGCGACGGAAAAGCCGAGCCGCCGCTGCGGGAACTCGCAGAGCGCCTGCACGCCCGCGCGACCGAGGCGGATGTGCCAGGTCTGGCGTTCGACGGGTTCACGGGCGGCGAAGGCGCGAGCGCTCAAAAGCGCGATGTTCATGCCTTGCCCGGGATCACGCACCGAGCGGTAGAGGATCGCCTGCCCGTCCGCCGCACGCGCGGCATCGGCGAGCGCCTGACAGGCCTCGTAGGAGACCGGGTCCTCCCAGGCGGCGGCGTCACGCGCAAGCGGCGGCGCGGTGAGGTCGAGCGCCCGCGTGGTCGTGACGAGGGCGGAAAAGGCGGTGTATTCCGCGGCGTTGGCCGGCAGCGGCGTTTCGGGCGATTCGGCGAAGAAGAGCAGCCGGTAGAAGGCCATTTCGGCAAGCGCCGTCGTCACGCTTTCGGCGGCGTAGAAGACACCGAGGGTGCGACCGGCACGGCGGAAGCGCGAGCCGTTGGGGTAAACGGCGCCGTAGCGGAAGGGTGTGGCGAGGAGATAATCGAGGCCGGCGCATTCCGGCGGCAGCGCCGGCTTGGTTTCCTCGAGCAGGCCTTCGAGCAGCGATTGCTCCTCGACCGTATCGACGAGCTTCATCGTCGAGACCTGGTGCTGCGCCTCGACGAGCCGCCACCATGCGCCCGAGACGGCGCGAAACTCAGACGAGAGCGCGGCGGGCGTCCAGATAGGCGAGGACATCGACGAGCCCGGAAACGGTGAGGATCTTCTGTGCCGGCACGGCGCCGAGCGCGGTGTTCTCGTTGCGCAGCCAGTTGCGCGCCACGGCCTCGTCGCCGCCGGCGATCGCATCGAGCGAACGAAAGACGCGGATGAAGAGGAGCGCCAGCTCGAAGGGCTTGCTGCCGCGCTCCAGCCTGAAGTCGAGCCGCTTCATGCGCGAGACGCTCGCCTCCGAGAGGCCGAGCACGGCGGCCAGTGTGCGCGCGCTGAGGCCGAGCCGGTCGGCGGCATTGACCACGGCCTTGGTGACGACCGTGGCTTCGGAGGCGGGCGCGGAGGGTTTTTCCAGAGCTTCCAGCATGGTCCCATTCCTTTCTCTGGAAGAAATATAATGCATTTCTTTCCAGAGACAAGGTTTTCCTGTGACCGGGACGTCGGGACGGCCCGCGCCGGGCCGCCCTGCCCTCGTCCGCCTTATTCGACGCTGACCGGAACCTCGGTCGAGGTCCGCATGGCGTGGCTGTAGGGGCAGACGATGTGCGCGGCGGCCACGAGGCGCTCGGCGAGCGCGCGTTCGACGCCCGGAATGTTGACCGACAGCGCGACCTCGATGTGGAAGCCGGTGCCGTCGTCGCGCGGGCCGATGCCGACGCGGGCCGTGACCTTGGTGTCTTCCGGGATCTTCACCTTCTCCTTGCCGGCGACGGCCTTCAGCGCGCCGAGGAAGCAGGCGGAGTAGCCGGCGGCGAACATCTGTTCCGGATTGGTGCCGGTGGCGCCGTCGCCGCCGAGTTCCTTCGGCACGGTCAGCACCACGTCGAGAACGCCGTTGTCGGAAACGGCGCGGCCTGCGCGGCCGCCGGTGGCGGAAGCCTGCGCGGTATAGAGAATGCTCATGTTCTTGCTCCTTGTCTTCGGGTTTGCCAGCATTTATATATCGAACAATTGAATTGCGTGCAATTGATTTTTGCACATTGCAGCCCCGGCGCAAAATTGAGAGAATGAGCCGGGGACAACGGGCCGATCGTTCGGACCGAACGAATAAGGGGGCCGATCTGCGGGTCGGTAAAATCATGCAGGACAAGAAGGCCATAAAAGGACCGCGTCTCGACAGCCAGCTCTGCTTCGCCATCTACGGCGCGGCACACGCCTTCAACCGGGCCTACAAGCCGCTGCTCGAGCCGCTCGGCCTCACCTACCCGCAATATCTGGTGATGATGGTGCTCTGGGAGAACGACGCCCAGCCGGTGAAGGCGATCGGCGAACGCCTCGGCCTCGATTCCGGCACGCTCTCACCGCTGCTGAAACGCCTGCAGCAGGCAGGCTACGTCGCCCGCGAACGCTCCTCCGGCGACGAGCGGCAGGTGATCATCTCACTCACGGAAACCGGCGCCGCCCTGCAGCAGAAGGCGGCAAACGTCATGCAATCCATCGGCATCGCCACCGGCTGCAGTATCGAGGAGATCGACAGCATGCGCGAGCGGCTGCATGCTCTGCGCCGGCAGCTTGCGCCGGAGGAGTAGAGGGCGGGGGTGGTGGCGACGGCTTTGGGGCCGGAGGACTCTCATTTGCAACGAGGGCTATTTCGCATTGGCGTCCAATGAAGAAACGAAGCGATCGAATACGTCGATATCGTAGCGGAATTCATTGTTTAAAATAGCATCGGCCGGCAGCCCTTCGTCTGGCAAAGTCCACCGCACCCGGCGTCCGACTGCCTGATCCAGTCGTGCATACCACTGAATAAGGAATGGTTGTAACCGAACGTGCAAGTCGAAACGGTCGCGCACTCGGGAGGTGTCGCCCTCGCGTTGCTGCTTAGCGATCAGGGGGTCGATGACTTTGACGAAATAGGCATCTGCGAATCCAAGCCGCTTTTCCAGGAATGCTCTTCTGGTCGTCTGGAGTTGGAGTTCCCACTGACGTTCCGGGAGTTCGCCGAGCTGGCAAAGGCACCACGAATAGTGAAGCTTCAAGGGGTCTGTGTCGCATATGGCACAACCCTTCTCGCGTTCCATCTGGAGCGCATCGCCCCATCGCTTGGCATTCCAGTCCGTCCAGTATTCAGCGGTTGCTACGCCGGTCAGGGGTTGAGCTTTTCGATCAGCCGGGTACGTCTCGGGAATGAGATACGACGGGCCGTGCGATCTGCACCAAGTCGTCTTGCCAGCCGCGCTGATGCCTTCGATGACAACAATCATCATGGACCTCTTGGTTGTCTGACCATACGAAGACGATACCGTCATCTGCAATACGGCGTGCATCCGCTCCCGGCGCAAAGCGGTCCACGCTGCGCCGGCAGCTCGCGTCGGCGGAATAGAGACGGCAGCAGAAGCGGATATCTGCAGGGTTATAGGGCGGATGCCGAGCAGGGCGGCTTGGGGGTCGAGAGGGGAACGTCCGCTGCTGGGGCACTCCACAAGGAGCCGGACGTGCAGGGCCTCCGGGTGAAGTCAACTATCTGCCCGAAGTGGTCAATTACGTCTTGATCAGCGCAAGTCATAGAGCCAATTTGTGTGCATCATCCGTAACATGGATCTGTTCGCAATGAACTCGGACCGCTCGAATATCTCCAAGATCATTCCGTATATCCAGACAGGCGAAGTAATCCCGCATGAGGAGATGCTGGAAGCGCTGAATGAGGCCACCGCGACACTGGCTGACGAGCGAAGGCGTGAAGTTGCGTCCAGCATCTCGCCGGAAGTGGGCCGCTATCTGGCGAGCACAGACCTCATGCCGTTCATAAAGGCGGATATTTCTGATGTCGAAGCTAGGCAGCTGATAGCTGAGCGTCGTGTGCACCTCAATCGACTATCCAACCTGTTGCCATCAGTGCTCAAGCTTTTGGCGATACGAAATGAAGCCCAGATTCACTCCGCTCTCATACAGCTAGACGATTGTTCCCGTGACTACCATCCGATCAAGAGTTCGGAGTACTCATCGACGCAGCGCAAGAAGATAGTGAACGATCTTAACGCCGTAGCCAGTTTATCAGGGGAGCTTGAGCTCACGTTGAAACGGCTAGGCTACCATATCAGCACGGATTTCGAACAACACGATGAAGCTTGCAGACGCGTTATAAAAGGCAGCCATACTGAAGTCAGACTTTTCGACCTGCTGCGGTTACTCGGGGAGCTTCGCTTCTCGTCCGAGCTAATTCTCTATAAGGACAGCATTGGTGAGCGTGCATTCTACGTTGGCGACAACCGGGCACGAACTCACATTGTCGAGTACGCATACCGGATGGCAGTGCAGTTCGACGCGCCAAAATTCACGACCACCCCAGGTTCCGATTTCTCGACACTGTGCAGCCTGATGTACGAGCTGGCCACTGGCGAGGCAGATGAGAGCCTGGCGGGCGCAATTAACAAGTTCGGACGCAGCGGCGAAAGGCGGCAGATTGACGAAGAGGAGATCGTCCACCGTCATGAGAACAGCGATGAGGGCATGGCCGCACATGAAGCCGACAACTTTGCAGCGGTGAAGGAAGCCATCCAGTCTTACGAAACCGAGGTAGGCTGCTGGCGATCTATGTTCGCTTCACGGAAGTGGGAAGACTTCGAGCAAAGTCAGATAGGAATTCGACTGATGGACGCCGTTGAACGCCGCGACGATCAAATGAACAAGCACGGCCCATTCCTTGTCTGGGCCAGCCAAATGGCCTCGGGGGACAAAAGGACTTTATGGGATCGCTTGGAGGAAAACGAACTGCTTAATCTGGAGTTCGCCGCGAAGGTGGGACGAAGAGCCCGCGGTGAGAGAAATTGACCCACATTCTGTAAAATCGCGCAAAGCTGGTCAACAACCGAGACCACGACTTTGATAGAACAAACCTGCGGTCCGGACGGTGCGGTGTAGCTTAACGGATAGAGCCCTTACTTTCTACGTGCCTGCTCGTCAGGACGGGTAAGGTGATGCGGGTTCGACTCCCGCCACCGCGGGCCTGTGCTTTTAGGCAATTGGCATCTGTCACATACAATCTCATAAGCAGAAAGACGAGAACGACCTGGTCTCCGACATTGCAGGTGGCCCTGTCTCAGTGACCGCTTTTAGGGATTGCGCGACGAGTAGGCAACAACGCCCGCAATGAAGGTGCCAACGCCGCGCCGGTATCACTCGGCGGCATTTGTTGCCTGACTTCGGATACTTCCTTCAGCCGCGACAGGAACTTCCGGGGCCCCTCCCCGGCCCCGCAGCCCCGAGCCGCCTCTACTGCCAGACGACGATGCGGGCCTTGTTCGGGACGCGGTCGTAGAGGTCGATGACGTCCTGGTTCATCAGGCGCACGCAGCCGGAGGAGACCGCCTTGCCGATCGACTGCCATTCCGGCGAGCCGTGCAGGCGGTAGAGCGTGTCTTCGCCGTTCTGGAAGATGTAGAGCGCGCGAGCGCCGAGCGGGTTCTTGAGGCCGGGCGGCATGCCGCCGTTGTCGGCCGAATATTTCGCAAGCTCCGGCTGGCGGGCGATCATCTCTCCCGGCGGCGTCCATTTCGGCCATTTCTGGCGCCACTGGATGACGCCGGTGCCCTGCCAGGCGAAGCCCTCGCGGCCGATGCCGACGCCGTAGCGCATCGCGGTTCCACCTGATTCGACCAAATAGAGGAAGCGCGAGGGCGTATCGACGACGATGGTGCCCGGCGGCTGGCCGGTCGGATCGATGACCCGCTGGCGATAGTAGCGCGGGTCGATCCGCTCGTAGGGCACCGCGGGGATGACGAAACCGCCGTCGACGATCTCGCTGTACATCGCCGCGACCTCGGCCGAACCGCGGGCGGGTGGACGGGCGATGCTCATCGGGCCGCCATAGGCCGGCGCCGGAGCGTAAGGACGATTGTAGGTACCGGAGGAGGCGCAGCCCGCAAGCAGGCTTGCGGCGCCGACACCGGAGAGGGAAAGAAAGGCGCGCCGAGAGAGGGAACCGGGAAGTGTCATGGGGGAATCGGGCTTCCTGTGCAGTTTCGGGGTCGGGGAAGGATTAAAGCGGTGAAACCCTAAACGTTCCCCTTACGCCATGTTGTGACATGACGGGTCGCTAAAAGACATACACGGTGATGCCGCAGGAAGTATTCACATTTGCGCGATGGCGCGGAGAGCGGCCGCCGCCGTCAGAGGACGACGATCGGGGCCTTGCCGCCGACGCGATCGTAGAGATCGATGATGTCCTGGTTGAACATCCGCACGCAGCCGGACGAGGTGGCCTTGCCGACCGACTGCCAGTCCGGCGTGCCGTGGACGCGGTAGAGCGTGTCCTTGCCGTCCTGATAGATGTAGAGCGCGCGGGCACCGAGCGGATTGTTGAGGCCGGCCTCCAGCCCGCCTTCGGAGGCCGAGAACGGGCGCAGGTCCGGCTGGCGCGAGACCATCTCGCTGCTCGGGGTCCAGCGCGGCCATTTCTGCTTGAGCGCAATGACGCCGCGTCCCGACCAGGAAAAGCCGGCGCGGCCGAGGCCGACGCCGTAGCGGATCGCCTTGCCGCCCGGCTCGACGAAATAGAGGAAATGCGCCTTGGTATCGACGACGATGGTGCCCGGCTTTTCCGAGGTCGGATAATCCACCTCCTCGCGCAGGTAGCGCCGGTCGACGCGGTCGAGCGGGATCGGCGGCAGCGTATGGCCCTCGTCGCGCATGATCCCGTACATCGTGCGATGGATCGGGTTGGTGACGGGAAGCCCGTAGGTCTGGTGGAACTGGGTGGAGTAGAGGCGCTGCTGCGGCACCGGCTGGCTCTCGGACGGAAGCACGCGGGCGGGCTCGTTCCAGACCGGCGCCACCTCGTCCTGGAAGACCTCGATGTTCATGCGACTGGTATCGGTCACGAAGAGGCAACCGCCCAGCGACGAAAGCATCACGGCACCGGCGACGAGACCGCCGACGCGCCGCAAGGTCCCGACCTTCGAAGAAATAGCCTTTGCCACCATGGTCCACCGCTTCATGCCGCTCAAAACTTGCGACACCCTGCCAGACGCGGCTGGCGCGAAGCTGTCGTCGGGACCGCAGGCCGCAACAATCCGCGCCCGAACCGAAGGCCTAAATATACTTGATTATACTTGTAAGAATTAATAAATAAACTCCGGCCGGCCGCCGACGATGTGTCGCGGCCGGCCGGAGCCAGCAGTGGCGCGCCAAGGGTCCGCCAACACCTGACCGCCGCTCGGTGTCGACAAGCGCGCCTTGCTTCCCCCTAAGGGATCAGGCCATCGGCGGCTTCATCGCCGTATAGATCTTCTTGCCGAGAACCGCCGCAACCGGCAATGCCAGCACGCAGCCGGCGGCGAATGCGCCGGCGATCTGCCAGCGTTCCATCATGCCGAGCGAAAGAACAGCCGTTACCGCAGCGCCGGCCAGCGCCGTCGCGACAAGAATATAGAGGACCGCAGAAAGACGAAACATTTATGACCTCCGTCAAATATCACGCATCCGAGACTATTACTGCGGGAATGAGGTGCATTGATCTAGAACAAACGATGCCGACGGCAGACACACCCGAACGGCACGAATCGGCCTTGTCGCCCTGCGGCAAGTTCGCGCATGATCGCGCCGCCGCGAGGGCGGGGAAAAGGCAAAGAACGGACGGGGCGGGCGATGGCGACGAGACGCGAGGTGATCACCGGACTTGTGGGCGGGGCGCTTGCCGCCGCGATCGGCAGCGGGCCGGCGGGCGCCGCCTCCAATGTGGCGGGCACCGAGCTGCGCGGCTCGATCGACGCCGCCAAGGCCGGCATCCTGCCTGGCGCCTCCGACAACTTGAGCCGGCGGATGCAGGCGCTTCTCGACGAGGCGGCGGCGAAGGGGCTGGAGGTCTTCCTGCCGCCCGGCAATTACAGCGTCTCCAATCTCACCCTGCCGGACGGCACCCGGCTTTCCGGCGTGCCGGGCGCCACCCGGCTTTCCTACAGCGGCGACGGCCACCTGATTGCCGCCGCCGACACCGCGCGCATCGACATTGCCGACATCGTGCTCGACGGCGCCAACAGCTGGCTCGGCGACCATACCGAGGCGCTGCTTTCCTTCCGCAACGTCGCCGATCTCAGGATCGTCAATTGCGAGATCGCCGGCAGCCGCAAGCACGCCGTCTCGCTGGAGCGCTGCGGCGGACGCTTCGAGGACAACCGCGTCACCGGCGCCGCCCTCGCCGCGCTCATCTCGCACGAAGGCAACGCGCTCTCCGTCACCGGCAACCACATTTCCGACTGCGGCAACGGCGGCATCCTCGTGCATCGCTGGACGAAGGGCGCCGACGAGAGCGTGATCTCCGGCAACCGCATCGCGCGGATCGCCGCCAACGACGGCGGCACCGGGCAGAACGGCAACGGCATCAATCTCTTCCGCGCCGACAACGTGATCGTTTCCGGCAACCACGTCTCCGACTGCGCCTTCTCGGCGATCCGCGCCAACTCCTCCTCCGACGTGCAGATCACCGGCAACCAGTGCCTGCGCTCGGGCGAGACGGCGATCTTCGTCGAGTTCGCCTTCGAGGGGGCGATCGTCTCGTCCAACCTCGTCGACGGGGCGGCGAACGGCATCGTCGCCGTCAATTTCAACGAGGGCGGGCGGCTTGCGAGCGTCGGCGCCAACGTCATCCGCAACCTGTCGCTCAAAGGCCCCTATGCCAACGACGAGGCGGGCTTCGGCATCGGCATCTCGGCCGAGGCGGATACGGCGATCTCCGGCAACGTGATCGAGAACGCCCCGCGCGCCGGCCTGATGATCGGCTGGGGTCCCTACCTGCGCAACGTGCTGGCGAGCGGCAACATCATCCGCGGTGCCCCGGTCGGCATCGCCGTCTCGGTGGTCGAAGGGGCTGGCACGGCGATGCTCTCCGGCAACCTGATCGAAGGCGCGAAGGACGGCGCGATCGTCGGCTACCGCTGGAAGGACCGGGCGACCGGCGACCTCGTCACCGGCGGTGACGCCCCCGCCCCTCTGGTGATCGAGGGCAACCGCGCACTCTGAGACGGGCGGCGGAAATCTCGGAGCACCGGCAGAACCCGCTTCAAGCGCCGCGGTTTTGCCGCTAGGCTTGCCGCCGACCCGCCCCGTTTCCGACAGGAGATTCCCCCCTATGCTCAAGATCTACGGCGTCTACAAATCGAGGGCGACGCGCCCGCTCTGGCTCGCCGGCGAACTCGGCCTCGCCTTCGAGCACGTGCCGGTTCTCCAGGCCCGCAAGCTCGACGACCCGCTTGCCGAAGACGCGCAGATCAACACCCGCACGCCCGCCTTTCTCGAGCTCTGCCCGATGGGCGTCATCCCGGCGATGGAGGACGACGGGCTGGTGCTCTTCGAGAGCATGGCGATCAACCTCTATCTCGCCAAGAAGCATGGCGGGCCGCTCGCACCCGCCGATCTCCGCGAGGACGCGCTGATGACGCAGTGGTCGTTCTTCGGCGCCACCGAGATCGAGACCAACGCGCTGAAAATATCGACGGCCGCCGCGGAAGGCCGGCTCGAAAGCAGCAAGGACGAGGTGGAGGCGGTGGCGCGTCTGCTCAAGCGGCCGTTCGCCGTGCTCGAACGGCATTTTTCCGAGAACGACTATCTGGTCGGGGGCCGCTTCACCGTCGCAGACATCAACCTCGCCGAGATCGTCCGCTACGCGCAGGCGCACGCGCCGCTCTTCGACGCGCATCCGAAGCTGAAGGCCTGGCTCGCGCGCTGCCAGTCGCGGGCCGCCTTCAAGGCGATGTGGGAAAAGCGGCTTTCCGAGCCGACGCCCTGACGGTCAGGGGCCCGTCCGGCTTGCATGGCGGCGGGAAGACGCTAGGCTTGGTCCGAGGACAGCTTACGGAGGAGGATCCATGCGCCCGTTTCATCTGGCTTTTCCCGTCACCGACCTCGAGGCGACGCGGCATTTCTACGGCACCGTGCTCGGCTGCCGGATCGGCCGCGAAAGCCCCGGCAAGTGGATCGACTTCGATCTCTTCGGGCACCAGATGTCGGCGCACCTGCGCTCCGAAATGCCGAAGGACACGGCGAGCGGCTCGGTCGACGGCGACGTGGTGCCGATCCCGCATTTCGGGGTGATCCTCGGCACCGACGACTTCGTCGCGCTGGCGCGCCGGCTCGAGGCCGATCCGGCGACCCGCTGGGGGCTGAAACCCAAGCTCCGCTTCGAGGGACAGGCCGGCGAACAGCGCACCATGTTCGTCTTCGACCCCTCGGGCAATGCGCTGGAATTCAAGGCCTTCACCGACGACCTCGCGATCTTCGCCGTGTGAGGGGGCGACGGGGGTGATGGGTCAATGTCCATTGCGCAGAAGACTTATGAGCAAGGGACGAGTCTTTTCGGCGACGCAAACACCTTACCGTCATGCCGGACTTGATCCGGCATCCAGCGGCGCGATGTCCATCGCGCGGGAGACCTTTGGGAGCGACGCGTAGAAGAAGAGTCTTTTCGGCTCGCGGACGCTCGCCGGCTGGATCCCGGCTCAGGGCCGGGATGACGGAGGGGGTGTCGCCGAGTGGTAGAGCGCCTGCGAGACCGACGGAGTGAGCTGCCTCCGGAAGGACGGAGACGAAGGTGCCCCCTGAGATCTCTTCCGCTCCGGCGCTTCAGAGACCATGGAGATAATGGCTGATATCCTGCCAGTCGGGATTGAGGGTCTCGATCAGGTCGAGCTTCCATTTGCGTGGCCATTTCTTGATCGTCTTCTCGCGTACGATTGCATCGGTCACAAGGTCATGCTCCTCGAACCAGACCAGCGTTTTGACACCGTAGCGGCTGGTAAAGCCGGGGATAAGTTCATGCTGGTGTTCGTAGAGGCGGCGCGCCAGATCGCTGGTCACGCCGGTATAGAGCGTACCGTTACGTTGCGAGGCGAGAATATAAACATAGCCCTTCATCGCCGCATTATGGGCACCCGGAACCGGCAAACTCAAGCTTGGGTTGTATTCTCCCGTGATGCAAACACTTGCCGTCATGCCGGGCTTGACCCGGCATCCAGTCGCGCGATGTCCATCGCGGGGGGGGGGACGCTTTGGGCGCGACCCGTAGGAGAAGAGTGTCTTTTCGGCTTGCGGACGCTCGCCGGCTGGATCGCGGCTCAAGGCCGGGATGACGGAGTGAGGTGCTCGACCCTCACGAAAACAGCGCGTCCGTCACCCGCACGTCGCCGACGTGCAGGCCGTTCCAGTTGCGCATGGAATGGTTCGCCATGCCCATAAGGGCAGTCTCTTCGGCGCTGTCCCTGTCGAACTGGCGGGCGAGCAAGGCGGCGACCATCGCCTCGGCGGCGCGGCTCGTGCCGTCCTCACACTTGACGGCGATCGAGACGCCGGTTTCCGGGATCAGTGCGCAGAAGACGCCTTCCGCGCCGGTCTTGGCGAAGATCCGGCCCGGCGCCACTTGCATCAGCTTCGTGCAGAAGCGCTTGGTGCCGGCGACGAAGAAGGGTTCGGCCATGCAGGCCTCGATCAGCCGGCGGGAGGCAGCGGCGCGGGCGGCGCCGAGCCCCCTGCCCGTCGCCATCTTCGAAAAACCGCGGGCGAGCGCAACGAGCGGCACGGCATAGGTCGGGATTGAGCAGCCGTCGGTGCCGCAGTTGTCGCGGCCGAGCGGCGTGCCGGTCAAGTCCGCCATGACGGCGCGGATTTCCGCCTGCAGCGGATGGTCGTAATCGACGTAGCCCTTCGGATCGAAGCCCATGTGGCACGAGGCACAGACGAAGCCCGAATGCTTTCCGGAGCAGTTGTTGTGAAGGGCGGTCGGCCTCTCGAGCGTGCGGGCCTGATGGATGAGGGTCGCCTGGTCGAAAGACCAGTGGGCGCCGCATTCGAGCGTCTCGACGCTGCGCCCGGCCTTGGCGAGCATGGCGGCGGCCGTCTCGACATGGGCGTCCTCGCCGGAATGGGAGGAGCAGGCGAGCGCCAGCTCACGATTGCCGAAGCCGTAGGCGTCGGCGGCACCGCTCTCGACCAGCGGCAGCGCCTGCATCGCCTTGCAGGCCGAACGCGGGAAGGTCGGCGCCTCAATGTCGCCCACTGCAGTCATCACGTCGCCATGGCCGTCGACCACGACGGCGATGCCGCGATGGCGGCTTTCGACGAGATTTCCACGGGTGACTTCGACGGTGACGGGGTTCGACATGGCAGATCTCGATCCTGTTTCGACTGCCGTCGTTGATAGACCATCCGGCCGCGCGATGCATCGGGAGAGACCGGCGCCACGAACAAAAAAAGGACCGCGCGAGGCGGTCCTTCCATGAGTTTGGTCCGGAGAAGGACCCGGATCGGCGTATCGCCGCTCCGATCAAAGCTCGGATCAGGCCGAGGGCTGCCCCGTCGTGACCGACGCCTTGACCAAGCCCTTCACGCAAACCGAAATCTCACTAGACATCGGATCACCTCCCTTCGTTACGTTGACGTTGGATTGAAGATAGGAGCGGAACCGCGGCGTTACAAGCACAAATACTAAAATAGGCGATCCGCCCTCACGGGCCGTGGAACGGTGCGGTGCGCGGCGGATCGGCGGGCACGTCGATATGGTCGGGGGCAAGCCCCGCCCGCGCCCGCGCCGCCATCATCTCGTAGGCGCGTTCGAGATGGCGGGTAAAACGTTCGCCGTCGAAGAGTGGGCGCAGGAAACGCCCGGCATCGAGGTGCTGGCGAAGCCCGGTCAACGCAAAGGGATCGCGGGCTAGCGTGACTGCGGTATCGACGAAGGCGCGGTCGTCTTCGGCGACGAGTTCCGGCAGACCGGCGGCGAGAAGGAGGCTCGCCGACGTGCGGGCGGCGAAGGACCGGCCGCGGACGGTGAGGAGCGGCAGCCCGGCCCAGAGCAGGTCGGCGGTCGTCGCGCCGCCGTTGAAGGGAAGCGTGTCGAGGCCGAGATCGGCAAGCGGCAGGCGGTCGATATGGGCCGCCCCGGCTTGCGCTCGGCGAAGAAGACGCGTGGGCGCGCAACGCCCTGCGCCTCCAGTGCGGCGAGCAGGTTTTGCCTCGCAAGCGGGAGAGGACAGAGGACCCAGAGAACGGAGTCCGGCACCGCCCGCAGCACCTCGGCCCAGAGGGCAAGCGTGCGCGGGGTGATCTTGTAGGGGGCGTTGAAGGCGCCGAAGACGAAGGCATCCTCCGGCAGGCCGGCATCCTCGCGCTCCATATAGGCCGGCAGCGGCCGCGCCCGCCAGTCGTTCGCCTGGTAGGTTTCCGGCAGGCGGCAGAGCTTCTCGCCGTAGAAAGGCTTGCTGGTATCCGGCGTCACCACCGGATCGGTGATCGCGTAGTCGAGGTCGACGCCGGTGACGCTGCCCGGATAGCCGAGATAGGTCGCCTTCACCGGGGCGCCGCAAAGATTGACGATGCCGAGGCGTGCACCCATCGTGTGCCCCTTCAGGTCGACGAGGATGTCGATCCGCGCAGCGTCGATGCGTTCGGCAGCCGCGGCGTCGCTGAGCTCGCCGACCGGGATCACCGCCCGCCGCAGATGCTCCGGCCACTCCTCCTGCTTCACGGCCGCGTGGGGCTCGGTATAGGAAAAGAGGCGAAGATCGAAACGCTCAGGATCGTGCGAGGCCATCGCCCGCAGGAAGAGCGTCATCATCGGATGACAGTAGAAATCGTTGGAGAGATAGCCGATGCGGATCTTTTCACCGGGTGGCGAAAAGGGCCGCCGCCGGCCGTGTCCGGCGGAGGGGCGCGTCACGGCGTAGCCCGCCGTTTCCAGCGAGGGACGCGCATTGAGCGCCTCGTCCTCGCTCCAGATGAGGCGGGTGAGCGCCCGTTCACGGGCAAGCAAGCCGGCCGAAAACGGGGCGTCCGGCTCCTTCATCAGCGCCTCGTGCCGGGCCATGGTGGCGAAATCGAGAACCTCGCGGGCGACGGCGAAACGGGAGGCGTTGAGAAACCAGTTCCACGGGCTCGCCTTCAGCCCCTCGTCGAGCTCCCGGCAGAGTTCCTCGAAACGGCCGGTCAGCCGGTGATGGTTGACGACGAGAGCAAGGTGCCGGTCGATGCAGCGGTCGAGACGGTCGAGCAACGGCTCCATCTCCTGCAGCCGTCCTCGGCTGAAGAAGGCGCTCGCCACCGCGAAGGCAAGTTCGCTGTCATCCGGATTGAGGCTGGCCGCCCGCAGGCCGACGGGAAGGATGCTGTCCGTCGCGCCTTCTGCGGCATAGAGCGTGACCGCGCGTCTCAGGCATTCCGCCGCGGCCGGGGCGTCCGACACCTCCGCCGCCCGGACGAGGGCGTCCGCCGCCTCGATGCGCTCGCCCATTTTCAGGTGGATGTCGCCGATCAGGCGAAGCAGCGCATCCTCCTCCCCGCCGTCCGGCGCGGCGAGCGCCTCACCGGCTTTCGCCAGGGCCGAGCGGAACCGCCCCGCCTCGAACTCGCGAACAGCCTGTGAGAATGCCTCCGTCATGCGTCACCGCTCCCTGTGCCATGGCTACCGGTGTCATGCCCGACACTCCCCCGCCTGCGGGAAGGCGTCAAGCGCTTGTCCGCGACGGCATCGTTGCAGTTCCCTGCGAAACCGGAGGGATGGCAGGCCTTTTGCGGGGCGTCGATACCCCCGGTTGTAGCCTGTGGGTCAGGGAAGCTTGAGGACGATCTTGCCGATGTGCCGGCTCGATTCCATCAGGCGGTGCGCCTCGGCGACATCGGCGAAAGGCAGGACGCTGTGGATCACCGGGGCGACGGTGCCGGCCTCAAGCAGCGGCCAGACTTCGGCGACGAGTTCGTCGCGAATGCCGCGCTTCTCCTCGGCCGTGCGCGGGCGCATGGTCGAGCCGGTGATCGTCAGGCGCTTCACCATGATCGGGGTGAGGTCGAGCTTCTCGACGACCGAACCGCCGAGGAAGGCGATCATCGACAGGCAGCCGTCCTTGGCGAGGCTTGAAAGGTTCTTCTCGAAATAGCGCGCCCCGATCATGTCGAGGATCGTATCCACGCCGCGCTTGCCGGTTTCGGCGCGGATGACCTCGACGAAATCCTCCTCGCGGTAGTTGATGGCGCGCTTGGCGCCGAGCCGCACGCAGGCCTCGCACTTCTCCGCCGAGCCGGCGGTCGCGAAGACCTCGGCGCCGAAGGCCTTGGCGAGCTGGATCGCCGTCGTGCCGATGCCGCTGGTGCCGCCGTGGATGAGTACGCTCTCGCCTTCGGTGAGGCCGGCCATCTGGAAGAGGTTCGCCCAGACGGTGAAGAAGGTTTCGGGGAGTGCTGTGGCCTGCACCGCGTCGAAGCCCTTCGGCCAGGGCAGCGCCTGCCCGGCCGGCACGGCGCAATATTCGGCATAGCCGCCGCCATTGGCGAGCGCGCAGACCTTGTCGCCGATCTCGAATTCCTCGACGCCGTGACCGAGTGCCACCACCTCGCCGGCGACCTCCAGCCCGAGCACGGGGCTTGCGCCCTTCGGCGGCGGATAGATGCCCTGCCGCTGGGCGACGTCCGGCCGGTTGACGCCGGCCGCCTCGACACGGATCAGGATATCGCCCGGTCCGAGGCTCGGCAGCGCCGAGGAACCCAGCACCATCACCTCCGGCGGGCCGTAGGAGGGCAGATCGACAAAACACATCGATGCGGGCAGCGTCATGGCGGCAACTCCTCTTTGCACTCACTGGAAACGGCATAGAGCAGCACGCCTGTGGTGAAAAGGAGGCTCATTGCCGCGGGAGGGGCATAGCGCACCCGACGGACGGGCCGGTCAGGCGCCGATTCCGCCGAAAACCTCGATCGCGAGGCCGCTCTCGCTTTCCTTGGCGCGCTTCTTGATGCCGGCGATCTCGGCGCTGACGCGCTGGATGTCCTCGATGACGAGGTCCGCCGGCAGTTCGAGCACGCCGATCGAGCAGCGCATCAGCGGGAAGTCGCGCTCCCTGCCCTGCCGGTCGTGGCCGCGGATCATGCCGGCCGCCCGGTCCTCCGCCGAATAGAGTTCGGCGGCATCGACATGGAAATCCGAGAGCAGCCGGTCGAGGATTTCCGTCAGTTCCTCGCGCGTCCAGTCGCGGACGCCGATGAAGAAATCGTCGCCGCCGACATGACCGAGGAAATCGCCCTCGGAGAAGAAGTAGCGGCGCAGCAGCGCGGCAAACAGCGTGATCGCATGGTCGCCGAGGTGGAAGCCGTAGTGATCGTTGAAGGGCTTGAAGTTGTCGAAGTCGCAGTAGCACAGATGACGGACATCGTCGCCGTCGCGGGCGGCATCCTGCATGAAGTCACGGATCGCGCGGTTGCCGGGAAGCCCGGTCAGCGGGTTCTGGTCCTGGGCGATTTGCAGCTGCTTCTCGTTGATGACGCGGATCAGCGAGGCGGCCGAGACGACGCCGGCATAGCGCATGTTCTCGGTGAGGATGACGCAGTCCGAGCCTTCCATGTTGGCGAAGATCGACATCAGCCGCTCGGCGTCGGCATCGAGGCCGACGATCGGCGCGCGCTCGACGAAATTGGCGACGGAACGCTCGTAGACCTTGTTCTTCAGCAGGTCGCGGCCGAAGGGGCGGTAGATGAATTCCTTTAGCGGCGCCTCGCAGATGATGCCGCGCGGCTCGTTGTTGGCGTTCAGCACCGGAAAGAAGGACTGCTGCGGATTGCGCCGGAAGAGGTCGAAGACGCTGTCGATGCCCTCGTGCTCGTAGACCGTCGGCAGAAGCTCGATCTGCCGGCGGATGAGGATCTCGTCGAGCGACTGGCTGCTGCGGCGGGCCTTGCCCACATCCTGCAAGTGGTGGAAGGAAGGCTTGAGTTCGGCAATCAGGGTGGACGGCCGGGCGATGTACCAGCCCTGCACGAGGTCGACGCCGAATTCGCGGCAAGCGAGGAACTCGCCCTCCGTCTCGATGCCTTCGGCGATCACCCGGACGCCGAGCACATGGGAAAAGCTGACGATGTTGCGGACGAGGTGGCGCTTGCGCGGGTTCTCGTCCAGCCCTGCGATGAAATGGCGGTCGATCTTCACGTAATCGATCGGGAAGTCGCAGAGGAGCTTCATCTCGCCGTGGCCGACGCCGAAATCGTCGATCGCGAGCTTGAAGCCGGAGCGGCGCATGCGCGCGACAAGATCGGCGAATTCCGGAACGCTGGTATTGTCGAAGCGTTCGGAAAGCTCGAAGCAGACGGAGGACGGCGGAATGTTGGCCTTGCGCAGGTGTTCGAGCAGCGTGTCGAGCAGCTGGTCGCCGTGCGGGATCAGCCGGACGTCGAGATTGAGGAAGAGCGTGTGGCCGGCGAAATTCGGCACCGCCGAGAACTTTGCCAGCGCCCGGCTTGCGACCATCTGCTCGAAGGCGAGGAGATCGCCCGCACTTTCCGCCTGGTCTAGCATTTCGAGCGGCGAGTTGAAGCCGAGGCGCTCGTGGCCGCGCATCAGGCTCTCATAGCCGAAGACCTCTCCGGTGCCGATCTCCACGATCGGCTGCAGCGCATTCTCGACCACCAGCTTGGCAAGCGTCAGCAATTGGTCCTTGGCGAAACGGCGCACATTCCCCGCTTCCGCGGCAGCGCTGGCGTTCATATGAGATTTCTCCGAGCAAAGCCTTGTTCTTTTGACCGGAAGGCTCGGGGAAATTCGTCAAGAAACCCTTTCCCAAAGATGACAGTTGGATGAAACTTTAGTGGCGGTCAGGCGCGGATCGCAAGCGCCAGCGCGATCATCGACCAGCCCTGCATCAGGAGGTCGATGGCGAGGAAGAGGCCGAGCACCCAGAGACTGTTCACCGGCCAGCCCATGGCGATGACGAAGCCGGCGAGGATGGTGACCGCGCCGCTGAAGGTGAGCCAGCGCCAGCCGCTCGTGCCCTTGAGCTTGAGCCCCGCCCAGAAACGGAAGATGCCCGCGGCGATCAACGCCAGTCCGATCAGCAGGGTGAGCACGGCCGACGCCAGCAGCGGGTTCTGGAAGGTCATGATGCCGGCGAGCGTATAGAGAACACCGCTCAGCGCCCAGAAGAGAACCGCCTCCCAACCCTTCACCTGGAAGGCATGGATGAGATGCATGACGCCGCCGACCAGCATCAGCGCGCCGATGTAGTAGACCGAGGCGACGGTCGCGAGAAAGAGGTTGGCGAGCGCAAGGCCCCGAGGATCAGCGTGATCACGCCGAGGGCGAGAAGCCAGCCCCACTTGTCGCGCAGAGCGGAGAAACGGACAGGCCCGAGATCGTCAATCATGGCAGCACCCTCCTGTATCTTCCGGACGATAACACCGGTCGCCGGCAAAGTCATTGAAAGAGTTGCAGGACCAGGCTGCGGACAACCGTTGGGACGGGCGCGAGGCACGGCCCTTCACGCCTCCCAACCAAGCGCTGTCCGTCCGCAAGATTTTTGTTGATTGATCAGTCAATCAAAAATAAAATCACGAAAATTCTGGAGAAAGCAATGCCCAAGGTCGGAATGGAGCCGGTGCGCCGCAAGGCGCTCGTCGACGCGGCACTCCGGGCGATCGGCCATCATGGATCGCTTGCCGTGACCATGTCGGAGATCGCCCGCGAGGCCGGCGTGTCGCCGGCGCTCGCGCACCACTATTTCGGCAGCAAGGACCAGCTGCTGATCGCGACGATCCGCAACCTGCTGCAGGCGCTCCATCGCGATGCGGCCGAGGCTCTCCGGCGTGCGCAAACGCCGCGCGAGCGGCTCTCGGCGGTGATCCGGGTCAGCTTCCACGCCGACCAGTTCGCGCCGGAAACGGTCGCCGCCTGGCTCGCCTTCTATTCGCAGGCGCAGCGTTCGGAAGAGGTGCGGCGGCTGCTTGCGCTCTATGCCCGGCGGCTGCATTCGAACCTGATGTCCGGCCTGCGGCCACTCTGCCCCACCGACGACGCAAGCCGCATCGCCGACGGCGCGGCCGCGATGATCGACGGGCTCTACATCCGGCAATCCCTGAAAGCCGCGCCGCTGTCGATCGAGGCCTCTGTCGCGCTCGTCGAGGACTATGTGACGGGGCAGCTCGCCATCCACCCTCCCCTCGAGGGGGAGGGTCGGACCGCAGGTCCGGGGTGGGGTGAGCGATGACGGCCGCGACCACGAGATTGACGATCACCCCCACCCGCCGCTTTGCGGCGACCTCCCCCCTCAAGGGGGAGGTGGAAGCCAACACCCGTCCGGAGACGAACCCATGAAAGCCCAACCGCAAGCCTCCCACTTCATCGACGGGGAATACGTCGAGGATACCGGCGGCACCGTCATCGAAAGCATCTATCCGGCGACCGGCGAGGTGATCGCGAGGCTGCACGCCGCCACCCCGGCGATCGTCGAGAAGGCGATCGCCTCGGCCAAGCGGGCGCAGAAGGAATGGGCGTCGTGGAGCCCGACGGCGCGCGGCCGCGTCTTGAAGAAGGCCGCCGAGATCATGCGGGAGCGCAACCGCGAGCTCTCCGAGCTCGAAACGCTCGACACCGGCAAGCCGATCCAGGAGACGATCGTCGCCGACCCGACCTCGGGTGCGGACAGTTTCGAATTCTTCGGCGGTATCGCCGCAACCGCGCTGAACGGCAGCCAGATTCCGCTCGGCTCCGACTGGGCCTATACCAAGCGCGTGCCGCTCGGTGTGGTCGTCGGCATCGGCGCCTGGAACTATCCGCAACAGATCGCCTGCTGGAAGGGCGCGCCCGCACTTGCCGCCGGCAATGCCATGGTGTTCAAGCCGTCGGAAGTGACCCCGCTCGGGGCGCTGAAGATCGCCGAAATCCTGATCGAGGCCGGCGCACCGAAGGGCGTCTACAACGTCATCCAGGGCGACCGCGACACCGGCCCGCTGCTGGTCTCCCACCCAGACGTCGCCAAGGTGTCACTGACCGGCTCCGTGCCGACCGGCCGCAAGGTGGCGGGGGCGGCTGCCTCGCAGCTGAAACACGTCACCATGGAACTCGGCGGAAAGTCGCCGCTGATCATCTTCGACGACGCCGACGTGGAAAGCGCGATTTCGGGCGCCATGCTGGCCAACTTCTATTCGACCGGCCAGGTCTGCTCGAACGGCACCCGCGTCTTCGTCCACACGGGCATCAAGGACAAATTTCTCGCCCGGCTGAAGGAACGGACCGAGGCGATCGCGATCGGCGATCCGCAGGACGAGGCGACCCAGATGGGGCCGCTCGTCTCCTGTGCGCAGCGCGAGAAGGTTCTCGGCTACATCGCCAAGGGCAAGGCCGAGGGCGCGACCCTCGTCACCGGCGGCGGCATTCCGAACAATGTCTCCGGCGAGGGCTATTTCGTCCAGCCGACCGTCTTTGCCGACGTGACGGACGAGATGACCATCGCACGCGAAGAGATCTTCGGGCCGGTGATGTGCGTGCTCGACTTCGATGACGAGACGGACGTGATCGCGCGGGCGAACGCCAGCGAATTCGGGCTTGCCGGCGGCGTCTTCACCGCCGACATCACCCGCGCCCACCGGGTGGTGGACGAACTCGAAGCAGGCACGCTCTGGATCAACACCTACAACCTCTGCCCGGTCGAAATCCCGTTCGGCGGCTCGAAGCAGTCCGGCTTCGGCCGCGAGAACTCGGCCGCGGCTCTGGAGCATTATTCGGAGCTCAAGACCGTCTACGTCGGCATGGGCAAGTGCGAGGCGCCGTATTGAGGGCTTGCGGCTGATCTCCCCCTTGAGGGGGAGATGTCGGCGTAGCCGACAGAGGGGGTGTCCGGCCTCCCACTCGTCGCTACCCCCCTCTGCCCTACCGGGCATCTCCCCTCAAGGGGGGAGATCGGACCACGGCCGGCGCCGCAATGAGATCTTTCTCCCCCTTGGTGGGGGAGAAAGCAAAATCAACAGTTTAGCGAAGCTAAATATTAGATTTTGCAAGTAAGGGGGTACCCCCTCACCTGCGATTTCTAGCACTTAGCTGAAGCTAAGATGCTGAAATCGCTTCCTCTCCCGCAAGGGGAGAGGCGGCCGAGGGGGCTAGGACATGCAAAACGCAGACTACATCATCATCGGTTCCGGGTCGGCGGGTTCGGCCATGGCCTATCGGCTGTCGGAAGACGGCAAGCACACCGTCATGGTGCTCGAATACGGCGGGTCGGATGCCGGGCCGTTCATCCAGATGCCGGCGGCGCTCGCCTGGCCGATGAGCATGAAGCGCTACAACTGGGGCTATCTCTCCGAGCCCGAGCCGAACCTCAACAACCGGCGCATCACCGCGCCGCGCGGCAAGGTGATCGGCGGCTCGTCCTCGATCAACGGCATGGTCTATGTGCGCGGGTCGGCGGAAGACTTCACCCGCTGGGAAGAGGCCGGCGCCAAGGGCTGGGGCTATGCCGACGTGCTGCCCTACTTCAAGCGCATGGAGAACTCCCACGGCGGCCAGGAAGGCTGGCGCGGCACCGACGGACCGCTGCACGTCCAGCGCGGCCCGGTGAAGAACCCGCTGTTCAAGGCCTTCGTCGAGGCAGGCCGGCAGGCGGGCTTCGAAGTGACCGACGACTACAACGGCGAGAAGCAGGAAGGCTTCGGCCTGATGGAGCAGACCATCTGGAAGTCGCGCCGCTGGTCTGCCGCCAACGCCTATCTCAAACCCGCGCTGAAGCGGCCGAACGTCGAATTGGTGCGCTGCTTCGCCCGGCGCGTCGTCATCGAGAACGGCCGCGCGGTCGGCGTCGAGATCGAGCGCAATGGCAGAACAGAGGTGGTGCGCGCCAACCGCGAGGTGATCGTCTCGGCATCGGCCTTCAACTCGCCGAAGCTGCTGATGCTCTCCGGCATCGGCCCGGCGGCGCATCTGAAGGAAATGGGGATCGAGGTCGTGGCCGATCGTCCGGGCGTCGGCGCCAACCTGATGGACCACATGGAGTTCTATTTCCAGCAGGTCTCTACCAAGCCTGTCTCGCTCTATTCCTGGCTGCCCTGGTTCTGGCAGGGGGTCGCGGGCGCGCAATGGCTCTTCTCCGGCACCGGGCTCGGCGCCTCGAACCAGTTCGAAAGCTGCGCCTTCGTGCGGTCGGCGCCGGGCGTGAAACAACCGGACATCCAGTTCCACTTCCTCCCCGTCGCCATTTCCTATGACGGCAAGGCGGCGGCGAAGAGCCACGGCTTCCAGGTGCATGTCGGATACAACCACTCGAAGTCGCGCGGCGCGGTGACGCTGCGCTCGCCCGAGCCGATGGACGAACCAGTGATCCGCTTCAACTACATGAGCACCGAGGAAGACTGGGTAAAGTTCCGCCACTGCGTGCGGCTGACCCGCGAGATCTTCGGGCAGAAGGCGTTCGACGACTATCGCGGCTCGGAAATCCAGCCGGGCGAGCACGTGCAGACGGACGATCAGATCGACGCCTTCCTGCGCGAGCACCTGGAAAGCGCTTACCATCCCTGCGGCACGAACAAGATGGGATCGAAGGACGATCCGATGTCGGTCGTGGACCCCGAATGCCGGGTGATCGGCGTCGAGGGCATGCGCGTCGCGGACTCGTCGATCTTCCCGGATATCACCTACGGCAACCTCAACGGTCCCTCGATCATGACCGGCGAGAAGGCGTCCGACCACATTCTCGGCAGACAGCCGTTGCCGCGGTCGAACCAGGAGCCGTGGATCAACCCGCGCTGGGAAACGAGCGACCGCTGACCGCCTGCAAGCGGCGCACCCCGGCTTTCAGAGGTCGAGTTCGACCCAGAGCGCGGCATGATCGGAGGCGGCGAGCTTCCAGCTGGTGATGCCGGGGAAGGAGTGTTCGGCGCCGCCGGTGATCTCGTCGAGGCCTGCGATGCCGCGGCGCTCGAAGCCCGCCCGCGTCACGAAGGGCTTCAGCGCGTCCGAGACGAGGATGTAGTCGATTGCGTTGCGCTCGTGCTTCTTGCCGTAATAGTAGGTCCAGCGGTCGTCCTGCGGCCAGTCGAGAACGTCGAGGACGTTAGTGAGCTCCGGGGCCGCGAGAAGCGGCTCCAGCGGGCCGCTGTCCGGCTCGTCGTTGAAGTCGCCGGCGACCAGCACGAGGTCCTTCGACAGGTCGTAGCGGGTCTTGAGGATCTGGGCGACCTCCTTCGCCTGGCGCATGCGCTTGTGGTCCGAGACGGCCGGCGTCGCGTCCTTCGCCTTGAAGTGGTTGACCAGGACGAAGAGCGACCGCCCGTCGATGTCGATCTCCACTTCGAGGCAGTCGCGGGAGAAGATGATCCCTTCGGAATCCCGCGCGAAGACGTTGGTCTTGGCCGTCCTGATCGGATAAAGGGCGCGGCTTGCGAGCGCCACGTCGATGCCGCGCGGATCGTTGCCGTCGACGACGATCTTGTCCTTGAACCACGAGTTCAGGATGTCGGTGTTGAACCGCGCCAGCGTGCCGGCGCTCTCGACCTCGACGAAGCACTGGATGTCGGGCTCGACCTCCTTGATGACCTTGCCGGTGAACCGGATCTGTTCCTCGCTGAAGCGTTCGCGTTCGAGGTCGACGAAACCGTCCCAGTCCTCCCGCCCCTTGGCGATCAGGTCGCCGTCCGCCGTCAGGATGTTGCGGCCGACGCGCGAGGAGCGGATGTTGATCTTCACATAATCCTTGAGCTCGACGTAGAGCACCCGGATCTCCTCGGCATACGGACGATAGTCGCGCATGGCGAGCAGTTCGGAGAACCGGTTGACGCGCTTCAGTATCTCAGCCGCCTGCGCGTGGTCCGCCATGTTGAGTACCTTCGGACGCGAGAACAGATTTTCGACATTGAACGTACTGACGACGACCATCGCGCACTTCCCCTACCTTGACACGAAACACCCCTGCGCGTTCTAGCAGAGCACAACTAACGCGGAAATATAACCCCAAGATTCCGGTAGTAGTTGTCGCATCCCTCCGGCAGGTCTCCGGGGCCCCGAAGCACCGCGGTCGCGCGGGAAAAGTGAACTGTCGGGGATATCTCCTTGCCTCGCAGACGCATTCCGAAGTAGGCCTGACTCATCGACTTTCGCCAACCGGCTCCTGCCCGTCCTGCAGCCGATATCCCGCTCCGTGTAACGAGTTCGATCATGCCGCCCGACTACAAGAAGCTGAAGATGCTCCGACGCTCCCGCGCAATGTGGGGCTCGTGGCGGGTCTGGAAACCGAGAATGGTCTTCTGGATAGGCGCTCTGGCGATCGGCGTCATCAGCGTCGTCTTCGCCAAGCTCGCCGATGCCGCGCAGCTGCGCTTTCATGCCCTGACCAGCGGGGGTGACTGGAACTTCCTGCTGCCGCTCCTCATGACCCCGGTCGGGTTTGTTCTCTGCGCCTATCTGGCGACCCGTGTCTTTCCCGGCGCGCAGGGATCGGGCATTCCCCAGGCGATCGCAGCCCGGCATCTGCGCCAGCCGGAGGCGCGCGACCGGCTGCTCTCGCTGAAACTCGCCTTCGGCAAGATCCTGCTCACGATCACCGGCCTCTTCTTCGGCGCCTCGATCGGCCGCGAGGGACCGACCGTGCAGGTCGGCGCCTCGATCATGCTTCAGGCCGCCCGGCTCGGCGGCATGGCCCAGGCCAAGGGGCTCATCCTTGCCGGCTCCGCAGCCGGGATCGCCGCGGCCTTCAACACGCCGCTCGCCGGCATCGTCTTCGCCATCGAGGAAATGAGCCGGACATACGAATCGAGGGCCAACGGACTGGTGCTCACGGCGGTCATCCTCTCCGGTCTCGCCGCACTCGGCCTCGTCGGAAGCTACACCTATTTCGGCTCCGCCCCGGAAGCTGCCAACGAACCGCTGGAGTGGCTGCTCGTGGTGATCTGCGGCGTTGGCGGCGGCGCATTGGGCGCGGCCTTCAGTGCGGCCTCGCTCCGGCTCTCGCGGCGCATCCGGCGCTGGACGCAGCCGGACCCCTTGCGGCGTTCGCTGGCGCTTGCCGCCGGATGCGGCGTCGCGGTCGCCGTCATCGGCGTCGCGGCGGGAGGCGCCACCTTCGGGACCGGCTACGCTCAGGCCCGCAGCGCGGTCGAAGGAGATGCACTGCCCCTCCTCTTCTTCCTCGAAAAGCTGCTTTCAACATTCCTGTCGATGATGTCGGGCATTCCCGGCGGCATCTTCGCGCCCTCGCTTTCCGTCGGGGCCGGCTTCGGCAGCACGGTCGGACACCTCCTCGGCACCAGCATCGCGCTCGCCTCCGTGCTCGGCATGGCCGGCTATTTCGCCGGCGTGGTGCAGGCGCCGATGACCGCCTTCGTCATCATTCTCGAGATGACCGACAACCATGAAGGCGTGATCGGCCTGATGGCCTGCGCGATGCTCGGCTACGTCACCTCGCGGATGATTGCCCGCGAACCGCTCTACCACGGTCTCTCGCGCGCGTTCGTCGCCGAAGGCATTCGACACAGCCGTAACGAGGTCCGGCAGGGGAAACCTGAAGCACAACAGTAGGGAAAACGCCCCGGAAAGCTGTTTTTCATAGCAATATGGTTATGATTTCGGATTATAACGTTATTTGATGGCGCGGCGGACTTCTGCAAGCATGACCATCAGGAGGATTGCCGGGAAACGGCGGTGAACCGTGCGGGCACAGCTTGCGGCACGGTGCCGGCGACAGGGAGAGTACCGGCATCCGCTTTGCGCCTCGTTCGCATGCTTTGGGAGGAGAACATGCTTCACAAGACCGTAATGACCGGGCTCGCCGGGCTCGCACTCACGCTGTCCGCCACCGCATCCTTTGCGGCGGATGTCGTGCTCAGACTGCACCAGATGCTGCCGCCGCAGGCGACCATTCCCGCCAAGGTGCTGACCCCCTGGGCGGAGAAGGTCAAGGCCGATTCGGGCGGACGCATCGAGGTCGAGCTCTATCCGGCGATGCAGCTCGGCGGCAAGCCGTCCGAACTCGTCGACCAGGTGAAGGACGGCGTCGTCGACCTGATCTGGACCGTCATCGGCTACACGCCCGGCCGCTTCCCGAAATCAGAAGCCTTCGAACTGCCCTTCATGGTGACGACGGGCGAAGCGACCTCGCTCGCCTTCTATGACTACTATGAAAAGCACCTGAAGGACGAATTGCAGGACTACCACGTTCTGGCCGTACATACCCACGGCCCCGGCCTCATCCACACGATCGGCTCCAAGCCGGTGAAATCGCTCGAGGACATGAACGGGCTGAAACTGCGCGGCACCTCCAAGGTCGTCAACCAGATGCTGGAGGCGATGGGCGCCTCGGCGATCGGCATGCCGGTGACGGCGGTTCCGGAGAGCCTGTCGAAGAGCGTCATCGACGGAACGGTCGTTCCGTGGGAAGTAACGCCGGCGATCAAGATTGCCGAACTCGCTCCGAACCATACCGGCTTCTCCGGCAAGAACGGCCTCTACACCGGCACCTTCCTGTTCGCCATGAACAAGGACAGCTACGACGCTCTGCCTGACGACCTCAAGAAGGTGATCGACGACAATTCCGGTCGTGAGCTCGCCCGCAAATTCGGCATCGCCATGGACACGGGCGACATCCGCGGGCGGGAGATCGCCGACAAGGCCGGCAACACGACGATCATGCTCGACGAGGCGGAGACCGCCCGCTGGCGGGCTGCCGGCGAGAACGTGACCAAGGCCTGGATCGCCGACATGGACGCCAAGGGCCTCGACGGGACGACGCTCTACAACGACGCCGTCGCCCTGATCGACCAGTACAGCAAGTAAGCCCCGGCGGGCCGGGATCGCCGCAGGCGCCCGGCCTCGTCCTTTCCGCATCGCGGGTTCCGTTCCGGATCAAGGAGACATCGAGGAAGACATGGCGATCGAGACAAATTCCGCATTCGGGCGCTGGGAGCGCGGGCCGGACGGCTCGCCACCACGCTCGTCGTCTTCGGCGGCGCCTGCCTCGTCCTCGCCTGCCTCCTCACCGGCGTTTCTATCGTCGGCAGCGTGACGATCCGCCCGCTCCCCGGCGAGATCGAACTCGTCGAGGCGCTTTGCGGGCTGGCGGTCTTCGCCTTCCTACCCTATTGCCAGCTGAAGCGCGGTCATGTCGGTGTCGATCTCGTGATGAGCGCCTTTGGCGGCAAGGCGATGGACTATGCGCAGCTTGCCGGCGACCTCATCGTCGCGGTGCTCTTCGCCGTACTCACCTGGCGGCACGGCGTCGGGCTTCTCGACAAGTATGGCAATGGCGAGACGACCCCGCTGCTGCTGCTTCCCGTCTGGTGGGGCTTTGCCGCCGCCTTCGTGCTGATGCTCGCCAATCTCCTCATCTGTGTCTTCGTCGTCGCCGCCGATCTTCGGGCGCTCCGCCACGGCAACTCCATCGTCGTCTCCATGGGTAGCCACTGATGAGCAGCGTCGAAATCGGTCTCTGGTCCTTTCCGGTCCTCATTCTCCTCATCTTCATGCGCGTACCGATCGCCGCGGCCATGCTCGGCACCGGGGTCGTCGGCACCTATATCGTGCTCGGCAAGTGGGCGCCGATCCTGTCGCAGATGAAGGCGATCTCCTGGACGACGAACGCCAACTATTCGCTGTCGATCATCCCGCTCTTCCTGCTGATGGGCCAGTTCGCCGCCCGCGGCGGCATGAGCCAGGCACTCTTCAACGCCGCCGCCGCCTTTCTCGGCCATCGCAAGGGGGGCGTCGCCATGGCCGCCGTCGGCGCCTGCGCCGGCTTCGGCTCGATCTGCGGCTCGTCGCTCGCGACCGCCGCCACCATGGCGCAGGTGGCGCTGCCGGAGCTGAAGCGCAACGGCTATTCCGGCGGGCTTGCCAGCGCGGCGCTTGCCGCCGGCGGCACGCTCGGCATCCTCATCCCGCCCTCGGTCGTACTCGTCATCTATGCGATCCTCGCCGAGCAGAACATCGCCAAGCTCTTCCTCGCCGCCTTCGTGCCGGGACTGCTCGCCGCGCTTTCCTACCTGGTGGTGATCGCCATCTACGTGCGGGTGAAGCCGGAGAGCGCCGGCCATGCCGCGCGCATTCCCTGGGCCAAGCGGGTGCCTGCGCTCATCGCCGTCTGGCCGGTCGCGGCGATCTTCTTCCTCGTCGTCGGCGGCATCTATCTCGGCTGGTTCACGCCAACGCAGGCGGCGGCGATCGGCGCCGGCGGCGCAGGCCTCGTCGCCTGGGCGAAGGGCGGCCTCGACCGCCGGTCGCTGCTCGCCTGCTTCAAGGACACGGCGGTCTCGACCGGCATGATTTTCTTCATCGTGCTCGGCGCCTCGGTGTTCAACTCCTTCCTCGCCTTCTCGCGGCTGCCGCAGGTGGGCGCGGAATGGGTGACGGCGCAGGGGTTTGCCCCGATGACGGTGCTCGTCATCATCCTGCTGCTCTATATCGTCTTCGGCTGCATCATGGATTCGCTGTCGATGATCGTGCTCACCGTGCCGATCTTCTTCCCGATCGTCACCGCGATGGACTTCGGCCTCAGCCCCGAGCATTTCGCGATCTGGTTCGGCATCCTGGTGCTGATGGTCGCTGAGATCGGCATGATCACGCCACCGGTCGGGCTCAACCTCTTCATCATCTCCGGAATGTCGCGGGACGTCGAAATCCGCGAGACCTATCGCGGGATCGTGCCTTTCGTCACCGCCGACCTGCTGCGCATCGTCATCCTGACAGCCTTTCCGATCATCTCGATCTTCCTGGTGTGAGGGCGCCCGCCTCCCGCTGCCCTACCGGAACAGCTTCCAGTGCTGCAGGCGGAAGCGGATCTCGCCGCCCACCGTCACCGGGGCCTCCAGCGGCACCTCGATCTCGATGTGGTGGCCGGTGCCGTTGGTGGAGATGTCGACCTCGGCGATCCGGGTGCCGGCGAGCCGCCGGCTGGCGATGACCCGTCCGCGGAGTGCGTCACCGTCCTCGGCAACTGCAACGTCCTGCGGGCGGAAGAAGATGCTGCCGGCGCCATCCGGCCCGTCATCACCGATCCCGATCCGCCTGCCCTCGAAGAGCACGGCGCCATCTTTCACCGAGACCGGCAGGCTGGAGGAATCGCCGATGAACGAGAAGACGAAGGGGCTGTTCGGGCGGTCGTAGACGTCGTCGGCGGTGCCGACCTGCTCGATCGTCCCCTGGCTCATCACCACCACGCGGTCGGCGAGTTCGAGCGCCTCCTCCTGGTCGTGGGTCACGAAGAAGGTCGTGTGGCCAGTGCGGTCGTGGAACTCCTTCAGCCAGCGGCGAAGCTCCTTGCGCACCTTTGCGTCGAGAGCGCCGAAGGGCTCGTCGAGCAACAGGACGGTGGGCTCGATCGCCATGGCGCGAGCGAGCGCCACGCGCTGGCGCTGCCCGCCGGAGAGCTGGGCCGGGTAGCGTTTTTCCAGTCCGCCCAGGTGCACCATGTCGAGGAGGTCAGAGACCCGGCGGCGGATTTCGGCCGTCGGCGGACGGGTGGCGCCCGGGCGCACCTTGAGGCCGAAGGCAATGTTTTCGGCGACCGTCATGTGGCGGAAGAGCGCGTAGTGCTGGAAGACGAAGCCGATATGGCGCTCCTGAACGCTCTTCAGCGAGGCGTCCTCTTCCCCGAAGAAGATCCGGCCCGCGGTCGGCTGTTCGAGCCCGGCGATCAGGCGCAGGAGCGTCGTCTTGCCGGACCCTGAAGGACCGAGGAGCGCCATCAGTTCACCGGAGCCGACGGAGAGCGAAACGTCGTGCAGGGCCGGGAACTGGCCGAATTCCTTGCGGATATTGGTGATCGTGACATCCATTCGCGAGCGCCTTTCAGTGTTTGCGGCTGGCTGCGATTTCCTCGCCGTAATGCAGCTCCAGAATGGTCTTGAGCGCGAGCGTGACGAGGGCGAGCAGGGCGAGAAGCGTCGAGACGGCGAAGGCCGCGACGAAATTGTATTCGTTGTAGAGGACCTCGATGTGGAGCGGCATGGTCTCCGTCAGGCCGCGAACATGACCGGAGACGACCGATACGGCACCGAACTCGCCCATCGCGCGGGCATTGCAGAGCAGCACGCCATAGAGAAGGCCCCACTTGATGTTCGGGAGCGTCACGTACCGGAAGGTCTGCCAGCCGGTGGCGCCGAGTGAGATCGCCGCCTCCTCGTCGCCGGAGCCCTGCTGCTCCATCAGCGGGATCAGCTCGCGCGCGATGAACGGGAAGGTGACGAAGACGGTGGCGAGCACGATACCCGGCACGGCGAAGATGATCTCGACGCCGTGGCTCTTCAGCCAGGGGCCCATGAGGCTCTGGGAACCGAAAAGAAGCACGTAGACGAGGCCGGAGATGACCGGCGAGATCGAGAACGGCAGGTCGATCAGCGTGGTCAGGAAGGCCTTGCCGCGGAACTCGAACTTTGCGATCGCCCAGGCGGCGGCAATGCCGAAGACGAGATTGAGCGGCACGGCGATCGCCGCGACGGTGAGCGTCAGCCGGATCGCCGAGAGCGCGTCGGGTTCGGCAAGCGCTGCGACGAACTCGGACGGGCCCTTGCGGAAGGCCTCGACGAAGACGAGGACGAGCGGCAGCAGCACGACGAGCGCCATGAACGTGACGGCGATCAGCGTCAGGGCCAGGCGCCAGCCGGCGGTTTCGTTCGCCACTTCGTGGAAGGCGGTTCGGGTTTCGGCGGCTTCAGCGGACATTGGCGTACCTCCGGCGGCTACACATCTGCAGAAGATTGATCAGCAGCAGCATGGCGAAAGAGATGATCAGCATGATGCAGGCAATCGAGGTGGCGCCGGCATAGTTGAACTCCTCCAGCCGGATGACGATCAGAAGCGGCGCGATTTCCGAAACGTAAGGGATGTTGCCGGCGATGAAAATGACCGAGCCGTATTCGCCGACGGCGCGGGCGAAGGCGAGTGCGAAACCGGTGAGGATCGCCGGCATGAGACCCGGCAGGATGACGCGGGAAATCGTCTGGAAGCGGTTCGCCCCGAGGGTGGCTGCGACCTCCTCGACCTCGCGGTCGATCTCCTGCATGACCGGCTGGACGGTGCGCACGACGAAGGGCAGTCCGACGAAGACCAGCGCCACGACGATGCCGAGCGGCGTGAAGGCGATCTTGATGCCGAGCGGTGCAAACAGAGACCCGACCCAGCCCTTCGGCGCGTAGAGCGCGGCGAGCGAGATGCCGGCGACCGCCGTCGGCAGTGCGAACGGCAGATCGATGATCGCATCGAGCAGGCGGCGGCCCGGAAAATGATAGCGCACCAGCACCCAGGCGGTGAGGACGCCGAAGACGGCGTTGATCGACGCGGCAATGAGCGAGCAGCCGAAGCTTACCTTCAGCGCCAGCAAGGTGCGCTCATCGAGCGCGATGGCGACGAACTCGTCCCAGCCGAGCGAGGCCGAACGCCAGACAAGGGCAGCGAGCGGGATCAGGATGATCACCGTCAGGTAAAAGATCGTATAGCCGAGCGTCAGGCCGAAGCCCGGCAAGATGCTCGGCTGTCGCCAGTTCTTCATGAATGTACCCGCCATCGCCCCGTCGCGTCTTCTATCATGCCTTCAAATCATCCGGCAGCAAGCCCCGGCCCTGCGGCAGGGACTTGCCGATTTCGGCAGAAGCGCCGCTTACCGGGCGGGCTTGTAGATCTGGTCGAAGATGCCGCCGTCGCCGAAGTGGGCGGGCTGCGCCTTGGCCCAGCCGCCGAAGATCGGGTCGTCGATCGTGACCAGATCGAGCTTCGGCAGCGTCAGCTGTTCGGCGGGCACGAGTTCCGGCTTCGACGGGCGGTAGAAGTGCCTGGCGGCGAGCGTCTGGCCTTCCGGTGAATAGAGGTATTCGAGATAGGCCTCGGCGACCTTGCGGGTGCCCCTGGCGTCGACATTTCCGTCGACGACGGCGACCGGCGGCTCGGCGAGGATCGAGAGCTTCGGCACGACGATCTCGAAGGCGTCGTTGCCGAATTCTCTGCCGGCGAGATAGGCCTCGTTTTCCCAGGCGATCAGCACGTCGCCGATCTCGCGCTGGGCGAAGGTCACGGTCGAACCGCGGGCGCCCGTATCGAGGACGGGCGTGCGGCGGAAGATCTCGGCGACGTATTCCTTGATCTTCGCCTCGTCGCCACCGAATTCCTTGTGAGCCCAGGCCCAGGCGGCGAGATAGTTCCAGCGGGCGCCGCCCGAGGTCTTCGGGTTCGGAGTGACGATCTGGACGTCGCCCTTCACCAGGTCGCCCCAGTCGTGGATGCCCTTCGGATTGCCCTTGCGGACGAGGAAGACGATCGTCGAGGTGTAGGGGGCGGAATTGTTCGGGAGGCGGCTCCGCCAGTCGGCCGGGATCTTGCCGGTATTCCGGGCAATCGCGTCGATGTCGCTTTCGAGCGCCAGCGTCACGACATCGGCATCGAGGCCGTCGATCACCGCGCGGGCCTGCTTGCCCGATCCGCCGTGCGACTGCTGGACAGTGACATTCTCGCCGGTCTCGTCCTTCCAGTGTTTGGCGAAGGCGGCGTTGTATTCCTTGTAGAACTCACGCGTCGGATCATAGGAGACATTCAGCAGTTTCGCGTCGGCGAAGGCCGGAGCGGCGATGCCCGCCGTCAATGACAGGCCGACCAGAAGACCGCCCAGATGTTTCAGGAATGTGCTCATCACAACTGTCCCTCTCATACGTTGCGACTTAAGACTACTTAGTAGGTAGACTTAGTCAACATGACCGAGGAAACACGCAAAACTCTTTCCCTCGCGGCATCTCCGGCGCAAAAGCCGCACTGCCGAAAGCCCGCCGCCGGCGACAAACTGTCCGCCGGAACCACTTTCGGCAGAATGGGTGAAGGATGCCGCCGGCGTACCGCTGGCACAATGACGGGGATCAAGAGGACTTCCGCAGTGGCGATCGAGCGGGGCGAGCCGCCGATGTTCAGCCGGCTTCGACCTTTTCCTCGACGCTCACGCCGTCGGCGAGTGTGGCCTCGAACAGAATGCGGCGGGTGGCGTCCGCCACGTGCGCGAAGACACGGCGGATCTCGCAATCGGCCTCGCCGTTGCAGTCCTCGCACTTGCGGTAGGCGGTGATCGACAGGCACGGAAGCGGCGCGATCGGTCCGTCGATCAGCCGCAGGATCTCGCCGTAGGTGACTTCGTTCGCAGGTTTCAAGAGCAAGTAGCCGCCCTGCTTGCCGCGGCGGCTGACGACGATGCCGCTGCGCTTCAGCTCGAGCAGGATCTGTTCGAGGAACTTCTTCGGGATCGCCTGCTGCTCGGCGATGTCGGAAATCTGCACGGGCTCGCCGGCTGGCGCGCGCGCCAGCACAGACAGCGCCCTCAGCGCGTATTTCGCCCTTTGCGAGATCATCGCGTGCCGCTTCCCGTCCTCTGCACCCGGCCGCGGCGTCGTTCCGGAATTTCCGGCGTCGCAGTCCTCGCGGTCACTAAACCACAAAGCCGTTAAATACAATTTCGCCATCAAGATTTGTCAGACCGGGCGAACGGGAGCGTGTCCACGCGCGGGCGGCGGCTTTTCTGCGGATCGCGCCGTGCAGAGAGATATTTGCTCCCGCCTGCGCGTCATTCGAAACGCATGTTTCTGTCAGCGCCGCTGATTTGTTGAGATACTGCCGCAAATAAAACAGCAGGATTGCGAGATGACGACCCGCCACCAGGAAGACCAGGCCCGCAGCCTCGACCAGGAACTCGCCGCCCTCGACCTCGCCGGACGGCTTGCGCTCGTCGGGCAGCTCGGCGGCCGCGCCGTCTTTACCACGAGCCTCGGCATCGAGGACCAGGTGATCACCGCCGTGATCGGCACCGAACGTCTGCCGATCGAGGTTTCGACGCTCGAGACCGGCCGGCTCTTTCCCGAAACGGTGGCGCTGATTGCCGAGACGGAAGAACGCTTCGGCATCGAGATCAGGCGTTTCCGTCCCGAACAGGCGGATATCGACGCCTATGCGGAGAAATACGGCCTGAACGGCTTCTACGAGAGCGTCGAGGCCCGCCACGCCTGCTGTCATGTGCGCAAGCTGAAGCCGCTCGCCCGTGCGCTCGAAGGAGCGGCCGTCTGGGTGACCGGGCTTCGCCGCGGCCAGTCCGGCAATCGTGCGATGACGCCGTTCGCCGAATACGACGCCGAGCGCAACCTCATCAAGGTCAACCCCCTCGCCGACTGGTCGATCGAGGAGATCAAGGCCTTCGTCGAGGCCGAGGCGGTGCCGGTCAATCCGCTGCACGCCCGCGGCTATCCCTCGATCGGCTGCGAGCCGTGCACACGGGCGATCAAGCCCGGCGAACCTGAACGCGCCGGCCGCTGGTGGTGGGAGAACGACGAGAAGCGCGAATGCGGGCTGCATGTGGCGGAAGCGGCGGAGGCGAGCCCCATTCCCGTTCGGGCCTAAAGAGGAAATTGCCCCTCACCCTGACCCTCTCCCCGCGAGCGGGGCGAGGGGACGGAGACGGCGCGGCAAGGCCCTTCTCCCCGCAAGCGGGGAGAAGGTGGCGGCAGCCGGATGAGGGGCTCAAGAGAAAAGATGGGCCGGGTAGCGTCCCGGAGGAAAGCAAGAAGCAATGCACGTACACACATCCGAGTTCGATCCGCATTCGAAGGATCCCGTGACCAAGCCGCCGCTCGATCCGCACCTGAAGGCGCTGGAGAACGAGGCGATCCATATCTTCCGCGAGGTCGCGGCGGAGTTCGACAAGCCGGTCATGCTCTATTCGATCGGCAAGGATTCCTCCGTCCTGCTGCACCTCGCCCGCAAGGCCTTCTATCCCGGCCGCGTGCCCTTCCCGCTGTTGCACGTCAACACCGGCTGGAAGTTCGCGGAAATGATCGCCTTCCGCGACGAGATGGTGGAGCGCTACGACCTCGACTTGATCGAGCACATCAATCCGCGCGGTGCGGCCGAAGGGATTACGCCCTTCAGCCACGGCTCGGCGCTCTATACCGACATCATGAAGACGGAAGGCCTGCGCCAGGCGCTCGACGCCGGCAAGTTCGACGCGGCCTTCGGCGGTGCACGGCGCGACGAGGAAGCCTCCCGCGCCAAGGAGCGCATCTATTCCTTCCGCACGCCGGACCATCGCTGGGATCCGCGCAACCAGCGGCCGGAGCTCTGGAACATCTACAACGGCCAGATCCGCCGCGGCGAGAGCGTGCGCGCCTTTCCGCTCTCCAACTGGACCGAGGTCGACATCTGGCGCTACATCCAGGCGGAGAACATTCCACTCGTGCCGCTCTACTTCGCCAAGAAGCGCCCCTTCGTGGAGCGCGACGGCATGATGATCCTCGCCGAGGACCCGCGCCTCGAACTGCTGCCCGGCGAAGTCCGCCAGGAGGGCATGATCCGTTTCCGCACGCTCGGCTGCTTCCCGCTGACGGGCGCCATCCGCAGCCACGCGACCACGCTCGAAGACGTGATCGCCGAGCTCGAAATCGCAACCGTGTCCGAGCGCCAGGGCCGGGCCATCGACCGCGACCAGTCGGGGTCGATGGAAAAGAAGAAACGCGAAGGATATTTCTGAGATGACCGTAAGCGCCCTCGCAACCGCCACCGCCTCCGCCCTTCCCGAGATTCACCCGGAGGCCGTCCGGCGTGACTCGCGCCCGCTGCGCCTCATCACCTGCGGCTCGGTGGACGACGGCAAGTCGACGCTGATCGGCCGGCTTCTCTGGGATACCAAGGCGGTCAAGGAAGACCAGGCGGCGACGCTCCACCGCGACAGTGGCAAGCAGAACGACCTCGGCCTGCCCGACTTCGCGCTGCTTCTCGACGGCCTGCAGGCCGAGCGCGAACAGGGGATCACCATCGACGTCGCCTACCGCTACTTCTCGTCCGAGAAGCGCTCCTTCATCGTCGCCGACACCCCGGCCACGAACAGTATACCCGCAACATGGCGACCGGCGCCTCGACCGCCGATCTCGCGGTGCTGCTCGTCGACGCGCGGACCGGCCTTCTCGAACAGACCCGCCGGCACGCCACCATCGCCTCGCTGATGGGCATCAAGCAGTTCGTGCTGGCAGTCAACAAGATCGACCTCACCAACTACGCCAAAGCCGGTTTCGAGCAGATCGCCCATGACTTCAAGGCGCTGGCGCTGTCGCTTGGCGTGCGCCAGGTGACGGCGATCCCGATGTCGGCGCTCAAAGGCGAGAACGTCGTCTATTCCGGCCAGGCGGTAATGCCCTGGTATGACGGCCCGACGCTCATCGAGACGCTCGAGCTTGCGACGCAGCGCTCCAACCAGACGACCGGCTTCCGCCTTCCGGTGCAGCGCGTCTGCCGCCCCGGCGAAAGCTTCCGCGGCTATCAGGGCACGGTTGCCGGCGGTTCGGTGAAGCCCGGCGACAGCGTCGCGATCCTGCCCTCCGGCCAGGTCGCCAACGTCAAGCAGATCGTTACCTTCGACCTCGTGCGCAATGCCGCGGTCGCGGGCGATGCGATCACGCTGGTGCTCGACCGGCAGGTCGACGTCTCGCGCGGCGACCTGATCGTCTCGGTCGACGCGCAGCCGCAAACCGGGCTCGCCTTCGACGCCCAACTCGTCGCGCTGCAGCCGGAAGGCATCCAGCCCGGCAAGCGCTACTGGCTGAAGGCCGGTGCCCGCCGCCAGCGCGTGCAGGTACAGCCGGTGAGCCAGCTCGACCTCCACAGCGGAAAGTGGAAGCCGGCCGAAAGCCTGTCGATGAACGCAATCGGCAAGGTACACCTCGCCTTCGACGAACTGGCGATGTTCGACCCCTACGAGCAGAACCGCGCGACCGGGGCCTTCATCCTGATCGATCCCGACACCAACAACACGGTGGCCGGCGGCATGATCACGGCGAAGCGCGCCGATCTTTCCGGCCTCAATGCCGGCGAGGCGCGGGTGATCCTGTCGCTGCCGGCGGACCTCGCCGACCAGCTGATGGCGACCGAGCTTCTCGCAAGCCGCCGCGACGAGGTCGAAAGCCGCCGGCTGACGACCGCCGCAGCCCGCGATTTCATCGACGGCATCGACGGCTGATCTCTCCCAATATCTCCGCTTACCTCCCACCCGCCCCTTCCGGGGCGGGCTTTTTTTCGTCCGGCAGGCGACCCCGACGCTAAGCCGCCCGGGGCATGCGGTAATGCAGCCGGACGCAACCGCGGTCCATCGCCTTCGCACTGACGAGCTCCAGGCTCGCCCGGAAACCAGTCGGCGGAAAAAGCGGCTGGCCGCCGCCGATCAGTTCGGGCATCACGTAGATCTCGATTTCGTCCAGGGCGCCGCGCTCGATGAACGCCATCTGGAGCTGCCCGCCGCCGAGCATCCAGACGTCGCCGTCGTCCAGCGCGCGGAGCTCCGCGATGAGGGCGTCGATGTCGCTGCGGACGGTGAGCGGACCCTTCGGATCGTCGATCGGCCGCGAGGTGACGACGATCACCCGTTGTTCGGCGTAGGGCCAGGGCGAAGGTTCGTTGGCGAGGAAGTCGTAGGTCTTCCGCCCCATGACGACGGTGCGGATGCGCTTCAGAAACAGCGTGTAATCGTGCTCTCCGAGGTCCATGCCGTCATACTTGTAGAGCCAGTCGAGGCTGTCGTCCCCCGAGACGATCATGCCATCCAGACTGGTCGCGATATATCCGAGGATTCTGGCCATAGCTGCCCTCTTGATTTATAAACGAACATACATTTATAAATAATCATGGCCAGACACAAGACCATATCTGACGAGCAGGTGCTCGACCGTCTGTTCGACGTCATCGTCGAGACGGGGCCCGACGGGCTGACCTTCGCGAAGAGTGCAGCGGCATGCGGGCTCTCCCCCGCCTCTCTCGTGCAGCGCTACGGCAACCGGGAACGGCTGGTCGAAGCGATCCTGCTGCGCGCGTGGGACAGGCTCGACGCCGAAACGGCCGCCGCCGACGCCGCGGAGGCGGTGACGCCGGACGGCGCGGTGAATTTCCTCATGCGCCTGATGCCCGCGGAATCTGCCGAGCGCGACGCGACCGACGGGCTCCTGCTGCTCAGGGAGGATATCCGCAATCCGAAGCTCCGTGCCCGCGGCGCTGCCTGGGGTCATGCGGTTGCCGAAGCGCTGGGCCGTCGCCTCTCCGAAGACCGGGAGAAGGGCCGGCGACTGGGCTGGCAGATGGCCGCCGTGTGGCAGGGCGCCCATACCTGGTGGGCATTCACGCGAGCGGAGCCCGCGGAACACGCCATCCGGCGGATGCTGACCGAGTGGCTCGAGCGGCTCTGACGCCGCGCGGCGACACCTGCGGTTACGCGCTCGTCGATCCGGCGGGATTCCAAGAGATTTTTTGTCCGGCGACGTCACAATCGGCAGGGCTCACTCGTCATCGGGGCATACCTCCTGAAACATAGGGAAAGCCCTCATGACCCAGTTTGCCTCGCTCCTTCTCTTCAAGACTGTGCTTCTCTCCGGGCTCGCCCTCTGGCTCTCGGTCGTCGTGGTCAACAACCTGACCGCCTTCCGCGGTGGCGTCTTTTCCGTCGGCTCGATGATGGCCATGCATCTCTTCGACCAAGCACCGGCGATCACCACGCCGCTCCTCTCCCGCCGCGTCACGTCCGAAGGCTGGCACCGGCTGGTCTACGGCTTCGTCGTCACCGTGGAGATCGTCGTCGCGCTCTTGCTCGTCTACGCCGCACTCGTCTCGCTCGGAGCCTTCCTCGGCTATGCGGATGCGGCGGCCGCCGTCGGATACGCCAACCTCGCGCTTTCGGGCTTCGTTGCGATGGGCCTCATCATGCTGGTCGGCGGCGCATGGTTTGCCTATTACATCCGGCAGGAGGGCGCGCAGATCACCCATTTCGCGCTGATCGGCCTCGGCCTCGCCGCCGGCCTCGTCATCAACATCCCGACGCTGTGACGGCGGCCGGTACCAACGCCGGCCTCAGGCGGGGCGGGAATGCAGGATCCGACCGGAGATTGCGCCCGCCTGATCGCTCGCGCCGCCTCTCCCGGCGGCGGCAGCCTTGGCCCCCGGCAGTTGCAAGGCGCGGACGCAATTGCGACCCTCGGCCTTGGCCAGATAGAGCATGGTGTCGGCCGATGCGAGAAGAAGGTCGAGGGTCACAGTCCCCTCGCCTATCACCGCGACGCCTATGCTGACGGTGATGGAGAGCGTCCGGCCTTCGAAGGGGATCAGGTGCCGCTCTACGGCCCTCCGGAATGCATCGGCTATCGCACGCCCCTCGTCCAGCCCGGCTCCCGGCAGGAGGCAGGCGAATTCCTCACCGCCGAACCGCGCGACGACGGCGTTTTCCGGCATTTGCCGCCGGAGCAGTTCGGAGAATGCGACCAGCACGCGGTCGCCGGCGAGATGACCGTCGGTGTCGTTGACCGACTTGAAGTGGTCGAGGTCGAAGAGCAGCATTGCCGTCGCCTCGTCCGGCCGGGCGAGCATCGCCTCCGTCCGCGCGATGAAGGAGCGGCGGTTGTCGAGCCCCGTCAGCGCATCGGTCTCCGCCGCGATCCGGTAGCGACGCTCGGAACGATCCTTGGCGAGCATCGCAAGCGAGAACATGCCGAACATGTTGGAGAGCGCCGAGAGCAGCGACAGGCCGACGAACCAGACCGCGTAGTGCTCCTGCGCATCGACCGGAGGCGCGACGAAGAGCGCGAAGGGAATGCGCGCGAGCCAGAGCAGCGCGTGGCCGAGATTGATGGCGCAGGCGAGCGGGCGGAACGGCAGCGGTTCGCGGAGCCCGCCGCGGTAGACCTCCCACGCGGCAAGCCCGTTATAGACACCAAAGACCGCAGCGGCGAAGACGGCGCGGAAGACGGTCGAGTCCTGGAACAGCGACAGCGGATAAATGGCAAGGCTCAGGAGCGCACCGGCAAAGGCTGCGAGGTAGCTCGGCCGACGATTGTCGAAGACGGCAAAGGCACTCCAGAAGAGGCCGATGCCGGCAAAGGCGAGCGGAAAACCGAGGCCGGTGGAGAGCCAGAATGGCACGACGAGACGCAGGCCATGCAGCACCGCGCCGACGATCCCGGCGACAGAGGCGAGACCCAGCACGGCGAAGGCCCTGTTGCTGCGATCGCGCCACCAGATGCCCAGCGAGATGACGGCGACGACAAGCGTTCCGAGGGCATAGACGACCATGATGGTCGGCAGATGTAGAAATTGCTCCAATACTGCGATCCGGACAAAGTCAAACAAACCGGCATTCTGTCCGAGATGCGTGGAAAATCCGTTAAGCCTCGCATTTTCGTGAGTTCCGGCAAGATAATACTTTAGGGAACCTGCCCTTCTCTCGGAGGCACGTTATCTGCCCGATACAAAAGAAAGAAAGTCCGCAGGGTAGCGGACACGTCCTGTCGACAAACTCTCATTCCAAGGGTTCTGCGGTCTGCGGCGCGGACGCGCCGTGGCTGGCCGGGCTCAAGGCCGGGGTGACGGCGGATGCGAAGCCGCTCCGGTCGCTGCGGCGGTCCCCGGCAGTCGCGCGCCGAAACGGAAAAAGCCCGCGGGGTTCGCGGGCTTTCTCCTCCTCTGCGCGGCCCCGGGGGCGTTGGGGCGCGCTGCTCGCCTCAGAGCTGAGCCAGTTCCTTCTCGATCTTTTCCTGGGCCTTCTTCGGGGCCTTGACGCTCTTGATCTCATCGACATTGGCGGGGGCGTCACCGACGACGACCACGGCAACCATGCCCATGCTGAAGTGCGGGTTGCACTTGATCACGTAGGCGCCCGGCACGGTGAAGGTGGCCTTGACCGTCTCGTTGATCTTGCCCTTGAACGCTTCGGCACCTTCCGGGATCATGCCCTTGACGGTTTCGGCGTTATGACCCTTGTCGGTGGGAATGAAGGTGATCGTGTCTCCGGGCGCGACCTTGGTCAGCGCGGGTTCGAACACCATGACGCCGTCCTTGCCCTTGTTGAGCATGTGGACCTCGAAATCGGCCGCGAGAGCAGGCGTGCCGAAAGCGGTCAGCAGGGCGGCGCCGATGAGATACTTGGTAACGGAATGCATATCATTCTCCTTGGTGTCAGGGCATCCCGGGGTGGATGCCGTTGCCCTCTCCTTAGGCCGGAGGCGTACCTCCATCTTTGACATAACGCAAATTAGATTCATTCGGCATGAATCTTTTAGTGCAAAGGGAAAAAGAGGCTGCGCTATTTGTCGCGCCCCTCGGCGAGCTGCGCGAGTTTCTGCGCGTCGAGCACCACGAGGCGCTGGCGACCGCCCTCGACGAGGCCGCGGGACTCCCATGCACTCAGGATGCGGGACACGGTGTGGAGCGTCGTGCCGGTCATTTCCGCGATGTCCTGGCGGGAGATCTGGAAGTCGATGCGGATGCCGCCGCCCTCCGGCTTTCCGGCCCGCTTGGCGAGCCGCAACACCGTGTGGGCGACGCGGCGCTCGACTTCCTCCGTCGACATCTCGCGCAGGCGGGTATGTGCCTCTTCGAGCCTTTCACCAATCGTCTGCATGGCACTAACCGCCAGCCCGGGGTTCTGTTCCACGAAGACCGGCCAGAGTTCGGTGGCCCAGGCGAGCACGATCGACTCCGCCGCGGCGATGGCCGTGCCGGGATAGTCGCTCCTTCTCAGCGCCTTGGCAAAACCGAAGAGGTCGCCGGGGTGAACCACCCTGACGATGATCTGCTGGCCGTCCGGAGTGACCTGCATCACCTTCAGCCGTCCATGCAGCAGCAGATAGAAATGGGTCGCCGCGTCGCCCTGCTCGAACACCGACTCCCCTTGCGGGACACGGCGGGAGTTGGCGAAGGCGAGAAGCTTGTCCAGGTCCGCATCACCCATCTTCTCGAAGAGCGAAAGCGACCTGACGAGTGTCCGGTCTATGGCAGCCACGGTATCCTCGAACGGTGGATGACTTTCGACCGTTATACCCATATCGGAAAGGGGGGCAAAGCCGCGGCGGCGATTTTCGGAGTCTTTCTCTCCGGTTTTCAACGCCTTTGCGACACGGGGCCGTGGACGCTTTGACGCAGGGCGTGAACGGGGGGACCGCACGTGCGGATCAGCTTTCGAAAACCGTCCCGCGGGTCAGCGCCCTGAGAAGCGGCGCATACCAGCGGCCGTCCCGGACGAGGCGGAAGCCGAGATTGTCGGGCGGCGTGCCGACCGAGCAGCCGCCGCTCTTCGGGTCGCGGATGAAGGAACTCATCGGCGCGCGGTGCTTGCCTTCGGTGAGATAGATCCCGCAGGCGCTGACCTCGCTGAGCACCTTGCCGTCTCCGTCGACATTGATGCGCGTGTCGCAGGTCGTCGTCCACTCCCAGACATTGCCGGCGAGGTCGGCGACACCGTACTCGTTGTCACCGAAACTGCCGAGCGGCTGGGCGACCGGATTACGGGCCGCCTTGCGGGCGGCTTCCCGCTCGTAGTCGGCGATCCAGCGCAGCGCCGGATTGCGGCTGTCGGCATCGATGCCGAGTGCGTCGTCGGAGCCGCGCGAGCCGGCGGCGAAGGCCCATTGCTCGGCGGTCGGCAGGCGCCAGACGCTGCCGGTCCGTTCCGAAAGCCAGCGGGCATAGGCGACCGCATCGTCATAGCTGATACCCGTCGCCGGTACGTCTCCAGTCGGCGCGTCGGCCTTCGGGTCGGTCGCCGCGCAGGCGCCGTCCATGACGCAGCGCGCGTAGTCGGCGGCAGTGACCTGGTATTTCATGATTTCCAGCGGAGCATCGGCGGTGGCGGTCACCATCGGCGCGTCGACCGCAAAGCCGTTGCGCAGATAATCGGCCGGGCTGCGGTAACTGAAGGTTCTAGGCGCGACGACCACCGTCTCGGGCGCAACGATGCCGACGGCCGCCGGATCGTTGCCGATGATGCCGGAGCGCACGCCGATCGCCGAGACGAGCGCGGCGAGGATGAGCGCAGGGGCAAGGAGGGAGGCGGCGGAGACGGAGGGTTTGTGAAGTGTCGTTGCCATGATCCTGTCCTTTCGACCCGCCGCGGAGGACGTCCGCGGCAGGCTGTCGTCACGGGGCGAATGCCCCCGGCTCGGCCGTCAGGTCAGGCGGCCGGCTTGATCGACGTCATCAGGTCGTCGTCCCACTCTCCGGTGACCTTGAAGTGCGCGGCAGCGCCGAGCTCGAAGGCCTCGATGAGGTTGTGGTTGACGTAGGCGTAGATGCCCGGCTGCCGGAAGGTGTAGAGTGCGGCTGCGGCCGCACCGCCCGGGATGAACCAGGTTTCCTGGTCGACGTCCGGCGGGTTGTTGAACTTGCCGCCCGCCCAGACATAGTCGCCATGGCCGCCGATCAGGTGCGGACGGGTGTCGCGGTTCGCCTGCGAATGGACGATCAGCACCCGTTCGCCGACGGCTGCGGTCATGGCCTTGTCGCCGGTCAGCGCGCCGACCGCACCGTTGAAGACCACGTGGCTCGGGGTCAACTTGCGCATGACTTCCAGCGTGTCGACATAGGCGTCGCCGGGGCTTTCATACTTCTTGAAGTTGCCGTTCTCGTCACGCGGGACGTAGAAGTCCTGTTCGCCGACGTAGTAGACCTTGTCATAGGTGACGTCGTTGCCCTTGGCGTCCTTCAGGCCCTCGCGCGGCAGCACCATGATGGCGCCGTTCATGCCCGAGGTGACGTGCCACGGAACCATTCCGGGAGGTGCGCAGTGGTAGACGAAGACGCCGGCGCGGGTCGCCTTGAAGCGCAGGATCGTGCTTTCGCCCGGGTTGACCTCGGTCAGCGCACCGCCGCCGAGTGCGCCGGTGGCAGCGTGGAAGTCGATATTGTGCTGCAGGGTATTGGTTTCCGGGTTGATCAGGGTGAGCTCGACATAGTCTCCCTGGTGGACGACCATCAGCGGGCCGGGAACCGAGCCGTTGAAGGTCATCGCCTGAACCTCGGTGCCCTCGTCGTCGATGATGAGCTTCTTTTCATGAATGGTCATCGTGAACTCGACGATCTTCGGACCGCCTTCGGCCTTCTGGGTGTGGGCGTGAACGAAGGGCGGAGCGACGAGCTCGGCCTTGACCCTCGGCAGCGCGGCGATTTCGGTTGCCGAAAGCTTTGCCGCCGGCTGGTTGGCGTGCGCGACCGTTCCATTCGCGATCAGCGTGCCGACAGCGCCCGTCAAAGCCGCACCAGCCAAAACGGCGCGGCGCGAAAGTTGAAACTGGTCGGTCATCTTCGTTCTCCTTGAAAACTGCCGCGACGCATTCCGTCCGGCCATGACCTTTCTTAAAACGCATCCCCGGCGCCTTCTTTGCTGCAAAGCAAACATATTTGAATAGTCGCAATCATTGCTTGATGCCGCCGCAATAAAGACTTCGTTACGTACCATTTCGACTTAATTTTTATTTCAGGTGCGACAATATTTCCCATCCATCGCCGCAATGCGATTGATCTAGATCAATGACGGCCTCATAATTGCGTTTTCGCAAAGAAGCAGGCTGCCAAGTGCCCTAGGGCTGAGCGGGTTCACGCAATCCGGAGCTAGACCCATGAACGACATTCCCCACGAGTCCCGCACCGGCCGCGCCGTGCCGCGCGGATTGGCGCAGACCGGCCCCGTCCTCTTTTCCTACGGCTTCCGACCGTTCTTTCTCGGCGCCGGCATCTGGGCCATCGCGGCGATGGCGCTATGGATCGCTGCACTGGTCTTCGGCTGGCCGATCGGCGGCGACTACGGCGCGCCGCACTGGCACGCCCACGAGATGCTCTTCGGCTTTGCGCCCGCGGTGCTTGCCGGCTTCCTGATGACCGCCGTGCCGAACTGGACCGGACGCCTGCCGGTTTCGGGGCCACCGCTGATGGTACTCTTCTCGATCTGGGTCGCCGGGCGCATCGCGATGCTCTCGCCCGACCTCCTCGGCGTGCCGCTCGCCGCGGCAATCGATGCCCTCTTCCTGCCCGCCCTGCTCTTCATCAACGCCCGCGAGATCATCGCCGGCCGCAAGTGGCGCGACCTCAAGGTGCTCGGCGGGCTCGCCGCACTTGCGCTTGCCAACATCTTCTTCCACCGCATGGTGATCATCGGCGTCCACAACGGCTTCGCCGATCGCCTCGCCGTCTCCGCCTATGTGATGCTGATCATGATCATCGGCGGGCGCATCGTGCCAAGCTTCACCCGCAACTGGCTGAACAAAGCCGGGCGGACCGTCTTTCCGGTGCCGTTCAACCGCTTCGACAGTGTTGCGATCACTTTCGGTGGCGTGGCGCTGGCGGCGTGGATTTTCGAGCCGATCCATCCGTTGACCGCGGTTGCGGCAGCACTCGCCGCGGGACTGCACGTCGCCCGCCTCTCCCGCTGGCGTGGCTGGGAGACCTGGGCGGAGAAGCTGCTGGTCATCCTGCATATCGGCTATGCCTTCGTGCCGCTCGGCTTCCTCGGCATCGCGCTCGGTGCCACCGGCCTCATCGGCGACTTCTCGGTGCTGCACATCCTCACCGTCGGCGCAATCGGCGTGATGATGCTCGCGGTCATTACCCGCGTGACCCGCGGGCACACCGGCCGCCAGCTCAGCGCCTCGACGACGACGGCGCTCTCCTATCTCTCGCTGATCCTCGCTGCGATCCTGCGGCCGCTCGCCGACCTCCTGCCGGATTTCTACGAACCGATGCTCGCGGCGGCGGGGATCGCCTGGATCGCCGCCTTCGGCCTCTTCATCCTCGAGCACGGGCCGATGCTGCTCACCGTCAGGCGCACGCCGCTTGCCTCCCGCTGAGGCGGCATTTCCCCTCCGGCGTCCAAGGGGTGATCGCCGGAGGCCCCGGACTAGGTCGCAGGCTCATAATCCCCCGTGAAGGATCACGACGAGGATATAGCGCGCGTCTCCTCTGCAAGTAGCTGAAACAAAACGTTTATCCGTGCTCCACTTCGGCAGGAGCGGCCGCGCTGCGGCAGGTCGGCGCGACATATTGCATCATAGATATTCATAAATGCCGATATGCATCACCATATATAATGACAGAAGACAAACAGACTGCCGATGCCATGCAACTGACGACCTTTTCCGACTATTCGATGCGCATGATGATGATGGCCGCGGCCCACCCCGACCGGCTGGTGACGATCGAGGAAACGGCCCAGGCCTACGGCATTTCCCGCGCACATCTGATGAAGGTCGCGAACCTGCTGACGCGGAACGGCTTCCTGGAGGCGGTGCGCGGGCGAACCGGCGGGTTGCGGCTCGCCCGACCGCCGGAGGAGATCCGGCTCGGCGCGCTGGTGCGGGTAACGGAAAGCGACTTCGGCATCGTCGAGTGCTTCGCCAGTGACAACAAATGCAGGATCACCGATCGCTGCCGGCTGAAGGGCGTGCTCGGCGAAGCGCTGGACGCCTTCCTCGCCGTCCTCGACCGTCATACGCTTGCGGATCTCGTCCTGCGGCCGGAAGACTTCGGCATCATTCGGGCAGCCTGACGGCCGTTCACCTCAGAAGCGCATCGCCGCGGCACTCGCCATCAGGTCCGGCGACCATGGCGGGTCGTAGGTAAGCTCGACCTCGACACCAGAGACACCTTCGACGCCGCGCACGCAGGCCTCGACCGCTTCCGTGAGGAAGCTCGTCGCGGGGCATCCCTTCATCGTCGTCGTCATCGTCACGCGCACCGCACCCGCGGGCGAAACGACGATGCCGTAGATGAGACCGAGATCGACGATGTTCTCGCCGAGCTCCGGATCGATCACGGTGCGCAGTCGCTCGTCGATGGCGAAGGCGAGACGATCGCTGTCTATCGCGGCGTTCCCCATCGCCATTACTCCGGCCGCGGTCCGATGCGCACTAGCAGGCGGTAGGCCGCACCGTCTTCACTCAGATTGCCGGCCCACTGGTGCCCGCGCTTCTTGAGTTCGGGAAACAGGAAGACCGGCTCGCGCGAGAGCAGCGCGAAGAGCACCTCGCCCGGCTCCATCTTCTCCGAGGCGGCAAGCACGCGTACCATCGGCTCCGGTGGATCGAGATCGGCGAGATCGAGATAGCGTTCGGGCTCCGGCCAGGCCGCCGGCTCGTCGGCGTCTGCCGAGACGTCGGCCTCGGATGCAGCAGACTTCGGCATGAAGAGCACCTCCCAGTCGCCGCCATCGATTTCGCGATCGATATGGTCGAAGCCGCGGCCGGCCATCACCTGGAACAGGGGCACCGGCCGGAAGGTCGCAAGAAGCCGAAACGGCTGGCCGGGCTGAAGCGCCTGGACGGCCTGCATGATGGCCTGGAAGGGTTCGCCGCCGTTCTTAAGGATCGGGCGGACATCGAGTTCATAGGGCGGCAGGGCCATGGTGACCTCCTCGGGGCATGTGGGGAAGGAAGAGATTGGGGCGGACGGCGCCCTGCGGGTGGCGCAGGGCATCCGAGACATGGGCGAGCCGACGGGCGAAGGCGAACTCGCCGGCAAGACCGATCGTCGCGATCAGAAGGCCGAGGCTTGCGAATCGGAAGAGACCGGTATGGGAGAAAAGGATTGCAAGCGTTGCCGTTGCGACGCTGCCGGCGAACAGTGCGAACCAGACGACCGCGTTGCGCTCGTCGACGAGGTCCTGCACGCGCGGGGTGGGCGCCCGCCCGAGAACCGGACCGTAGCATTCGAGCCAGGTCATGAAGGGAATGATCTTGTAGAGTTGGGCCAGACCGAGAAAGGTGAGCCAGCCGAAGGCGGCAAGGAAGACCAGCGCGCCGATGAGCGCGTCGGAGAGGCCGAAGAGGAACGCTCCCACGCAGAGCGGGACTGTGGCGAGAAGCCCGACCAGCGCGATGATCGTCATGCGGCTGTTGAGTTCCATGGTCTTGCGCTTGCGCCTGCGATAGATTTCGACGGCATCGCTACCGTAGACCCCAATCGCGGCGAGGCCAAGGAGCAGAGCGGCGACCAGGAGGCCGGTCACACCCGCCTCCCAGACGATCGCCGCGGGTGCCGCGGCCGCTACCAGAAACAGCGCCATGCCGCCGGCGCCGAGCACGAAGCGGTTCGTGCCCTTTTCCTTTTCGGGCGACAGCATGAACATCGGCAGCAGCCGATAGCTGACGCCGATGGCGGTGAAGCTCAGCCAGCCGCCGAGACCGAGGATCGCATGAAGCGGGACGCCGCTCACCACGAGCCCGGCCATCGCGCCGTCGGAGGTGACCCCGGCGAGCGTCAGGGCGAAGCAGCCGCCGAGCACCGTGGTTGCCGCGAGCGCGGCAAGCCCACCGGCGACGAAGCGGGCGGGAAGCGGCAGCGGCCGCGCCCGCCAGAGCGTCGCGGCGACGATGCCGACGAGAGCGGAAAAGCCGGCGGCGAGCAGGAGGGCGCCCGACGGGAGCGCGACACCCACCAAACGCCCGCCGCCGGAGAGATCGGCGAAGGCCAAGAGAAGTGCGAGAAGGCCCGCGACGATCAGCAGAAGTGCAGGCAAGGCAAAGCGTTCGCCGCAGAGTGGGCGCGCGACGAGAACGGGGACGAATTGCAGAAGGGCGCCCGCCATCAGCAGCGAGAGCCAGCCGATGGCGATGACGTGCACGAGGAACAGCGTTTCCGGGGCGGCGATCTCGGCGGACGGAAAACCATAGCCGAGTACCATCATGACCTCCCCGCCGATGAGGAAGGAGAGCGCCGTGGCGAAGAAGGACATGGTCCAGCGGGACAGTGTTGTACCGGGCATTTCGACCTCACCCCGAAAACGGCAATGCGACGGCTCCTTTAGTGGCCGCCGCAGGTGCAGACGTGTTCTTCCGCGTCAGGCGAGACACGACCGATTTCGACGCGCCAGACGTCCGGACCTTCCTCGATGTATTCCCAGGAGAACTGGCCGGGATAGCGCGTTTCGAGATGGTAATGCAGCGGACGCGGCGCGTGATCGGCGACGACGATGAAGGAATCGCCGAGCGCGAGCGAACCGACCATCTCGAAAATCGCGGGATGGCGCAGATGCGGCGGGATGACACGAACATCGATTTGCGGTTTGGAGATTGCGTCTGACATGGACATTCCTTGTGTACTTCGGCCGCCGGAGATCCGTCCCGGCAGGCGGCGGCCGACGCGCTTCCGGGAATGTCCAACCCTAGGCCAAGGCGGCCGCCGCCAAGTTGTCGAAACGCAAATAATTCGTCGAAACGCGCGTTGCGTCAGTGGGACGGCAAGCCGCGAAGCGTCTGCAGGCACTGGACGACCGCACCGGCGAACGCCTGGGCACGCACACGCTCCTCCTCCGCCTTGCTGCGTTCGGCAAGGTCGAGATAGGCATCCAGAATGAGCTCGCAGAGCGGCACCAGCCGGTCGCGGACGGTATCCGGCACCCGTTCGAGGATCGGCGTCTCGGCAGGCGGTGTGCGTGCAAGATGTGCCGCGCGTGCGTGCGCGTCGCGGGCGAAGACGCGCAACCGCTCGCCACGCTCGCCGCCGGCAAGCGCGGCCCGGCTCTCCAGGTGGTCGGCGAGCCGCATTTCGAGTGTCGCCAGATCGCCCGGGCTGCAATCGGCCTCGATCCGGCGAAGCTCATGGAAGGCCCGCCGCCGCTCGCGTCTGAGCGTCGCGACATGGCCGAGTTCCTCCATCGCCATCCTCTCCGCCGCCTCGCGGATCTCGTCGCTCGGCGCATGGGCGGCGACATAGGTCCAGAAGACGAAGGCGCGTTCTTCGTTGCGCACCGCCATCGAGAAGGCTCGGTAGGAGTTCAAGAGTTCCGGCGCAACGAGTGCCGCCCCCTCGTCATCGAACATCGGCTCCGGCGGCGGAGCGACCGGCCGCACCGTTTCGTGTCTCGCCTCGACCCAGCGATCGACATTGCCGAGATGGCCGCGCTCCTCGGCGGTGAGCCGGTCGAAGACCTCGGCGAGATCCGGTCGTCCCTCGGCGCGCATCCGCCCGGCAAGCGCCAGATAGCCGTCGATCGCCTCCTTTTCCATCGCGCGGGCAAGCGCCAGCAATTCGCCCATGGAGGATACGGTCCACGGCTCTTCGGTATTGCTCCAGCTGTTCATGTCAACGGTTCTCCTGGTGGCGACGGAGGGCGGAAGCGCCCCCGCGGATCGACTTTCGCAACTATGATTAAAAGATACATCTGTTATAGTTGATTTGAATCAAAGAGTTTCACGATCGGCATTTATAAACCGTCGCTTGACGGCGCGGCAGACGAAGAAAGAGGCCGAAAAGCATGCTCTCACATTCAAGACTCCCCCTATTTTCCCGTTTCGCCGTTTTCTGGTTCATTCTCATGTCGGCCTTCCTGGCGCCGGCTTTCTCCCCGCAAGCCGGAGAGCTCGCCACCTATCTCGACAAGGTGCAGCCGTCCGAGCTCTTCGAAGGTGCGGACCGATTCGGCGCGCCGGTCGGCGAGCCGCCGGTCGCCCCGGTCTTGCGCGGCGAAGACGTGCTCGGCTACGCCTACCTCAATTCCGACATCACCAGCTCGGTCGGATATTCCGGCAAACCCATCAAGATCGTCGTCGGCATCGACCGGCAGGGTGTCCTGCGCGGCCTGAAGCTCGTCGCCCACAAGGAGCCGATCGTGCTGATCGGCATTCCCGAAGCCAAGGTGGTCGCCTCGCTCAACGCCTTCATCGGCCGCGACATGGGCAAGGTTGCCGCAGGCGCCGAACGCCCGCCGCAGGCCGATATCGTCAGTGGCGCGACGGTGACCGTGCTCGTCATGGGCGACAGCGTCGTGCGCTCGGCCGTGCAGCTGATCCGCAGCGGCAGGCTCGCAGGCGAAGGCACGGTCGCCCCCGCCGCCGCAACCGCCGAGATCCGCAAGCTCGACACATCGAAGACCGGGACTGCCGACTGGCAGACGCTCGTCGGCGACGGCTCCGTGCGCAGCCTGCGGCTTACCGTCGGCGAGGTCAGCGACGCGTTCCGTCAGGCGGGACAACCGGCAGCCGCCGATCATCCCGAGACGCACAAGCCCGAGGACCGCTTCATCGACCTTTACCTCGCCCCGGTCAGCGTGCCGCTCATCGGGCGCTCGCTTCTCGGCGACAGCGGATACGAACGCCTGGCCTCGCGGCTGAAGCCCGGCCAGTCGGCGGTCATCGTCGCCGGCGACGGCGCCTATTCCTTCAAGGGCTCCGGCTATGTTCGCGGCGGCATCTTCGACCGCATCGAACTCCTGCAGAACGGCCAGAGCCTGCGCTTCCGCGACCGCGATCACACGCGCCTGCCGACGCTCGCCGCTGCCGGTGCGCCGCGGCTGCGCGAGATCGCGCTCTTCGCGATCCCCGAACAATTCGCCTTCGACGTCACATCGCCCTTCGAGCTGCAGCTTCTGGTGCAACGCAGCGCCGGCGGTCGCGACAAGGCGGTCATGCCCTACAATCTCGGCTACACCCTGCCGGATTCCTACGTCACCATCGAAAAAGCGCCGCCGGCGCAGGACGCCCCCCCTGCCCCGACGCCGCAAGCCGCGCCGGCGGGCGAAGCACCCCCTTTGAGCCCGATTGCCAGCGAACAGCCCCTCTGGGTGAAGATGTGGCAGATGAACACGGTGCCGATCGCCATAACGGTCGTCGCACTGCTCGTCCTGACGGCAATCTTCTTCTTCCAGGACTGGCTGGTCAAACGTCCGGTCCTGTTCGCCTGGGTCCGGCGCGGCTACCTGTTGTTCACGCTCGTCTGGCTCGGCTGGTACGCCAACGCCCAGCTTTCGGTCGTGAACGTCTTCACCTTCTTCAACGCGCTGATTACCGGCTTCAGCTGGGAGTTCTTCCTCTCCGCGCCGCTGATCTTCATCCTGTGGGGGGCGGTCGCCGTCTCGCTGCTCTTCTGGGGCCGCGGACCATTCTGCGGCTGGCTCTGCCCCTTCGGCGCGCTGCAGGAGCTAACGAATACGGTCGCCAAGTGGCTGAAGGTGCCGCAGATCACTCTTCCCTGGGGGCTGCATGAGCGTCTCTGGCCGGTGAAGTACGTGATCTTCCTCGGTCTCTTCGGTCTGTCGCTCTATTCGGTGGCGCTTGCCGAGGTCTATGCCGAAGTCGAGCCCTTCAAGACCGCGATCATCCTGAAGTTCATCCGCGACTGGCCCTTCGTCATCTTCGCGGTGGCGCTGCTGATCGCCGGCCTCTTCATCGAGCGCTTCTACTGCCGCTACCTCTGTCCGCTCGGCGCGGCGCTCGCGATCCCCGGCCGCATCCGCATGTTCGAATGGCTGAAGCGGTGGCCGGAATGCGGCTCGCCCTGCCAGCGCTGCGCCAAGGAATGCCCCGTTCAGTCGATCCATCCGGAAGGGCAGATCAATGTCAACGAGTGCATCTACTGCATGCACTGCCAGGAACTCTACCACGACGACCACCGCTGCCCGCACATGATCCAGGTGCGGCTGAAGCGGGAGAAGTTCATGGCGCTCTCCACCCCTTCCTCGCGCGGCGAGGCATCGGCGAAGACGCGCGTGACCCACAACGGCGAACCGATCGCTCCCGCGGGCGGCGCCGGTGCAAATCCGAACTGACCAACCACCCAAGGAGAGGTAGTATGTCAAACGAAGAGAAAATGCGCCTGAACAGACGTCAGATGCTCGGAACCACGGCGATCGCCGCGGCCGCCGGCGCGGCCACCGTCAGCGGAGCACTGACGCTGACCGGCGGTACGGCGACCCCGGCAAAGGCGCAGGAGACGGCGGGCCGCAACAATTACGAAGTGAAGCCCGGCGAACTCGATGAGTACTACGCCTTCTTCTCGAGCGGCCAGACCGGCGAAATCCGCCTGGTCGGCGTGCCGTCCATGCGCGAAATGATGCGCATTCCGGTCTTCAACCGCTGCAGCGCGACCGGCTGGGGTCTCACCAACGAGAGCCGCAAGGTGATGACCGAGGGACTGCTGCCGGAAACCAAGGAATTCCTGGCGGACAAGGGCGGCATCTACATGAACGGCGACCTGCACCACCCGCATCCGTCGCAGACCGAAGGGACCTATGACGGCCGCTACCTCTTCGCCAACGACAAGGCCAACACCCGCGTCTGCCGCATCCGTCTCGACGTGATGAAGTGCGACAAGATCATCGAGCTGCCGAACCAGCACACCGTGCATGGCCTGCGCGTCCAGAAGTACCCGCGCACCGGCTATGTCTTCGCCAACGGTGAAGACCGCGTGCCGATCCCGAACGACGGCAAGATCCTCGACGACCACAAGCAGTATCACGCGATCTTCTCGGGGATCGACGGCGATACGATGAAGGTCGCCTGGCAGATCAAGGTCGACGGCAACCTCGACAACGTCGACGCCGACTATCAGGGCAAGTATGCCTTCGCCACCTGCTACAACTCCGAAGAGGGCGTGAACCTCGCCGAGATGATGGCGAGCGAGCAGGACTGGGTGGTCGTGTTCAACCTGAAGCGCATCGAGGAAGGCGTGGCCAAGGGCGACTTCGAGGAGCTGGGCGGCGTGCCCGTTCTCGACGGCCGTCACGGTTCGCCCTACACCCGCTACATCCCGGTATCGAACAGCCCGCACGGCATCAACACCGCGCCGGACGGTATCCACGTCGTGGCGAACGGCAAGCTTTCGCCGACCGTCACGGTCTTCGACGTTCGCAAGTTCGATGACCTGTTCGAAGACAAGATCCAGCCGCGCGACACGGTCGTCGCCGAGCCGGAACTCGGTCTCGGGCCGCTGCACACCGCCTATGACGGCCGTGGCAACGCCTATACGACGCTGTTCATCGACAGCCAGATCTGCAAGTGGAACATCGAGGACGCCAAGAAGGCCTATGCCGGCGAGAAGGTCGATCCGATCCGCCAGAAGCTCGACGTCCACTATCAGCCGGGCCACAACCACAGCTCCATGGGCCAGACCAAGGAAGCCGACGGCAAGTGGCTGGTGTCGCTCAACAAGTTCTCCAAGGACCGTTACCTCAACGTCGGTCCGCTGAAGCCCGAGAACGACCAACTGATCGACATTTCCGGCGACGAGATGGTGATCGTCCACGACAACCCGACCTTCGCCGAGCCGCATGACGCGACGCTGGTCCACGCCTCGAAGATCAACCCGATCAGCATCTGGAAGCGCGACGACCCGTTCTTCGCCGATGCGGTGGCCCAGGCGAAGGTCGACGGCGTCGACCTGATGGCGGACAGCACGGTGATCCGCGACGGCAACAAGGTGCGCGTCTACATGACCTCCTCGGCACCGGCCTACGGGCTCGAGGACTTCACGGTCAAGCAGGGCGACGAAGTGACCGTCTACATCACCAACATCGACGAGGTCGAGGACCTGACGCACGGCTTCGCCATCGTCAACTACGGCATCAACATGGAAGTGGCCCCGCAGGCGACAGCATCGGTGACGTTCAAAGCCACCAAGGCCGGCGTCTACTGGTACTACTGCTCGTGGTTCTGCCATGCACTGCACATGGAGATGAAGGGCCGCATGTTCGTCGAGCCGAAGGCGGCATGATGATCCGCCTTTCTGCGGCAACACTGATCGGGATGGCGGCCTTTACGGCCGCCCTCCCACCTTTTGCCTTCGCGGCGGAACTCGAGGTTTCGCCGTCGCAGGATACTGCCTTGCAGGCGGTGATCGACCGGGCGGCGCCCGGTGACACCATCATGCTGCAGGCAGGGACCTATCGCGGGCCGGTCACCATCGACAAACCGCTGACGCTTGCCGGTGAGAAGGGTGCGATCATCGCCGGCCCCGGCCGCGGCAGCGTCATCACCGTAAACGCCGAGAACGCCACCGTTCGCGGCCTCTCGGTCAACGGATCGGGCCGCAACATCGCCGAGCTCGATTCCGGCATCTTCGTAGCGGAAACGGCGACCGGCGCGGTCGTCGAGAACAATGCGCTCGACGGCAACCTCTTCGGCATCTACCTGCACGGCGCCCGCGATTCCGTGGCGCGCGGCAACCATATCGTCGGCATCGAGGAAGGACGGGTAAACGAGGCCGGAAACGGCGTCACCGTGTGGAACGCGCCCGGCGCGAAGGTACTCGACAACGACATCCGTTTCGGCCGCGACGGCATCGCCACGAACGCCAGCAAGAACAACGTCTTCCGTGGCAACCGCTTCCGCGACCTGCGCTTTGCCGTGCACTACATGTACACCAACGACAGCGAAGTGAGCGACAACGTCTCGATCGGCAACTCGATCGGCTACGCGATCATGTTCTCGAAGCGGCTGAAGGTTACCGGCAACATCTCCGACGGCGACCGCGACCACGGCCTGCTGCTCAACTACGCCAATGATTCCGTCATCACCGGCAACGCGGTGATCGGCCGCATGCAGCCCATCGACCGCTGGCGCAGCGCCGGCACACGTTCGGAGCACGGCGTACCGCAATCGAGTGACGACGAGACCGTCAGCCTCGGCGACACCCGGCTCGGGCCGGAGAAATGCGTCTTCATCTACAACGCCAACCAGAACCGTTTCGCCGACAACCTGTTCGAGGGTTGTGCGATCGGCATCCATTTCACCGCCGGCTCGGAGGGCAACCGCATGAGCGGCAATGCATTCATCGACAACCGCAACCAGGTCAAATACGTCGGCACCCGCTATCTCGACTGGTCGGAGGGCGGGCGCGGCAATTACTGGAGCGACAATCCCGCCTTCGATCTCGACGGCGACGGCATCGGCGATACGCCGTACCGGCCGAACGATCTGATCGACCGCGTCCTCTGGACCGCACCGCAGGCGAAGCTGCTGACCAGCAGCCCGGCGGTGCAGGTGATCCGCTGGGCGCAGGCGCAGTTTCCCGCATTGCTGCCGGGCGGCGTGGTCGACAGCCGGCCACTGATGACACCGCCCGCCGACATGGCGACGGCCGGCAAGGGGATCGTCCGATGACGAAGACAGTCAGCATCTCCGCCGTCGGCAAGCGCTACGGCAAGGTCGAGGCCGTGCGCGACGTTTCCTTCACGCTCGGCGCCGGCGAGACAATCGCGCTCGTCGGCCACAACGGTGCCGGAAAGACCACGCTCATCAAGCTCATGCTCGGCCTCATCCGGCCGACGACCGGTTCCGTCGAGGTGCTCGGCGAGGACCCGTCGAGCGGCGACTTCGCGGTGCGCCGCCGGCTCGGCTATCTTCCCGAAAGCGTCTCCTTCCACATGGCGCTCACCGGCCGGGAAACACTCTCCTTCTATGCGCGGCTGAAGCGCGTCGACGAGGCAGAAATCCCCGGTCTCTTCGAGCGGGTCGGGCTCGCACCGCTCGCCGCCGACCGGCCGGTCCGGACCTATTCCAAGGGCATGCGGCAGCGCCTCGGGCTCGCGCAGGCGCTGCTCGGCGAGCCGCGCATCCTGCTTCTCGACGAACCGACGAGCGGCCTCGACCCGGCGCTCCGCCGCAGCTTCTACGACCTCATCGCCGAGCTGCGGGACAAGGGCACGACGGTGCTTCTCTCCTCCCACGCACTCACCGAACTCGAGGGCCGCGCCGACCGTGTTGTCATCGTCAACGACGGCGTCAAGATCGCCGACGGTACGCTCGACGACCTGCGCCGCATCGCGCGCCTGCCGACGCGGATCAGCCTCAAGGTCGCCGAGGGCACCGAGAAGCCGCAGGGCATCAACGGCACCACGCCGTGGCGGGACCTCGGCGACGGCGCCTTCGAGACGGACGTGGCGCCCGAGGAGAAGATCGCGCTGCTCAGGAAGGTGACCTCGACGCCGGCGACGCTCAGCGCCCTCAGCGTCTCCGAGCCGACGCTCGACGATCTTTATGCGCATTTCCTGAGAGGGCAGCAGAGACCATGACCAACCTATTGATCATCGCCCGCAAGGAAATCCAGGAAGGGCTCAGGAACCGCTGGGTGCTCGCGACCACGCTGCTGCTTGCCGCACTCGCGCTTACGCTCACCTTCCTCGGCAGCGCCCCGACCGGCAATGTCGGCGCCGGGCGGCTCGACGTCGTCATCGTCTCGCTCGCGAGCCTGACGATCTTTCTCGTGCCGCTGATCGCGCTGCTTCTCTCCCACGATGCGATCGTCGGCGAGATGGAGCGCGGCACGATGCTCTTGCTGCTCAGCTACCCGCTCGGCCGGCGCGAGGTCATCTTCGGCAAGTTTCTCGGTCACCTGGCGATCCTCGCCTTCGCAACCGTTTTCGGCTACGGCGCCGCCGCCGCCGCACTTGCGGCCACCGGCACGGCGATCGACGCCGAAAGCCTGCGGGCCTTCCTCGCCATGATCGCCTCCTCCGTGCTGCTCGGCGCCGTCTTCACCGCGATCGGCTACGTGGCGAGCGCGCTTTCCGGCGAGCGCAGCACGGCAGGCGGGATTGCCGTCGGCATCTGGCTGTTCTTCGTCCTGATCTACGACATGGCGCTCCTCGGCGCACTCGTCGCCGCGCAGGGAAAGACGGTGCCGTCCTGGCTCCTCGACCTGCTGCTTCTCGCAAATCCCACCGACGCCTACCGGCTCCTCAATCTCGGCTCGGGCGAAGCGGGTGCACTTTCCGGCCTCGGCGGGGTCGCCGCCCATACCGGCCTCTCGCCTGTTCTGCTTCTCGCCGCCCTTGCGGTCTGGACGCTGGCGCCGCTTGCCGCTGCGACCCTGCTTTTCTCGCGGAGAGAACTATGAAACCGCTTGTTCTCGCTTCAAGCCTCCTCGCCTTCCTGCTGCTGACCGGATGCAGCGAGGAGAAGAAGGCCGAGGTGCCGGCCCCTTACGCGCTGACCGAAGAGGCGATGGGCCGATACTGCGGCATGAACGTGCTGGAGCATGCAGGCCCGAAGGGACAGATCATCCTCGAACAGATCCCGGAGCCGATCTGGTTCTCGACGGCGCGCGATGCACTCGCCTTCACCATGCTGCCGGAAGAGCCGAAGGACATCGCGGCGATCTACGTTTCCGACATGGCGAAGGCGCCGAACTGGGACGCGCCGGGGGCGGAAAACTGGGTCGACGCGCGCAAAGCCTTCTTCGTCATAGGCAGCTCGGCGCGTGGCGGCATGGGCAGCGAGGAAACGGTGCCGTTCTCGACCGAGGCGGCGGCCAAGGAGTTTGCACAGAAGAACGGCGGCCGCATCGTCCGCTTCGACGAGGTCCCGCAGGATTACGTGCTCGGCAACGGCACGGACGAGAAAGGACAGAACAATGGCTGAGGCTTTCAACCGCCGCCGGGCGCTGACCATCATGGCCGCCGTCGCGGGGCTCCCCCTCATTCCCTTCGCCGGCCGTGCACGGGCAGCAGTCGCGCCCGTGACCTGGCAAGGGCAGGCGCTCGGCGCGCCGGCGACCCTGATCCTCAATCAACCCGACAAGGCGGAAGCCGAGACGCTCGTCGCCCGGGTGGTCGCCGAGGTTCGTCGGCTGGAGGAAATATTCAGCCTCTATCGACCGGATTCCGTGCTTTCCGAGCTCAACCGGACGGGTGCGCTTGCCACGCCGCCCGCCGATCTCGTGGACCTGCTCGGCCATTGCCGGACCGCCTGGGAAACGACGGGCGGCGCCTTCGACCCGACCGTGCAGCCGCTTTGGATGCTCTATGCCCGCCACTTCCAGGGCCTTGGAGCAGACCCGTCCGGACCGGACGGCAGGGCGCTGACGCAAGCGCTTTCGATGGTCGGCTTCGGCGGCGTGCACGTCAATCGCGACCGCATCGCCTTCGCAAAGGCCGGCATGGCGCTCACGCTGAACGGCATTGCCCAGGGTTACATCACCGACCGGGTGGTGGCGCTGTTGCGCGACGCCGGCGTGACCAGCAGCCTCGTCGAGATGGGTGAAAGCCGCGCGATCGGCGCGAAGGCCGACGGCAGCCCGTGGCGGATCGGGCTCGCGGAAAGCGAAATGGGCGAGGAACCGGAAATCGTGCTGCCGGTCATCGACAAGGCGGTCGCGACCTCCAGCGCCTCCGGCTTCCACTTCGACACCTCCGGCCGTTTCGGGCACATCCTCGATCCGCGACAGGGCGCGGTGCCGCCGCTCTACCACCGCATGAGCGTGGTGGCGCCGTCGGCGACGATGGCCGACGCCTTCTCGACGGCGTTCAGCCTGATGAAGCAGGAGGATATCCGGGCGGTGGCGACGGCCGCTCCAGAGATGACCGTCGATCTCTCGACTGCGGACGGAAGGCACTTCCGCTTCGGCCGCACGCTCTGACGCCGCGGCTGGCGTGTTACTCGTGCCCGCCGGCCTCCGGACGGCGCAGGAGCTCGCCGCGGACGAAGGAAACGCCCTCCCGGATCACGCGGTCCTCGCCGTCGAGGATCGCCCGCCAGACGCGGTTTCCGAGGCGAAGGCTGAGACGGCAGGTGCCGGCATCCTCGCCCTCGCCGGTCTCGACCGTACTCTTGATGAGCCCGTGGCGCATGCGCGTTCGGAAATCCTCTTCCGAAAGGCCGAACCGGCCAGCGATTTCGGCGGAATCGACGAGGAAATCGCCCTTCGCGTCGCGTTCGATCTTCATGGCATGGCTCCCGTCCTATTGCGCCGCGACCAGTACAGGCGGCGCACCGACGAGGCTCGCATGCCCGGGCATGCCGGGCAAGGTCCGGGCGATTGCGGCGAGCAGATCGGTCTGCGAAATCAGCCCCAGAATGTGCCTGTCGCCATCGACGATGACGACGGCGTGGGCGCGGCCGTCGGTCAGGAGCGGCAGCAGGCCGAGCGCCGGATCATCGACGGCGGCGGTCGCCGCGGCGGAGATGACGCCGGCGATCTCCTTGTCGGCATGGGCGAGTTCCCTGAGACCGACTGTGCCGAGCAGACGGTCGTCCTCCCCGGTCACCGGCAGCGTGCGGATATTGTGATGCAGGAGAAGCTGACGGGCCTCGCCCGGCGAGGCCCGTTCGCCGACGGTTACCACATCGCGGGACATGATGTCGCCGCACGAAAGCGGGCCGTGTGCCCGGATCGTCGCCTCGACCTCGACCTGCTTCAGCAGCCGTTCGAGATCGCCGCGGTCGATGTCGAAGGTCTCGTCGAGCGCGGCGAGCGCCGCATCGATGTCCTCCTCGCGGAAGCCGACGCGGACCGGCGGCGGCAGGTCGCGGGTCTCGTGGGTGTTCACCGGACGGGGTGCTGCGACATGCGGATAGGCGCGGCCTGTCGCCCGGTGGAAGGCGAAGGCGAGGCCGACCAGCAGGCAGGAGTTCAGTCCGACCGGGATGAAGGGATAGAGATAGCCCCATTTGGCGAGCGCGGCATTGCCGAGCACCGCCGTCATGGCGACGGCACCGCCGGGCGGATGAAGCGAGCGGGTGAGCGACATGGCGGCGATTGCCAGCGCCGCGGCAATCCCGGTCGCAAGCACCGGCTCCGCCACCAGCTGCGCGACGGTGAGCCCGACGATACCCGATATCACATTGCCGCCGATGACCGACCAGGGCTGTCCGAGCGGGCTCGAGGGAACGACGAAGAGGATGACTGCAGAGGCGCCGATCGGCGCAACGATCAAGGGCAGGTGCGGATCCGGGCCGAGCAGCGCTCCGCAGACGAGGCCGGTGAGCGTGGTCGCGATCAGTGCGCCGAGGCAGGCGAGCAGACGTTCGCGCAGCGTCGCGCCGGCAAGGATGGGGTGGAAGAAGGGAAAGCGGTTTTCGGGCCGGAAACGCCGGTTGCGAACGGGTTTATTGGTCATTTTCCGGCCATTTGCTCGCTCTTTTGACGGGACCTGCTTCCGAAAAGAGCAGATTGCCCGTTTTATTGGCGATGGCGGAATGGTACTCAAGGAAGATTATTGCCGCTTCGCCGGCTTGCGGGGAAAGTTCGTTCCACGCCGGCAGAGAGAGGATTTTATGTCCGGTCGCGACGATGACGAGGAAAGCCGCGAATATGCTTCGCCGGCCTGTTTCATGCACGAGATCGACCCAGCCTATATGGGGCTCACACCTGTGGAACCGCATGACGTCGGACGATGGCGCTCGGCGGAGCGGGAGCGGCTGATCGCCCAGCGCATGGCGCTCTCGCCGGACGCGCGGGCGAGCTATTCGCGGCTGATCGCCGAGCGGCTCGATACGCTCGTTCCCGAGGTTGCCGGCAAGGCAATCAGCCTCTATTGGCCCTTTCGCGGCGAACCTGACCTCCGGCCCTGGATGGCGTCGGTGACGGCAAGGGGCGGCAAGGCCCTGCTCCCGATCGTCGTTGAAAAGGGACGGCCGCTCACCTTCCGCGCCTGGGCGGAGGGCGAGAAACTCGAACGCGGGGTGTGGAACATTCCCTACCCGGCTGAGGGGCCGGAGGTCACGCCGGACGTGGTGATCGCGCCGCTGGTCGGTTTCGACCGCGACTTCTATCGCCTCGGCTACGGCGGCGGCTATTACGACCGCACGCTGGCGGGGCTTGCCGGCCGGCCGATGGCGATCGGCGTCGGTTACGGATTACAGGAGATCCCGACCATCCACCCGCAGCGGCACGACGTGCCCATGCAGGCAATCGTCACGGAGCGGTGCGTCCGCCGGTCATGAGGGAAAGCACGCCTCAGGCGTGAGGGGTCTTTTCCGCGGCTGCGGCGGTAATCGCCGCGGCGCTGCGATAATAATGTTCGGCATGCTGGTAGTAGTTTTCCGCTTCGATGCGGTCGCCCGAGCGGGCGGTTTCCTGCGCCAGCGCAAGATAGTGCTCGTAGCGGTCCATTGCGGCCTTGGGCGAGGTCGCCGGGCCGTGCGAGCCGCCGCGTGCGCCGCTGCGGGCGCGGTTGTTTGACGGGCTCTTCTGGCGAGGCCCGCGGGTTGGTCTTTTGCTCATTTTTGGTGTTCAGGCCGGTCTTACCGGCCTCTCCTTGGTGGAAGATTGGTTTTAAAGGGACAGGTGCAGGGCGCCGTGGCGTCAGTCGATCTGTTCGGCGACGATCGCGCGCATTTCCTCGCGGCTGAAGCGCACGATGGCCGGCCGCCAGGTTGCGGATGCGGCGATGCGCTTGGCGGCATGGGCGGCGACCGGCAGGCGCCGGGGCAACGAAATGGTTTTCGGTTTGTTGGTCGTCAGTGTTTGTGTCTTTTGCATAGTTTTCCTAGGCGGCGGTCTTTGGATGCGACCAGCCGCAATTATGTCTTGGGAAGAATTCAGGCTGCAGGGGAAAGCTCAAGGCTCGTCGTGAGAGCCGATGTCCGATGCGTGCATTCAAGAGGCGCTCTCCCTGGAGCGCCAGCCGCATCAAGCCCGATATCGAAGCTATAGATGACTATGCATTGTGTCCGTTTCAAGATGCTGCCGGACGCGATGATGTAAAGAGGCATCCGGCAGCATGATGGATCAGCCGCCGGCGCCTGCCCCGAAGGCGGAGAGGAATGCGGTGAGATTGTCGGAAAGCGCGTCGCAGAGATAGCCGCCCTCCTGAACGATGACGGTCGGCAGCTTGAGGCCGGCAATCGCCTCGCCGATCCGCGAAAAACCGGGCGTCGTCACCGACAGCCCGCCGAAGGGGTCACCCTCGAAGGCATCGAGCCCGAGCGCCACGACGAGAGCATCGGGAGAAAAGGCACGGATGCGGCGGAAGGCGGCGCCGAGAGCGAGCAGGAAATCCTCGTCGCCCGACTGGCGCGGCAGCGGCAGATTGAGGTTGTAGCCGAGGCCGGGCCCCTCCCCGCGCTCGTCGGCGTGGCCCCAGAAGAAGGGGTAGAAGCGCACCGGATCGGCATGAAGCGAGATCGTCAGCACATCGGGGCGCGCATAGAAGATGCCCTGCGTGCCGTTGCCGTGATGGAGATCGACGTCGAGGATCGCCACCCGCGCGGCCGACCGGCGCAGATGCTGCGCGGCGACCGCGGAATTGTTGACGAAGCAGAAACCGCCGGCGACATCGGTGAAGGCATGGTGGCCGGGCGGTCGGCAAAGCGCGTAGGCGGTCGGCGCGCCTGCGAACACCGCCTCTGCCGCCTCCACTGCGCTCCATGCGCTCCAGCAGACGCTCTCCCAGGTTTCGGCGGAGATCGGGCACGCCGTGTCGGCCATGTGGTAGCCGGCCTGGCCGACGGCGGATGCGGGGTAGCGCCCGGTGCGGGCGAGCGGATGGATGTTCGGGATAACCTCCTCCGAGGCGCCGGCGATGCGCTGCCAGCGCCTGAAGATATGCTCCAGGAATTCGAGATATTCCGGCGTGTGGACGGCGGCGATCGGGGCCAATCCGTGGGCCCGCGGCCGGACGATCTCGCAGCCGGCCGCCTTCGCGCCGAGGAGCAGGCGCTCGACCCGTTCGGGCTGCTCCGGATTGGGAAGCGGCGCACCGCTCGACAGGAACATCTTCGGGTCGTGCCGCTTCTGCTCGTCGGCGTAGAAGGCTTTCATCACATTTCCTCGTGTCGGGTTTCATCGGGACCGGCGAGCGCCTGGAAGGCCTCGCCATAGGCGCCGTGCTCGCGGTCGGTCGAGAGCCAGGCGAGGCCCACGCGCTCGTAGAAGCCGTGGGCGGAGAGGTTTTCGGTATCCACCGCAAGGCGCAGATAGACGCCGCCACGCCTGCGCGACCAGGCGGCGACCGCGCGCAGGAGGCGCTCGCCGATCTTCCGCCCGCGGAAACGCACGTCGACGAAAAGGTCCTGCACGTAGACGCCCGGCCGGCCGAGCCAGGTGGAGAAGATCGGAAAGAACAGGCAGAGCCCGGCAACCTCGCCGTCCACTTCGGCAATGAAGCCGGAAAAGGCCGCCTCCGGGCCGAAGCCGTAGCGGCGGAAATCCTCCGCGGTGCTCCTGATCTTCGCCTGCTGGCCGAGATGGCCGGCAAGCGCGAGGATCGCCGCGTGCATCGCTTCTGCATCCTGCGGCTCCGCCGGACGGATGCGCAGGGCCGCCGCCTCGTTTCCCTCGTCGCTCATGACCTGCCCGTCCTCTTCATGGTTCCCGTCGCCGGCGCGATGATAGCCGTGCGCCGTCAAAAGGCCACCGTATCGGCGCCCTTCAGGCCGAGATGAGCGCGCGCCTCGGCAGGGGTGGCGATCTCGAGCGACAGGGCGTCGAGGACGCTGCGGATGCGCTCGACCTGCTCGGCATTGCTACGGGCGAGACGGCCGCGGCCGCTGTAGAGGCTGTCCTCCAGCCCGACGCGGACATGGCCGCCCATGGCGGCGGACATGGTGATCATCGGCATCTGGTGGCGGCCGGCGGCGAGCACCGAGAAACTATAGTCGGCACCGAAGAGCTTGTCGGCGATGCGCTTCATGTGGGTGAGGTTTTCCGGATCGGCGCCGATGCCGCCGAGCACGCCGAAGACGAACTGGATGAAGAGCCGCCCCGAGACGAGGCCGCGGTCGCGCAGATAGGCGAGCGAGTAGAGATGCCCGACATCGTAGCACTCGAATTCGAAGCGTGTGCCGCATCCCCGGCCGAGCCTGTCGAGGATGAATTCCATGTCCTCGAAGGTGTTCTTGAAGATCGTGCCGCGGGTCGCCTCGAGTAACTGCGGCTCCCAGGCGTGCTTCCATTCCAGCGGCTTGTCGAGTACCGGGAAGAGGGCGAAGTTCATCGAGCCCATGTTGAGGGAGGCCATCTCGGGACCCGCATCGAGTGCCGGAGCGAGACGCGCTTCGAGCGCCATCAGCGAGGAGCCGCCGGTCGAGATGTTGACCACCGCGTCCGTCGCCTGCTTGATGCGCGGCAGGAACTGCCGGAAGACCGCCGGATCGGCGCTCGGGCGGCCGTCCTTCGGATCGCGGGCGTGCAGATGCAGGATCGCGGCACCGGCATCGGCGGCGGCGATCGCTTCGGCTGCGATCTCGTCCGGCGTCACCGGCAGGTAGGGCGACATGGTCGGCGTGTGCACCGAGCCGGTGACGGCGCAGGTAATGATCACCTTGTTGCGCATGGGGTCGGTCTTCGTGGTCATCGGCCTCTCCTTCAGCGGTTCACGGGCAGGCCGAGCTCGGCGGCGAGTTCGGCGAGCGTGCTTTCGAGGATGCCGACCGTCTCGGCGATCTCTTCCGGCGTGATGATCATCGGCGGGCAGACGAGGAAATGGTCGCCCTCGGTGCCGCCTCGGGTGCGCCGCGAATAGATGATGAGGCCACGCTCGTAAGCGATGTCGACCACCCGCTGATAGGCGTTCATCTCCTTCGGCAGCGGCGCCATCGTCTCGCGGTCGGCGATGAATTCGGCGGCGAGCAGCAGGCCCTTGCCACGCACGTCGCCGATGAAGGGAAAGCGCTCGGCGAGCCCTTCGAGCTCGTGGCGCAGGAGATTGCCGGCGCGCGTCGCATTGCCGAGCAGGTCGTGGTTCTCGATCTCGTCGAGGACGGCAAGCCCCGCCGCACAGGCGAGCGGATTGCCGGCATAGGTGTAACCGTGAGCGAAGCCACCGGCATCGAGTACCGGTTGGACCAGACGCGAGGGGGCGATCATGGCGCCGAGCGGGCAATAGCCGGCGCCGAGGCCCTTGGAGAGGGCAATCAGGTCCGGCTTGCAGTTCCAGTGGTCGCCGCCGAGATATTTGCCCGTGCGGCCCGCCCCGCTCATCACTTCGTCATGGATCAGCAGGATGCCGTAGCGGTCGCAGATCTCGCGGATGCGCGGATAATAGCTGTCGGGCGCGACGAGGGCCCCGGTCGAGGCGCCGCCGATTGGTTCCATGATGAAGGCGAGAACGCTTTCCGGGCCTTCGGCGAGGATCTTCTCCTCCAGCATGTCGGCATATTTCAGCCCGCGCTCCTCCATCGAGAGGTTGTCGCGGTCGAGATAGGCGGTCGGCGCCTTGATCTTCGGCATCGCCTGCATCATCGGCAGGAAGGGGGCGGTGAGCGCATCGTAACCGGTGACGGCGAGCGCCCCGAGCGTCGAGCCGTGATAGGAGGGAAAGCGCGAGATCACCTTGTAGCGGCTCGCCTGCCCCACCGCGACGGCCCACTGGCGCGCGAGCTTCAGGCAGGATTCCACCGCCTCCGAGCCGCCGGAGACGAAGAACACCTTGTCCATGCCCTCCGGCATCAGGCCGGCGAGGCGGCGGGCCAGTTCCTCGGCCGGTTCGTTCTCGAAATGCAGGCGGTAGGCGAAGGTCACCTTGTCCATCTGCCGCTTCATCGCCTCGAGGACGCGGGGATTGCTATGGCCGATGTTGACGACCATCGCGCCGCTCGACCCGTCGATGACCTTCCGGCCGTTCTCGTCCCAGATGTAGATGCCCTCGGCATGGCTTGCGAGCGGCCGGCGCAGGCGGCTCTGGTAGAAGAGGTGGGAGGCAGGACGTTCGTCGGTCTTCAGTGGCTTGTTCATCTTGGATCTCTGTCAGCGTTTGAGATAGCGGTCGAGCACGTTCCTGGTGACGCGTTCGACCATGGCGTCGTTGCGCAGCAGTCCGGCCACCCATTCGCAGGTTCCGGCATGGAACACCTCGCCCTTGCCTTTCGGGAAATTGACGATCATGCCGTTGGAATAACGCACCTTTTCGAGGTTCTCGTCACTCGCCTCGCCATAGAGGGTCTCGGCGATGAAGCGACCGTCCTCGTCGCCGAAGAACACGTCCTCGGGCGCGAGCACGTCGCTTTCCTCGACCTGGCTCGCCATGCCGAGCGCGAGGATTTCAAGGCCCTCGGGCGCGCCGCTCGTCTTCGTCGGGTATGGCAGGCCGTGGCGGATCTCGTATTCCAGGCCGTCGACCTCATAGCCGTAGATGTGGCTGTCGGCGCCGAGAAGATCGCCATAGAAGAGACCGGTGCCGGCAAAGGCCCAGTGGCCCGGCCGGCAGACCGGAAAGCCCCGCACGCCGCGCGGCGCACAGCCGCCCCAGCCGGCATAAACGCCGTTGGTGGAATTGAGACCGAAGGTCGCCGAACCCGGACGCCCGATTTCCGGCGCTTCCCAGCTGTTGGTGGCGCGGGTGACGTCGCCGGTCCTGTAGGCGGGGTCTTCGGCGCGTGCGCGATATTTGTAGCAAACCTGGCGGCGACCCTCGTCTTCCAGACGCGTCTGCCACATGAAATTCCCGGCGAAGCGCGCCGCATGCCCGCCGCGCCCGACGAAATTGTCGACCGCATCGCGCATCTCCCAGGTCCAGTATTCGTCGTGGCCGACGAAGACGGCGCAATCGTAACCGTCGAGGATTTCCGGTTTGAAATGCAGCTCGTGCTGACTGGCGAGATCGACCTCGTAGCCGGCGCGCTCCGCCCAGCGGAAGAAATGGCTGTCGTAGCTCGCCCAGCCGGCGGAGGCGTATTTCTTAGAGTAGCCCGTCGCATAGGCCCATTCCATATGCGGATAGCGCGGCGTGGTGCCCACCTGCAGCGAGACTTCCAGCGGCACGCGCGGCGCCTCTTTTGGCAGGACCACGAAACCGCGGCACCACGGCCGCTGGGTGCTCACGCCCGTGGCGTACTGGTCGCGGTTCTGACCGGTGATGCCCTGATAGTGGTTGGAGCCGCCCCAGGTGTTGTAGGCGGTCCAGGTTCCGGTTGCGGCGACCTGCAGGATGCGGCCCTTCTTTCCGGCGGGCGCCGGATGAAGGATGAAGAGATGATAGCAGTGGATCGGCGCACCGTCCCGGCCTTCGGCCCGCAACGTCAGGCGATAGGCGCCGGACGCCCATTCCTCGGGAATGCGGAATTCGAAGGTCTCCTGCCAGCCGCACCCGAGAACCGAGCATTGGTCGGGCGTCTCCTGCCAGCGGGCCGCGATATTGCCTTGCGTCAGGACGGGCGTTTCGACGGCACCGTCGCGCACGATCTCGAGATCGAAACGCGGCGCCGTGGAACTGACGAACAGGGTCACCTTTTCGCCCGGCCCGTAGGAGAAGCGGTCGGAATAGCACCAGATCTCGCCGCGTCCGCCGTCCATGCCCGGGTATTCGTAGTAGTGGCCGCGCACGGCGAAGCGGCGCTGTTCCGGCGTCAGCCCAAAATCGGGAAAGTCTTTTCTGATCATGATCGTGGCATCCATCAGCCTGCGAGGTATTTTCTCAGGAAAGTCCGGGTGCGCTCCTGCTGCGGGGCGCGGAAGATCTCGTCGGGCGGGCCCTCCTCGACAACCACGCCGCCGTCCATGAACAGCACGCGATCGGCGACCTCGCCGGCAAAACGCATCTCGTGGGTGACGATCAGCATGGTCATGTGCTCGGCGGCCAGTTGCTTCATGACGGCGTTGACCTCGTCGACCAGTTCCGGATCGAGCGCGGAGGTCGCCTCGTCGAACAGCATGACCTTCGGCTGCATGGCCAGCGCGCGGGCGATCGCCACGCGCTGCTTCTGGCCGCCCGAGAGGCGCGAGGGATAGGTGTCGATCTTTTCGGCAAGGCCGACCTTCGACAGGAGCTCATGCGCCAGCTCGCGGGCCTTTGCCTTGGGCATGCCCTTCAGGATCACCGGCCCCATGATGATGTTCTCGAGCACGGTCAGGTGCGGGAACAGGTTGAAGTGCTGGAACACCATACCCATCTGCTGGCGCACCGCATTGATGTGATGCTCGAAGGCCCGGCCGCTCAGGGGCTGGTTGACCTGCACGCCATCGAGCCAGACCTCGCCGCCGTTCAGCGTTTCCAGATGGTTGATCGAGCGCAGCAGCGTGCTTTTGCCGGACCCGCTCGGGCCGATAATGGCCACGATCTGTCCGCGATCGACCGAAAGGTCTATGCCTTTCAGCACTTCGAGCGGGCCGTAGGCCTTGCGGGCGCCCTTCACTTCGACCATTGGCCGCCGAACGGTCATCGCGATACCTCCACCTTCTTTTCGACCTGCCGCAGACCGGCTTCGAGGACGAGATTGAGTACGTAATAGAGCACCGCCACCGTGATGTAGAACTCGAACGGCCGGAAGGTCTCGCTGATCGCCAGCTGCGCCGCATGCACCAGTTCGGCGATGCCGATGACCGAAACCAGCGAGGATTCCTTCAGGAGTGCGATCATGTTGTTGCCGATCGGCGGGGCGGTGTTGCGCACCGCCTGGGGCACGACGACATAGCGCAGGGTCTGGAACCTTCCGAAGCCGAGGCTGCGTGCGCCCTCCGACTGGCCCGGATCCACGGCGACGATGCCGGCCCTGAGCACGTCGGCGTTATAGACGGCAAAGTGCAGGCCGAGGCCGATAATGCCGGCGCCGAGCGCGGGAATGTCGATGCCGATCTGGACGAGACCGAAATAGATCAGGAAGAGCTGCAACAGGAGCGGCGTACCCATGAACAGCCACATGAAGAGCCGCACCGGATAGGCGATGATCGCCGGCGCATAGAGAACCACGAGCGCGAAGAAGATGCCGCCGAAGAAGCTCAGCACCGCGGCCGACACGGTCAGCACCACGGTCCACCAGACCCCCATCCACAGGAGTTCGGCGTAGGGCGGGACGACGCTGAAATCGAGACCATGCATCCGTCAGTCCTCCCCTCAGGCGATCGCAAAGCGCTTGTCGAGCGCATCCACGGCGCGGGCGACCGCATAGATGATGATCATGTAGAGAAGCGCCGACACGCCGAAGATCTCGAAGGGCTTGTAGGTCGAGCCGATGAACCGTTGCGCCGTATAGGTGAGTTCGACGACCGAGATGGTCGAAACCAGCGCCGATCCCTTGACGAGTGCGACGGTGTTGACCCCGAGCGGGCGGATCATCAGCCGTGCCGCCTGCGGCAGGATCACCTTGCGTAGCGTCTGGAGACGGCTGAAGCCGATCGTGCGGGCAGCTTCGGCCTGTCCCCGATCAACGGCAAGCAGGGCTCCGCGGATCGATTCAGCCATATAGGCGCCGATGTTGAGGCCGAGGCCGATGACGCCGGCGGCAAAAGGTTCGAGATTGATCCCGATCTGTGGCCCGCCGAAATAGAGAATGAATAGCTGGATCAGGCACGGCGTGCCGCGAAAGAGGCTGACGTAAAGCGAGCCGACCATGCGCAGCAGAAGTGAGCGCGACATCTTCGCAGCCGTCACGAGAACTGCGACCGCCAATCCGAGGATCATCGACAGCGCCGAGATCTGGATCGTGGTCCAGGCGGCTTCCACGAAGAACGGGAAGACACGCTGCATCAACGAAAAATCCATGGATACGGCTCCGCAGGGCTATGGGCGAATGGGGACCGGCGGGAGAGACTTCCCGCCAGGCACCTGTTCCGTCGGTCTCAGCGGATGTCGCTGCCGATCCATTCCATGGAGATCTTCTCGTAGGTGCCGTCGGCCATCATCTCGTCCAAGGCCTTCTGCATGGCAGCCTTGAGCTCGGGATTGTCCTTGCGGATGGCGATGCCGATGGCGACGGCGCCGCCCTCGATGTCGGGCGTATCGAGCTTGCGGATCTTGTCTCCGGTTTCCTTGACGGCAACCATGACCGGGATGTTGTCGACGACAATCGCATCGACCCGACCCGATTTCAGTTCCAGCATCAGCTCCGGCAGGCCCTTGTATGTGCGGACGTCCCAGCCGCCCTGCTCGCGGGCCCACTTCTCGTGGGTCTCCCCGAGCGTGACGCCGATGGTCTTGCCCTTGAGTTCGTCGAGCGTCTGGACCGTCGAGCCTTCGCCGACGAAGACGGCGCGACCGGCGTGGTAATAGGGGCCAACGAAATCGACGACCTTCTCGCGTTCGGGCGTGATCGTCATCGAGCCGACGATGGTGTCGTATTTGTTGGCAAGCAGGCCGGCGATGATGCCGTCCCAAGCGGTGGTGACGATCTTGCCCTCGACGCCGATGCGCTTGGCGATTTCGAGGCCGATGGAGGCGTCGAAGCCGACGACTTCGTTCTTGTCGTTGACGAAGTTGAACGGCGGATACTGGCCGGACATGGCGATCTTCAGCTCGCCTGCCGACTTGACGGCTTCGAGATCGTCGGCACGGGCAGCGATGGCGGAGAAAGTCGCGGCAACGGCGATCGTTGCAGCGACGAGACCTGAAATAAGCTTGTTCATGAGACCTTCTGCTCCTCTGTCCTCTGGATGCTGGGCATTATTGTTTTTTGGGGAGACGCTCAGCGGCGCTGTCCGGAAATCATGATTGCGTTTGCAGCAATATTACGCAAATAGATAATGGAAATAGAGGACATAGATTTTAAGAATGATGCCGCGCGCCGAGAAACTGGTCTGGGAACTCGACTGGAACCTGTTGCGTACCTTTGTCGTGATCGCGGAGGAAAAGAGCATCACGCGGGCTGCCGAACGCCTCAAGCTCAAGCAGCCGAGCGTGAGCAACGCGCTCAGGCGACTGGAAGACCGAGTGGGTCTCCGGCTGGTGCGGCGTGATGCGATCCGCTTCGAACTGACGGAGGTCGGACAATTGCTCTATGAGCAGAGCATCGAGGTGTTCGGCACGATCTCGCAGCTTCCCGACCTGATGCATGGCATGAGCAGCGCGGTGACCGGGAACGTATCGATCGCCCTTGCAAGCCACGTCGTCTCACCGGTCTTCGACCGGGCGCTCGCGGGCTTCCACAAGGCCCATCCGCGGGCGAACCTCACCATCTCCGTCGCCGAGAGCCTGGAGGTGGTGCAGCGGGTACGCGAGCGGCGCGCCTCCTTCGGCATCTGCCTCGTGCGCGAGCGCGATCCCGCACTGTCCTACACCATGGTCTATCGCGAGCATTTCGGCTTCTTCTGCGGCCCCGGCCATCGGCTCTACGGGTGCAACGACCTGACGCTCGCCGACCTGCGCGAGGAATCCTCCGTCTCCTTCCAGACCGACAACATCTCCGATGCGCTGCGGCCCGTGGCGCTGCTGCGCAGCGAGGCGAAGCTGCGCGGCAACGTTGTCGGCACCTCCTCGAGCCTCGAAGAGGTGCGCCGGATGATCGTCGCGGGCTTAGGCATCGGGCCGCTGCCGCTGCATGTCGCGCGCCGCGACGTGGACGACGGTTTTCTCTGGCGGCTGCCGCCCTATGACAATCCGCCGGCAGTCGATATCTATCTCGTCACCAATCCGGAAAAGCGGATGAACCGGGCGGAAAAGGCGCTCGTCGACGCGCTGGAGGCGGAGATCGCCGCAACGCCTGTCGAGGAACGGATCTACGGGCCGTGAACGGCCAACACCCTGCCGGAGGTCAGCCGGCATCCTCCGCGAGCAGCGCCTCGGCACGGGCACGGGCGGCCGGATCGAGCGCGATCGCGGCGCGGGCGTCGAGATCGAAACGGGCGCTGACGGTACGGGCACGAGCGTGGAGCACGCCGTCGAGGCTGCCGCGCATCTCCTGCTCGAAGGTGATCGAGGACCGGCCGACCTTCACCACGTGCGAGCGGATGGTCAGAAGCGCGCCGGGTTTGGTTTCGTGCTTGTACTCGATCTCGGTGCGGACATCCGCCCAGCCCTTGCCCGTATCATCGGCCGCTTCCGCCCCGGCGATATGGCCGAGAAGCTGAAAGCTCGCATCGTCGAACATCGCCGCATAGTGGCGAACGTTCATATGGCCCATGGTGTCGCACATCCACGGATGCACGACGCCGACGAAAGTGACGATGGAACGCTCGGTCATGGTTTGCCTCTCCCCCGGTGTCTGGTCCTCCCCGCGCTTAGCGGAGCGAGGGCGTAGCTGTAAAGCGGCAAGGTGCGGGAGCGTTGGGAAGGACGGGAGGAAACTGCGGCCGGAAATGAAAAAAGCCCGCTTCCGCGGGCTTTTCGGCTGGTCGGAGTGGCGTGATTCGAACACGCGACCCCCACGTCCCGAACGTGGTGCGCTACCAGACTGCGCTACACTCCGTGACCAGCGGCGCCTCTATAGACCAGCCGTTTTTGTTGTACAAGCGGTGTTTTGAAAAAAGCGCCGGGCCTATGCGAAAAATTTGTGACGGGCCGCCGCGACTTCCGGAACGACGCGCGACGGCAGGCGCCCGGAGCCCTTGTTTTACAGGGCGAGCGTGGCAGGAGAGATACAGACGGGAAAATAAACCGGCGGGCGTGTGGAACCGATTTTCTCCGCAGGCGATTGGGGATAAAGCCGCCAGAGGTGAGGTCGCCGGTGCGGGGGCTGCGCAAAGGCGCGGCCGCCGGCCCCACCGCTCGAAGCGAAGGACGGGACAGATGAATTTCCGCGTGATTACAATGGCTGGCCTCGCGCTGGCCCTTGCCGCATGTACCACAACAGGGATCGCCAGAAATGGCGTCGAGGCGCGCTGGAACGGCAAGCAGGCCGGCGCCTTCTTCGCCAAGTTCGGCCCGCCGGTCAGCGACACGGCCGCCGGCGGCAATACGCTCTATAGCTGGCGCGGCGGTTACAAGACCCGCGTGGTGCCGGCGGTCTATGAAGACCTCAACGGCAAGAAGGGCAAGCTGCTGCAGCGCGCCCGCACCGAGTACCTGCGCTGCGAGGTGCAGCTCACCGTCTCCCCGGATTACGTCATCCGCGGCGTCCGCACCGTGGTCGACAAGCGCGGCGCCGACGGCAAGAGCTATTGCGAGGAATTCCTGGCAGCCGAATGAAGGCTGCATCGGCGGCCATGACCGGTAACGGGCTCCTTCGCGGGGTCCGTTTTCGTTTTCGGCGATTTTTTTTGGGGGAGCCGTCGGTGAACGGGAAGATCGAAGAGCCTCGCTACGCACTACCCATCGCGAGGCAAGGTCGTTATAGCCGCGCCAAGGTTAATTTTTACCTTATCCAGCAAATGCTTATCGTCAAAAATCCGACGGCCGCGAGAACGACGTCAACGGTCGCGAGGACCGGCGGATCGCGGGAAATTACCGACCTACGCCCCCAAAAGGCCAGGGCTTTCTTGACTATGTTCACGCCATGTTCCGTGCCTTTGCGCAATGGCCACGAGGTTCGGCGCTCTCGGCAAACCGCCCTTCACCATATGAAACTTTAGGATGCGACAGCGACAGGCCTTCCGCAACCAACTCTCAATTAGCATTGACTCTTCCGCCAATGAGAACAAAATAGGAACAAATTCCCGTTCTCAAGAGTGCCAATTATGCCTGTCGTCGCCCACCAGATCGAACCCCTTTCCGATGAACAAGACTTGGCGGAAGCCGTCCTCGCCGCTCACGACGGCGACCCACTCGCCGCCCTTCGCTCGGTCATCGCCGATGCGGAATTCCTTCACGGTCAACTCGAAATCGCTTCCGCCCTCATAAGCCCCGGTCTCGCACGTGGCTGGAAACCGAAGTTTCAGCGTGTGGAATAGCCATGAAGCACCGTCGTGGCATTGATCTAACCGCGTCTTTCGGTCCGTCCGATTACCGGGAGCACGAAAGCCAGCAGTACGAAACGTTGAAGAGCCTCCACGAATGGGAAGTGCTCGGTGCGAAATGTGGAAAGTGCGGTCGCGTCTCGTGGCTCGACAAGCGTGTGATCGAGCGTGAATTCGGGAATCAGTACCTCATGAATCTTCGCCGCAAGCTGCGGTGCGTTTGCGGAAACAAGGAGGGCAACACCGTGCTCATCGGAAAACTGCCGCGATAGCCGGTTCCACGCGCCGGAAAAGTGTCCCGGTTGGGAGGTCGCAGATGTTCTCGCACCGTTGGATTTGCCGGCAATGCGAATGTGGCTGGGGCGCCTGGATTCGAACCAGGGGATGGCGGTACCAAAAACCGCTGCCTTACCGCTTGGCTACGCCCCAACACGTGCGGATCGTCGCGGCGGGGAGGAAGGCTCCGGCGCCGGCCGTTGCCCCTTAGCAAAAGCGGCATGGCGGGGCAACGGTTTCGTGACAAAAAAAGCCGGCGCCCTCTCCACCACCTCCGCCGATCAACGGTTTTCATCGGCCGCATCCGATTTTTTCATTGGACGCGACGTGCGCGCGCCTTAGGGTCCGGTCGAGACTTCACCGCTTGCGAACGAGGAACACCCATGCCCGGCTTTTCCGCCCGCCCGCCTGCCCTGCCGACGATCCTCCTCGACGATGCCGTCGTGCGCATCACCCGCTGGGATTTCGAGCCGGGGGCTGCGACCGGACACCATGTGCACGGCCTCGGTTACGTGGTGGTACCGATGACCGATTGCCATTTCCTGATCGAGGACGCCGCCGGCGAGCGGCGGGTGACGAGCAAGGCCGGCGAGGTCTATCGCCGCGAGGCGGGCGTCGAGCACAATGTCGTCAACGGCGGCGATGCGCCGATGTCCTTCATCGAGATCGAGTACAAATGAGCGAGCCGCGCGACACGCCGAAAAGCCCGGAATTCGACCTCACCTTCGAACCGGCCCACGGCCGGGCGGTGCCGGTCGCCGACGGCGTGGAGCGGATCACCGTCAACAATCCCGGCCCCTTCACCTTCCACGGCACGAATACCTACATCGTCGGCCGCCGCTCCGTCGCGGTGATCGATCCGGGACCGGAGGACGAGGCGCATTTTGCCGCGCTGATGCAGGCGCTCGAAGGTCGCGAGGTGACCCATATCGCCGTCAGCCACACCCACAAGGACCATTCGCCGCTCGCGCGCCGACTGAAGGCGGCGACCGGGGCGGTGATCGTCGCCGAAGGGCCGCACCGGGCGGCGCGGCCTCTCCATACCGGCGAAACCAACCCGTTCGCGGAGAGCTCCGACATGGAATTTTCCCCCGACATCGCGCTTGCCGACAATGACAGGGTCGAGGGCGACGGCTGGACGCTATCGGCGATCGCCACTCCCGGCCACACCGCCAACCACCTCGCCTTCGCACTCGAGGGGAGCGGCATCGTTTTTTCCGCCGATCATGTGATGGCCTGGGCGACGAGCATCGTCGCCCCGCCCGACGGCGCCATGGGCGACTACATGGCATCGCTGGAAAGGCTGCTTTCGCGCGACGACCGCATCTACTTTCCCGGCCATGGCGGGCCGGTGAAGGACCCGCCGGCCTTCCTGCGCGGGCTGCGCACCCACCGGCGGATGCGCGAGCGCGCCGTGCTCGAACGCATCCGGGCGGGCGACCGGCTAATCCCGGACATGGTGAAGGCGATCTACCGCGACACCGATCCGCGCCTTCATGGTGCGGCCGCGCTTTCCGTGCTGGCGCATATCGAGGATCTCGTCGAGAAGGGGATCGTCGCGACCGACGGTCCGCCGCGGCTCACCGGCGTCTACACGATCGCCTGAGGCAGGGCTCCCGCAGCCATCAGTCGCCGGCAACCCCGAGAAGCTCGGCATCCAGTTCGTGGAGGTAATGTTCGGCGATCAGGTCGCCGATGCCGAGATCGTGCGGGCCGTAGCGGCTGGCGACGCGGACGTCGACCAGCGTCGTCTCGGCCTCCTCGCGCAGCCTCACCATCACGTCGAAGGAAAGACCGAGCACCAGCGTGCGCATCTCCGCCTGGACGCGCGCGGTACCGGCGGGTTCCGGCGGTTCGGCGACGGCGAGCTCCTGCGGCGCGGGCCGCGGCAACGGCACCGGCCCGACCTTCGGCATCGTTTCGGCCGGCGCCGTGACCTGCGCATCCCTTCCCTGCGGCAGCGGCGCGAGCTCCGGCAGGAGGGGCTCGTGGCCACGCGACGCTGTCACAGTGAGCCCGGTGAGGTCGGCGACCTTCAGCACCGCCTCGTGCACCCGGTCGAGCGCGCCTTCGTAGCGCCGGCCGGTGAGGCCGGGATAGGCGCCCGCCTGGGCCTGCCGCATCGCCGGCGTCACCGGCGGCCGGTCGAGCCATTGCTGCTTGCCTTCCGGCACGGTGATCCAGGCTGGCGGATCGGCAATGTCGGTCGTGACGTCGTAGAGCATCGGCCGGGTCATGTACTGGAAGGCGGCAAAGCCGACGAGGCCGAGCGGCAGGGCCGCGTAAAGAAGCGCGCTGGTGGACGCCACACCGCCGAGCGCCCCGACCTTCCAGAGGCGCCAGAGGCCGAAGAGCGCGAGCGGCACGGCAAGCGCCGCCGGAACCGCCGAGGCGAGCACGAGCGCGACAGAATCCGGCGTGGTGAGTGGCCCAAAGCGATGGAGAAGCACGACCAGGACGAGGAAGACGGCGGCCGCACGCGAAAGCCGCCGCGCCAGGAAGGCCGAGCGGGAGACGGGCCGGTCATAGCGAATGGTCATCGATGCGTCACCGGCGCTCGCGAGTTCGGATCAGGAGCTTCCTGTTTACCGTCTCGCCCGGCAGGCGACAAGCGCGCTCACGGTTGCGTGCCCTCGCCCGCCTGACTGCCGTCGGTCTGATTGCCGTCGTCGAGCGGCAATTCCTCGCCGTTCAGGGTCGGAGCCGAGCCGTCATCGGGAATGATGAGTTGCAGGTCGCCCGGCGGCGGTGGCGGAGCGGCGTTTTCCGGCTGCGGCATGTAGAGCGAGCCGAGGACGATGAAGCCGATGACCACGAGCCAGCTGCCGACGATCCGCGAGGGGATCACGAGCCAGGGCCCGCGGAACTGCCGCAGCAGCAGCGCCGGCGCCACGACCAGCCAAAGCGCGCAGAGCGCCGTGCCGACGGTGAAATCGAGGATGCCGATGCCGAGGTCGTCGAGGCCGACGAAGAGCGAGAAGGAGAAGGCGACGATCGCCGCGGCGACGGCCGCTGCAAGAACGGCCCAGCGTCCCGGCACCCAGAGTGCCGTCCCGGTCGAAATCACCGCGGCGGGTGCAACGAGATAGAGCACCTCACCGAGCGGCGAGGCCATGACCCCGCGGAAGATCGGATCGAAGAAGGACAGCATCACCACCAGAACGGCAAGGAAGGTGAGGAAGATGATGCGCACTCCGCGCGTATCCGGGGCAACGGCAGCGGCGACCGCAAGGCCGAGCATCGCCAGAACCAGGTCATAGACCGAGAGCGTGAAGAGGAAGCCGAGCTCCATGAAGCCGTAGTCATGGGGGATCGCCTGCGAGAGGCCGAGCCCGACGAAGCCGAGAAGGACGAGGCCGAGCGACCAGCGGAAGCCGGCGGTGCGGGTTCTGGCGCGGATCGCAGCAAGGCCGGTGCCCGGCGCCTCGACGAGGGGAAGACCCTGGCGCTGCCTGCGGCGGCGCTCGGCACGCGACAGTGCCGGTTTGGCGTCGCCCGTTGCGCCGTGCGTTTTCGAGACCATGCGTCGCCTTGTCCCTTGGACCGGTGTGGAGAATTGTCCATAAATGATGCCGAGGTCATCATTCAAGACCGATGAAAGACGAGAGCGATGAGATCGATCCTGATGCTGAACGCCGTTACCCGGTGCGAGCGCAACGCGGCCACCAGCTTCGTCTTCGACAGCATAAACGCCCGCGGCGGCTGGGTCGATGACGTTCACATGTATTCCAACAAGATGACCAACATCCGGTTCGTGCTGGAGGCCGGCGACATCGAGCCTTTCCTGGCCGCGCTTGCGGACTACGGCATCCGCCTCGACGCCCCGGCCGAGCGCTTCGCGCCGGACGACCACACGGAGAGGAAGGCGACCCTTCAGCTCAGCTTCGTTCACGACGAGCCGGATCTGAGGCGCGAAATCCCCGCCGTTCCGGGCTGACGCAGTCAGCCCCTTCGGCCGTTCGCCTTGATCGCGGCCTGCGCTGCGGAGAGCCTTGCGATCGGCACGCGGAAGGGCGAGCAGGAGACGTAGTCGAGTCCTGCGCCTTCGCAGAAATGGATCGAGGCCGGGTCGCCGCCGTGTTCGCCGCAGATGCCGAGCTTCATGTCCGGCCGGGTCTGGCGGCCGCGCTCGGCGGCAATCCGGATCAGTTCGCCCACACCGTCGAAATCGAGCGAGATGAAGGGATCGTGCTCGATGATGCCCTTGCGCTGGTAGGTGGTGATGAAGGACGAGGCGTCGTCGCGCGAGATCCCGAAGGTCGTCTGCGTCAGGTCGTTGGTGCCGAAGGAGAAGAATTCCGCCGCCTCGGCGATGACGTGGGCGCGCAGGGCGGCGCGCGGCAGCTCGATCATCGTGCCGACGAGATAGCTGATCTGCAGGCCGGCCTCGGTCATCACCTCCTGGGCGACGCGGTCGATAGCGGCCTTCACGTAGTCGAGCTCGGATTTAAGGCCGACGAGCGGCACCATGATTTCCGGCACGACGGCGGCACCCGTTTCGCGGGCGGCCTCGATCGCGGCCTCGAAGATCGCGCGGGCCTGCATTTCGGCGATCTCGGGATAGGAGATCGCAAGACGGCAGCCGCGATGGCCGAGCATGGGGTTGAACTCGTGCAGCGCATCGACCCGCTGGCGCAGAAGCTGCGGTTCGAGGCCCATGGCGTCCGCCACCTCGGCAATCTCCTCGTCGGTCTTCGGCAGGAATTCGTGCAGCGGCGGGTCGAGGAGACGGATCGTCACCGGCAGGCCGTGCATGATCTCGAAGAGCTCGGTGAAATCGGAGCGCTGCATCGGCAGGAGCTTGGCGAGCGCGCGGCGGCGCCCCTCCTCGTCGGCGGCGAGGATCATCTCGCGCATGACCTGGATGCGCATGCCCTCGAAGAACATATGCTCGGTGCGGCAGAGGCCGATGCCTTCAGCGCCGAAGGAGCGCGCCGCACGCGCATCGGTCGGCGTATCGGCATTGGTGCGCACCGTCATGCGCCGGGTGCGGTCGGCCCAGTCCATGAGCTGGGCGAAATCGCCGGAAAGCTCCGGCTGCAGCATCGCCACCCTGCCCCTCAGCACCTGGCCGGTGGACCCGTCGATGGTGATGATGTCACCCTTGCCGAGCGTCACGCCGGCGCCGATCAGCACCTCGTTGCGCAGGTCGACGCGCAGGCTTCCGGCGCCCGCCACGCACGGGATGCCCATGCCGCGGGCGACAACCGCCGCGTGGCTGGTCATGCCGCCGCGGGTCGTCAGGATGCCTTCGGCGGCGTGCATGCCGTGAATGTCTTCCGGGCTTGTCTCGACACGAACGAGGATCACCTTGCGGCCCTCCTCCTCGGCGGCGACCGCCTCTTCCGCGGTGAAGACGATTGCGCCGGTCGCGGCCCCCGGCGAGGCCGGGAGGCCGGAGCCGATGACGTCGCGCTCGACGCGCGGATCGATCGTCGGGTGCAAGAGCTGGTCGAGCGAGGACGGCTCGATGCGCATCACCGCCTCTTCCTCACCGATCAGCCCTTCGGCCGCCATGTCGACGGCGATCTTCATCGCCGCCTTCGTCGTGCGCTTGCCGGAGCGGGCCTGCAGCATCCACAGCTTGCCGCGCTCGATGGTGAATTCGAGGTCCTGCATGTCGCGGTAGTGCGATTCGAGCTTGTCGCAGATCGAGCGGAACTCGGCGAAGGCCTCGGGCATGACCTTTTCGAGCGAGGGCCGGTCGGAGCCGGATTCGATCCGTGCCGCCTCGGTGATCGACTGCGGCGTACGGATGCCGGCGACGACGTCCTCGCCTTGGGCGTTGACGAGGAATTCGCCGTAGAGCGCCTTCTCGCCGGTCGAGGGATTGCGGGTGAAGGCGACGCCGGTCGCCGACGTCGAGCCGAGATTGCCGAAGACCATCGCCTGCACGGTAACGGCGGTGCCCCATTCGGCAGGGATGGCGTGCAGGTGGCGATAGGTGATCGCCCGCGGGTTCATCCAGCTCGCAAAGACCGCGCCGATCGCGCCCCAGAGTTGCACCAGCGGATCCTGCGGGAAGGGCTCGCCGAGTTCCTCCTCGATCAGCGCCTTGTAGAGGCCGACCACGTGCTGCCATTCGACGGCGGAGAGATCGGTGTCGAGGTCGTGGCCGAGGCGGGCCTTCTCGTCTTCGAGGATTTCCTCGAAGGACTCGTGGCCGAGACCCATGACGACGTCCCCGTACATCTGGATGAAGCGGCGGTAGCTGTCCCAGGCAAAGCGCGCATCGCCGGCATTGTGGCCGAGCGCCTCGACGGTCTCGTCGTTGAGGCCGAGGTTGAGCACCGTGTCCATCATGCCGGGCATGGAGGTGCGGGCGCCGGAGCGGACGGAGAGCAGCAGCGGATTGGTGGTATCGCCGAAGCCACGGCCGGTGATCTCCTCCATGCCTTTCAGGCCGGCGAGCACCTCTTTCTTCATCGCCTCCGGCAGCGTGCGGCCGTTCTCGTAATAGTAGGTACAGACGTCGGTGATGATGGTGAGGCCGGGCGGCACCGGCAGGCCGAGGCTCGCCATCTCCGCAAGGTTTGCGCCCTTGCCGCCGAGATGCTCGCGATCACCTGCGCGACCTTCGGCCTTTCCGTCACCAAAGGTATAGACCCACTTCCTCATGCCCGCTCTCCACCCATAGGCTTTTTCCATCATTTACAGCAATCTAGCCGGATTGGAAACGCCGCCGCCTGCAACTTATGTTGCATTGCATCATAATTGCGGCATGGTCGTGGAGAATTTGCAGATCGCGACGTCAGGCGGCAGTCGATCCGACATCACCGCTCGTGATCTGGTCACGATCCCAGCCGCCTTGCCGTCTGGTGCCGACGCGGCGCAGGATCGATTCCAGGTTGAATGCATGAAAGACGAAGCCGACGTCGTCGAGGGTGCTTCCGTCCCTGATTTCCGAGAGGGCGCGGATCAGAGCGTCCGCGTCGACGATCCCAAGATCGTGCAGGCGGCATTCGCGACGCAGATCGCGCGTGATGCCTCCGGCAGCGGCGACGAGCGACGTCGTGAGATAGGTCTCGAAATTCTCGCGCAGCGGCACATCGAGAAACGCGCTCGGGTAACCGAGATGGGAGAGCATCCGACGATGCAGCTCCTTTCCGGCACGCCATTCGCGGGGCAGACTGCGGTAGAAGCGCACCGCCTCCGGCTGGGCGAAGGCGCTGACCGGCCAGAGCCCGTTTTCCGCAAACAGCGGTGCGCGGGCGGCCTGCGCTTCGAGCACCGAGATCGGCAGGACCGGAAACGGCGCGCGCTCGCACCCGCGGGCGTAATCGGCGAAGCTGTTGCGGTAGGCCGGTCTGATCGCCGGGGCGGGTGATTGCGGCAGGTAGGCGTCGCCGACGTTCCTCGCCCATTGTTCGGCATCCTGCTCGAACGCATGCAGCATGTGCAGCTCGTCGCCGCCCGTCCCGGTCGCGATCACGCGCGTACCCCTTTTGCGCACCAACGCCGCGATGAGACCCCGCAAGGGCCGCTGCAAGTCGGCGTTGCGCGGTGTCGCGACGTAATCGCTCGTCGTGGAAAAACCGGAGGGGATCATCGCCGTGCGCTCGACCGGCCAGGTCATGTCGCGATAGCTGAACCGGCTGATCGCGAGCCTGCGCCGCTCGCGCTGCTGGCGTGCGGCAGCGCCGGTGATCGCAAGCGCCGCCGTTACAGGTGCCGACACGGCCGCGCGGGCGAGCACCCCGGCGATCACCGCGGAATCCATGCCGCCGCTGAACTCGGCTGCGACCTCCAGATCGCCGAGCGGCCATCGCCGCAGAAGCGCGTCCACCAGACCGCAGGCGGCAGCGGGGATGTCGACGTCTTCGCGCAGGGGCGTCGGCAGGAAGTAGGGAGCAGGCGGCGGGTATTCGACGCGGACTTCGCCACCTGCACCGACATACAGGGCGGCGCGTTCGGTCACCATGAAGACGTTGGAAAACAAGGTCGCCGACGCATAAGGCGGATTGCCGGTGAGACGAAAGGCGGTCCAGGCCGGGTCGACATCGCCCGCATCCGCATCGGCGTAGAAATCGGCAAAATTCCAGGAGACTTCCAGCGCGGACGCCGCGGCGCGCACATAGAGCGGCGCCACGCCGCCATGCCCGGCGCGGAACGTGACCGACGCTCGGCGATGGTCGACGACGATCGCCTGCCAGTCGAGCGGCCAGGTCTCCAATGCTGCAAGGAACGCACGCAACTCGCCCTCGCCTGCGTCGGATGCAGGCGGGAAATCCGCCCCTCCGGCCGCGGAGCGCTCACGGCAGAGAACCAAGGAAAGGTCCGGCCCTTCCCAGCAGAAGTTCTCCAGCAGCGGATGGGCCATCGCCCGCAACCCGTCGAACGACCACCGCTCGCAACCGGCAGTGGCCGTCCTGTCGATTCGTCCAATGAACATGCACACGCTCTCCGCGCGAGGTCCGTTGCCTCAGCCGAATGGCCGCCCCGAAGGGCGGCCGCTGATCGGCGTTACACGTCGAGCTTGTCCATGTCGCCGGGCTTTCCGCCCTTGATCATGGCGGAAATCTCGGTCGCCGACGGGGTCTGGCCGACACGCGGCGCCTTGGCGAAGACGTCGAGTTCAGCACCGAGGGTTGCCGACGGACGGGTGGACTTGGTGGTATCCATAGAGCTTCTCCTTGAGTTGAGACAGGTTTATGCTCGCCACGATTGCGCCACCCAACATAAGCATCTATAGATTGCACTCACATAACCGCAATGTCAACCGGAACTGGCAACCCATCCGGCCCTGACGCGGACCGCCCTCAGAAATCGCCGGCGAGCCGTTCCGCGGGCGTCGGATCGCCGAAGACCAGATGTCCCTGCCGGGCGTCGCGGATATAGACCGTCACCCGCTTGCCGTCGGCGGAGAAGAGCGCCCGCAGGCGGCTCTCGGCGCAACGCCCGGCCTCGCAAGCGGAGAAGAGCTGCATCGCCTTGCCGTCGACGGTAACGCGCTTCGAGGCGAGCGCGACGTATTTGGGGCGAGAAACCATGGCGCGTATCCATGGCGGGAGCCCGCGGCGGCCCCGCAGCAGCGTTTCGAGCGCCTCGCGATGGGGCGCGGACGCGGCAATCACCTGCGGCAAAAAATTGCCGGAAAGGCTCGGCTCCGGTTCCCCGGCGTGGAGCGGAAGGGAGAAAGCGACCATCAGGGCGGCGGCCGTGGCGACGGACCGGAGAGAACCCCGATACTGCCGGCGCCGGCCGGTCACACCGCCTCGCGCTCGCGCAGGGCCTCCGCCGTCTGCAGGTCGACGGAGACGAGCTGGGAGACGCCCTGCTCGGCCATGGTGACGCCGAAGAGCCGGTTCATCCGCGCCATGGTGATCGGATTGTGGGTGATGACGACGAAACGGGTCTCGGTGGAGGCCGCCATCTCGTCCATCAGGTTGCAGTAGCGCTCGACATTGTGGTCGTCGAGCGGCGCGTCCACCTCGTCGAGCACGCAGATCGGCGCCGGATTGGTGAGGAAGACGGCGAAGATCAGCGCCATTGCCGTCAGCGCCTGTTCGCCGCCCGAAAGCAGCGTCATCGTCTGCGGCTTCTTGCCCGGCGGGCGGGCGAGGATTTCGAGGCCGGCGTCCAGCGGGTCGTCGCTCTCGATCAGCTGCAGCTCCGCGGTGCCGCCGTTGAAGAGATGGGTGAAGAGGCGCTGGAACTGGGCGTTGACGACGTCGAAGGCGGCGATCAGCCGTTCGCGCCCCTCGCGGTTCAGGCTCTGGATCGCCCCGCGCAGCTTGCGGATCGCGTCGATCACGTCGTCGCGTTCCCTGATGAGCGCGGCGAGCTTCTCCGAAAGCTCCTTCTGCTCCTCGTCGGCGCGCAGGTTGACGGCGCCGAGACGCTCGCGCTCGATGCGCAGCCGGTCGAGATCGCGCTCGATCGCGCGCAGGTCCGGCAGGCCGTCGCCGGCGTTCCGCCCGGTCACCCGGAAGGCCTCGTGCGGCTCGACGTTGAGCGCCTGATGGATGCGCCCTTCGATCTCCTTGCGGCGCTCGCGCGCCGACATCAGGCGTTCCTCGGCGCGTCCGCGCTTCTCGCGGCTCTCGGCGAGCTCGGCGAGCGCGGACACCGCCTTCGCATCGGCTTCGCGCTGGCGGGTCTCGGCCTCGGCAAGCCTGTCTGCGGCAGCCCGGCGGGCAGCTTCCGCCTTGTCGAGTTCGGTCATCAGCGCGCGGCGCTTCTCGTCGAATTCGTCGGGCGCCATTTCGAGCGACATGACCTCTTCGCGCGCCTCAAGCTCACGGTCGCGCAGGGTGGCGATATGCTCCTCGGCGCTCCGCGCACGGGCGATCCAGGTCGCCCGTTCCTGGCCGATCGCGGCAATGCGGCGCCGGCGCTGCTCGTTTTCGCGGTCGAGCCCTTCGTGGCGGGCGCGGGCCTCGGCGAGCAGGCCGCGGCCGGTCGCCACCTCGACCTGGCTGATCCGCAGACGTTCGTCGAGATCGGAAAGATCCGGCGCATCCTCGAGCTCGATGCGGGCATTCTCCTCCTGCGCGAGGATTTCCTCGACCTGCGCCTGCAGGCCGCTCAGCGCCTCCTCGACCACGTCGCGGCGGCGCAGAAGCTCGCCGGAGGCGCGCTCCGCCTGGGCGAGCACATCGCGAGCCTCGGAAAGACGGCGGAGCGAGAGGCGCTGGGTCTCGCGCGCGGCGGCGAGGCTCGCATCCGCCATGCGGATCGCCTCGACCGCTTCCGAAAGCCGGTCCTCGGCCTCGGCGAGCTGGTCGCGAGCCTCGCCGATCTCGGCCTCGATTTCGGCGAGCCGGTTCTTCTGGGCGAGGCGGAGCGCGGCCGCACTCGGCGCCTCGGAGCCGCGGACATGGCCGTCCCAGCGGTAGACGGCACCCTCGCGGGTGACGAGCCGCTGGCCGGGCTGCAGGAGCCCCATCAGGTGGTGCGCCTGACCTGCGTCAACCACGCCGATCTGGCGGAGACGCCGCGTCAGCGCCGGCGGGGCGGCGACATGGCCGATCAGCGGAACCGCACCTGCAGGCAGCGCCGGATCGTCGGTGCCGGCGCCGTTTTCGCTCCAGTGGGCGGGCGCGCGCGGATCGGTGGGCGAATCGAGGTCGTCGCCGAGCACCGCGCCGAGCGCGGTCTCGAAACCACGGTCGACGCGTAGATCTTCGGCGACGGGCGAAAATTCGCCGGACGCGGCGGCGGAAGCGAGCATCTTCGAAATCGTGCGGGACTCGGTCTCGAGCCCGTTCAGCCTTGCGCGCGCCGCTTCGAGCGGGGTGCGGGCGAGGCTCTCGTCGCGGCGTGCGCCGACAAGGGCGGCCTCCGCCTCGACGACTGCCGCCTCGCAATCGGCGGACGCCTGTTCGGCGGCTTCGACCATTTCCCGCTTCTCGTCCGGATCGGGCAGGCCGGCGACGCGGGCGGCGATATCGGAAATTTCGCGGGTGGCATCCTCCGCCTGGCGCTGCAGACGCTGGCGGCGGTCGGCGAGTTCACGGATCGAGCGTTCGAGCTGGGTACGGCCGGCGGCCGCCTCGGCGCGTTCGGCAGTGAGCGCTGAAAACTGCTTCTCGCTTTCGGCAAGCGTCGCGGCGGCAGCCTCGAAGGCCTCGCGCGTCTCCTCGGCATGGCGGCCGGAATCGGCGAGCACCTCTTCGATCTCGGCCTCCTCCGCGTCGAGCCGTTCGAGAATCGTCGCATTGTCGGCAACGAGCCGCTCCTCGCGACGGATGTCCTCGTCGAGCTGGGCCAGACGGCGGGCGAGTTCGTCGCGACGTTTCAGCAGCCGTCCGGCATCCTCTTCGAGCTGCGAACGGGCGATCTGCAGGCGCTGCAGCGCCGCGGCGGCCTTCGCCTCGTCCTCGCGCAGTTCGGGCATCTTGAGGCTGGCGATCGCCTGGGCCTTGGCGGCCTCCATCTGGGCCTGCGCCTTTTCCGCGACGATCGAGGTCGCCTGGTTCAGCGCACTTTCCGCCTCACCTTCCGCCTCCTTGGCCTGCACCCATTGCACATGGAGCAGCATCGCCTCGTTGGCGCGGATGTCGGCGGAGAGCATCTTGAAGCGGTTCGCCTGCCGGGCCTGCCGCTTCAGGCTCTCGATCTGGCCTTCGAGTTGGGTGGTGATGTCTTCGAGACGTTCGAGATTGCCTTCGGCGGCGCGCAGACGAAGTTCCGCCTCATGCCGGCGCGAATGCAGGCCGGAAATGCCGGCCGCCTCTTCGAGAAGCTGGCGCCGCGCCTGCGGCTTCGCCTGGATGAGCTCGCCGATCCGCCCCTGCCCGACCATGGAGGGCGAACGCGCGCCGGTCGAGGCGTCGGCAAAGAGCAACTGCACGTCCTTGGCACGCGCCTCCTTGCCGTTGATCCTGTAGACCGAGCCCTGCTCGCGCTCGATGCGGCGCGTCACCTGGATCTCGTCGGCATCGTTGAAGGCGGCGGGCGCAGTGCGGTCAAAATTGTCGAGATAGAGGCCGACTTCGGCCGAATTGCGCGCCGGACGGTTTCCCGAGCCGGAGAAGATCACGTCGTCCATGCCGGAGGCGCGCATGTTCTTGTAGGAGTTCTCGCCCATCACCCATCGCAGCGCCTCGACGAGATTGGACTTGCCGCAGCCGTTCGGGCCGACGACACCCGTCAGTCCGCGCTCGATCACGAACTCCGTCGGTTCGACGAAGGACTTGAAGCCGACGAGGCGGAGACGGTTGAATTTCATGGAGCGACTCCGCGGAGACGCCGTGCAGAGATACCCCCCTCTGTCACTTCGTGACATCTCCCCCTCAATGGAGGAGATCGGCGCGGGGCCGACGGCCCAGGTCTCTCCACCGTTGCGACGAACGGAGCTGAGCCCGGACGCGCGACAAGGCCCCTCATCCGCCTGCCGGCACCTTCTCCCCGCACGCGGGGAGAAGGGCGATGAGCGGCACCCTCGGCGCAAGCCTTCCCTCTCCCCGCTCGCGGGGAGAGGGTCAGGGTGAGGGGCAAAGAGTTCAGAGACACGGAAAGCAGATGCTCCACCCCCGCCCGCGCATTCGCGCGACCTCCCCCATCAAAGGGGAGGTGGAAAACGGCCGCACGGGGGCTGCCGCCGGCCGTTGTATCGAATGCGCGCCGGTCAGAGGAAGCTGTCGATGAGTGCCGACATGGTTTCAACCGACATGTCTCCGGAATAGCTCTTTCCATTGATGAGGAAGGTCGGCGTCGACTTGATGTTGTAATCCTTGGCCGCACGGTCTCTCACAGCCGTCACATCAGCGGCAAGTTTCGCGTTCGTCAAGCACGCCTCGAAGCTCTCCTGTGTAAAACCGGCAAGTTTCGACATTTGCAGCATCGCGCCGCGGACATCGCCGTCGGCGGGAGCCGCCCAGGCCCGCTGCTGCTTGAGGAAGGTGGAGACGAACGGGAAGTAGCGATCCTGCGGGGCGCAGCGCGCCAGCATGAAGGCGGCGGTGGCGGCCGGATCGAAGGGGAACTCGCGCAGGACGAAGTAGACCTTGCCGGTGTCGATATACTTCGTCTTGATCGCGTCGAAGGTCTTCTCGTGGAAATTGGCGCAGTGCGGGCAGGTCATCGACATGTATTCGACGATCTTGACCGGCGCATTGGCGTCGCCCATCGCCATTTCCGGAAGCGTTCCTGGCTTCAGCACGTCGGCCATATCGACGGTGCCGTCGGGCTGCGGGACCTCGACCTTGGCGGCGGGCGCCTCGGCCGGTGCCGGCGTCGTTTCGGCGGCAGGCTTCTCGGCGGCGGGCTTCGCCTCTTCGGCGGCGGGAGCGGTCTTGCTCTCGGCCGGCTTTTCCTCAGAGCTGTCCGAGCAGGAGGCGAGAAGCGCGCCGAGCGCCGTCACGGCGATCCCGCCGAGCAGCCGCCGCTTGGTGAGGTTCAGTTCGGAAATTTGCATCGGGGCACCTGTCTCGTTCAGCGTTTGGACGTTGCCACAACCGTTATATTGCCGGATGGCGGCAAACAAGGCGGGGAAGCTGCTGTTTCATCAAAGAATTGTGACATCCTGAGGCCGGTCGGCGCAAGAAACGCAACGAGACGGGCTCGCTATCTCTTCCGCCGGTTCGGCGAGAGAACCGCCGTGCCGAGCCGCTCGATCGCCGCCCTCAGCTTCTCGTCGGTGATGCCTTCCATCATGTCGGCGAGGCGTCGCGCCCGCTCGCCCTCGAGCTTGCGCGGCTTGGGGCGGTGAAGCGCCGCCTGCGAGACCGGCTTCTGCACGATGCGGATCTGGCCGATCGCCGGATAGCCGAAGAAGCCGTTGATGCGGGCGATCAGTTCGCCCTGGGCATGGGAGAGGAAGAGCGCCCGTGCGCCGTCGCAGGCGATCGTCAGCACGCCCGGCCGGTGGCCGCCCTCCTCGCCCGGTTCGCCGCGCCGCGGCCAGGCGATCTTTTCCGGCCGCGAGCAATCGGCGAAACCGTCGCCGACGATCTCGTCCCAGGAGCCGAGCAGCGCGGTGTTGATGCCGGCGCGGCGCGCGAGCACCGGATCGACGATGCCGTTCGCCACCTCGGATATCTGGAAGACACCCCTTCTCGGCGCGGCGCTTTTCTTTTTGGTATTCATCGCGGCGCCTCGAAACCTTTTACCTCTGCCGGCAGATCCGGCCTTGAACCAAATGCCGATTTGGCCAGATATAGGCGAGTTTACCCCACATCGGCAAATGGCGACCTTGAAATCCTCCGCAAATCCGACCGCCCGGGCGCTCATTGCCTGGTACGACCGCCACCACCGCAAGCTGCCGTGGCGCACGACGCCGACGATGGCGGCAAAGGGCCTGCGCCCCGACCCCTACCATGTCTGGCTTTCCGAAGTCATGCTGCAGCAGACCACCGTGCAGGCGGTGAAGGCTTATTTCGCGAAATTCTTGAGCCGATGGCCCACCGTCGACGACCTCGCCGCCGCGCCGAACGAGGATGTGATGGCCGCCTGGGCGGGGCTCGGTTACTACGCCCGCGCCCGTAATCTCAAGAAATGCGCGGAAGTCGTTTCCGGCACGCATGGCGGCGTCTTTCCCGACACCGAAGAGGGGCTGAGAACCCTGCCCGGCATCGGCGATTATACCGCGGCAGCGATCGCGGCGATCGCCTTCGACCGGCAGGCGGCGGTGATGGACGGCAATGTCGAGCGGGTGATTTCGCGTCTCCATGCGATCGATGCGCCGCTGCCCGGCTCGAAGCCGGAGATGAAGCGGCACGTGGCGGCGATGACGCCTGCCGAGCGGCCGGGTGATTTCGCCCAGGCGATGATGGATCTCGGCGCGACGATCTGCACGCCGAAGCGTCCGGCCTGCGCGCTCTGTCCCTTCCGCGGGGAATGCCTGGCGCTCGAAGGCGACGATCCCGAACGGTTTCCGGTGAAGGCCGCGAAGAAGGAAAAGCCGGTGCGGCAGGGCGCGGCCTTCGTCGCCGTCTCGGGCGACGGGCTGATTCTCCTGCGGCGGCGTCCGGAACAGGGCCTGCTCGGCGGCATGACCGAGGTGCCGACCACCGGCTGGACGGCGCGCATGGACGGCGAGACCGGCGTCACCGCCGCCCCCTTCCCTGCCGAGTGGCAGCCCGCGGGCACCGTCACCCACGTCTTCACCCATTTCGAGCTCCGGCTTTCGGTCTATCGTGCCGGCCCGCTCAGCCTGCCCTCCGGCGTTCACGGATTTTGGGAGCCGGTGACCAAACTTGATGGCCTCGCGCTGCCGACCGTCATGAAAAAAGCAATCGTTCAGGCTATTCCGAACGCCTTTCCGACCAACAAGGGATAAATAATGCCTGCAGATATCCGCCACATCGTCTTCGACATAGGCAAGGTGCTCATCCACTACGATCCCGACCTGCCTTTTTCGCGCATCATCCCCGATCCCGAGGAGCGCCGTTGGTTCTTCGACAATGTCTGCACGCATGACTGGAATCTGGAGCAGGACCGCGGCCGCGGCTGGAAGGAGGCGGAAGAGCTTTTGATCGCCAGCTTCCCCGAGCGCGAGGACCACATCCGCGCCTTCCGGATCAACTGGCGCGAGATGGTGCCCTATGCCTACGAGGACACGGTGACGGTGCTGCGCGAACTGATCGACAGCGGCCGGGACGTGACCATGCTCACCAATTTCGCCGCCGACACCTTCCGCGAGGCGCAGGAGATGTATCCGTTCCTCACCACCTCGCGCGGGATCACGGTCTCCGGCGAAGTCGGGCTCATCAAGCCCGACCGGGCGATCTACGAAAGCCATGCCGCGGCGCACGGTCTGGAGCCGGAAAACACGCTGTTCATCGACGATTCGCCTGCGAATGTAGAAGGCGCGAAATCGGCCGGCTGGCAGGCGGTGCAGTTCACCGGCGCCGACAAGCTCCGCCGCGACCTCGCGACTTACGGCGTTGCCATCTGAGGACGGCTGGGGAACCGATCAGACGAAATCAGAAAAGATGACGCCCGGTTCCTTGTCGGAACCGGGCGTCAAGCACTCCTTCCGGGACTGAAGGTACTGGAACCGGAAGGAGGATTCTCGCATGCAGGCGAAGCACGCCGGATCGTCAATCGAGCTTCGCCATTCCGCTGCGGACGACCGCCCGCAATTCGTCGATCGGGCGCAGCGCCTTGCCTTCCTCGAAGTGCCAGAAGGTCCAGCCGTTGCAGGCGTCGAGCCCCTGCACCCTGGCGCCGACGCGGTGGATCGAGCCCGCCTCGCCGCCGGAAACCAGTGTACCGTCCGCCCGGACGATCGCCGAATGGCGACGGCGTGCGCAGGTGAGCACCTGGCCGGGGCGGATCATGCCGCTCTCGACCAGTGTATTGAAGGCGACGCGCGGTTCGGCCTTCTTGCCGGTCATCACGGTCAGTTCCGTCTTGCCGAGCGGCTCGACGGCGGCGATGCGCGCAGCAGCCGCATCGATGTAATCCTGTTCGCGCTCGATGCCGACGAAATGGCGGCCGAGGCGCTTGGCGACCGCACCGGTGGTGCCGGAGCCGAAGAAGGGATCGAGCACGACGTCGCCGGGCTTGGTGGAGGCCATGATGACGCGGGCGAGCAGCGCTTCCGGCTTCTGGGTCGGATGCACCTTCTTGCCGTCCTCGCCCTTCAGCCGCTCGGAGCCGCCGCAGATCGGGAAAAGCCAGTCCGAGCGCATCTGCACGTCGTCGTTGGCGGCCTTCATGGCGTCGTAATTGAAGGTGTAGCCCTTGGCCTTCGGATCGGGCGAGGCCCAGATCATCGTCTCATGGGCGTTCTGGAAACGGCGGCCCTTGAAGTTCGGCATCGGGTTGGTCTTGCGCCAGACGATGTCGTTCAGGATCCAGAAATTCAGGTCCTGCAGCGTCGCGCCGACGCGGAAGATGTTGTGATAGGAGCCGATGACCCAGATCGTGCCGGTCGGCTTCAGCACGCGGCGGCAGGCGAGCAGCCAGGCACGGGTGAAGGCGTCATAGGCCTCGAAGGAGGCGAACTGGTCCCACTCGTCGTCGACGGCGTCGACCACCGACTGGTCCGGACGGGTCAGCATGCCGCCGAGCTGCAGGTTGTAGGGCGGATCGGCGAAGATCGCATCGACGGATTTGTCGGGAAGTGCTTCGAGCGCGGCGACGCAATCGCCCTTGATGATGCTGTCGACCCAGGAGAACGGGTCCGAAGAACGGCGAAGTTCGGCGAGCGGAAATACAGAAGCCATGTTCTACTCTCTGTTACGCGGACGCAGCACGGGATAACGAGGCTCATGGTTACCGAACTTGGTTACCAAAGATTGAACGGCCCGGGCGATTTTCCGCGCTTGCCGGCCTTTTCGACCGGTAAGCCCTCACGAACATGGTTTACGCGCCTCTCCGCGCCGGCGGGCGACGGCGCGGAGGGTCTGAACTGTCGTCCTCAGCCGTGCAGGAGGCGGCTGTCGGCGGGCGCTTCGTCGCGGGCGGCGAGACCATAATCGCGGATGACGTGGGCGACCCGCAGCCGGTAGTCGGCGAAGATGCCGGCGCGACCCGCCTCCTGCGCCCGCCGGTGCTCCTCCGTCCGGCGCCATGCGGAGACGGCCTCCTCGTCCCGCCAGAAGGAGAGCGACAGGACCTTGCCCGGTTGGGAAAGGCTCTCGAACCGCTCGATCGAGAGGAAGCCGTCGACCTCCTCCAGCAGCGGCCGCAGGAGCTCGGCGCGGGCGAGATAGGCGGTGCGCCGCCCTTCCGCGGGAACGACCTCGAAGATGACGGCGATCATGGCTGCCTCTCCGCCGACGGCAGGCGGCTCACTTCCTTCAGGAACAGGCGGTCTTCCTCGAGAATGAAACCGGCCTTGCGGGCGAATTCGTAGTTCGCCTGGCCGAGCGGATCGGCCGCGAGCCTTGCCCGGTAGGCCTCGTAGGCCGCGAGGTCCTCGACATGATAGATGCCGTAGGCGGTGGTCAGCGAGCCCTCGTGCGGGGCGAAATAGCCGACGAGATCGGCGCCGCAGCGCGGGATCGCTTCGCCCCAATTGCGGGCATAGGTCGAGAAATCCTCCCGGGCAAAGGGCGCGATGCGATAGCGGATGATGCAGGTAATCATGATTGGTCCTTTCGGTTTCGGGAGCCCCGATGTGCCATGGTCCCGAACGAAGCTGCTTCGACCGCGATCGAAGCATCGCTTACCCACGACAGGGCATGATGCAGGCATCGCTTCGACGGACATAGTTCGATATCAGCCGAAGCATGTGCTACACTCGGCGTGTCGAGTGCCACAAACCCCGCGAGGTGCATCATGGCCGAAGGCCCGGACATTGCCCGCATTGCCGCCCTGATCGGCTATCCCGCCCGGTCGAACATGCTGCTCGCCCTGCTCGGCGGCAGGGCGCTCACCGCGACCGAGCTCGCAGGCGCGGCCGGTGTCACGCTGCAGACGGCAAGTTCGCATCTTTCGAAACTCGAAGACGGCGGGCTGCTTCGCCAGCGCAAGCAGGGGCGGCACCGCTACTTCGCGCTCGCCGACGACCATGTCGGCGCGATGATCGAGAGCCTGATGGGCTTTGCCGCGAGCCGCGGGCACCTGCGCCACCGTGTCGGACCGAAGGAACCGGCGCTCCGCAAGGCGCGCATCTGCTACGACCATCTCGCCGGCGACTATGGCGTCAGGATGCTCGACAGCCTGATCACGCAAGGGGCGATCGAATCCCACGACGAGGCGCTGCGGCTGACGAAGGCGGGCGAGAACCTGCTTTCCGGCCACGGCATCGATTTCGCCGCGCTGAAGGCGAAGCGCCGGCCGCTCTGCCGCGCCTGCCTCGACTGGAGCGAACGCCGCACCCATCTCGCAGGCTCGCTCGGCAAGGCCCTGCTCTCCCACTTCCTCGACCGCGGCGAGGCACGCCGCGTGGAGGGAAGTCGCGTCGTCCAGTTCTCCCCGGAAGGGGAACGGCGGTTCCGGGCGATGTTCCGGTAGACGATCAGCACCGCGCCGCCCGCTCCCTGGAGGATGCGCTGATCGAAGGCGAACAGTCGGGCGAGCCGCGTCCCTTTGACTTCGATGCGTTCAAGAAGCGCAAGCGGGCAGCGTTCTAGCGGCCCGTCTCTTCGCGCTGCCCCTCTTCTCCCCGGCGGGGAGAAGAGAAGCGCCTTGCAAAGAAACCAACCGTCCGGTATCTTTAGGGCCATGATGAACGCGTGCGAGAGTATTTTGCGATGAACCCCGTCTTTTCCGCCTACGGTGCGCTCGGTGGCGCCATCGTGCTCGAGGTGATCGGCACGACGCTCCTGCAGAGGTCCGAGCAGTTCACACGCCTGCTACCGACCGCGGGCATGGTGATGTTCTACGCCGCCTCGTTCTACCTGCTGACGCATGCGCTCAAGGGCATGCCGCTCGGCATCGCCTATGCGATGTGGGGCGGGCTCGGCATCGTGCTGACGGCGCTGATCAGCGTCTTCGTCTTCAAGCAGACGCTCGATTTCGCCGCCCTTTCCGGGATTGCGCTGATCGTCGCCGGCGTCATCGTCATGAACACGCTCTCCGGGTCGGTGAGCCATTGAACGCGCCCGCCCTCTCCGCCTATCACCGCCCGAAACAGCCCGAACAGGTGCGCCGGGCACTGCTCGATTGCGCCGCGCAGATCGCCGCCGAAAGCGGGGCGGGCGCGATCACCATCCAGGCGGTGGCGGAACGCGCCGGCGTCACCAAGGGCGGGCTGCTCCATCATTTTGAGAGCAAGCAGGCGCTGCTCGCCGCCGTCTTCGCCGACCTGCTCGACCAGCTCGACCGCGAGATCGACCGCTCGATCGAGAGTGACCCGAAGCCCGCGGGCCGCTTCACCCGTGCCTATGTCCGCGCCTGCTTCTCCGACCGGCTGCTTGGCGCGAGAAGTCTCTGGGCAGCGCTCTCGGTCGCGATCGTTTCCGAACCGGCGCTGCGGGCGCTCTGGACCGCCTGGCTCGACCAACGGCTTTCCCGGCACCGCGCGACGGACGATACGCCGGCGCTTGCCGTCGTCCGGCTCGCCGCCGACGGCATCTGGCTCGCCGACATGCTGGAGAAGGAAGGCGGGCTCCGGCGCTATCCGCAGAGCTTCGAGGCGGAGCTGCTGGCACTCGCCGGTGGATGAAGGCGCAGAGTGCGGCGCTTGGCGGGCTTCAGGCCGAAGGACGGGCGGCAGGTGCGAGCCGCGCCATGAAGAGGTCCACCAGAAAGGCGACGCGGCCGGGGGCGCTGGCCGGGTCCAGCGCCGTCTGAACGACGAGGTCGATCCCGAGCGCAAGCATGGCGTCGGCCATCAGCACCGGATCGTGGCGCCGTAGCCGCCCCTCCTCCATCCAGCGCCCGAGATCCGTCTCCAGATCGGTCTGCACGGTCGTCCTGATCGGGGTCAGATAGAAGGTCTGGCGAAAAAGGGTCTGGTTCTTCACGATGAGTGCGGCGTTGGCACTGTCCGTCCGGGCGAAATCCGCCACCAGCCGATAGGGCTCGCCGATGAAGGCCTGCGGCGTACCGGCTGCCGCCCGGGCGGCCTTTAGATCTCTGGCGAGAGGAACGACGATGGCCTCGACCAGGGCGGCGAAGGCTTCGTCCTTGTCGTTGAAATAATTGTAGAACGAACCGATCGCCAGGCCGCTGGCACGCACGATGTCGCGCACCGTGGCGGCGCCGAAGCCCAGCTGCGAAAACACGTCGCGTGCAGCGACCAGGATCGCTTCGCGGTTCGCCTTCTTGTTCTGCTCGCGTTTCGACATCTGCATGGCGTCTCATCTCACAGTTCCGACGAAAGATGAAGGGCGCGAACAAAAAATGACGCAAGCGTCATTATTATTATTGACGCATGCGTCATTTTTCCTGATCCTTACATCCGTCTTCAGGAGGAGGAGGAACCCCCATGAGCAAACGCGTCGCCGTCATCGGTGCCGGACCCGCAGGCATCACCGCCATCAAGAATTTCACCGACCTCGGTTTCGAGGTCACCGGTTTCGATCGCTGCCAGGGTGTGGGCGGCAACTGGCGCTTCGACGATCCGACCGGCCATTCGAGCGTCTTCGAGACGACCCACATCATCAGCTCGAAATACACCTCGTCCTACGAGGATTTCCCGCTGCCGACCGACGTGGCCGACTATCCCTCGCATCGCATTCTCGCGAAGTATTTCGAGGACTATGCCCGGACGTTCGACGTGCCCGGGCGCATCCACTTCGAAACGGAAGTGGTGGCCTGCCGGCCGGCACCCGGAGACCGCTGGTCGGTGAGCTGGCGGAAGTCCGGCGAGGAGGACGTCCGGACCGAGGTCTTCGACGCCGTCTGCATCTGCAACGGACACCACCACACGCCGAACATGCCGAGCTATCCCGGCACCTTCACCGGCACCTTCATCCACTCGCACGCCTACAAGCGCGCGGCCCCCTTCGCAGGCCAGCGCGTGCTGGTCATCGGCGGCGGCAATTCGGCCTGCGACGTGGCGGTGGAGACGGCGCGAATCTCGGAAAAGACGGCGATCAGCTGGCGGCGGGGCTACTATCTCGTCCCGAAATTCCTTTTCGGCAAGCCGATCGACTCGGTCTTCTATCGCTTTAGCTGGCTTCCGAAGGCACTCCAGCTCAGGCTGTTCGAATGGCTCCTGAATTTCCTGCAGGGACGGAACAGGGACATCGGCCTGCCCGATCCCGACCACCGGATCATGTCGACCCACCCGACCCTCAATTCGGACCTCTATCTCGCCCTTCGTCACGGCAAGGTGCAGCCGAAGCGGGACATCGCCCGCTTCGAGGGCAAGCGGGTCCATTTCGTCGACGGGACCTCGGAGGAGTTCGACACGATCATCGCCTGCACCGGCTACAAGATCGCCCATACCTTCCTCGATCCCGCGCTGATCGACCTCTCCCGCGGTCCGGTCCGGCTCTATCAGCGGATGATCCCGGAGAAGCTGAAGAACATCTACTTCATGGGTCTCTTCCAGCCGACCGGCTGCATCTGGCCGGGGGCGGAGCTGCAGGCGAAGCTCGCCGCGCGCCACCTCGCGGGCCTCTGGTCACCGTCGAAGCCGCTCGGCACGCTGATCGACGAGGAGCTGGCCGACCCGGATTTCCAGCAGGTCGCCTCGCAGCGCCACACGATCACCGTCAACGACATGGCCTTCCGCAAGCGGCTGAAGCGCGACATCGCCCGCTCGAAACCGGCACCGGTCGCGACCCGGATCGCCAGATCTCCGCTTGCCGTGGCAGCTGAGTAATGACGAGCGTCGGGCACAGTACGATCAAGGGGAAGGCGGGCGCGCTCAGCGTCCGCCGCCAAGGGCCGCGGGGTGAGGCAGCGAAGGGGCAGCTGCTGTTCCTTCACGGCGCGTGGTCCTCGACGTGGTACTGGGACATGCACTTCATGCCCCATTTCGCCGAGGCCGGATATGACTGCATCGCTGTCAATCTTCGGGCGCACGGCGACAGCGAGGGCGAAATCCGGTTCGCGACGATCGAAGATTACATCGACGACGTGACCCGGCTGATCGGAGAACTCGACAGCCCGATACTGATCGGCCACTCGATGGGCGGCTTCATCGCCCAGCACATCGCCGCACGGCAGGCGGTGCGCGGGCTGGCCCTGCTCGCTTCGGTGCCCCATTACGGCTGCTGGAGCGGCTTCCTCAACGTTGTGCGGACGACGCCGTCCGGTGTCCTGCGCTGCCTTTCGACCGGCGACCTGACGCCGATCGTCACCGATCCGGACGCGGCGCGCTCGCTGATGTTTTCCCGCGGGCCGCTGGAGAGCGATATGGACTACATGCTCGATCTCTACGGGACGGAATCGATCCCGGCGCTGTTCGGCATGCTGTTGAAGCGCGTCCGCGGTCTGCCTGCGGCCTCGACGCCGAGGCTCGTCGTCGGCGCCGACCGCGACAGGCTGGTCTCGGCGGCCGATGTACGCCGGACGGCAAGGCGCCTCGGCGTGGAACCGGTGTTCATCCCGAACAGCTCGCACATGCTGACCGTCGACCATCGCTGGCGAACGGTGGCGGCCGTCCTCATGGAGTGGCTCACGATCCATCTCGCCAGACCCGTGCGTGGCGAGCCGGCCGGGCCTGCAGGCTCCGTCGTTCCCGAGGAGGGAGAAGCGGAGAACAAACCTGCCCTGCGCCGAGCGTGATTGTTCTTCCTCGCCCGATCGTGTAGTCAGGCGACCTTCCCGAGGCAGAGGACGAATCTTTCCATGAGCGGTTTCGAGCTGACCATTTTCGATTGTGACGGCGTTCTCGTCGATTCCGAGATCATCGCCGCGAGGGTGGAATCCAAGCTTCTCAACGAAGCAGGCTACCCGATCTCCGTGGAAGAGATGGGCGAACGCTTCGCCGGCATGACCTGGAAGAACATCCTGCTCTCGGTCGAAAAGGAAATCGACATTCCGCTTTCGGCGAGCCTGCTCGACAAATCCGAAACGCTTCTCGACCAGCGGCTTGCCCGCGAGGTCAAGATCATCGAAGGTGTCGCCTTCGCGCTCTCGCGCATCGAGGGCCCGCGCTGCATCTGCTCCAATTCCTCGGTCCACCGCCTCGACAGCATGCTGACGAAAGTCGGCCTCAAGGAGCACTTCGCGCCGAACATCTTCTCGGCCAAGGACCTCGGCGCCGACCGCGTCAAGCCAAAGCCGGATATCTATCTGCACGCGCTCTCGCAGATGGGCGTCGCGGCGAAGAAGGCGGTCGTCGTCGAGGATTCGGTCCATGGCGTGCATGCCGCGCGCGATGCCGGCATCCGCGTCATCGGCTTCACCGGCGCTTCGCACACCTATCCTTCCCATGCCGACCGGCTGACCGATGCCGGCGCCGAGACGGTGATCTCCCGCATGGTCGACCTGCCGGCGGTCATCGCCGCGATGGAGAGCTGGTCGGGCCTCGTCTGATCTCGCTCAGATCTTGAGGGTCAGCGCCGCCGGCTTCATGTCGAAGGAGGCGGCGATGCTTCCCGGCGTCTCGCCATCCGCCTCCAGCAGCGCCGGCCGGTCGTCGAGCGGCTCGGCCTCGACCGAACGCGCCCGGTAGAAACGGACCTTCGGATCGCGGACATGGGCGCCGGAATAGATCTTCTGCAACAGCATCAGAGTCTCGAGCGTCGGGGCGCCGCCGAGCACCGCGACCTCGAAGAGTCCGTCGGAAAGGTCCGCGGACGGTGCGACATGCATGCCGCCGCCGAACCAGCCGCCATTGGCGATCGCCACCGCGGTCACCGGTCCGGCATGCACCTCGCAGCCGTCGAGCACGAGCCGCACCCGGCGGGGCCGGTAGCGCAGGATCGACCGCGTGGAGTGGACGAAGAAGCGCAGCGAGCCAGGCAACCAGCCGCCGCGCGCGGCCCCGTTGACCGAACGCACGACATCGCCCGAGACCCCGAAGCTGGCGATATTGATGAAATGGCGTTCGCTGGTCGTCCCGTCCTCTGTGCGGCAACGCAGGACGCCGGCATCGACCTTCCGCAGGCGCGCGCGGGCGATCACTTCGGCGATGGCGCCCGGCTGCCGCGGCAGATCGAAATTGCGGGCGTAGTCGCCGCCGGTTCCGGCGGCTACGAAGGCGAGCGGCGTGTCGGGACGCGCGGAGGAAAGAATGCCGTCGGCAACCTCGCTGATCGTCCCGTCACCACCGACCGCGATCACGAGGTCGACACCAGCTTCGACGATGCGGCGCGCCAGGAGCGGCGTGCCCCCGACGACGGTCTCGTGCTCCTCGATTATCGGAAAATGCCGTTCGAGCTCGCGCCTGACGCGCAGCCAGCCCGCCTGCCCGAGCGACCACCCGAGGCGGGATTTCTGATGATGGCGACCTTCACCCCTGCCCCGACTTGCAGGGATCGCCGCCTTCCCCTCAAAGGCGGACGATCCGTGCGGCAAACGGCCGGTGAAAACCGGCCGCCCCGCGAAACTCCTTGGATTACTTGGTCTTGTAAGGACCTTCGTCGAATCCGACCTGCACCTTGGTAATGCCCGAGACGTCGCCGGGCACCGTCACCTGCTTGGTGAAAAGGAACTGGCTCGCCTGAGCGGCATCGGCAAGGCTCGCCTCGAACTGGGTGAGCTCGGTATAGACGACCTTGTCGCCGTCGGTGACCGCCACGCGGATCGGCATCTTCAGCGTGCCCGCCTTGCCCATCGGGCCGGCGACCAGGCGACCCTGGACCATGACGTTGATCGTCAGCTGCGTCTCGTCGCGGCTGCAGGAACGGGTCGTGTCGGCAAGCGAAGCCTGGTAGACGACCTTCGCCGGGTCGTCCTTGCCGCCCTTTGCGTAGGTTCGGTAGTAGGCCGTACCGTCACGCAGCGCGATCGTCGGGCAGAAGCCCTGCACCACGGGAGCGACCGCGGGCGTTGCGGCCGGCTTGTCGGCGCCGCCGCCGAGACCGGCACCGGGATTGCCGGCGTTGCAGCCCGCCAGCACTGTCAACAAGGATGCGGCCAAAATCCCGCGCGAGACTTTCAAAGACACGATTCCGAACCTTCCCCATTTCAGGCTGCGCGCAGCCAAAAACCATTCCAATTGAGGCCTTTTCACGACCCTTGCGGATGGTCTATATCAGCGGCGCAGTGAAAAATCGATCCGGTCGCCGGTGTTTCGCTTCAATTTTCGGCCTCGTGCGGGCCTTCGAAGGCAAGCCTTCATTCCCGACAGCAAGGATGACACTCTTGGAATACATCTCTACCCGGGGCCAGGCCCCCAGCCTCGGCTTCTGCGATGCGCTCCTTGCGGGGCTTGGCCGCGACGGCGGTCTCTACGTGCCGCGCGAATGGCCGAAGCTCTCGAAGAAGGAGATCCGCGCGCTTCGGGGCAAGAGCTATCAGGAGGTTGCCTTCGCCGTCCTCAGTCCCTTCGTCGGCGACGAGATCAAGGCCGATGTCTTCCGGGCGATGATCGACGAGGCCTATACGACCTTCCGGCATCCGGCGATCACCCCGCTCGTGCAGACCGGCCCGAACGCCTTCGTGCTGGAACTCTTCCACGGCTCCACGCTCGCCTTCAAGGACGTCGCGATGCAGCTGCTCGCGCGGCTGATGGACCATGTGCTGGCCGAGCGCGGCGAGCGGGCGACCATCATCGGCGCCACGTCCGGCGACACCGGCGGTGCGGCGATCGATGCCTTCGCCGGTCGTTCCCGCACCGACATCTTCATCCTCTTCCCGCATGAGAAGGTCTCGCCCGTCCAGCAGCGGCAGATGACCACCTGCAAGGCCGACAACGTCCATGCGCTCGCCATCCGCGGCAATTTCGACGATTGCCAGAACCTCGTGAAGGCGATGTTCAACGATGCGGCCTTCCGCGACCGGCTGCGCATCTCCGGCGTCAACTCTATCAACTGGGCCCGCATCATGGCGCAGGTGGTCTATTACTTCACCGCAGCGCTCACCCTCGGCGGCCCGGATCGCAAGATCTCCTTCACCGTGCCGACCGGCAATTTCGGCGACGTCTTCGCCGGTTATGTCGCCAAGAAGATGGGGCTGCCGATCGATCGGCTGGTGATCGCCACCAACGAAAACGACATTCTCGCCCGCACCCTGAAGAGCGGTCGCTACGAGATGCGCGGCGTTTCGGCGACCACCTCGCCGTCGATGGACATCCAGATTTCCTCGAACTTCGAGCGGCTGCTGTTCGAAGCTTATGACCGTGACGACGCGGCCGTGCGCGCCTCGATGGAGAGCCTCAGGCAGTCCGGCTCGTTCGAGATCAAGGAGCGCGCGCTTAAGGCGATCCGCAAGGATTTCCGTGCCGCTCGCGCCAGCGAAAAGCAGGTGGAGAAGACGATCCGCACGACGCTCGCCGAGACCGGTTACCTGCTCGATCCGCACACCGCCGTCGGCGTTTTCGCCGCCGCCAAGTTCGAGCGTTCGGCAAGCCCGATGGTGACGCTTGCGACCGCGCACCCGGCAAAATTCCCCGCCGCGGTAAAATCCGCAAGCGGTATTGACCCGGCGCTTCCGACGTGGCTTGCTGACCTGATGGACCGGGAGGAACGTTTCGACATTCTCGACGCAGAGCTTAAAGCCGTTGAAACTTTCATCGGCCAGCATGCCCGCGCGCAAACGTAAACCAGGCGTAGAAAGACGGATATGAAGGTTGAGTGTACCCGGCTGCCCTCCGGGCTGACCGTCGTGACGGAGAGGATGCCGCACCTCGAAAGTGTGGCGCTCGGCACCTGGATCAAATCCGGCGCCCGCAACGAAACACCGGACGAGCACGGCATCGCCCATCTCCTCGAACACATGGCCTTCAAGGGCACGAGGAGCCGCAGCGCCCGCGACATCGCCGAGCAGATCGAGAATGTCGGCGGCGAACTCAACGCCGCGACCTCGACCGAAACCACCGCCTATTATGCGCGCGTCCTCAAGGACCACGTTCCGCTCGCGGTCGACATCCTCTCCGACATCCTGACGGACTCGCTGTTCGACGAGGACGAGCTTGCGCGCGAAAAGCAGGTGATCCTGCAGGAGATCGGCGCGGCGAACGATACCCCGGACGACGTCGTCTTCGACCGCTTCTCCGAGATCGCCTTCCGCGACCAGACGCTCGGACGGCCTATCCTAGGCACGCCGGACACCGTCAAGGCCTTCACCAGCGACGAGATCCGCGGCTATCTCTCCCGCAACTACACGACCGACCGCATGTTCGTCGTCGCTGCCGGCGCCGTCGACCACGATGCCTTCGTCCGCCAGGTCGAGGAGCGCTATGCCTCCCTGCCGACCAAGGCTTCCGCGACCCCGGTCATGGAGCCCGCCCGCTACACCGGCGGAGAAGCGCGCGAGACCCGCGACCTCATGGATGCACAGGTGCTGATCGGCTTCGAAGGCCGCGCCTACCACGTGCGCGACTTCTACTGCTCGCAGGTGCTCGCCAACATTCTCGGCGGGGGCATGTCCTCGCGGCTCTTCCAGGAAGTGCGCGAATTCCGCGGCCTCTGCTACTCGGTCTACGCCTTCCACTGGGGCTTTTCCGATACCGGCATCTTCGGCATCCATGCCGCGACCGGCGGCGAGAACCTGCCGGAACTCGTGCCCGTCATCATCGAGGAATTGCGCAAGGCGTCCAAGACGATCGACCAGCAGGAAATTGAACGTTCGCGCGCCCAGATCCGCGCACAACTCCTGATGGGACAGGAAAGCCCGGCGGCACGCGCCGGCCAGATCGCCCGCCAGATGATGCTCTACGGCCGCCCCATCTCCAACCAGGAGATGATGGAGCGCCTCGAAGGCATCACCACGGAGCGCCTCACCGATCTCGCCGGCCGGCTGTTCTTCGACACGGTACCGACGCTTTCGGCGATCGGACCGCTGGAACAGCTCGCGCCGATGGACGAGATCGCCGGTGCCCTGTCGCTCGGCGATCGATCGGCCCGCAAGGCCGCCATTTAAGGCGGGTCGACCGCCGGGAAGACACGTGCGGCGGAAACGGCCGCCGCTGCGGGGGTAATCGATGGGACGATCGGTGTTTCGGTTTCTGTCACGGCAGCCGGACAAGCCTGATCTTGCAAGCGAATTCCATCGCCTGCGTCTGGCCCGCTACAGCGATTTCGAGCAATGGCATGCGCTGCGGGCGGAAAGCCGCAGTTTCCTGCAGCCGTGGGAGCCGAGCTGGCGCCCGGACGATCTCACAGAGAGGGCCTTCCGCGCCCGCGTGCTGCGCAACGAGCAGGAATACTATGCCGGGCTCGCCGTGCCGCTCTTCCTTTTTTCGCGTTCCGACGACACCCTGCTCGGCGGCCTGACGATCGGGCTCATCCGGCGCGGCGCCTCGCAAAGCTGCATGATCGGATACTGGATGGGCGAAAGACATGCGGGGCACGGCCATATGTTTGCCGCACTTCAACTGGCTATTCCATACATATTCAGGGTCCTCGAGTTGCACCGAATTGAAGCAGCCTGTATTCCAGACAATCAAAAAAGCATCCGGCTGCTCGAACGGACCGGATTTCAGCGGGAAGGCCTTTTGCGCGAGTATCTGAAAATAAACGGACAGTGGCGCGATCACGCCCTGTATTCCAGACTGGCCGAAACTGCCGGCGGGAACAGGGACAAAGAGCGTTGATGAGCTGGCTCCGGAATGACCATGCGTCCCGCGGGCGCCGGATGGTGATGCTTGTCGCCGCGCTGATGTGCGGCCTGATCAGCCTTGCCGCCGCTCCCTTGCGGGCTGCCGAGCCGGTGAAGATCTCGCGCGACGATACCGCGCTCGACCTCACCCCGACCACGGAGATCTACACGAGCCAGGGCGAGGCCTTCCAGGTTTCGACGGCCGCCGGTGCCGACGGCATCCGCCGCCGCATCGAAGTCCGCTCCAGTTCGGAAAACCACCAGGGCGACTGGGCGGTGTTCGCACTCGCCAATGTCTCGGAAGAGCAGCTCGAACGGGTGATCGTCGCACCGCATTTCCGGCTCGCCAATTCCAAGATGTTCTGGCCCGATCTCGGCTCGCAGCGCATCATCGCCATCACCCCTTCTGAAGGCTTCGCCCTCGACCGCCAGCCGAGCGACGAGGCGGACGTCTTCCGCATTACCCTGAACCCCGGCGCAGTGATCACCTTCGTCGCGGAACTTGCGACCCCCAACCTGCCGCAGATCTATCTCTGGGAGCCGAACGCCTACAAGGACACGGTGAACGCCTTCACGCTCTATCGCGGCATCGTGCTCGGCATCGCCGGCCTGCTCGCGGTGTTCCTGACGATCCTCTTCGTGGTGAAGGGCACATCCATGCTGCCGGCGGCGGCGGCGCTTGCCTGGGCGGTGCTCGCCTATATCTGCGTCGACTTCGGCTTCATCGACAAGCTGATCGGCATCACCACCGTGGACCAGCGAATATGGCGCGCCGGCGCGGAGGTGGCGCTGGCGTCCAGCCTGGTGATCTTCCTCTTCACCTACCTCAACCTCAACCGCTGGCACGTGCATCTCGGCTACGCGACCTTCGCATGGGTGCTCAGCCTCGGGCTCGTCTTCGGCGTGGCGATCTACGATCCCTCCATCGCCGCCGGCATCGCCCGCCTCTCCTTCGCGCTGACGGCGACGGCCGGTATCGCCCTCATCGTCTATCTCGGTTTCAACCGCTACGACCGGGCGATCCTGCTGGTCCCCTCCTGGGCGCTGATCCTCGTCTGGCTGTTCGGCGGCTGGCTCACCGTCACCGGCCAGCTCGACAACGACATCATCCAGCCCGCACTCGGCGGTGGCCTCGTGTTGATCGTGCTGTTGATCGGCTTCACCGTCATGCAGCATGCCTTTGCCGGCGGCGCCTACCAGCAGGGCTTGTTCTCCGATCTCGAGCGGCAGGCACTGGCGCTCAGCGGCTCCGGCGACACGGTCTGGGACTGGGATGTCGCCCGCGACCGCGTCGTCACCAGCCCCGACATCTCGCAGCGACTCGGCCTCTCGCCGGGCACGATGCACGGGCCGGCGCGCAACTGGCTGCCGCGTCTCCACCCGGACGACCGCGACCGCTTCCGCGCCACGCTCGACGTGCTGCTGGAGCACCGCAAGGGCCGGCTGAACCACGAATTCCGCCTGCGCGCCGAGGACGGCCATTTCCACTGGCTGCAGATCCGCGCCCGTCCGGTGCTCGGCTCCAACGGCGAGGTCATCCGCTGCGTCGGCACGATCGTCGACGTCACCGAACAGAAGAACTCGATCGACCGGCTGATGCAGGATGCCATGCACGACAACCTGACCGGCCTGCCGAACCGCGAGGTCTTCCTCGACCGGCTGCAATCGGTGCTGGCGCTTGCCAATGACGGCGACGCCATTCGCCCGACGGTCATGGCGATCGACATCGACCGCTACAAGCAGGTCAACGACTCGCTCGGAATCGCCGCCGGCGACAACATCCTCATTGCGCTGACACGTCGGTTGCGACGGCTCCTGAAGCCGCAGGACACGCTCGCCCGCATCTCCGGCGACGAGTTCGGCCTCATTCTCGTCTCCGAGCGCGATCCGGCCAAGGTCGCCGATTTCGCCGATGCCGTCAGCAAGGCGATCATGGTGCCGATCAGCTTCGCCAACCGCGAGGTGATCCTGACGGCCTCGGTCGGCCTCGTCTCCTGGGTGGACCAGCAGGAGAATGCCGCCGGCCTCCTCTCCGATGCGGAGCTAGCCATGTACCGCGCCAAGCGCGCCGGCGGCAACCGCGTCGAACCCTTCCGCCCGGCCTTCCGCACGTCCGGCACCGACCGGCTGCAGCTGGAAACCGATCTTCGCCGCGCGATCGAGCGCAAGGAGCTTTCGATCGTCTACCAGCCGATCGTGACGCTCGCCGATGGTGAGATCGCCGGCTTCGAGGCGCTGATGCGCTGGGACCACCCGAAGCGCGGCAACATTCCGCCCTCCGAGTTCATCCCGATTGCGGAAGGGTCCGATCTCATCGAGCCGCTCGGCATGTTCGCGCTGGAGCGCGCGACCTCGGACCTCGTCGAGTGGGAGCGACACACCGGCCACGTACCGATCTTCGTCTCCGTCAACCTGTCGAGCGCACAGCTCCTCAGCAGCGAGCTCTACAACGACATCCGCTCGATGCTCGCCAAGACCCAGTGCGAGCCGAACCGCATCAAGCTCGAACTCACCGAGACGGTAATGATGGCGAACCCCGAGCAGGCGCGCCTCGTGCTCGGCAAGCTCAAGGAGCTCGGCATCAGCCTGGCGCTCGACGATTTCGGCACCGGCTATTCCTCGCTCGTCTATCTGACGCGCTTCCCCTTCGACACGATCAAGCTCGACCGGGCGCTCGTCTGCGCCGAAGGCGACAAGCGCGAAGTGATGCTGCGTTCGGTCGTCACCATGGCACGCGAAATGGAGATGACGCTGGTCGCGGAAGGCGTCGAGACCGACGAAGCCGCCAAGGCGCTCGCCGACCTCGGCTGCCAGTATGGCCAGAGCTATCTCCTCGGCCCGCCGATCGGCGCCGAATCCGTCCAGAAACTGCTGCGGGAGCGCTTTCCGCTGACCAAGCGGGCGTAAATTCCGGTCCCGACGAGACGAACCGCCCGCCGCTGCCCGTCAGGCGTGGCCGGCGTCGGCCGAAAGCATCGCGGGCGTGACGCCCATCAGGGCGAGCGCACGCTCGTATTTCCCTTCGAGCGCACGGTCGAAGATGATGTCCTCGGTCGCCGGGCAGTTGAGCCAGCCGTTGTTGGCGATCTCATGTTCGAGCTGACCCGGTCCCCAGCCGGCATAGCCGAGCAGCATGGTCGCCCGGCGCGGCCCGCGGCCGTCGGAAATGGCCCGCACGACATCCAGCGTCGCCGTCAGCGAGATGTCGTCGCTGACCGGAATGCTGGAATCGCTCAGGTAATCGTCGGTGTGGAGCACGAAGCCGCGGCCGACTTCGACGGGGCCGCCGCTCTGGATCGGAAAGTCACGGGCGTGCTCCGGCAGCATGATGGCGTCTGCCCGGTCGATCATCTCGAGGTGCAGGAGCACGTCGGCGAAGGTCAGCGATTGCGGGCGATTGATGATGAAGCCCATGGCGCCGGCCTGCGAATGGGCGCAGACATAGACCACCGAACGGGCGAAATTGCCGTCCGCCATGCCCGGCATGGCAATGAGCAGCTGCCCGTCGAGATAGCTGCGCTCGCGGTTATTCGCTAAAGACGAGAAGGGCATCCTACCTCCAACTGCCTCTACGAGGCTTTCGGCGCCGCGCGCTCGGTCTTCGACATGCGTTAATGAGAAGATGGGGCATCGGTCGCGATCTATCAACCAAAAATGATCACGGGCTATCGAGCGTGACTAGAATTGACCCAAAATGGACGCTAAGTCCATGTGACATGTTCACGCCCCGTCCTTTCCGCCTGCTGTCCTCCGCCATCGCGGCGGTCCTTGTCGCCGCGCTCGCACCGGCGCTGCCTGCCCGTGCCGCATCGAGCGACTGGGCACTCAACGAGGGCGGCCGGATGCGGCTCGTCGTCCTCCCGGCCGATGCGGAGGGCCGCCGCCAGGCCGTGCTGCAGATCGAGCCGCAGCCGGGCTGGATCACCTACTGGCGCGAACCCGGGGACAGCGGCGTTCCGCCCGCCGTGACGATGGCGCCCGCAGACGGCTTTACGCTCGACCGGATCGACTTCCCCGTGCCGAAGCGGATCGAGGCCGGTGGCCTCACCGATATCGGTTATGATAATGCCGTGGCCCTGCCGCTTTCGCTTTCCGGACCGCCGGCAGGGAAGAAGGCGACGCTTGAGGCAACCGCCTTCATCGGCCTCTGCAAGAACATCTGCATCCCCTTCCAGGCAGCTCTCGCAATCGACCTGCCGGCAAACGAGGCTGCCGACGCGGACGAAGCCCGCATCGTCGCAGATGCCCTCGCCAGCCTGCCCGGAAAGGCTTCCCCCAATTTCGCCGTCGAGCGCCATGCGATCAGCGCCGATCTCAAGCGCCTGACGCTCGAGGTCTCGCTCCCCGAGGGTGCGAAGGAGGCACAGGCGATCATCACCGGCCCGTCCGGCTACGTCTTCTTCGCCTCCACGAGCGCATCCGGGGCCGGCGGCAAGACGGTCATCGAGGTGCCGGTCGGACACCTGCCGAAGAATTACGCGATCGCCGGCAAGCGCTGGGACGCGCTGGTGATCGCCGGTGGACGGGCGATCGAGACCGTCCTTGCCTTTGACTGACGTCAATCTATATTCCCGGCGAAACGCCCCACCGCCACAACGATCCCCGCAGAGGAGAAGCCAATGACGATCGCGATCGGAGACAAACTGCCCTCGGCCACCTTCAAGGAAAAGACGCCGGACGGCCCTGTCGAGATCACCACCGACGAGCTCTTCAAGGGCAAGCGGGTCGTCGTCTTCGGCGTACCCGGCGCGTTTACGCCGACATGCTCGCTGAACCACCTGCCCGGCTATCTGGAAAACCGCGACGCGATCCTCGCCCGCGGCGTCGACGACATCGCCGTGATCTCGGTCAACGACTGGCATGTGATGGGCGCATGGGCGCAGGCCTCCGGCGGGATGGGCAAGATCCACTTCCTCGCCGACTGGGACGCCTCCTTCACCAAGGCGATCGGCCTCGACGCCGATCTCTCGGCCGGCGGGCTCGGCGTGCGCTCGCAGCGCTATTCGATGCTGGTCGAGGACGGCAGGGTCAAGACGCTGAACGTCGAGGACATGACGAGCCAGGCGACGGTGTCCTCCGCCGCGACCATGCTCGAGCAGCTCTGACGGGGTAGCCGCCGGAACGACCGCGGCGGGTCCCGCTCGCCGCGTCGTCAGATTTCCATGTCGAAGACGAGGACGCCGGAAAGCCCGCCGTCGGTCGCGCGCACGATCCGCTCGGCGACCTCGAGATGGGCCGGGTGCTGCAGATAGTAGTCCCGCACCTCAGCATCCTCGAAAGTGACGATGAAGCCGTCGACGAAGCCGCCGTCGAGCCCTTCCGTCGAGACATTCGGCCCGCAAGCCACTTCCACGATGCCGGGGATGACGTCCTTCAGCGCGGTGATGCCCTCATAGATCGCCTGTTTGTCGGCGGCTTGCGTGGCCGCCTTGAAGCGCAGGAATACGCAATGCCGGATCATGTGGACCTCCCCTCCGTCACGTCAGGGCAAACAATAGGGACGGCTCGGGCTTTGACAAGCCGCCAAATCATCGCGGCCGGAGAAAGCCGTGGATGGCGGCGGCGCGCCCGCAGATTCAACGCCCTCTCTTGAACGGCTCCATGCCGAGGCGGGCGAGTTCGTCGGCGCGCTCGTTCTCCGGATGGCCGGCATGGCCCTTGACCCAGTGCCAGGTCACCTTGTGGCGGCTGCGCGCCTCCTCCAGCGCCTGCCAGAGCTCGGCATTCTTCACCGGCTTCTTGTCGGCCGTCTTCCAGCCGTTCTTGCGCCAGCCGAAGATCCACTTCGAGATGCCGTCCATCACGTATTTGCTGTCGGTGTGGAGATCGACCTCGCAGGGCGATTTGAGCGCGTTCAGCGCACTGATCGCCGCCATCAGCTCCATGCGGTTGTTGGTCGTCTCCGCCTCGCCGCCGGAGAGTTCCTTCTCGACGCCGTTGTAGCGCAGCACCGCGCCCCAGCCGCCGGGGCCGGGATTGCCGGAGCAGGCGCCGTCGGTGAAAATCTCGACATGCTTCATGCGGTTTCAAGCCCGTATTCGGCGGCGGAGGCCACCTGCCGGTGGAAGCGGAGCTTCCGCAGATATTCGATCGGGTCCTTCTTGACCACGAGGGCGCCCTCGGGCGTGGTCAGCCAGTCGTAGAGCCGCGTCAGGAAGAAACGCAGCGCCGAGCCGCGCGCCAGAACCGGCAGTGCGGCGATCTCCGCCGCACTCAGCGGACGCACGGCGTTATAGCCGTCGAGCAACGCCATGCCCTTGGTGATGTTGTAGGAGCCATCCTTTTCGAAGCACCATGCGTTCAGGCAGATCGACACGTCGTAGGCGAGCATGTCGTTGCAGGCGAAATAGAAGTCGATGAGGCCGGAAAGCTGGTCGCCGAGGAAGAAGACGTTGTCGGGGAAGAGGTCGGCATGGATGACGCCCTCCGGCAGGCCCTTCGGCCAGGCCCCTTCGAGAAACGCGAGTTCGGCCCCGATTTCCTCTTCGAGGCCGCTCAGCACCTCGTCGGCCCTGCCCGCTGATTTCGCCCAGAGCGTCTTCCATCCGTCGAGGGAAAGCGCGTTCGCCCGGCGAAGCGCGAAGCCATCGGACGCGATGTGCATCCCGGCGAGCGCCCTGCCGACCTCGCGGCAATGGGCGGGCTCGGGCTTTCTCAGCCACATGCCTTCGAGAAAGGTAATCAGGGCGGCAGGGCGGCCGGACAATTCTCCGAGCAGGGCGCCGTCATGGCGTGGCAGCGGCAGCGGACAGTTGACGCCGCGCGAGGAGAGATGGTGCATCAACCCCAGGAAGAACGGCAGGTCGGATTTCTCTACCCGCTTCTCGTAGAGCGTCAGGATCAGCGAGCCGGCGGTGGTGTGCAGCAGGAAGTTGGAATTTTCCACGCCCTCGGCGATGCCCTTGTAGGACATGAGTTCGCCGGCGTCGTACTGCGTCAGGAAGGCCTTGAGGTCGACCTCGTTGATATCGGTATAGACTGCCATGATCCGTCGTCGGTTTGTCGCTGGTTGGTGAAGGCATACAGCGGGCGGGCGGCGAGCACCAGCCCCGCACCGGATCGCGGCACAGGAATCGAAAAACGCCTCGCCGCGGATAAAAACAGCGCAGGCACGTCGAAATTGTCTTCAGGAATTTCCATTGAAAACGTTCATACAATTTCTGATCACCCCACGAAAATCCGCTGATTTCCAGAAAACAAGGAAAGAACAAGCACAACGGAAAATATGAAACACCCTTGTATTTTCGTGAGAAATCCATATCTTTGTCTCATCGCACCTTGTTAGCGACTTTTGTGCAGAGCCTCTGCGGCTCTTTCAGATTTCCCTTCATCGTCGATTTATCAGATCGGCCATCCGGCCGGGCACACATGCGATTGAAAGGAATTGTCATGAATACGGGTACAGTAAAGTGGTTCAACAGCACGAAGGGCTTTGGATTCATTCAGCCGGACAACGGTGACCAGGACGTTTTCGTTCACGTCTCCGCTGTCGAACGCGCCGGCATGCGTGGTCTCACTGAAGGTCAGAAGATCAGCTACGACATCGTGCAGGACAAGCGCTCGGGCAAGAGCTCCGCGGACAATCTGCGGGCGGCCTAAGGATTTCTCATTGTCCGCGTGACCACGGATGTACTGGCACGCAGGGGCAATGAAGTGGAAGGTCGGGATAAAACCCGGCCTTTTGTTTTTAGACTGACGAAGGAAGCTTGATGGGCAAGCCTGCTTATCGCACCGGCGACACCGTCGTCCTGAAGCGGGGCGTCTTCCACAAGGATGAAAGCCAGCGCCGCTGCAGCATCAGCGCGGTCCTGCCGGAAGCGCAGGGGCTTGCTCAGTACCGTGTCCAGTTCAACGACGAGAGCTTCGCCCGGCACATCACCGAAGCCGATGTCGACAGGACGGAAACACCGGCTTCGCCGGGCGCCACGCGTTCGGCCTCCGCCGCCGGCGAGGCCAGATGGATCAATCCGAATTCGATCAGGATCAGGAAATAGAATCCACCACAACACACAAGGAGATGTTTTTGCAGGTACTCGTCAGAGAAAATAACGTCGATCAGGCACTGCGTGTGCTCAAGAGAAAGATGCAGAAGGAAGGCCTTTTCCGGGAGATGCGCGACCGGCGCGCCTACGAAAAGCCTTCGGAGAAGCGTGTGAGAGAAAAGGCCGAGGCGATCCGCCGCGTGCGCAAGCTCGCACGCAAGAAGGCGCAGCGCGAGGGCCTGCTGCCTGCTCCGAAGAAGAAGGTCGTGCGGGCACGCTAAGCGTCCGCGCGTCGCGAGGCAGCCGGGCCGGCTGCCTTTTCCCCTCCAGCCAGGGAGAATAACATGACTGCAACCAAAGAAACGTTCTTCAAGCCCGCCAAGATGTCGGCACAGGAGAAGGCGGCACAGACCGACGCCACGGCGCGCGACATTCTCGCTGCCGAAGTCCAGGCGCGGGAGAAGAAGACGGAAAGACTGCGGGCACTGCGCATGGCGCAGCCTGTCGAGAGCCAGCCCACCAAGGCCGCAAAGAGCCGGACGCGCAAGGCCGTCGCTCAGCACTCCTGAAATTTAGACTGCCGCATGGCAGACCCTGCCCGATGCCACCTCGCGGAAGCGGGCCTGCCGACGGTAACAGGTGGGGCCCAAGCCCGCCTCAGCTAACCAGAAAGCGACAGACTTCACCGGCCAGCGTTCGCAGGAAGCCAGCGCGGTCCGGATGCGTGTCGACCACGTGCGGCGGCAGCTCGTTCATGAAGGTGAAGTGCCCGGCACCTTCGACCACGCGGATATCGACCGGGACCACACCTTCGATCGCATCCTTGAGGAACGCGGCCTGCGCCGGCGGCGTGATCGTGTCCCTGTCCCCCACCCAGACTTGAACGGGCACCTTGACGGACGACAGCGAGTCGGGACGCCGGAAGAAATCGGTCGGCGGTGCGAGGAGCGCCAGCCGATCGAACGGATATCCCGCCGCAGCCCTCACCCGCTCCCCGGCGAGCGTATCGGCTTCGGCGCCGGCAAGAAGCAGCAGCGCCACCGTTCCGATCGAATGTCCGAGACCTGCAACCGGCAGTCCGGCCGGGCAATGTCCGGCGGCGAGCGACAGCCTTCGTCTGCGCTCGGAAAGTTCGGCTGCGGTGGGCGCGGGGGACGCAAGCATGTCGAAATGGGGAGCGATCACCAGCATCCCCTCGTCGGCGAACGCCTGCAGGAGCCCCAGATGCCGCAGGGGATTTCCGCCGCGGCCGGCGGCGAAGAGAATGCACCGGCGTGCCGATGACGGCTTCAGTACGGTCACCCCGAAAGCGTTGTCACAATCGTGTGACGGTTGCATCTCAGCCGTTCACCCAGGCCATGTCGTCATGGGTGAGTTCGATGGAACGCAGTTCGCGGTTGACGAGGAAATGCTCGTTCTCGACCGAGAATTCCGCAAGCTCAACCGTCGTATCGTAGCGTTCCTTGAACGCCTCGATGATCTCGTTGACGATCACTTCCGGCGCCGAGGCACCGGCCGACAGCCCGAGCGTGCCGATCGTGCCGATCGCATCCCAGTCGATCTCCGAGGCGCGCTGCACGAGCAGCGACTGCATCGCTCCCGCCTTCAGCGCCACCTCGACGAGGCGCTTTGAATTCGACGAGTTCGGCGCGCCGACGATCAGGAAAAGGTCGCAGCCCGGCGCCGCCTGCTTCACCGCCTCCTGGCGGTTAGTCGTGGCGTAGCAGATCGAATCCGCGGCCGGATCGGCAAGGCTCGGGAAACGCTCCTTGAGCTTGGCGATTACGCCTTCGGTGTCGTCGACGGAGAGCGTCGTCTGGGTGACGTAGCCGAGATTGTCGGGATCGGCAGGCGCATAGGCGGCGGCGTCCTCGACCGTCTCGATCAGCGAGACGGTACCCTCCGCCAATTGCCCCATGGTGCCGATCACCTCCGGATGGCCGGCATGTCCGATCAGCACGACGTGACGGCCGAGCCGCTGGTGGCGCATCGCCTGCTTGTGGACCTTGGAAACCAGCGGACAGGTGGCGTCGAGATAGAAGAGATTGCGCGCCATGGCATCCGCCGGCACCGATTTCGGCACGCCGTGGGCGGAGAAGACGACCGGTTGTTCGCGGTGCTCCTCGGGGATCTCGTCGAGCTCCTCGACGAAGATCGCACCCTTGGCCTCCAGCCCTTCGACGACATAACGGTTGTGGACGATCTCGTGACGCACATAGACCGGAGCGCCGTAGCCTTTCAGCGCCAGCACGACGATCTGGATGGCGCGGTCGACGCCGGCGCAGAAGCCGCGCGGGCCGCAGAGCCTTATCGTCAGTTTCGGTCGGATCGGGTTGGTGTTCGTCATCAGCCAGCCAAGAAAACCAGGATCAGGGCGAGGACGGCCGGCAGCGCCTGGATGTAGAGAATGCGCCGCGAAGCCGTCACGCTTCCATATAGGCCGGCGACGAAGACACAGCCAAGGAAAAAGAGCTTGAGCTCAAAGGCGAATTCCGGAACCGGCTGCACGAGCGCCCAGCCGAGGCCAAGCGCGAGAAAGCCGTTATAGAGCCCCTGATTGGCGGCGAGTACCTTCGTCGCCTCCGCCTGCGGCGGCTTCATGCCGAAGGCCTTGAGGCCCGTCGGCTTCGTCCACAAAAACATCTCCAGCACCAGAATCCAGAGATGTTCGAGCGCAACCAGCGCAGTCAGCAGATCAGCGAGCAGTTTCATCGGTTCCCCCTCCAGCCCATATGGGTTCGTCTTTATCCGCGAAGCTGGCGAGAGGAAAACACCCGCCCTCCCCGCGGCTATTCCGGCTTCCGGCCGCGCAGGAATGCGGTGATCGAGATCACCAGCAGCACGACGGCGAGGCCGTACCAGGTGATCGCGTATTGCAGATGGTCGTTCGGCAGGTCGATCTGCGTCACTCCACCCTTCGGCCAGCCGCCGGGGACCGGCGTCGCGTCCGCATCGACGAAGAACTGGACGACGTTCTCTTCGGCAAGACCGACACTGGCGGCCATGGCGGACAGGTCTTTCCAGTAGAAGATGTCGCCGGCGACGTCGTTATCGGGCACGACCCAGGAGGGCTTGCCTCCGAGACGCGCGCGGGCGAGCCCGGTCACCGTCTGGCGACCCTCCAGCAGGCCCTCGCGGCGGCTCGCCGGGTCCTTCATTTCATAGGGCACGAAGCCGCGATTGACGAAGAGGAAGCGGCCGTCGTCGAGCTGGAACGGGGTGTAGACGTAATAGCCGGTGCGCCCGTCGAAGGTCGCGAAGAAGTGGCGCTCCCTGTCGTTCAGGAAGCGGCCCTCGACGCGAACCGCGCGGTATTCGAAATCCTCTCCGCGGGCGGCCGTGGCCTCGACCTCGGACAGCGGCGCCGGCGGCATTGTGCGACGCGCCTCGATGTCGGCGATCAGCGCCTCCTTCCAGTGGAGACGCCTGACCTGCCAGGTGCCGAGAGACACGAGAACGGAGAGCGCGACAACCAGCAGAACAAGGCTGACGACGAGTTTGGTGCGGCCTGCCGCAGCGCCTTCAGCCACGATCGATCGTTCCCTGCGAGGCGTTGTTCTTGTACTGGAGTGCGACGAGCAGCGCCTTGATGGTGCGCAGGAGCCAGAGCGAAAGCCCGACTGCGAGCGGCCCCCAGAGCAGCGCATGCAGCCAGACCGGCGGCTGGTAGTTGATCTCCGTCCAGACGGCCAGCCCGACGACGATGAAATCGGCGATCAGGATGACGAAGACGGCCGGACCGTCGCCGGCGTCGATGAAAGTGTAGTCGAGACCGCAATTCGTGCAGCGCGGCTTGATCTTGGTCAGCCCGTCGAAGAGCTTGCCCTGCCCGCAGCGGGGGCAGCAGGCACCGAGCGCCGCCTTCACCGGATCGACCGGCGGATACATCGCATTGTCCTCGCTCATGGCGATCCCTTTGCTGCTGATAATACGCTTCTCTTAGAGGATGCCCGTCACCGGGGCAAATCTCCCGCAGGCGACTTCGGTTCCCCTCAGTGCCCGCAACGAAAAAGGCGGCAGTCTCGCCGCCGCCTTTTCCGATAGCCGAAGGATCGTTCCCCGATCAGCCGTGGGCGAGCGGTGCGCCCCAGCCGCCCCAGATGTAGACCGAGAAGAACAGGAAGAGCCAGACCACGTCGACGAAGTGCCAGTACCAGGCGGCCGCCTCGAAGCCGAAGTGCTGCTTCGGGGTGAAATCGCCCTTCAGCGCACGCAGCAGGCAGACGATCAGGAAGATCGTGCCGACGAGCACGTGGAAGCCGTGGAAGCCGGTCGCCATGAAGAAGGTCGAACCGTAGATCGAGTCCTTGAAGGTGAACGGCGCGTGGGCGTATTCGTAGCCCTGCACGAAGGAGAAGAGCGCACCGAGCAGCACGGTCAGCGTCAGCCCGGAAATCAGGCCACGGCGATCGCCGTGCAGGAGCGCATGATGCGCCCAGGTGACGGTGGTGCCGGAGAGCAGCAGGATGATCGTGTTGTAGAGCGGCAGGTGCCAGGGATCGAGGACCTCGATGCCCTTCGGCGGCCACTGGCCTCCGGTGAACTCGACGCGCGAGGCCTGGATGGCTTCGTGCGGGAACAGGCTGGCATCGAAGAAGGCCCAGAACCAGGCGACGAAGAACATCACTTCGGAAGCGATGAACATGATCATGCCGTAGCGCAGGTGCAGCGACACGACACGGGTGTGATGGCCCTCATGGGCTTCCTTGATGGTGTCCGACCACCAGCCGACCATGGTGTAGAGGATGATCGCCAGGCCGATGAAGAACAGCCACGGATGAGCCAGTTCGAGGCCGAAGAGCTCGAACGAACCGCCCGAGAGATAGCGCATGTAGCCGACGCCACCAAAGGTCAGCAGGAACGCCCCGACCGCGGCCAGAAGCGGCCACGGGCTCGGGTCGATGATGTGGTAGTCGTGATTCTTCTGATGCGCTTGGGCCATGTCAGCAATCCCCGAATGTCAAACTGTCCTGAGGTCCGGCGGAGCCGAACCCCTCCTCTCACAATTTCTGGTTCCCGTCCGCCTTTCCGGCAGGCAGGACAGCCACCGGCTTCGTCTCCTCCTGCGGATAGAAGGTGTAGGACAGGGTGATCGTACCGATGTCCTTCGTCTCCGGCGTGTTCACGATCTCCGGATCGATGAAGAAGACGACGGGCATGTCCTTCGTTTCGCCGGGCTTCAGCTCGACCTCGGTGAAACAGAAGCACTCGACCTTGTTGAAGTAGGCGGCGGCCTCCATCGGCGTCACGTTGAAGACGGCCTGCCCCTTCTTCAGTTCGGACGAATTGTTGGTGGCAGTGAAGTGAACCTTCACCGTCTCGCCGATCTTCGGCGTCACCCCGCGTTCGACCGGCTTGAACTTCCACATCAGCCCCGGCGCGACATTGGCGTCGAAGGTGACGCGCATCGTCCGGTCGAGAATGACGCTCGAAACCTGTTCGACGCGCTGGGTCGTACCGTTGTAGCCGGTCACCTGGCAGAACATGCGGTAGAGCGGCACGGCGGCGAAGCTCATGCCCACCATGCCGCCGACGAAGGCGACACAGGCGACGAGGATCGCCGCGTTGCTGCGTCCCTTGCCGGCCGGGATCTTCGTATTCTCTGCCAAGGTCCGACCTCCGTCCTTTACTGGGCCATGCCGCTGATCTTCACCAGCGTCACGACGTAGAACAGCACCACCAGCGCCGCGAGCACGATGCCGAGCGCGATGTTGCGGCCACGGCGAGATTTCTTCTGGCTGTCGTTGAGCTTGACGGTTTCCATCAGTTTGCCCCTCCAAGAAGGGTCGCGAATGTCACGACGTAATGGTCAACGAGAAGCGCCAGGAAGACTGCGAAGAGATAGACGAGCGAGAAGCCGAAGAGCTTTTTCGCAGGAACCATCTTCTCGTCGCCTTCCGGCATGCGCCAGACGCCGATCGAGTAGTAGACGAAGCCCGCGCCGAGAACGGCCGCGAAGGCACCGTAGTAGGACGAGGACAGTCCGGTGAAGGCCGGCGCGACGCCGGCTGCCGCGGTCAATACCGCGTAGAGGGCGATCTGCCGCTTGGTGGCCGGGATGCCGGCGACATTCGGCAGCATCGGCACGCCGACGGCGCCGTAGTCACGCATCTTGAACAGCGCGAGCGCCCAGAAGTGAGCCGGTGTCCAGAGGAAGATCACCAGGAAGAGCAGGATGCTGTCGAGCGAGACGCCACCCGTCACGCAGGCCCAGCCGACCATAGGCGGGAAGGCGCCGGCCGCACCGCCGATGACGATGTTCTGCGGGGTCAAGCGCTTCAGCCACATCGTGTAGACGACGGCGTAGAAGAAAATGGTGAAGGCGAGCAGGCCGGCGGCGAACCAGTTGACTGCGAGCCCGAGGATCGCGACCGAAAAGACCGAAAGCGTCAGGCCGAAGGCGAGCGCTTCGGTGGGCAGGATGCGGCCGGCCGGGATCGGACGGCGGGCGGTGCGGCTCATGACGGCGTCGATATCGGCGTCGTACCACATGTTGAGCGCGCCGGAGGCCCCTGCCCCGACAGCGATGCAGAGAATGGCGATGGCGCCGAGCACGGGATGGATCTGCCCCGGCGCGAGCACGAGACCGGCAAAGGCGGTGAAGACGACGAGCGACATGACCCGCGGCTTCAAAAGCGCGAAGTAGTCGCGTGCACTGGCTTCGGACAGGCGCAGTTCGCCATCCATCCCAAGCGCTTCGCAGTTGTCGACAACCGTCATAGTTTCCGTCCCGATATTCCTGATTTCCGGTCGCCGCGCTACCGGAGCGCGGCGATCGTTTTCGTTTCAGCGTGTGCCGCTTACTTGACGCGCGGCAGCTGCTCCCACTGGTGGTATGGCGGCGGAGAGCTCAGCTGCCATTCCAGCGTGGTCGCACCGACGCCCCACGGGTTGTCGCCGGCGACGCGCTTCTTCGCAAAGGCTTCGAAGACGCCGAAGAGGAAGATCACCACGCCGAAGGCCGAGATGTAGGAGCCGATCGAGGAGACGTAGTTCCAGCCGGCGAACGCATCCGGATAGTCGATGTAGCGGCGCGGCATCCCGGCGAGGCCGAGGAAGTGCTGCGGGAAGAACACCATGTTCACACCGATGAACATGACCCAGAAGTGCAGGTTGCCGACCGTCTCGTTGTACATGTAGCCGGTCATCTTCGGGAACCAGTAGTACCAGGCGGCGAAGATGGCGAAGACGGCGCCGAGCGACAGAACGTAGTGGAAGTGAGCCACCACGTAGTAGGTGTCGTGCAGCGAGCGGTCGAGACCGGCGTTCGCCAGCTGCACCCCGGTTACACCGCCGACGGTGAACAGGAAGATGAAGCCGATCGCCCAGATCATCGGCGTGCGGAACGACAGCGAGCCGCCCCACATCGTCGCGATCCAGGAGAAGATCTTGATGCCGGTCGGCACCGCGATGACCATGGTGGCGAAGACGAAGTAGCGCTGGGCGCCGAGCGACAGGCCGACCGTGTACATGTGGTGCGCCCACACGACGAAGCCGACGGCACCGATGGCGACCATGGCATAAGCCATGCCGAGGTAACCGAAAACCGGCTTGCGCGAGAAGGTCGAGATGATGTGGCTGATGATGCCGAAACCGGGCAGGATCAGGATGTACACTTCCGGATGACCGAAGAACCAGAACAGGTGCTGGTAGAGGATCGGGTCACCGCCGCCTTCCGGAGCGAAGAAGGTCGTGCCGAAGTTACGGTCGGTGAGCAGCATGGTGATGCCGCCGGCGAGAACCGGGAGCGACAGCAAGAGCAGGAAGGCGGTTACAAGAACGGACCAGGCGAAGAGCGGCATCTTGTGCAGCGTCATGCCCGGAGCGCGCATGTTGAGAATGGTGGTGATGAAGTTGATCGCGCCGAGGATCGACGACGCACCGGAAACGTGGAGCGCGAAGATCGCAAGGTCGACCGCCGGACCCGGCTGGCCGGACGTCGCAAGCGGCGGATACATCGTCCAGCCGCCGCCGACGCCGTAACCACCGGCCGGACCTTCGACGAACATCGACAGGATCAGCAGCAGGAAGGCCGGGACGAGCAGCCAGAAGGAGATGTTGTTGAGACGTGGGAACGCCATGTCCGGAGCGCCGATCATGATCGGGATCATCCAGTTGGCGAAGCCGCCGATCAGCGCCGGCATAACCATGAAGAAGATCATGACCAGGGCGTGCGCCGTGGTGAACACGTTGAACATGTGCTTGCCACCGTCGATCGCGGCGTCACCTTCGAAGCCGTAGACGATCGATGCCAGGCCGTGGAAGATCTGGATGCCCGGCTCCTGCAGCTCGGCGCGCATGGCGACCGAAAGCGCCGCACCGATGATGCCGGCGATGATCGCGAAGATCAGGTAGAGGGTGCCGATATCCTTGTGGTTCGTCGAGAACAGCCAGCGGGCGGCAAAGCCCGGCTTGTGGTCGTGATGGTCATGATGCGCGCCCTGACCGTGAGCGTGCTCTTCGTGGGCAACAGGTCCAGCCATTGTCCGCACTCCCCTTCCTTATTTCGAAACGTTATCGGCAAGCTGTACGGACTTGTCCGCACCGTCGACCGCGGCCATCAGCGCCTTGTTGGCGTCCTCCACGCTGGTGGTCGCAGCTTCGAGCCAGGCGACATACTTGTCTTCTGCGACCACGCGGATGGCGATCGGCATGAACGCGTGATCCTTGCCGCAGAGCTCCGAACACTGGCCGTAGAACAGGCCTTCACGGTCGGCCCTGAACCAGGTTTCGTTGAGGCGGCCCGGGACGGCGTCGATCTTGATGCCGAAAGACGGCATGGCGAAGGCGTGGATGACGTCGGTCGGAGCCGCGGTCACCAGAAGACGGACCGTCTTGCCGACCGGTACGACCATTTCGTTGTCGACGGCGAGAAGGCGCGGATAGGCATCCTTGTCTTCCTTGCCTGCGGCGGCGCGCTCCTCATCGGTCTTCAGCATGTAGGAATCGAAGGAGACCTGCTTGTCGCCCTGGTATTCATAATTCCACTGCCACTGCGTCGCGGTCGCCTTGATCGTGATGTCCGGATTTTCCGGCTGGACGAGCTGCGCGGAGAGCAGGTTGAAGGAGGGGATCGCGAAGAAGAGAAGCACGAGGACCGGTCCCAAGGTCCAGATGATCTCGATCGTCGTGTTGTGGCTGGTCTTCGACGGCACCGGATTTGAACCCGAGCGGAAACGCAGAACCACCGCGATCAGCAGGAAGAGTACCAGGAGCGTGATCGGAACGATGAACCAGAGCGTATAATGCTCGAACCAGCGGATCTGCTCCATGATCGGCGTGGCTGCCGGCTGGAGATCGGTTTGCCAGGGCGCAGGCTGATCGGCAAAGCCGGCGGAAGCAAAAAGCAGACAGGTCGTGGCGACCAGCGCTGCACAAGCTCTCTTAATCACGGTATCTCTCCCTCAAGCGTTTGATCCACATCAAATGGAAACGCAAAATCCATGCTATGGGTTTCTGTTTAAAATCACAGTTTGCCCCCGACCGCAATACGCCTAACCGAATGGCACTGCGGCATTTTTGCGCTACGTCAATTTGTCGCAGCAACATCCGACAGAGAGCCTTGACGGCGTCATTAAAGCGCGCTTTTCGACCGTATGGACGTCTTGCCGGTCCCAAATATGCCGCACTCCGGAGAAAAGACGTTCCGGGGCTTTTCAATACCGCGCCCGGCGACAAGAATGGCGGCGATGATTCGAATTCCAGAGGTATCCATGGGTGTTCCAGCACTTCTCAGGTCGGGCGTGCTTGCGCTGGCCGTTGCCGCAGCAGCCGGAACGGGTTTTGCGCAGACGCCGCAACAGCCCGGCACCGTGCGCTCCAATCACGGCGCCTGGTCGATCATCTGTGATACGCCGGCCGGCGCCTCCGTCGAGCAGTGCGCCCTGATGCAGAACGTCGTTGCCGACGACCGGCCGGAAGTCGGGCTCTCGGTAGTGGTCCTGAAGACCGCCGACCGCAAGGCGAAGGTGCTGCGCATCCTCGCGCCGCTCGGCGTGTTGTTGAAGGACGGCATGGAACTCTTCATCGACGGCAACAATATCGGCCGCGCCTATTTCACCCGCTGCTTCGCCGAGGGCTGCTATGTCGAGGTCGAGATCGACGAGGAGCTCATGAAGATTCTCCGGGCCGGCAAGAGTGCGGTCTTCGCGCTCAGGGAATCGGCCGACCAGGACCGTGTGGGCATTCCGATCGAGCTCACCGGCTTTGCCGAGGGCTATGACGCCCTGCCCTGAGCAGCAGCCGGCGACGAATGACCTGACGGCGCATTGCCCTTTCCGCCCGGCCCTCCGGGCGGGCGGGCTTGCCTCCACCCCCTGCCGGACCTACATCGGGTTCGAAGGAGCGCGTCTGCCGCCCGCGCCCAAGGAGCTTTGATGGATACCGATCTTCTCAACCTTTTCGACTGTGACGAGACGAAGCTGCGCTTGGTGCTCGCCGAAACCCTTTCGGGCGCCGACGACGGCGAACTGTTCGTCGAGCACGCGCAGGCCGAATCACTCACCTTCGACAACGGTCGCCTGAAGGGCGGCAGCTTCAACACCGATCAGGGCTTCGGGCTCCGGGCGGTTGCCGGCGAGGCTGTCGGCTACGCGCATGCGGGCGAGCTTTCGCTTTCGGCGCTGTCGCGAGCCGCCGAAGCGGTCTCCGCCGTCACCCGCGGCCATGGCGGCAGCTATGCCGCCGCACCCCAGCGCACCAACCGCAAGCTCTACGGCGAGGAGAACCCGATCGGTTCGCCGACCTTCGAGGAAAAGGTGAAGCTTCTTTCCGAGGTTGACGCCTACCTGCGCGACAAGACCGACAAGGTCCGCCAGGTCACGGCATCGATTGCCGCAAGCTGGCAGGTCGTCGAGATCCTGCGTGCCGACGGCCACCGGGTGCGCGACATCCGCCCGATGACGCGGCTCAACATCTCCGTCGTCGCCGGCGAGGGCGACCGCCAGGAAACCGGTTCCTTCGGCATCGGCGGGCGTATCGGCTTCGGCGACTTCCTGACCGAAGAGAGCTGGAAGAACGGCGCCGACGAGGCGCTTCGCCAGGCGCTCGTCAACCTCGACGCGATCGATGCGCCCGCCGGCACCATGGATGTCGTGCTCGGCAACGGCTGGCCGGGCGTGATGCTGCACGAGGCGGTGGGCCACGGGCTCGAAGGCGACTTCAACCGCAAGAAGACCTCCGCCTTCGCCGGACGGATGGGCGAGATGGTCGCGGCCCCCGGCGTCACGATCGTCGACGACGGCACGATCGACCTTCGCCGCGGCTCGATCACCGTCGACGACGAGGGGACGCCCTCCGGATACAACGTGCTGATCGAGAACGGCCGCCTCGTCGGCTACATGCAGGACCGGCAGAACGCCCGACTGATGGGCATGAAGGCGACCGGCAACGGCCGCCGGCAGGGTTATTCGCACCAGCCGATGCCGCGCATGACCAATACCTACATGCTCGGCGGCGACAAGACCCCGGAAGAGATCATCGCCTCGGTGACGCGCGGCATCTACGCCGTCTCCTTCGGCGGCGGGCAGGTGGACATTACCTCCGGCAAGTTCGTCTTCGGCTGCACCGAAGCCTACATGATCGAGGACGGCAAGATCGGTGCGCCGGTGAAAGGCGCGATGCTGATCGGCAACGGCCCGGAGGCGATGAAGCGCATCTCCATGGTCGGCAACGACATGAAGCTCGACACCGGCATCGGCAATTGCGGCAAGGGCGGCCAGTGGGTGCCGGTCGGCGTCGGCCAGCCGCATCTGAGGATGGACCAGGTGACCGTCGGCGGCACACGGACGTGAGCGGCAACGTCCTCGTCCCGGAACTGGCGATCAGCGACTGGCGTTCCAGCCGCTCTTTCTATACTGACCTGATCGGCTTCGACGTCGCCTATGAGCGGCCCGAGGAAGGCTTCAGCTTCCTGTGTCTCGGCGACGCGCAACTGATGATCGACCAAGTCGGGATGGGCCGAACATTCGCGCTGGACGGCGCACCGTTCGAACGACCCTTCGGCCGCGGCCTCAATCTGCAGATCCGGGTGCCGGCCGTCGAGCCGATACTGCGGCGCCTGGAGAAAGCCGGGATCAATCCCTATCTTTCCCTCGAGGAAAAGTGGTATCGCCGCGACGACCTGGAAGTTGGCAATCGCCAGTTCATGGTGGCGGACCCGGACGGCTACCTGCTTCGGCTCTACGAGGACCTCGGCAGCCGACCGGCGACGTGACAGAATAAAGAAACCGAAGGAAACCGAGACAAGATGCTGCCCCGCCTGCCCCGCGCCGTCGTCTTCGACATGGACGGCCTGATCCTCGACAGCGAAATCCTCTACCGCAAGTCGGTGATCTCGGCGGCGACGGAAAAGGGATTGCCGATCGGTCCGTCGATCTACGAGGCGATGATGGGGCAACCCTGGCCGGGCATCGCGCAGCTGATGACTGATCATTACGGCGAGGACTTCGATCCGGATGCCTTCCGCACCGTCTGGATCGACCATTTCGACCGTCTGATCGCGACCGAACTCAAGCTGAAGGCCGGCGTCACGGCACTTCTCGATACACTCGACCGGCACGGCATTCCGCGGGCGATCTGCACCTCCTCGGCCCACCACCAGGTGCGTCACCATCTCGAAGGCTTCGGCCTGCTGCCGCGCTTCGACCACGTCATCGCCCAGGGCGACTATGCCCGCGGCAAACCGGCGCCCGATCCGTATCTCGCCGCGGCGGAGCGGCTCGGCGTCGCGCCGGAGGACTGTCTTGCGCTCGAAGATTCCCACAACGGCATCCGCTCGGCGGCCGCCGCCGGCATGATGGCGGTGATGGTGCCGGACCTGCTCGCCCCGACGGACGAGATCGTCGCGCTCTGTGCGCGGGTCGCCGGGAGCCTCGATGAGTGTTGCGCCTTCTTCACGGAGCCACTGGCGGCGGAGCGGGCGTAGACCCATCGGGCGCGAAACGCCATTCCCCGTAGAACAGAAGAGCGCGGCGCCGGTCAGCCGTTGATCGGCATCAGCACGCAGTCGTAGCGGTTTTCGACGAGTTTCTCACAGGCGCGGCGCGCGTCGACCTTGCTGTCGAAGCCGCCGAAGCGGGCGCGGTAGAAGGTGTTGCCGTTGCGCGAGACGCGCTCGGTATAGGCGTTGTGGTTGGCGAGCGGTCCGCCGATCTTCGCCTTGGCATCGGCAAGCAGGCCCATGGCTGCCTCGGCGCTCGCCGCAGCGGCAATCTGGATCTGCCATTTCCCGCCGCCGCGCACCGGCAGTGCAGGCTTCGGCATGGCGATGCTCTCGACGGCCGCGACCGCATCCGAGGCGTTGCCGGCATCGGCAAAAGCGGTGCCGTAACGGCTTTCGGGAAGCTGCGTGGCATCGCTGATGAGTTCGGCAACGGCATCACGATCCGGTGCGCCAACGGGAACCGGCACTTCGTTGCCGAGGCGAGCGATCACCGCACCGGGACCGTTGCTGGCAACCAGCGAGGAACCGCCCGAAGCCTTGCGGATATAGCCGTCGATGAGCTTCGCCATCAGCTTGTCGCGGCTGGCGGCGCTGCGGCCGCCCATCACGACACCGATCACGCGGCGATCGCCGTCGGCGACGGCGCTGACGAGATTGTAGCCGGAGGCGTTGGTGTAGCCGGTCTTGATGCCGTCCATGCCCTTGTAACGGTACATGAGGTTGTTGTGGCCGTTGATCGTGCGGCCGCGGAAGGCGAAGGAACGGGTGGAGAAGAGCTTGTATTCCCGCGGGAAGTCGCGCATCAGCGCCAGCCCGAGGGTCGACATGTCGCGCGCCGTGGTGATCTGGCGGTCGTCGGGAAGGCCGGACGCGTTGACGAAGACCGTGTTCGGCATGCCGAGCGAACGGGCCTTGCGGGTCATCAGCTCGGCGAAGGCGGGCTCGGAGCCCCCGAGCTTCTCGGCCATGGCAACGGCGGCATCGTTCGCCGACTGCACGATCATGCCGAGCACGGCTTCCCGGACGGTAATCGTGTCACCCGCCTTGACGCGCAGCTTGGTCGGCGGACGCGAGGAGGCGTATTTCGAGAACGGTACCGGGCTGTCCCAGGAGAGAGCGCCGCGGCGGATCGCCTCGAAGGTCATATAGATCGTCATCATCTTGGTCAGCGAGGCCGGATGATTGAAGTCGTCGCCATTTTCCGAGGCTAGGACCTTTCCGGTCCGCGCGTCGAGAAGGAACTGGGCGCCGCCGGCATTGGCAGAACTGGTGAAACAGCCGATCACTACAAAAAACGAGAGCGCGACCAGTAGCTTATTCATCATTCCTCCACGGGAGCGGATCAGAAACACGAGAATGTCCGGGTGACGGGAATCGGCCTGCCGATTCGAAGACCGGGGGATGCCTAGACGAAGAATGCGGCGACAATCGAGCAATACAGCCATAATCTGATCGGTGAAGCTGGTCCGACGCTGGTGTCGGTCGGGTGGGCGGCGCGGCGCACAGAAATCGCCGGTCGTGGTTAACATCACCTTTCACCGCAGGCGTCGCCGACGACGAAAAAATCCCCCTTTACCTCAATCACGGTTGAGGTCGTAGCGTCCGAACGTCACCTTGAAGGACCCGCAAAGGAAAGCAACGACCGATGACCGTCCACGAACGAGAGATCACCGAGATGTCGCCCGCCGCACCCGAAGAGGGCGACGGCCGCTGGCTGGAGCTGCTCGCGCCGCATTACCTCGTCGCAACCGCGATGCTATGCCTTGGCGTGGCGCTCTACGCCTTCAACGGCTTCCTCGTCAGCACGGTGATGCCGACAACCGTCGCCGAACTCGGCGGCGAGGCGGTCATCTCCTGGTCGCTGACACTCTTTCTCACCGCCTCGATCATCGCCGGCGCGAGCGCGGCCATGCTGAAGGAACGATTCGGCGCCCGTCTCGTCCTCACCGCCGCGGCCCTCGTCTTCCTCGCCGGTACGCTGCTCGCGGCGACGGCGTCCACAATGGCCACCGTCCTTCTCGGGCGCATCGGACAGGGGCTCGGCGAAGGCGTGGTCGCGGCGATCTGCTACGCGCTGATCCCCGAAATCTTCCCGCGGCGGCTGGTGCCGAAGGTCTTCGGCGCCGAGGCTCTGGTCTGGGCGCTCGCCGCCTTCGGCGGCCCGGTGCTCGCCGGCTATCTCACCGAGACGATCTCCTGGCGTGCAGCCTTCTTCGTCAACGTGCCGATCACCGCGATCTTCGTCTTGATGGCAGTCACGATCGTGCCAAAGCGGCAGGGCGGAGAGGTGCGGAACACGAGTTTTCCCGGGCTCCGGCTCGCCCTTCTCGCCACAGCGCTGGTGACGGTGCTCGTCGCCGGCCTTTCCGATGTCTCGTCGCAAGCGGCAATCGCGCTGGTCGTCGCCGCGCTTGCGATCGTCGGTTCGCTGCGTCTTGACCGGCGGGCGAAGGAGACAGTCTTGCCGTCGGGCGCCTTCTCCCTCAACTCGACGCTGGGGCTCGGGCTCTGGGCCGTGCTGCTGATGTCGCTCGCACAGGCAACGAGCAGCGTCTATCTCGTCTTCAGCCTGCAGAACCTCTGGCACTTTCCGCCGACGGCAGCCGGCGGCATGAGCGCACTGATGGCGATCTGCTGGAGCCTGACGGCGATCGGCGTCGCCAACCTCCGGACGGAGGACAGCAAGCGCAGCATGATCTGGATCGGCCCGCTGCTCCTCGTCGGAGGGCTCGGCCTGCTGGTCGCATCGTTGCTCTCGGGCAAGATCGCCCTGCTCGTCGTTGCGCAGGTGGCGATCGGCACCGCCTTCGGTGTGAGCTGGGGGTATCTGAGCCAGATGCTGATGGACACCGCCCCCGCGCATGAGCGCGACAAGACCTCGACGCTGCTGCCGACGCTGCAATCGGCAGGCTATGCGCTCGGCGGTGCGCTTGCCGGGCTTGCGGCGAATGCCGCCGGGCTTGCGGCGGCGAGAAGCGCCGAGGGCATGCGGGGGCCGCTCATCACGGCCTTCATCCTCGCCTTCTTCTGGTCCCTGCCGGCCGCCCTCGTCTCCTGGCGTGCGGTCCGGCTGCTCCGAAAGCCGTCGGCCGGTACCCGCTGATGCCGGCTGTTCTCCCGCTGTGCGACTCTGCTAGACAGGGTCTCCGCACGCAGGAGGATGAAGGGCATGGAGCCCACGCAGATCACGCTCGCAGCCATTCCCGCCTATGTCTCCGGCCTCAGCACCGGCACGCTCTCCTTCCTTCTCGCCTCGGCGCTCGTCGCGGGACTGGCGCGCGGCTTTTCCGGCTTCGGCGGCGCACTGATCTTCATTCCGCTGGCAAGTTCCGTGGTCGAGCCGCGGCTCGCCGTGGCCGTCCTCTTCCTGATCGATCTGGTGATGGCCCTGCCGATGCTTCCCGACGCCGTGCGGCAGGCCGATAAGCGGGAGGCCGGCACGATGCTCATCGGGGCGCTTGCCGGCGTGCCGCTCGGCACGATGATCCTCGCCCGCACCGATCCGCTCGCCGTCCGCTGGGCGATCATCGCCGTTGTCATTTCTCTGCTCGCCCTGCTGGTGTCCGGCTGGCGCTATCACGGAAAGCCGACGGCACCGCTTACCATCGGCGTCGGTGCTGTTGCGGGCGTGTTCGGCGGCGCGGCGCAGGTGAGCGGACCGCCGGTCGTCGCCTACTGGCTCGGCGGAGCGCTGCCGGCGACCACGGTGCGCGCCAATCTCGTCTTCTATTTCGCGATGAGTTCGCTGATCACGGGCGTCAACTACGTGTTCGCCGGCTTCTTCGACGTGCCGGCATTTGCGTTGTCGCTGGTCGCCGGCCCCGTCTTCGGCCTCGGCGTGCTTGCCGGGGCTCGCCTCTTCGGCAAGGCAGACGACCGGCTTTTCCGACGCATCTGCTACGCTCTGATCGCCGCCGCCGCTATCATCGGCCTGCCGCTGCTCGACAGCCTGTTGCGCTGAAAGCGGAATGCAATTCCCCGTAGATTTCGGGGTGACGCGGCAACTCTCGCTTAACGCCAGTCGGCTACGGTCGCCTCACGCTACGCGAAACGGCACCACGGATGCCTCGCCGGCAGGAGTGAAGGACGGAAAACCATGTTGAAGGAGTTTGCGAGACGCGGCGTCATCACCGCCGGGCTGGAAGCATCGCACCTCTTGCGACGCGCGGGCGCGATGGCGTCGGCGCGCGGGCTCGGCGCGATCTTCACGCTACACCAGGTCCGGCCCTTCGTTCCGACCCCGACCGACGTCAACGAACATCTCGAGATCACGCCGGAATTCCTCGACGCCGCGATCCGACAGCTGAAGGCAGAAGGCTACCGGTTCGTGCCTCTCGAAGAGGTCCCTGCCCTTCTGCGCTCGCCGGAACCGGGACGGCCCTTCGCCGCCATCACGCTCGACGACGGCTACCGCAACAATCGCGACCACGCGCTGCCGGTCTTTGAACGGCATAGCGTTCCGTTTACCGTCTTCGTCTGTCGCGGATTTTCCGAACGCAGCCACACGATCTGGTGGGAGACGGCCGCGGCGATCCTCTGCCGGCAACGGCGGGTGGACCTCAGCGGCAGCGAGCCGATCGTCCGTGATGTCCGCACTGGCGCCGAGATGCGCGCGGCCTTTCGCGGCATGGCCGACGCGATCTGCGCCGAGGGCGAGGATGCGATGATCGAAAGGCTCGACCGCGCGGCGCGCGCAATCGGCATCGCCCCCGAGGCCATCGTCGAGGATCTCGTGATGTCTGGGGAGGAGCTCGCGGCCTTCGCGCGCCATCCGCTCGTCACCCTCGGCGCCCATTCCGTGAGCCACCGCTCGCTCGGCTTTCTCGATCCCGCGACGATCGCCGCCGAGGTATGCCGGTCTGCCGACTACGTGGAGGAGATCGCCGGCCGGCGGCCGGCGGCCTTCGCCTATCCCTACGGCGATGGTCGCAGCGTCACGAAGGAAAGCATCCGTGCCGTCGAGGATGCCGGATGCCGCCTTGCGGTGACGACATCCCCCGGCACGCTCAACAACCAGTCTTCCGGGCACCTTTTCCGGTTGCCGAGGATTTCGCTGAACGGCTTCTACCAGAAGAGGCGCTACGTCTCCGCGCTCGCCTCCGGCATTCCCTTCCGCCTCAAGGGCTGAGAATCCTCAGGGATACATTCTTACCTTGGTCCACGGCGAATCGACCGTCTCGCGACGGAATTCGATCCGGTCGTGCAGGCGGAACTTGCGGTCGTGCCAGAACTCGATCGAGGTGGGGCGAATGCGGAAGCCCGACCAGTGGGCCGGCCGGGGCACGTCGCCGAAGGCGTAGCGCGCGGTGTATTCGGCGACCGCCTTTTCGAGTGCGAACCGGCTCTCCAGCGGACGGGACTGCTTCGACGCCCAGGCGCCGATGCGGCTGCCGAGCGGACGGGAACGGTAATAGATGTCCGCCTCCTCGTCCGAGACGACTTCGACCTCACCACGCAGGCGCACCTGGCGACGCAGCGATTTCCAGTGAAAGCACATCGCCGCCTTCTTCTGGCCGAGGATTTCGCGTCCCTTCTGGCTCTCGAAGTTGGTGTAGAAAACGAAGCCGCGGGTATCGAACTCTTTCAACAGGACCATGCGGACGTTCGGAAGGCCGTTCTCGTCGACGGTCGCGAGCGCTACAGCGTTGGGATCATTGATCTCCGAGGCCTCCGCGTCCTTCAGCCACATCCCGAAAAGGGTGAAAGGTTCATTCTCTTCGGTAAAGTCACCGCTTGTTAACTTCGATTCAGACATATTAAGTCGAATGCTCCTGAAATTCATCACCAATGCCCAGGTTCGCAGCGCTGGACAGGACGCCCATTGAGAGACATAGCAAAGTCAGAGACAGGCACAAAGGGCAGGATGCCCGGCTTCGGCAGGATTGTCGCCGTCGCCCTTCTCGCACTTCCGCTGACCGGCTGCATGGCCGGAGGGCTCGGCCTTTTCGGCGATGACAAGGTCGACCGCTCGATCGCAACCGGCACCGTCGCCGGAAGCCATGGAAACGGCAGCTCCGACGAAATGACCGTTCAGAACGCCGTATCCTCGGCGGATCTCGAGAAGCTCGGCACCAACCCGCTGCCATGGGCGAACGCCTCGACCGGCAGCGCCGGCGTCGTTACCGCGATTCGCGAGCAGAAGCAGGGCGGCGTCGTCTGCCGGGACTTCTCGACAACCCGCCACTCCTACGAAGGCATCGCCTACTTCAGCGGCAAGACCTGCGCGGTCGGACCCGGCTGGCGGCTCATGAACTTCGACCGGCAGTCCTGAGGCGCCGTCCTTCGCAAGGGCCGACCTCGCCGTTCGCGCACCGGCCCCGTATCACCGTGGTACGCTCGTTCATTCCCCGTAACTTCTAATTAGCAACTTCTTGCCATGATCGGACCATGTGCGCGCACGACGGAGGTCGTCCGCGCCGACTGTTTCAACGGCCGGCCCTCCCCCTGCGGAACGGGCCACGCCAGTCATCGGGGACCTGGATGCGCGACTTTTATTCAGTGCTCGGCGTGCGGCGGAATGCAGGAGCCGACGAGATAAAGACGGCCTGGCGCAGCAAGGCGAAATCCGTTCATCCCGACCATAACCAGGACGATCCCGAGGCGAGCCATCGCTTCGCCGAGATCGGCCGGGCCTACGAGATCCTCAAGGATCCCGAGAAGCGCAATCGTTACGACCGGCAACGCGAGAAGGCGGAGAACCGCATGCGCGAACAGACGATCCTCCAGCAGCGCCAGGCCGCCCGCGAGGCGGCGGAACGTGCGAAAGAAGCGAAGGAGAATGCCGAGCGCATTCTCGCCGAACTGCAACGCGCCGAAGCCGAGAAGGCGAAGGCCGACAGACAGGGACAGGCGCAGCCGCATCCGCAAGCCCAGCCCCAACCGCAGGCTCAGCCTCAACCCCAGGCTCAGCCCCAACCGCAGGCAAAGGCAAAGCCTGCAGGAAAAGCCGGAGCCGAAAGCCCCGAAGACGTCGTCGCGCGCATCTTCGGCGACAGTCCGGAGGCGGCTGCCGTGGCCGAGAGCCTCCGGCGGGAAGACCAGGCTGCCAAGTCCGAGGGAGAGAACGGCGGCGGACTCTCCGGCCCCGCATCCCTCCGGCCGATCGAACTCATCAGCGCGCTGGTGCGACGCCTGCGCGGCGTGCAGCCGGCGCCCGAGCCGGCGCCCGACATCCTGGCCGACGCACAGGTCGCGATCACCGATCTTCTCAACCGGTCCGCGGTGACGGTCACGCTTGCCGACGGGCGCGACGTTCGCGTCAGCCTCGACGGAGGACTGAAGGACGGCGACGTCGTCCGGCTGAAGGGCCAGGGTCTCAAGGTCCAGGGCATGCTGCGCGGCGATGTCGCCGTGACGATCCGGGTGCAGAAGACGGAGAAATTCCGCACTGAAGGCTATGACATCCACACGGTATTGCCGATCACGCTCGAGGATGCCGTTCTCGGTTGCGAGGCGACCGTCGAGACGCCGACGGGACCGGTCCAGGTCACCATTCCGCCGTGGTCCGGTTCGGACCAGGTCATCCGGATCGACGATCTCGGCCTCGTGGACACCGAGGGAAAACGCGGCGTGCTCGCCGTGGAGCTTCGCGTGCTGCTCTGGGAAAAACCCGACGAGAAGGTGACCGACCTCATGCGGCTGATGCGCCACGGGCTGTTCTTGTAAAGTATTTGTGACATTCACACCCTTTGTTACGCAGCCTAACAGTAGATGATCCCGGTCAATCTTGAACCGGGATGCGGGCTATGCCATAGGCAGTTTCAATCGAAAGTCTTAGGGAAACAAAACATGGTTCAAGGTTCCGGCCTCATGGCAGGCAAGCGCGGCGTCATCATGGGCGTCGCAAACAACCGTTCCATCGCATGGGGTATCGCTAAGGCCTGCCGTGACGCGGGCGCGGACATCGCATTGACGTGGCAGGGCGACGCCCTGCGCAAGCGTGTCGAACCCCTCGCCCAGGAACTGGACGCCTTCATGGCCGGCGACTGCGACGTCACCGATCTCGAAAGTATCGACGCCGTCTTCAACAATCTCGAAGAAAAGTGGGGCAAGATCGACTTCGTCGTTCATGCGATCGCCTTCTCCGACAAGGATGAACTGACGGGCCGTTACATCGAGACGACGCGCGACAACTTCACCCGCACGATGGACATCTCGGTCTATTCGTTCACCGCCGTCGCCGCGCGCGCCGAGCGGATCATGAACGACGGCGGCTCGCTGCTGACGCTCACCTATTACGGTGCCGAGAAGGTCATGCCGCACTACAACGTCATGGGCGTCGCCAAGGCCGCGCTCGAGGCGAGCGTACGCTACCTCGCCGTCGACATGGGCGGCCGCGGCATCCGGGTCAACGCGATCTCCGCCGGCCCGATCAAGACGCTCGCAGCCTCCGGCATCGGCGACTTCCGCTATATCCTGAAGTGGAACGAGTACAATTCGCCGCTGAAGCGCAACGTCTCGACGGACGAAGTCGGCAAGTCGGGCATGTACCTTCTCTCCGATCTCTCGACCGGCGTCACCGGCGAAGTCCACCACGTCGACTGCGGTTATCACACCGTCGGCATGAAGGCCGTCGACGCCCCGGACATCTCCGTATCCAAGGAATAATCTTCCGCTTCTGGAGTGGTCTGCCGTGCTCATCTACATGATCCGCCACGGTCAGACCGACTGGAACGCGGAAGGAAGGCTACAGGGGCAGCAGGACGTGCCCCTCAATGCACTCGGTCGCAGCCAGGCAAGCCGTAACGGCGAGCGGCTTGCGGCCGAACTCGACGTGACGGCCGAGAGCTACGACTACGTTGCCTCCCCGCTCGGCCGTACCCGCGAAACCATGGAGCGCGTGCGCGCGGCCATGGGCCTCGACCCCGCTGCATACCGGACCGAAACGCGGCTGATGGAACTCTCCTTCGGAGACTGGCAGGGCTTTACGCTCGCCGAACTGCGCCGGCAGGCTCCGGAACGAGTCGAATCGCGCAGACGCGAGAAGTGGGACTTCATCCCGCCGGGCGAGGCTGCCGAAAGCTACGAAATCCTCTCATGGCGCGTCGGCGCATGGCTTACCTCGGTCGACCGCCCGACCGTCTGCGTCAGCCACGGCGGCGTCGTGCGCAGCGTCTTCCGGCTCGTCGGCAAATGGTCGCGGGATGCCGCCTGCAACATGAATGTTCCCCAGGACCGTATCCTGAAGATCGACCGCGACGGCGGGACGGTCGCCTGGCTGTAGGCCCGGTCGAAGAGAACTATTCGCCGACGACCTGGAGATCATCGACGATGCGTTTGCCGTCGACCTCGGTGAAGAAGACGATCACCTTGACGCCGGTTTCCAGTCCTTCGAAGTTGAATTCCTGCGGGAGGAGATACGTCTTCCCGTCGTCCAGCGTCATCGTGAGCTGATCTGAGTTGAGCGACCGGATCGTCGACTCGACGTCATTGCTGCCAGCAAATGCGCTCAGCGGAGACAAGAAGCTCGCGGTGCCGAGCAGAACTGCCATGACGAAACGCATCCGGAAAACCTTTGCCACTCTTAGTGCGTTAAAAACATTGAACAAAGTAAGCCTCCCGAATGTGGCAGAAGTTGCCCGCAAAAATGACATTTCCGTGCGATTGTTGGCACGGGAAGCGGGCCACGATCAAGCACTCGTGAAGACCACGGGCGAATGGGCAACAGTTTTCGCCCGTCGCATCTTCGGAAACGCCCCCCTCCAACCATATCCGGCCGACCATTTCTGGGCATGAAATCCTAAATTAACCCGCGCACGCGTAGTATTTCCGCCGCTGCCCGCCATTCTGGAAACATACGGGTCACAACCGAATACATCGGGAAGATCATTGCGGCCCGCGTTCGGGCGAAGGGAACCTCGACACTTGGACATGCCAAGCCGTACATCCAGATGGCGCAGGAGGGGCCACGCACCGAACAAGGGCGCGTTCCTGCTCGGCTCCGGCTTGGTCGCCGGCGTTATCGTCGTGGCGGGCGTTCTCGCCGACCAGCGCTATACGCAGGCGCACAGGTCGGCTCTCGATCAACACGTGCGCGACGGAATGCAGGTCATCCGCTTCGCGCTCCAGACCGAGATTGCCTCCGATTTCGCCACCGTCCGCCACATCGCTTCGGAAGCCGCCGTCAATTCCGATCGCGCCCAGCTGCGTCGCGCTGCTGCGATCCTCGGCTACGGCAAGGACCACATCCGCTCGTTTGAATACAAGGCCGGCCCGGCCGCCACCGCCGAGACACTCTATTCCCTCGCGAACGCGCCGGCGAGCACGGCGGCCTCCCCGTCGGCGGTCCCGCAAGGAGGACAGATGCTCCGGCTCGGAAACGACGCCTTCCGGCTCTCCGTGCCCGTCGGGCGGACGGGTGCAAAGGGCCGGAGCCTCGTTTCGATGACCATCGATGCCCGCGGCCTGCTGCAGGCGAGCGGTCTGCTGCAGCCGGACGACGGAATGCCGACGGCAGCACCTCTCCCGCTTGCGGACCTGCAATGGTCGATCCGGCACATCGCACCGGATGCGGCACCCCTCGACATCGGCCCACGCTTCGCGACCGATGCGGCTCCGACGATTGGCCGACTGAACGTGCCGGGTGGCGGCGCTTTCGAAATCCTGGCCGCACCGCAGGGCGGCTGGGACACGCCTCCCGAGAACCGCATCGCTATCCGGCTGGCGATCGTCTTCGCCGGCGCGGCGATCATGATTCCCGCCGCCGTCACCGGCATTCTCTTTCGTGACCGCAACCGCTATGTCGCCGAGCTCAAGCAGCGCGAGAAGAAGCTGCGCGAGCTTTCCCAGCGCCTGAATCTGGCGATGGATTCTGCCGACATCGGCATCTGGGAGGTGAGGCTGGACGGCCACGTGCTTCTCTGGGACGACCGCAGCGCCGCGCTCCACGGACGTGCGCCGAGCTTTGCAGACGACGAGGACCGGATCTCCGACTGGACCGCGTCGATCCATCCAGACGACCGCGAAAGGGTCGAGGCGCAGGCCTTCGCCTACAGCTGCATCGCCGTAACGGATACCACCGACCTGAACTATCGGGTCGTGCTGCCCGACGGCAGCGTGCGCCACCTTCGGTCGGTCGGCGCCCATTCCCTCGGAGAGGAAGGCGAGAGCCGGCTGACGGGCGTCGTCCTCGACGTCACCGCGGATGCGGCGATGACGCAGACGCTGCGCGACGCCAAGCAGACGAGCGACATCAAGAATGCCGAACTCGAGCTCGCGCTCGACGAACTGTCGAGCCGCGAACAGGAGCTTTCCGAGCTTTCGCACAAGTTCGACCTCGCACTCGCCTCCTACAATTGCGGCATCTGGGAGGCTGACCCCGTGTCCGCGACGGCACTGTGGGACGAGCGGATGCACCAGCTCTACGGCATTCCCTACAGCCCGCGCCGGCTCGACCAGCAGGGCTGGCTCTCCTGCCTTCATCCCGACTATCGTGAGCGGGTGCTCGCCGCCACCAACAAGGCACTCGAAACCGGAACGACGATCAACACGCTGCAGCAGATCCTGCTGCCGAACGGAGAGCCGCGCTACGTCCGCTCGGTCGGCCAGGTACATGTCGGCAGGGACGGCAAGGAAAAGATCATCGGCATCGCCTTCGACGTCACCGCGGATGCCCTTCTCGCCGAGGAGCTGCGCGCCGCCAAGGCCGAGGCCGATGCCCGCAACATCGAACTCGAGCTTGCCAAGAACCGGATCGAATTCAACGCGCTGCACGATCCGCTGACGGCACTGGCCAACCGCCGCAAGCTCGACGACGAACTCGACCGGCTCGTCCGCAGCGGGGCCGGGCGCGGCACGCGGTTTGCGATCCTGCATCTCGACCTCGACCGCTTCAAGGAAATCAACGACACGCTCGGCCACGCCGCCGGCGACGCGGTTCTGACCCATACCGCCGACATCCTGTCGCGGACCGTCGAGGCCGGCGACCTTGTGGCGCGCATCGGCGGCGACGAGTTCGTGATCCTGATCACCCGTCCGGTGACGACGGAGGAGCTTTCGCTGCTCAGCGAGCGGATCATCGAGGAGATGCGCAAGCCCGTCGACTTCGACGGATTCTCCTGCCGCTGCGGCGTGTCGATCGGCATCGCCCGCTCGCAGGGGATCGGCTCCGACCCGCGCAAGGTGCTGATCAACGCCGACATCGCCCTCTACCAGGCGAAGGAGAAGGGACGAAACGGCTACGAATTCTTCTCCCAGGCGCTGCAGGCCAACATCGTCACCCGCAAGAGGCTCGCCGACGACATCCTCGCCGGGCTGGAGCGCGACGAGTTCACCGTCTGGTACCAGCCGCAGTTCGACGCGACGACGATGCGGCTGACGGGGGCGGAGGCGCTGGTGCGCTGGAACCATCCCGATCAGGGCATTCTCGCCTCGGGGCGCTTCCTGCGGCTCGCCGAGGAGCTCAACGTCATGGCGCGCATCGACCAGCTGGTGCTCGAAACCGCGCTGCGCGACAAGATGCGCTGGCTGGCCGACGGCATCGACCTGCCGCGGATATCGGTCAACGTTTCCTCGCGGCGGCTGCACGACCCGGCGCTGCCGGACCAGCTCCGCGGCCTCAGCATCCGTCCGGGCGAGGTCGCCTTCGAGCTTGTGGAATCGATCTTCCTCGACGACAGCGACGATCCGGCGAGCGCCAATCTCGCCGACATCAAGGCGCTCGGCATCGACATCGAGATCGACGACTTCGGCACCGGCCATACGTCCATCGTCAGCCTGCTGCGCCTGAAGCCGAAGCGGCTGAAGATCGACCGGCAGCTGGTCATGCCCATCCTCACCTCGCCGCAGGAGCGCGCGCTGGTGCGCTCGATCGTCGAAATCGCCCGCTCGCTCGGCATCGAGACGATCGCCGAAGGGGTGGAGACGCCGGCGCATGCCGAGCTGCTGCGAACACTCGGATGCGACGAACTGCAGGGCTACGCCTTCGCAAAGCCGCTGCCCTTTGCGGAGTTCGCCCGCTTCGCCGCCCGGCGCGCAGGCGCTCCGGCCGCGCGGCAGGCGTGACGCCAACTGCCGTCCGCGGGCGCCGGCGAGAGGAAAAAGCCTTTCCCCTGCGGGTGGTTTTCCACTATGTGTGTGGCCCGATACGAGAAGGCGGCCCGGCCGCCCCAGTTCCGGACCTTTTGAGACATGTCGCACAACACCTTCGGTCACCTGTTCCGCGTCACCACCTGGGGCGAAAGCCACGGGCCGGCGCTCGGCGCCGTCGTCGACGGCTGCCCGCCCGGCCTCCGTTTCCGCCAGGAGGAGCTGCAGGCATGGCTCGACAAACGCAAGCCCGGCCAGTCGCGCTTCGTCACCCAGCGGCGCGAGGAGGATCTCGTCAAGGTGCTCTCCGGCGTGATGCCGCAGGAGGACGGCTCCTTCGTCACCACCGGCACGCCGATCTCGCTGATGATCGAGAACACCGACCAGCGCTCGAAGGACTACGGCGAGATCGCCCGGCAATACCGTCCGGGACACGCCGACTACACCTATGACGTCAAGTACGGCATTCGCGACTATCGCGGCGGCGGGCGCTCCTCCGCCCGCGAGACGGCCGCCCGTGTCGCCGCCGGCGGCATAGCCCGCCTCGTCGTCCCCGGCGTCACCATTCGCGGCGCGCTGGTGCAGATCGGCAAGCACAAGATCAACCGCGCCAACTGGGACTGGGCGCAGGTCGGCGAAAACCCGTTCTTCGCGCCCGATCCCGAGATCGTGCCGGTCTGGGAAGACTATCTCGACGGCATCCGCAAGGCCGGCTCCTCGGTGGGCGCGGTGATCGAGATCGTCGCCGAAGGCGTTCCCGCCGGGCTCGGCGCGCCGATCTACGGCAAGCTCGACCAGGACATCGCAAGTGGCCTGATGTCGATCAACGCGGTCAAGGGCGTCGAGATCGGCAACGGCTTCGGTGCGGCCGAGATCACCGGCGAGGAAAACGCCGACGAGATGCGCATGGGCAATGACGGCAAGCCGCTCTTCCTGTCGAACCACGCCGGCGGCATCCTCGGCGGCATTTCGACCGGCGAGCCGGTGGTCGCGCGCTTCGCCATCAAGCCGACCTCCTCGATCCTGACCGAACGCAAGTCGATCGACGCCCACGGCAACAATGTCGACGTGCGCACCAAGGGTCGCCACGACCCGTGTGTCGGAATCCGGGCAGTTCCCGTCGGCGAGGCGATGCTGGCATGCATCATCGCCGATCATTATTTGCGAGACCGCGGCCAGACCGGCCGGCTGAAGTGAGGTTTTTCCATGAGCTATGACCAGAGCCGCGTCGTCGATGCCATCCGCGCCTTCGAGGCGGGCGAAATCGTCGTGGTCGTCGACGACGACGACCGCGAGAACGAAGGCGACCTGATCGTCGCCGCCGTCCACTGCACGGCCGAGAAGATGGCCTTCATCGTCCGCCACACTTCCGGCATCGTCTGTGCGCCGATGCCGCGCGAGGAGGCAAAGCGCCTCAACCTCAGCGCCATGGTCGCCGAAAACGACAGCGCGCATACGACGGCCTTCACCGTTTCGGTCGATTTCAAGCACGGCACGACGACCGGCATTTCCGCCGACGACCGCACGTTGACGGTGCGCAACCTCGCCAACCCGAACGTCGGCGCCGCCGATTTCGTCCGCCCCGGCCACATCTTCCCGCTGGTCGCCCGCGAAGGCGGCGTCCTGATGCGCTCCGGCCATACCGAAGCCGCCGTCGACCTCTGCAAGCTCGCCGGCCTGCCGCAGATCGGCGTCATCTCCGAACTCGTCAACGACGACGGCACGGTCAAGCGCGGCCCGCAGGTCGCAAGCTTCGCCGCCGAGCACGGGCTGAAGCTGCTCTCCGTCGCCGACCTCATCGCCTATCGCCAGCGCAAGGAGACGCTGATCCAGCTCGCCTCGAGCTTCGGCGTCGAGACGCCTTACGGCCCGGCCAAGGCGCACGCCTATTCGCTGCCCTGGGACCCGATGCAGCACCTCGCCGTCGTCTTCGGCGACATCCGCGACGGCGTCGACATTCCGGTGCGCCTGCATCTCGAACATGTCGGCCAGGACGTGTTCGGCAAGGACCGCCAGATCGACGACATCATGAAGAAGATCGCCGAAAAGGGCCGCGGCGTCATCGTCTACCTGCGCGAAGGCTCCGTCGGCGTCGGCGTCTCGACCACCGCACGCGCCGGCCACCACGACCGCGAGGCGCACGAACAGGCGCAGGCCCGCGAAAGCGAATGGCTGGAAATCGGCCTCGGCGCACAGATCCTCAAAGACCTGGGCGTCACCTCGATCCGCCTCTTTGCCTCACGCGAACGGCACTATGTCGGGCTCGAAGGGTTTGGGATCCGGATCAGCGGGACGGAGATTGTGTGAGGGGGTGAGGGCTCGCGGTTGGGCCGAGGCGTGGGGTTGCTGTCTGCCTGGGACGGTCGTCGCGCAGTTCCCCTTATTTCGGGCTGCTTATGGCAGCCGTTGAGGCATGGCTTAAGTCTGTCTGCCGAATCCATGCGATTGAAATAGACGGCAAGGAATGAATTCGCCGGGGACCATTTAGCTTTGATCTATGATCCACAGAGTATGATCTATAGACTATTGTGGACTGTTTCACCTGATTTCTGTGCATGAGGTCTCCGTTTTGGTGGCGACCAGCGGTGACCGCTTCCGCTTAAAGATCAGTTGAATTACATTTCCAACGATGATGGTGAAGCGTCCGGAAAATATTGCGGAATACTTCGAGCAACTACGGCCTCCTATCGTTAGATCGGAGGGTTCTACAGAATCCGAAAGGTATTTGGCTAGACTGGCCGATCGAACCTTTCTTAACCTCTGGTCATACCCCAATCCATATCGTTCGCAGAAGCTCGGAGGCGCAGGTGATGGCAAGGAAATTTGTGATCTCCTCGGGTAATCCTCCCCGTGAATAAAGGGCTTTAAAAGTAGAATTTTCTCGGCAAGATGCTCGAGGAGATTTCGATGAAGAAGAGCCGATTTAGCGAAGCCCAGATCATGGCCGTGTTGCGCCAGGCGGAAGGTGGAATGCCGGTGCCTGACCTTTGCAGGGAGCATGGCATCAGCACCGCCAGTTTTTACAAATGGCGTGCGAAGTATGGCGGCATGGACGCCTCGATGATGAGCCAGATGAAGGCTCTTGAGGAAGAGAACCGACGATTGAAACGGATGTATGCGGACTTGAGCATGCAGGCCGATCTGCTGAAGGAGGCTCTCGGAAAAAAATAACGCGGCCATCTCAGCGCCGGGAGCTGGCCGAGAAAGCAGTGGCGCAAGGCGGTGTGAGCATAGCGCTGGCATGCAGGACGTTTGGCGTCAGCGAGACCTGTTATCGGTATAGCCCTCAGCGCAATGCCGACAACGAACGGATCGCCGATCTGTTGCTTGGGCTTGTGAAGGTGAAGAAGACGTGGGGTTTCGGCCTGTGCTACCTTCACCTGCGCAATGTCCAGGGACATCGCTGGAACCATAAGCGTGTCTACCGCATCTACCGGGAGCTTGAACTGAACCTCAGGATCAAGCCTCGTCGGCGGTTGAAGCGGGAGAAGCCGGATGAACTGGCGGTGCCGGATGCGCCGAATATGGTCTGGTCGATGGACTTCATGGCGGACCGCCTGGCAGACGGCCGCCAGTTCAGGCTCTTGAATGTGCTGGATGACTTCAACCGTGAAGGTCTGGGCATCGAGGTCGACTTCTCGCTACCCGCCGAACGGGTCGTGCGCAGTCTCAACCAGATCATCGAATGGCGGGGAAAGCCGCTGTCGATCAGGGTTGATAACGGCCCGGAATATGTCAGTTCGACGCTCATCGAATGGGCAGAAACACAGGGAATCGCATTGAATTACATCCAGCCCGGCAAGCCGCAGCAGAACGCCTATGTCGAGCGCTACAATCGAACGGTCCGGCACGAATGGCTTGATCTGTATATTTTTGACAGCATAACGGAGGTGCAAGAGATCGCCACAGAGTGGCTTTGGACATATAACCACGAACGGCCCAACATGGGCATTGGCGGCATCACACCCGCTCAGAAACTGAAAATGGCCGCGTGAATTCTACCGCTGAACCCCGTTAAAACGGGGAGGATTACCCTCGTAGTCTGTGACCCGCACATTCTCATATTCTCTGAAAAGGACATTAGCTGGACGGATAAGCCAGTAGATGTCGCGTGGCCGCGCTGGTGTCGACGTGCGGTATTCGACGCAGCTACTCAACTCAAAGGAGCTGAGAGGTGGATAAATGAATTTCCTGATCGCATTTTTTTGGACAAGCTATGCGACGTCCCGTTTCCACTCGCTTTCCCTGAGCCCGATCGGCGGCGGGTGCACAGAATTATTGTCGCCCGAGGCGCTAAGGAGGCATGCCGCAGATATTTCGAAGGTGGGCTTGGCACGTTTGTTATCAAGCCTAACCTCAAAGGGCAGGATCACGTCGACCCTAAGGCGGCGGAGTATATGCCATTTGCTATCGGTGATCTCGATCCCGAAGGAGACTTCGTTCATGTGTTTGATGAAGCGTCTCTCGATATTGTCATGGGCGAGCTCGACACCATCTCGGACTTTACCGAGTATCTCGATAAGCGAGCGGCCTTCATTCGTTCAGGTAGACTAGAAGAAGCACATGGGGAGGAAGACCTCGTTGCCTACTACGCGATCAGAATAGACGTACACGGCGATCACGATTTCACGCCGCCAAAGGGACATAGCTGGGACGAGATCAAATCCGTTGTGATCGGTGCAGGGAACTGGTCGCGCTACATATCCAATCCTCAATATCTCGCGAAGAAGGAAGCTGACAGGGTTTCCTACGCTTGGGATAATTTGATCGAGACGTTCACGGACCACATGCTGGGTGGAACATCCATCGTGCTGCCGGGGTACTCATATTCTTTGACTAACAGCGAATTGGCGGTTCGCTATATGGCCTTACAGAGGCGCTATGTCCGTCGTGGTCACAGCGAGGCAATCCTTGGTGCACTTGAAATCGGCCGAAAGCAGCAAGTGTTCTTTCGCGCGATGCTGGGTCCGCCAAATTCGAAGGAGAGTGAGACAGGCTTTTTCTTCCTGACCCTAAAATACCTTGATTGGATGGACGATCATGGAGGCTATGAAAGATACCGGGAAATGCGGACTTTCTATCTCCAGACTTACGCGCAAGCTCTGTTGATGAAGCACTCTCACCTCAAGCGCGTAATAGGCATTGCTATGGAGCCGCCCGATCAAGGCAGAGGTGCGTCGGAAGACATCGTATATGCCGCTCAGATGGAGTGGACCGATCACGATAAGAGGGAAAATCGGGACGACTGTAACGCCCTTGGAATCATGGGCGAAATGAAGGAGCGGAGATATCGGGGGCTGAGTTTCCGAAGATCAAGCAGTTTGGGGGTGGTGGAGGCGGAAATCGAAAACAGCGACGGGCGGCCTTGGCGCGTGAACGAAGGAGGAAATAGTCAGCAAGTTCGCGACAACTGCATTCCATTGCCTCATCCGTATCTGCCGAAGTCATGACCAATCGTCTTGAGTCGTCGCGACCAGTACGGTGAAAATTCCAATCAGTTGTGCCGCAGCTTCAGCGGTCCGGTTCTTTTTTCTAGGGCCGCCGTTCACAATTGGCGCAAAGCGGCCAAGCGTAGCTTACCTCCTCACGCCTCCCACTTCATAGCCCCTCACCCCAGCCACCCCTCGCCATATTCCACCTTCTCCACGCCGGCGAACTTGGCGATGCGGGAAAGCTCGGCCTCCAGCCGCTCCAGCCGCCCGGCGGAGGGTTTGACGCCCGGCTCCCACCAGAGACGCTTGACGGCCAGCACGCCGGTCTTGCGGTCGGCCTTCATGTCGATGCGGCCGACGAGCCGGTCGGCTTCGAGGAGCGGGAAGACGTAGTAGCCGTATTCGCGCTTCGGCTCGGGCACGAAGATCTCGATGCGGTAGAAGAAGCCGAAGAGGCGTTCGGTGCGGTTGCGGTCGCGGATCAGCGGGTCGAAGGGGCTGAGCGTCCGGATGCGGGCCGGCGGCTCGGGCGGGTCGAGGAGTGCCGGCAGGCTCTCGGCAAGGGCGAAGGAGGCGCGCGGCTTGCCGTCCACCGTTTCGAGCGAGACTTCCGTAAGCTCGTCGCGGTGTGCTTCCACCCAGGCCTTCGCCTCCTGCGGGGTGACGAGGTCGAAGAAGGCGGCGATCTCGCCATGGGTGGCGAAGCCGAGCCGCGCAAGCGCGCCGCGGCAGGCCCAGTCGATGAAGGCGTCGTGGTCGACCTCGGCGGAAAAATGTTCGGACGGGATCACCCGTTCGGCGAGGTCGTAGACCTTCTGGAAATTCTCCCGCGCGGAAATCGCGAGCTTGCCGGTGTGCCAGAGGAATTCGAGCGCCGTCTTCGAGGGGTGCCAGTTCCACCAGCCGCCGGACTTGTGATCTTCGGCCTTCACGTCCCGGGCCATCACCGGGCCGGTCTCGCGGATGCGCTCGTAGGTCTCCTCGAAGGCCTGGTCGAAGCCCTCCCCCTGCCATTTGCGCCAGTTCTCGCGGATATGGCCCTCGCGGCGGGCGAACCGGTGCTTCCAGTAGGGAAAGAAGGCGGAGGGGATGATCGACGCGTCGTGCGTCCAGTGCTCGAAGAGCGCGCGGTCCTTTTCGAGAAGCGCTGTCAGGTGCTCCGGCCGGTAAGTCTGATTGCGGGAAAACAGGATCTGGTGATGGGCGCGCTCCACCGTCGCGATGCTGTCGACCTGGACGAAGCCGAGGTCGTGGATCAGCTCGTAGAGCCCGTCCTTTCCGAGCATGCGGTTCGGCGGCCGCGACAGCCCCTGCCGTTCGAGGAAGATACGCCGTGCCTGCCGGTTGCTGATCGGAATCGCCATGCACGGCAAGCTAGCGAATGTTCTTGGTATGTTCAATGGGTGGATCGAGTTGTTGCAGTTGTCTGCTGGTGCCTGGGACTGCCCCCTCACCCTGGCCCTCTCCCCGCATGGGCGGCGAAATTGCCCTGCCCTCAAGGGGAGAGGGCGGCGCATCCGTCGCATCCGTCATGCCGGACCTGATCCGGCATCCAGCCGGCGAGCGTCGGCGAGCCGAAAGAATGCATCTCGAAGAAGGCGAAGACGTCTCCCCGCGCGATGGACATCGCGCGACTGGATGCCGGGTCGAGCCCGGCATGACGGTGGTTGGGGGTGGGTTACTGCAGGCGTCAAGATCGGGGCCCCCTCTGTCGGCTTCGCCGACATCTCCCCCACAAAGAGGGAGACCGCTTCATGCGCCGCTCAAAATCCGTATGCAATTGCCCTGCCGTCAGGGGATGAGGGGCATCGCACAAGCTCCCTGCAGGGTCGCATATTCCCCTCACCTCCGCTCCGGTCTATAGAGGGCGCGAAGAAGGACGGGGACAGGCATTGCAGATCACATTCGACCGGGCCGAAGTGCGTTACGGTGACCGCGTGGCGCTGGAGCCGCTCAGCCTTTCGCTCAGCGAGCGCCGCATCGGCGTGATCGGGCTCAACGGCTCCGGCAAGACCACCTTCGCGCGGCTGATCAACGGGCTTATCAAACCGAGCGCCGGCAAGGTGACCGTCGACGGGCTCGACACGGTCGATGACGCGAAGGCGGTGCTCGCCCGCGTCGGCTTCATCTTCCAGAACCCGGCAAACCAGATCATCCTGCCGATCATCCGCGACGACATCGCCTTCGGGCCGAAGAGCCGCGGGGTGAAGGGCGAGGCGCTCGACCGGGCGGTGAACGCGGTGCTCGACCGCTTTTCGCTGACCGAACTCGCCGACCGCCGGCCGCACGAACTCTCCGGCGGCGAGGTGCAATTGGCCGCGCTCGCGGCGGTGATGGTGATGCGGCCCGAGATCGTCATCTTCGATGAGCCGACCAACCAGCTCGACCTCAAGAACCGGGCGCTGGTCGAAACCGCGATCCGCGGGCTCGAGGAAAACGCCATCGTCATCAGCCACGATCTCTCGCTGGTCGCCGATTTTCCGCGCGTGCTGGTCTTCGACCGGGCGAGGCTCGTCTTCGACGGTCCGGCGGACGAGGCGATCGGCCTCTACCGGGAGATCGCGCTTCGATGAGGAGTCTCTATGTCGCCGGCGACACCTGGCTGCACCGGCTAAAGCCCGCGATCAAGCTGACCGCGCTCGCGGTCTTCGCGGTGGCGGTGTTCGCAACCCGCAGCCCCGTGGTTCCGGGGGCAGCGCTCGTTCTCGCCGCCTTTGTCTATTTCGGCCTCGGCCAGCCGTTGCGGTCGGCCATGCGGCCGCTGCTGCCGATCCTCCTGACCGTGGCGGTGGTGGCGCTCTTCAATCTCATTGTCAATTCCGCCGATGAAGCGCTGCTGACGCTGCTGCGGCTCTCGGCGCTCGTGCTGATGGCGGCGGCCGTCACCGCGACGACCGGCATTTCCGATTTCATCGACACGATCGCCGCCGCCGCCCGGCCGCTCGAAAGGGCGGGGCTCGTCAAGGCGTCCGACATCGGGCTTGCCGTCGGCCTCGTCATCCGCTTCGTGCCGGAAATCCTCGCGCGCTACCAGGCGATCCGCGAGGCACACGCCGCCCGCGGACTTGCGGTCCGGCCCTCCACCCTGCTCGGCCCGCTGGTCATCCAGACGCTCAAGGATGCGGACAGCATCGCCGCGGCCATTGACGCCAGGGGAATTCGGGTCAATGAGCAGAAAAGCAGGGGATTTCCCAAGGAGGCTGCCATGAATACCCGCGATCTCGTTCTCGTTGCGCTCTTTGCCGCGATCATCGTCGTGCTCGGCCTCGTGCCGCCGATCATGCTGCCGTTCAACGTGCCGATTTCGGCCCAGACGCTCGGCGTCATGCTCGCCGGCGTCATCCTCGGGGCAAAGCGCGGGGCGCTGGCGCCGGTTCTCGTCATCATCCTGGTGGCGATCGGCCTGCCGGTGCTTTCCGGCGGGCGCGGCGGCCTTGCCGTCTTCGCCGGCCCGACCGTCGGCTTCCTGATCGGCTGGGTGCCGGGCGCCTATGTCACCGGCCAGATCGCCGAACGCTTCGGCAAGCCCGCGATGGAGGCCCTGCCGCAGACGCTCGGCTTCTTCGCCGCCTCGGTCATCGGCGGCATCGTCGTCGTCTATCTCTTCGGCGTCGGCTATCTCGCCTTCGGCGCCGGGCTCGGCCTCTCCAAGGCCTTCATGGGTTCGCTCGCCTTCATTCCCGGCGACCTCATCAAGGCGGCGATCGCAGCGCTTGCCGGCCGCGCCGTGATGGTCGGCTATCCGCTCTTGCCGCACCGCGCCTGAGATCTGCGCGGCCGCGGGCGATCACCCGCGGCCCCTTCCCAGCCGTCGCTCAGCCGACGCCCGCGGCATGATCCGAAATCAACGACCAGTGGGTGGCGACGATCCGCCATGCGCCGTCGGCCTGCCGGCGATAGACCTCGGTGCAATACCAGTGCATCCGTGCGCCTTCGCTGCCGGCATGGGAGAGGAAGCGGAAGGTCAGCACCGCCGCGTCGCCGATTTCGATCACCTTCGGCTCGATCATCTCGTAGCGCGCCGCAAAGATCTTGCCGCGGATAGTCTCGTAATAGCCGGTGAGTGCCGCGAGCCCGTCGATGCGCTTGTCGAGGAAGGGATCGAAATAGACGACCTCCGGCGCGGAGATTTCGAGAAAGCCGGAAGGATCGCCGTTGCACCAGCGGGCAAGGGCCGCCTTTTCGAGATCGATCACCGGATGGATTTCGGGGGTGGTTTCGGACATCAGATTTCTCCTCGTTCGGGGTTGATGTCGGCAGCCTTACCCGATCGGAAAAATTGCGCCAGTACGCACAAATAGCACCGTTACGGCGCCATTTGTGTGCACGGAAGAGGAAAAGACATGCGCAAGCAGCGCCACAAGATCTACGGCAACTGCCCGGTGGAAGCGGCGATGGACATCATCAGCGGCAAGTGGAAGGTGGTCCTGCTGTTCCACATCATGGACGGCACCAAGCGCTTCAACGAACTCGGCCGGCTGCTGCCGGGGCTCACCCAGCGGATGCTGACGAACCAGCTCCGGGAACTCGAGGCCGACGGCGTGATCGCCCGCACCGTCTATCCGGAAGTGCCGCCGAAGGTCGAATATTCGATGACGCCGTTCGGCATGACGCTCGAACCACTCCTCAAGGCCCTGTGGGTCTGGTCGGAGACCCATGTGAAGCCACGGCTTGCCACGGAAGAGTGAAGGCTCCTGTTTTCTCGGGAGAATTTGCGCTTGGTCAGTTCCGTGCCGCAAGCGCTTCGGCTATGGTGCCGCAGGATATTTCGAAGAGGAGTGCAGGCATGTTGGGACTGTTCGGCCGGTTCGTCGCCCTGATCGGGGCCGCGATGATCCTCATGCGCCGGGGCGGTGCAGGTAACGGCAAGCCGGCCCTCGGCGGCGCGCCGATCATCCCGGAAGCAAAACCGCAGCGCATCCCCACCCTCAAGATGCCGACCGCCAGGGGCTGGACCGAAGGCCACACGCCGACGGCCGCGCCGGGACTGAAGGTCAATGCCTTCGCCAAGGGGCTCAAGCACCCGCGCTGGATCTACGTGCTGCCGAACGGCGACGTGCTCACCTCGGAAGCGCTCGGCGTCGACGGCGGGCGCATGCGCACGCCGTTCGACTACGCGATGTATGCGACGATGAAGCGGGCGGCAGCCGTCGGCGACAGCCCGAACCGCATCACGCTCCTGCGCGACAATGACGGTGACGGCACCGCGGAGGTCCGCCACGCCTTCATGGAGGGGCTCAACCACCCCTTCGGCATGGCACTGCTCGAAGGGACCTTCTATGTCGGCAATACCGACGGGCTGATGGCCTTTCCCTATACCGACGGCGCCACCCAAATCGCGGCGCAGGGCCGCAAGATCGCCGACTTCAAGCCGGCCGGCCACTGGACCCGCAGCGTGCTTGCGAGCCAGGACGGCAGCAAGCTCTATGTCGGCGTCGGCTCGCTGAGCAACATCGCCGAACACGGCTTCGCGGCGGAAGAAGGCCGTGCCTGCATCTACGAGATCGACCTCAAGACGGAGAAGAGCCGGATCTTCGCCGGCGGCTTGCGCAACCCCGTAGGCCTCGCCTTCGAGCCGACCACGGGCGCACTCTGGACGGTGGTCAACGAGCGCGACGGGCTCGGCGACGAGACGCCGCCCGACTACCTGACCTCGGTGAAGGACGGTGGCTTCTACGGCTGGCCCTATTGCTACTGGGGCCAGACGGTCGACGACCGCGTGCCGCAGGCGCCCGGCCTCGTCGCAACGGCCATCCAGCCCGATTACGCGCTCGGCGGCCATACCGCCTCGCTCGGCCTCTGCTGGCTGCCGGCAGGCACCCTGCCCGGCTTTCCCGACGGCATGGTGGTCGGCCAGCACGGCTCGTGGAACCGCTCGACGCTCTCCGGCTACCGGGTGATCTTCGTGCCCTTCGAGAACGGCAAGCCTTCCGGCCCGCCGCGCGACATCCTGACAGGCTTCCTCTCGCCTGACGAGAAATTCTCCTACGGCCGTCCTGTCGGCGTGACCATCGGGCCGGACGGTTCGCTGCTGGTCGCGGACGATGTCGGCGACGTCATCTGGCGCGTGACGGGAGCGTGAGCGCGGCGGCTGCCGCTCACCTCACGGCAGGTAGCTGTAGAGCCAGTCGCGCAGGGTCTCGGGCAGAGTGACCGGCTCATCGTCATCCCTGCCGGTCGCCGCCCAGACGATCTCGACCTCCGCCGCGAGTGTCGCCTCGCGCTGGATGAGGATGTCGAAGCCGACCGATTTCATGCCGATCTTGTCGACGCGAACCGTGAGCTTCACCCGGTCGTCGAGATGCAGCGGTTGGTGCAGGCGGATTTCGATCTTGGTCGGCTGGAAGTGCGGCTCGTCCTCGAGCGGCGGGCGATAGCGCCAGAAGTGGCTGAGCGCGGTCTCGGCATGGGCGAGGTAGGCGGCATTGTGCATCCGCCCCGTCATATCGATGTCGCGATAGGGAACGATGATTTCCGTCACTTCGACGCGCGCGATGTCGTCCATGGCCTGCCTGCCCTCTCCCTCATGCCAGGGCATTTATACGTTCATTCGACGAGGAAGAACAAGGAGCGGCGGGAACGACGGCTTCTGTTGACAGTTGTCAATCGGTTCGGCGGAGTGGTGGCGCACCTCGCCGCGGGGTCATAGAATGGCCCGCGAAGACGAAGAAGGTTACTTCGGGCCGACCGGCCGAGAACATCATCTGACCCGGGGACGACCATGACCACACGCCTCTACGAGCACCCGGTTTTTCTGGAGCACCTGACGCCGCCCGGCCATCCGGAGCGGCCGGACCGGTTGCGCTCGATCAACATCGCGCTCGAACATCCCGCCTTCGCGCCGCTGCAGCGGAAGCAGGCGCCGCAGGCGAACGAGGATGCGGTGCTGCTCGCCCATCCGGAGGAACACCTCTTTTCGGTGATGCGGCAGATCCCGGAGGAAGAGGGCGAGATCAACCGGATCGAGACCGACACCTATGTCTCACCGAAGAGCCTGCAGGCGGCGCTGACGGCGATCGGCGGCGCGATGGCCGCCGTCGACGCCGTGATGGCACGTGAGATCGCCAATGCCTTCGTCGCCTGCCGTCCGCCGGGCCATCATGCCGAAAAGGCGAAGGCCATGGGCTTCTGCCTGTTCAACACGATCGCCATCGCCGCCCGCCACGCGATGCGCCATCACGGCGTCGAGCGGGTGGCGATCGTCGACTGGGACGTGCATCACGGCAACGGCACGCAGGACATCTTCTGGGACGAGCGCTCCGTGCTCTTCTGTTCGACGCACCAGATGCCGCTCTATCCCGGCACCGGCAAGAAGGAAGAGACCGGCGCCTTCGGCAACATCGTCAATGCGCCTCTCTCGCCGAACACCAGCAGCGAACACTTCCGCGAGGCGTTCAAGGCGCGCGTCCTGCCGGCACTCGAAAACTTCCGCCCCGACCTCGTCCTGATCTCCGCCGGCTTCGACGCGCACCACCGCGACCCGCTGGCGCAACTTAATCTCGTCGGTGAAGATTTCGACTGGGCGACGGGGCGGGTGATGGAAGTGGCGGACAAATTCAGCCATAACCGGGTCGTCAGCCTTCTCGAAGGCGGCTATGATCTGGAAGGCCTCGCCGAATCGGCGGGCATGCATATCATGAGACTGATGAAGGGTTGAGCATGACCGAAAGCGCCCCCCAGGCCGATCTTTCCGGCTATTCGTTCGAGAAGGCCGTCGCCGAACTGGAGAGCATCGTGGCGCGGCTGGAGCGTGGCGACGTGGCGCTTGACGAGTCGATCGCCATCTACGAGCGCGGCGAACAGTTGAAGAAGCATTGCGAAACGCTGCTGGCCGCCGCCGAAAACCGCATCGAGAAGATCCGCCTCGACCGCGCCGGCAAGCCGCAGGGCACCGAGCCTCTCGACCGCGAATAACACATCGGCACCCGACGGATATCAAGACTTCCGTCCGCGGACGGGAGACGCTTGTGCTTGCCTGCAATATCACTTGCCGGTTTCCAGTATTTCCGCGTCTATCGGCGACAAACCTTCCTGATGATGGGCTTTTCCCCTGCCTGATACTGGTTCAGAAGATACTATATAAGCACTTCTGGATTTAGCAGTTACGATGGCGCAAGACTGATTTTCGGAAAACCTTCTGCGTGCAGTTTGGTTTATCGATTCAACCCAAGTTAAGGGCTTTTCAACCATTCTATTGCAGAACAGCATTGCCTCGCAATTTTGCGAGGCGGGCGAGATGAAGTGGCCCCGCGCCGGCCGTCGCCTGTCGGAAGCCGCCCCCGAAAGCCGCTTCCGGCCGATCATGTTTTCCGATCACTGCCATCTCCGTATGCCGTCGTCCCCGGCGCACGGAGCCGTATTTTCAGAAGGAATTTCCATGAAGCGCCCTACCGTCAAGACCTCGCTGATCCTCAGCCTGGCGTCGATCGCCGTCATTACAGGCGGCCTCGCTTTTGTTGCCATCTCCGGCGTCTCCAGTATTTTCGATCGCGCAAGCGAGATTGCCGACCGGGTGCTGCCCTCGACCAACCAGGTGCGGCTGATGGACAAGGGCATGGTCGACATCCGGCTCGCCTATGCCCGGCACATCATGAACGTCACGCCGGAAGCCATGGCCGCCGTCGAAAAGGACATCAAGACCTATGTGGATTTCCAGCGTGAGCTGATCCGCAAGCAGAACGAACAGTTCATCAGTGGGACCGAAGAGCAGAAGCTGATCGGCGAGGTGACGAAAACCCTCGATGCCTATGTCCAGCACGGCGAAAAGATGCTGGCGCTTTCCCGCGAGAACAAGAAGGACGAAGCCAAAGCCGCCTTCTCCGACGAATTGCAGAAGTACGGCGACGCCAGCGACCAGGCGATCGATACACTGGTCGATTACTATGTCGAAGAGGCGGACGTGGTGCATAACGACATCAAGGCCGAGTTCGACTTCATGCAGGTCCTGATCGCCTCGGTGAGCGCGCTCGCCTTCGTCGTCGCCGGCGCGGCCATGCTGTTCACCGTCACCGGCGTCGCCAACCCGATCCAACGCATCACCCGCTCGATGCGCGGCCTCGCCGGGGGTGATACCGACGCGCCGATCCCCTACGCCGGCCGCACCGACGAAGTCGGCGAGATGGCGGGCGCGGTCGAAATCTTCCGTCAGGCAGCCATCGCCAACAAGCGCCTCGAAGCCGAGGCCGAACAGAACCGCCGTCAGGCCGAACTCGACCGCGTCGCCGACCAGCAGCGCGCCGAGGCGGAAGCCGCCGAACGCATGCGGATTGCGACCTCCGGCCTCGCCGCCGGCCTGAAGCGGCTCGCCTCCGGCGACCTCTCTTTCCAGCTCGACGAAGCCTTCGCCGCCGATTTCGAGGAACTGCGCCGCGACTTCAACCAGTCCGTCCAGCAGCTTTCCTCGACGCTGCAGGTCATTCAGGACAGCGTTTCGACCATGGACAGCGGCGCCCGCGAGATGGCGACCGCCGCGGAGAACCTCTCCAGGCGCACGGAGCAGCAGGCCGCCTCGCTCGAAGAGACCGCCGCCGCCCTCGACGAGATCACCGCCAACGTCAACTCCTCGACCCGGCGCACCGAAGACGCCCGCACCGTCGCCACCCAGGCGAACCAGGGTGCGGCGAAATCGGCCGGCGTCGTCGCCAGCGCCGAAGAAGCGATGCGGCGCATCGAAGGGTCGTCACAACAGATCTCCAACATCATCGGCGTCATCGACGAGATCGCCTTCCAGACGAACCTGCTGGCGCTCAATGCCGGCGTCGAAGCGGCGCGTGCCGGCGAGGCCGGCAAGGGCTTTGCGGTCGTCGCCCAGGAGGTTCGCGAGCTGGCCCAGCGCTCCGCCCAGGCCGCCCGCGAGATCAAGGGTCTCATCCACAACTCCTCAGAAGAGGTGGAGAACGGCGTGAAGCTGGTGCGCGACACCGGCGTGGCGCTGCAGGCGATCAGCGGCTTCATCACCGAGATGAACCAGCACATGGATTCGATTGCGACCGCCGCAAAGGAACAGTCGATCGGTCTTGCCGAGGTCAACACCGCCGTCAACTCGATGGACCAGACGACGCAGCAGAACGCCGCCATGGTCGAACAGTCGACCGCTGCAAGCTCGAGCCTCGCCATGGAAACGGCGAAGCTGCGGGAACTGATCAGTCAGTTCCGGCTCGCAGCCGGCGGACGCGCAGTCTCCACAGCACAGCGCCCGGCAATGGCCGCCGCCCCGGCGGCACGGCCGGCAGCGCGCCCGCTGGCCGCACCTGCGCCCAAGGCCGCTCCGGTACGCGGCAACACCGCGCTTGCCGTCGACGACTGGGAAGAGTTCTGAGCCGGCCCCGCTCAGCATCGGGTTCGAATACGCGCCCCCGAAGGTCTTGCCTTCGGGGGTTTTCTTTCGGCCGCGAGAGCCTTGCAGTTCGCCGCCGCCGGCAGACGGTCAGCGCGACAATCCGAACTGGATCTCGATCCGGTGGTAGGGCGCGCCCGGCCCTCGCCAGTCGTGATAGACCTCGCGGCTCTCGCCGGAAAAATGATGGCGCGACATCTCGATCTCGGCAACAAGCGGTGCATATCCTTGCGTGAACAGGGTCCGCAGGGAACCCTGATGAACGCCGGCAGCAACGATGATCGGCTCGAAGTGGCAGAGTTCGATCGACCCGCCATAGGCCGCGGGCCTTGCGACAGGCCGGCATATCTCCCAGTCGAACGGCGTCTTCCCGTCCTTCGGCAGGTTGTGCGAGACAAAGAGCCAGGGACCGTCCACCGTCAGGCCGACCTCCTCGATCTGTTGCTCGATCAATGGCGCACATTCGGCCGCGGCCTGCCTGATTTCGGGGATGCGCAAGCGCCTGCACAGGCGCAGAACCCACATATCGGGCGTTTCCTTGATCTGCATCGTCGATCTCCTTCGACCTGCAAGTAGATCGCCGATCGTTTCCGGGCAAACGAAGACGTAGTATGCGATTCCAAAATTCACCTCACCATGGCAAGATCGCGAAAAATTCTTCCTGACGTGAGTTCTCCCGCCGAGCGGCATCGCCTAGGTCCGATCTCCCCTTTGAAGGGAGGACGATCGGCCGCGTTTGCGGTTCTTTCCCACTCTCCCGGGCCCCTGCAAAACGGTTTGACGTTTACGTAAAAATCAATTAGCCAATGGACACCATTTCCGCATCAGGCCCGGAGGACCGGCCGCGGACACGAGGGACGTCAGCAGGAGGAGCATGCGCATGTACAAGGCGCCGGTAGACGAGATCGCATTCACCCTGAAGCATGTGGCGGGCCTTTCGAAGGCGATCGACGAGGGGCGTCTCGGAGACCTCAGCGACGATCTGGTGGACGCGATCCTGTCCGAAGCCGGGCGCTTTGCGAGCGACGAGGTGGCGCCGCTTGCCGAGATCGGCGACCGGCAGGGCGCGCGGCTTGTCGACGGCAAGGTCATCGTGCCGGACGGCTGGGCCGACCTCTATCGCCAATGGACCGAAGGCGGCTGGAACGCGCTCGTCGCCCCGGAAGAATTCGGCGGCCAGGCGCTTCCCCATATGCTCAATGTCGCCGCACTTGAAATGTGGAATTCCGGCTCGATGGCCTTCGCACTCGGGCCGACGCTCACCATGGGCGCCTCGGAGGCCCTTGCCGCCCACGGCAGCGCGGCGCTGAAGGAGAAATTCCTGCACAAGATGGTGTCGGGCGAATGGACCGCCTCGATGAACCTCACGGAACCGCATGCCGGGTCCGATCTCGGCGTCATGAAGAGCCGCGCCGAACGCCGCGACGACGGCACCTACCGCATCTTCGGCCAGAAGATCTTCATCACCTGGGGCGAACACGAGGTGACGGACAACATCGTCCATCTGGTGCTGGCCCGCCTGCCCGACGCACCGGCCGGCACCCGCGGCATCTCGCTCTTCCTCGTGCCGAAATTCCTCGTCAACGACGACGGCTCGCTTGGGCCCCGCAACGACCTCCACTGCCATTCGCTGGAGCACAAGCTCGGCATCCACGGCTCGCCGACCTGCACGATGATCTATGGCGACGGCAAGTTCGGCGGTGAGCCGGGCGCGATCGGCTACCTCGTCGGCGAGGAGAACAAGGGGCTCGCCTGCATGTTCACGATGATGAACAATGCGCGCCTCGCCGTCGGCATGCAGGGAGTGGCAATCTGCGAGGCGGCGACCCAGAAGGCGGTCGACTACGCAAAGGAACGCACGCAAGGGAAAGCGCCCGGCTGGACCGGCTCCGGCATGTCGCCGATCATCGAGCACCCGGACGTCGCCCGCATGCTCGTCACCATGAAGGCGCTGACGCAAGGCTCGCGGGCGATCTGCTATTCCTGCGCTCATGCGATCGACATGGCGCATCACACCGAGGGCGCCGACGCCGCCTTCTGGCAGGAACGCTCCGCCCTGCTGACGCCGATCGCCAAGAGCTTCGCGACCGATGCCGGCGTCGATGTCGCCTCGCTCGGCATCCAGGTGCATGGCGGCATGGGCTTCATCGAGGAGACGGGGGCGGCCCGCTACCTGCGCGACGCCCGCATCGCCCCGATCTACGAAGGCACCAACGGCATCCAGGCGATCGACCTCGTCACCCGCAAGCTGCCGCTCGCAAACGGAGATCACGTCCGCGGCTTCATCGCCGAGCTGAAGGCGATCGCCGATCAGGTCCGCGCCTCCAACCTCGACGGCCTCGGCGCGACCGCCGAGCGGCTTTCGGCGAGCCTCGCCGATCTCGAGGAGGCGACTGAATGGATGCTCGCCCGTCTCGCCGAGGGCGATGCCGCGACGGCTCTTTCCGGCGCCACGCCATACCAGCGGCTGTTCGGCCTTGCCCTCACCGGCTGCTATCTCGCCAAGGGCGGGCTTGCCGACGAAGAGAACGGCCGCGACACCCGCATCGCGCTCTGCCGCTTCGCCGCGGAAAACCTGATCGCCGAAACCGCAGCCCTCAAGGACCGCGTCATCAACGGCGCGGCAAGCCTGACGGCGGCGCGGGTGCTGTTTGCTTGAGGTTACACCTCCCCCTCGAGGGGGAGGTCGCCGCGTGAGCGGCGGGTGGGGGTGACACTCCTCCCACAAGGTTGCAGGTAAATGTCTTTGATCACCCCACCCCGGAGCTTCGCTCCGACCCTCCCCCTCAAGGGGAGGGTAGCGCCGCCACTCTAGGAAAACCCAGATGACCGACCACATTCTGATCGAGCGACCCGAAGCCCATCCCGGCGTGCTGGTGATCCGGTTCAACCGGCCGGAGAAGAAGAACGCCATTACCCAGGCGATGTACCAGAAGATGACCGACGGCCTGCTCACGGCCGAGGACGATCCGGCGATCCGCTGCGTCGCCTTTCTCGGCACCGAGGGCTGCTTCTCCGCCGGAAACGACATGGCAGACTTTCTCGCTTTCGCCATGGCCGGTGCGGTCGGCGAACCGGCCGCCTTCGGTTTCCTCAAGGCGCTCTGGAGCGTGTCGAAGCCCGTCGTCTCGGGCGTCGACGGGCTGGCGATCGGCATCGGCACGACGATCCAGATGCATTGCGACATGACGATCGCCTCCGACCGCAGCCTGTTTAGGACGCCGTTCGTGGACCTCGCACTCGTGCCGGAAGCGGGATCGAGCCTGCTCGCCCCGCGGATGATGGGCCACCAGCGGGCTTTCGCGATGCTCGCCGCGAGCGAGGGCTTTTCGGCGGAAGAGGCACGCGCTGCCGGACTGATCTGGAAGGTCGTCGCGCCCGAGGCCGTCGAGGCGGAAACGCTGAAACTCGCGGCCTCGATCGCAGCAAAGCCGCCGGAGGCGATGCGGATCGCCCGCGATCTCATCCGCGGCGACCGCGGCGAACTTCTCGTGCGCATGGAGGAAGAACTCGCCTTCTTCGTCGAGCGGCTGAAGAGCGCCGAAGCCCGCGCCGCCTTCGAGGCCTTCCTGAAGGCACGCTGACCGGAGGGGAGCTCGCCGACGGACGCTTGCCGGGCTTTCAGCCGCCGGCCGTCCGATGCTCGCGAACGACTGCCTCGATGACCGCGGCGGGCGAAAACTCATGCGGGTGCGTCGGCGCGCCCGATGCCAGGACGAGGGCGGCCTTCCACAGTGCCCAGGCGCGGGCACGGGCCCATGAGGCCTCGTCGACCATCATCGCTTCACGAAACGTGCGCCTGCTCTCTCCCTCGAAGAACAGCCAGGCGATTACGAGATCGCAGGCCGGGTCGCCGACCGCCGCCGAGCCGAAATCGATGACAGCGGAGAGGCGCCCGTCCCCTACCAGCAGGTTGCCCACTGCGATATCGCCGTGCAGCCAGCAGGGGCGCCCCGAAAAGCGGACCTGCTCCGCCGCGTCGAGGATCGACAACGCCCCGGCGAGGTCAATTCTTCCCGCCACCTGTGCCAGCGACCGGCGCGCCTCTTCGCCATAGACTTCGATCACGTCGCCCCCACGAGAGAAGTTGTGCTCACCCGGCGGTGGTCCACCGGAGGCATCAAGCCCGTGCAGCGCCTTCAGGAAGCCGGCGAGGTCGGTTGCGAAGCTGACGAGATCCGGCACGGTTTCGCGCCGAACGGGCTCATCGTCGATCCACTCGTAGATGGTCCACTGCCAGGGATAACCGTGTTCCGGCGCGCCGAGCGCGACCGGTGCCGGAACGCGCACCGGCAATTGCGGCGCCAGAACGGGCAGCCAGCGATACTCCTTGGCCGGCTGACCGGCATACCCCTCGGCACTTGGCAGGCGCACTTTCAGATCGTCACCGAGCCGGAAGGTCCAGTTGTCCCAACCATCCTCGGCGATCCCGCGTGGCTCCAGCCCTGCAAAGGCCGGGAACTGGCTTGCGATCAGCCGCCTGACCACATCGGCATCGACGGCGAATTTGCCCGCCTTCAGCTTGTCGACCCGCCTCATGAAACGTCTCTCGGTCCTGTGTGGGTACTTCGCCGGCACGAGACGGGCGAGCCCGCCTCTCGGCGTTCCGTGAACACATCTCCGGCAATCGTAGAACAAAGGCGCGCCGCCTTCGAGGCCTTCCTGAAGGCGAAAGGCTGAGGACGACGGGCCCGGCGGACCATCGGCAGGGATTAACGGCCCATTAAAGGCCCCTCGAATATAAGGGGTATCGCGGTCTGTGGACCGCAGTCGCGCCATGATGGCTTTTTTCGTCTTTCCCTATGCGGATGGGCAAGCCTCAGCGGCCACGGAGAATATCCCACAGCGCATGGAAGGGCTTGCCGTTTGAAAGAGGTATGCCCCTGTGAGCAAGCGCTCGAACCTGATGACCAAGATCCTGGTGGTCGCCTCCCTCGTGGTCGTCGCCGCCCTGTCCGGTTTCTCCTTCTATATCGACAGCCTTCAGCGCGACGCCACCGGTGCCGCTGTCAAGAGCGAGATCGGCTCCTCGGGTCTGCAGGCCTCGCAGAGTATTTCCAACTGGCTCAGCGCCCGCGTCATGCTGACGGAACTCGCCGGCAATGCTGCCGCCAAGGCGCCGGACGCCGCCGCCATCGCCGCCGCCTTCGACAATCCGGTGCTGATCCGCGAGTTCATGTCGACCTATGTCGGCGACGAACAGGGCGTCTTCACCAGCGTTCCTGACCAGCCGCTGCCGGCGGACTACGACCCGCGCAAGCGTCCGTGGTACCAGGACGCCGTCAAGGCGGACAGGATGGTGCTCACCGATCCCTACAACGATGCCTCGACCGGCAACCTCATCATCAGCGCCGCCGTTCCGGTGAAGAAGGACGGCAAGCTCTATGGTGTCGCCGCCTCCGACTTCTCGCTGAAGTCCCTCGTCGACATGGTCAACTCTGTCGACATGGGCGGCAAGGGTTCGGCTTTCCTCGTCAAGCAGGACGGCACGATCCTCGTCCATCGCGACGCCGACCTCGTCACCAAGACGCTGAAGGATGCCTTCCCGACCGACACCCCGACGGTCGGAGCGGAGATCACCGAGACCACCTTCGCCGACGCCAACGTTCTCGTCAGCTTCCTGCCGATCAAGGGCCTGCCGCGTGACGACTGGTATCTCGGCGTCCAGATCGACCGTGACCTCGCCTTTGCCGGCATCAGCAAATTCCGCACCGCCGCCGCTGTTGCAACGCTGATCGGCGTCGTCGCGATGATCGGCGTCCTCGCAGCGCTGCTCTCCAAGCTCGTCGTGCGTCCGGTCGTCGACATGACCGGCGTCATGGGCCGGCTCGCGAGCGGCGACGTCTCGACCGAGATTCCCGGCACCGACCGCCGCGACGAGATCGGCCAAATGGCCGCGGCCGTCGCCGTCTTCCGCGACAACGCGATCGAACGCAGCCGTCTTACCGAGGAAGCGGACAGGAACCGCACCCTGAGCGAGGAAGAACGCCGCGAGCGCGAAGCGACGAAGGCGCGCGAAGCCGAGCAGGTCTCCTTTGCCGTGCTCTCGCTCGCCGAAGGCCTCGACCATCTCGCCAACGGCGACCTCGTCCATCGCATCGACACGCCCTTTGCCGGCGACCTCGACCGCCTGCGGGTCGACTTCAACGCCTCCGTCGGGAAGCTGCACGACGCTCTCGCCACGGTCGGCCTGAACGCACGGGCAATCGACAGCGGCGCAAATGAGATCCGTATAGCGGCCGACAATCTGGCTCGGCGCACGGAGCAACAGGCTGCCTCCGTCGAAGAAACCGCCGCGGCGCTCGAGGAGATCACGACGACCGTTAAGGACAGCGCCCATCGGGCGGAAGAGGTCGGCCAGCTCGTCGGCCGCGCCCGCAACGGCGCCGAGAAATCCGGCGAGATCGTCCAGCGGGCCGTCGAAGCCATGCACGGCATCGAGAAGTCCGCCGGCGAGATTTCCAACATCATCGGCGTCATCGACGAGATCGCCTTCCAGACCAACCTGCTGGCGCTCAACGCCGGCGTCGAGGCTGCGCGCGCGGGTGATGCCGGCAAGGGCTTCGCCGTCGTCGCGCAGGAAGTCCGCGAACTCGCCCAGCGCTCGGCCAATGCCGCCAAGGAGATCAAGCAGCTGATCGGCGCTTCGGGGCAACAGGTCCAGTCGGGCGTCGAACTGGTCAACCAGACCGGTCAGGCGCTCGAAGTGATCGTCCGCGACGTACAGGAGATCAACCGGCATGTGAGCGCCATCGTCACGGCGACACGCGAGCAGTCGACCGGCCTCCAGGAGATCAACACCGCCGTCAACACCATGGACCAGGGCACACAGCAGAACGCCGCCATGGTCGAGGAACAGACCGCGGCAAGCCATGGCCTCGCCACGGAAGCGGCGGCCCTGACGACACTGCTCGCCCAGTTCAGGATCGAGAACACGGCCGCCCAGCCTCACCGTGCGGGCTCTCGCCGCGCCGCCTGACGACACCCGTTCGATCCGGCAGGCAATCGCATGACGGCACCGGTTCACCGCCGGTGCCGTTTGCTTGCCGGCAGTCGGCAAGACCACATTCTCGCCTCTTCGCGCTTCTTTAATTCCTGACGGCTAAAAGAACGAGCATCACAGCTGGAGGATAACCGATGCGCGCGATGATCCTGTGCCTGGCTCTTGTCCTGACGGCGGGAACCGCCGTTTCGGGGCCCTTTGCAACCGAGGACGGCCTGCTTCACATGGTGCAGGACGAAGGTTCGGCAACAATCAACAGCGAGTCCCGCAGGCCGGCGCCTCCTCCGGGAATGCGGCCGCAGCGCTTCTACTGCGTGATCGATCCACCGGCGAGCGCCGAGACCGACGACAAGTGGTCCTGCCCCGCAAGACCGGGCCGCGTCGGCGGCCGCTGCCGCTGCGCAGGCATGGTCGGAAGCGGCACGCTCTACGCTTACTAAGCCCGGATCAGTGCCAGACGAGGTCGCGAAGACCTCGACATGCTGCGTCCAGAGGAACTGGTCGACCGGTGACGGCGCCTAAGCCGGCCAGGTCCGACACGGTTCCGTCTGGTTGCCTGGCGGCACAGCCTTCTGTCCATCACGAAATATCTATGCATATATCTCGGGTCATGAGTGACGCCGCCAACACATCGATCGTCCGAAACCGTCCGGCCGCTTTTGGCGCGGGAGCCATCATCGGCACCCTCGGAGGCTTGATCGGCCTTGGAGGCGCGGAGTTTCGCCTGCCGCTGCTGATTGGTGTGTTCAACTTCGCGGCTCTGGAAGCGGTTATTCTCAATAAGGCGATGAGCCTTGTGGTGGTCGCAACCGCCCTGCCATTCCGTGCGGGAACCGTGTCCTTCGGCACGATTGCCGACAACTGGACGATCGGCGTCAACCTGCTTGCCGGCAGCCTTCTCGGTGCGTGGTTCGGTGCTGGCTGGGCGATGCGCCTGAAATCCGAGACACTGCACAGGGTCATTGCGGGCATGCTCGTTGCAATCGCCGTCGTGCTGGTTCTCGGGCATGACGCAACGGCCGGGCATGCCGTATTGACGGGACTGGCGCAACTCGTCGCCGGCGTCGTGGCGGGCTTCGTCATCGGCATTGTTGCGGCGCTGCTCGGCGTGGCGGGAGGCGAGTTGCTGATCCCGAGCCTGATCTTGTTGTTTGGTGCCGATATCAAACTCGCGGGAAGCCTGTCCCTCGCGGTCAGTCTTCCGACAATGCTCGTCGGCTTCATGCGTTACAGCCGCGATCAGAGCTTTTCCGTATTGGGCCGCAACAAGGCTTTTCTTTTCGTCATGGCGGCAGGGTCGATCATCGGTACCTTCGTCGGCGGCCTGCTGCTGGGTATCGTTCCGAACGGCGTGCTCCTGCCGACGCTGGCCGTGATCCTGCTGATCTCGGCCGTGAAAGTCTGGCGGCATTCCTGACGCAGACGAGTCCTCGAGACTCGTATGTCCGCGCTGCCGTCAGCGCCTGACGAGGGTCGCGACGACCTCGACATGCGGCGTCCAGAGGAACTGGTCGATCGGGGTCACGCCGGTGATCGCATAGCCGCCCCCGACGAGAATTGCGAGATCGCGGGCGAGCGACAGCGGATTGCAGCTCACCGCCACCACCTTTTTCACCGCCGAGCGGGCCAGTTCCTTGCATTGCTCTTCCGCCCCGGCCCGGGGCGGGTCGAAGACGACGGCGTCGAAGGTCTTCAGTTCCGAGACCATCAGCGGCCGGCGGAAGAGGTCACGCTTTTCGACCGAAACGGGCTTCAAACCCTGCGTGTTGCGGCCGGCATGATCGAGCGCCTTCAGCGCCTTCTCGTCGGATTCCACGGCATGCACCTGGGCGGTACGCGCGAGCCGCAGCGCGAAGGTGCCGACACCGGCGAAGAGATCGGCGACGCGCTTCGCCTTGCCGACATGGTCGAGCACAAGCCTCGCCATCGCCTCCTCGGCGGCAACCGTCGCCTGGGTGAAGGCGCCGGGCGGCGGAGCAACCCTGATGCCGGAGAAATCGAGAAGCGGCTTCTGCGGCTCGATCACGATCTCGCCATTGACCGAGACGCGGGCGATGCCGCGAAGCTTCAGCACGGCCTCCGTCACGTCGCGGCGCTGGCGGTCTGAAAGCTGTTTGACGCCGTCGATCGCGACGTCGAGGCCGGTGAGGCTCTCGATCACCGTGATGCGGAAGGCATCGGCACCCGCGGCAGCAAGGCCGATCGTGCGCACCGCCTCCAGCCGCGCGAAAATGCCGGCCGAAATGACCGGACATTCCTCGATCGGCACGATGTGATGGCTTTCGGCCTGGTTGAAGCCGACGAGCAGGCCCTTCTCCGTGCGGCGGGCGGCGAAGACGACGCGCCGGCGTTCTCCGGCCTCCGCCTCGACGAGCGGGCCGACCTCCGGCTCCAGGCCCTTCGACTTCAGCGCCGCGATCACCAGCGAGCGCTTGAAGGCGCCATAGGCCGGCCGCGCAAGATGCTGCAGCGAACAGCCGCCGCAACTGCCGCCCACCCCTTCCGGGCCGAAATGGCGACAGGCAGGCTGGACGCGGTCCGGCGAGGCGACACTGGTCGACATCACCGTGCCGTGGTTCTTCACCCGCGCGATCGCGACGGTTTCGCCGGGAAGGGCAAAGGGCACGTAGATCGGGCCGGCGGAGCCGTGGGCGATGCCGTCGCCCTGGGCGCCGAGACTGGTGATGGTGACGGTTTCGGTGCTCATGGTTTGCGCCCTGCGAGGAGGAATTCCTGGTTGCCGTCACCGCCGGCGATCGGAGAGGCAATGAGACCGAGGCTCTGCCAGCCGATGTCCTCGACGAGCCAGCGCTCGAGTTCGGCGGCAACCGCCGGTGCCGAGGCCGGATCCTTCAAGAGGCCGGCCTTGCTGATCGCATCGCGCCCCGCCTCGAACTGCGGCTTGACCAGCAGCAGGCAGTGGCTACCCGGCTCCGCCAAGTCGAGCGCCGGCGGCAGGGCGAGCTTCAGCGAGATGAAGGAGACATCTGAAACGACGAAGGAGATCGGCCGGTCGCCGATATCCTCGCTTTCGAGATAGCGGGCGTTGAGCCCCTCGATATTGGTGACGCGGGGATCGGCGGCGACGCGGGGGTGCATCTGGTCGTGGCCGACGTCGATAGCCGTCACATGGGCAGCGCCCCGCTTCAGCAGCACTTCGGTGAAGCCGCCGGTGGAGGCGCCGACATCGAGGCATTCCTGTCCCGATGGGTCGAGACCGAAATGATCGAGGCCGGCGACGAGCTTCAGCGCCGCGCGAGAGACATAGTCCTGCGCCGGATCGTCAATCTCGATCGTCACGTCTGTTGAAAAGACAAGGCTCGGCTTGGTGACGACCTTGCCGTCGACCTTGACGGTGCCGCGCTGGATCGCATCGCGCGCCCGCGAGCGGCTGGCGACGATATCGAGGGCGACCAGCAACTGGTCGAGGCGTTGGGGATCGGTTGTGGTCATGCGGCTGTCCATGGCCCGCAAAGCAGGCCGTGGCAAGCCTTTTGTTCCGCAGCACCTCTCCGTCTTCCGTCGAGGGGCTTTTTTTGGTGCCATCGTCCGGGTCATTGACCGTTCCCGGAATCGGTCGCTAACTGTGGCCAGCCCGACGCAGAAGGATTCTCGCGATGAAGAAAGCTCTCCTGGTTCTCCTTTCGAGTGTCGCTGTCGCGCCGGCGGCGATCGCCAACGACACGATGGCGGAACTGAAAGCCGGCGGCCTCGTCTACGTGCAGACGACTGAGGTCTCCATGGAAAGCGAAGACCTCTTTATCTCGCCGGACAAGGTGACCGTCGACTATGTCTTCCGCAACGGCTCCGACAAGGACGTCGAATCCTACATCGCCTTCCCGATGCCCGACATCACGACCGGCCCCGCCGCCAACATAGCGATCGGCGACACGCAGTCCGACAACTTCCTCGGCTTCGTCGTGAAGCAGGACGGCGAGGAGATCACGCCGGAGTTGCAGCAGCGCGTCTACGCGATGGGGATCGACATGACCGACGAGGTGAAGGCGCGCGGCGTCTCCCTCCTGCCCTTCAGCGACGCGACTTATGCGGCCCTCGAAAAGCTTCCCCCGGACGTGCTTTCCGACTGGACGGCGCGCGGCCTCGTCTTCGACGACGCCTACGACGCGGGCAAGGGCTGGGAGCACCATCCGATGCCGCTCTGGACGCTGAAGTCCGCCTACTGGTGGAAGACGACCTTCCCCGCGGGCAAGGAGGTGCGCGTCCATCACGAATACAGGCCCGGTGTCGGCGGCACCGCCGGCCTCTCCTTCATCCAGGACGGAAAGCCGGGCTACAGCTACGAGGAATACCTCAAGAAGTACTGCATCGACAGTGCCTTCATGAAGACGGCGGCCAAGCTCGAAAAGGCGGCCAACGACCAGACCGGTCCTTATTTCATGGAGAGCTGGATCTCCTACGTGCTCACCACCGGGGCGAACTGGGGTGGGTCGATCAAGCATTTCAAGCTGACCGTCGACAAGGGAAGCCCGAAGAATTACGTCAGCTTCTGTGGCGAAGGCGTCCGGAAGGTCGGCCCGACCACGTTCGAGATGACGGCCGAGGACTTCTACCCGCAAAAGGACCTCGATTTTCTGCTGCTGGTGCCTTCCGAGTAATTCTTTTTTCGCTGGATTTCGGTTCCGTCAATTTCATCAGCGCTTGCTAACGGATTGTAAGGGTAATCCGTTACAGGGTGGGCCGATCGTCGGTTCCGCCCGTGTCTTACGCGCGCCATGAAGGCTGCGCGCTGGCGAAGGCCCGATCATGCCCTCCCGCAAGCCGATCCGGCCGGGCCGAGCGCCCGCCTGCCGACCGACATTCGAGCGTGAAAGACCCTTTGGCATGTCCATAAAGAACTTGTCGCTGAGTAAAAAACTGATCGTGACCTTCATGGCGATCATGGCCGGGTGCTTCGTCGCCTCCGCCATCGTCTTCCTGCAGGCCTGGCACGCCAAGCTCGCCTCCCAGGAGCAGGAGCGTGCCGAACAGATCCTCGCCTCCGTGGACAACGCACTGGAATCCATGCTGGAGCAGGCGGTGAACCAGCGCGGTTACCTGCTGTTCCGCAGCGAGAGCACCTATAACGACGTCTTTGCAAATCGCGAACGCATGCTGAAGTCGATCGCCGAGGCCGAGACCCTCGCCGCAGGCGACGCAGGCCTGGTCGCGTCGCTCGGCGCAATGAAAAAGGCGGCAGACGTCTTCCATACCCAGCTGACCGAGCCGCAACTCGCCGCCCGCAAGAACACCGAGGCACCGATATCCGAAATCATCGAGATCGGCCGCAATGCCTCCAAGGGACAGCTCGATGCCTTCCGCGAGGCGGCGGCGAGCATCAAGCAGCAGGTCGTCGCGATGCTCGAGGCGAAGCGGGCCGAACAGGCCAGCGCCCACAGCGACATCCAGATGGCGCTGATCCTCGGCAGCGCGGTTGCCGGCGGCATGGCCGTCGCGCTGATCTGGCTGCTCGCCCGCTCGATTGTCACCCCGATCGTCGGCATGACCGCAGCGATGACGCGGCTCGCCGAGGGCGATCACGACATCGAAGTGCCGGCACTCGACCGCGGCGACGAAGTCGGCCAGATGGCGAAGGCCGTCGTCGTCTTCAAGGACGCCGCCGTCGAGAAGCTGCGCCTTTCCGGAGAGACCGAGGCGATGCGCCTGCGCTCTGAAGAGGAACGCCGCGCCGCGGAAGCGGAGAAGGCCCGCGAGACCGAAGAAATCGCCTTTGCGATGGACAAGCTTGCAGCCGGTCTGACGGCGCTTTCCGAGGGCAATGTTGCCTACCGAATCCGCAACGCGTTCGCGCCGCGGCTCGATCCGCTCCGCATCGACTTCAACAACTCGCTCGAAAAACTGCAGGGTGCGCTCCGCTCGGTCGGTGAGAACGCCGCGGCGATCAATGCGGGTGCAGCGGAAATCCGCGCTGCCGCCGACGACCTCGCCAAGCGCACCGAACAACAGGCCGCTTCGGTCGAGGAGACCGCAGCCGCCCTCGAACAGGTGACCACGACGGTGAAGGATACCGCCATGCGGGCCGAAAACGCTGGCGAACTCGTCGCCCGTACCCGCAGCGGGGCGGAACGTTCCGGTACCGTCGTCCGCAATGCGGTCGCCGCGATGAACGAGATCGAGAAGTCTTCCGGCGAAATCGGCAACATCATCGGCGTCATCGAGGACATCGCCTTCCAGACCAACCTGCTCGCCCTCAACGCCGGGGTCGAGGCCGCCCGCGCCGGTGATGCCGGCAAGGGCTTCGCCGTCGTCGCCCAGGAAGTGCGCGAGCTCGCCCAGCGCTCGGCCAATGCGGCGAAGGAGATCAAGTCGTTGATCTCCACCTCGAGCGCCCATGTCGGAACCGGCGTCGCGCTGGTCGGCGAGACCGGCTCGGAGCTGGAAAAGATCGTCGTCGCCGTCCAGGACATCAGCCAGCACGTCGCGGCGATCGTGACGGCGAGCCGCGAACAGGCGACCGGCCTGCAGGAGATCAACACCGCCGTCAACCTGATGGACCAGGGCACACAGCAGAATGCCGCCATGGTCGAGCAGCAGACCGCCGCCAGCCATTCGCTCGCGACGGAAGCCACCTCGCTGAACAGCCTTCTTGCGCAGTTCACGCTCGCCGAAACCGGCGAGCGTGAACTGCGCGCCGCCTCTCCCTCCGCCGCATCACGGTCGGCGGGTCGCCGTCCGGCGCCTCAGGCGGCAACGGAAGGCAGCGGCCCCGCCGCGTCCCCTGCCCGGGCGCTCGCGAACCGCGTCGCCGGCGCCTTCGGCGGCGGCTCGTCTTCGGCGGCCGTCAAGCAGGAATGGTCGGAGTTCTGACCGTCTCCGCGACGTCATGAAGAAGGCCCGGACCGCCGCCGCGATCCGGGCCTTTTCTTTTGGAGTAAAAGAGGGTGCCGGCGTTCAGCCCGCGGCGTTCACGCCGAAACCCTTCTGGCCGAGCGCGCGGAACACCGTCTCGACGATGCCGCGACTGTCGAGGCCGGCCTTCTCATACATCGCCTCGGGCTTGCCTTGCTCCATCCACACGTCGGGAAGCACGAGGGAACGGATCTTGAGACCGTGATCGAGCAGGCCCTCGCCCGAAAGGAAGTGCAGCACCTGGCTGCCGAAGCCTCCGGCGGCCCCTTCCTCGACGGTCACCAGCACCGCATGCTCGCGGGCGAGCCGGCGGATGAGGTCGTGATCGAGAGGTTTGGCGAAGCGGGCGTCCGCCACCGTCGTCGGAAGTCCGGCGGCGTCGAGGTCCTCGGCTGCGAGCAGACATTCCGCAAGGCGCGTGCCGAACGAGAGAAGGGCGATCTTGGTGCCTTCCTTGACGATCCGGCCCTTGCCGATCTCCAGGATGGAGCCGCGTTCGGGCAGTTGCACGCCGACCCCCTCACCGCGCGGATAGCGGAAGGAGATCGGGCCTTCGTCGTAAGCTGCGGCCGTGCGCACCATGTGCTTCAGCTCCGCCTCGTCGGCGGCGGCCATGACCACGAAACCGGGAAGCGAGGAGAGGAAGCCGGTGTCGAATGAGCCGGCATGGGTCGGCCCGTCGGCGCCGACGAGGCCGGCGCGGTCGATCGGGAAGCGCACCGGCAATCTCTGGATCGCCACGTCGTGAACGACCTGGTCGTAGGCGCGCTGCAGGAAGGTGGAATAGATCGCGCAGAAGGGTTTGAAGCCTTCCGCCGCAAGACCCGCGGCGAAGGTGACGGCGTGCTGCTCGGCAATGCCGACGTCGAAGGTGCGGTGAGGGAAGGCTTCCTGCAGCTTGTCGATGCCGGTGCCGGAGGGCATCGCCGCGGTGATCCCGACGATCTTCTCGTCAAGGGTCGCCTCCTGCACCAGCGTTTCGCCGAACACGGCGGTATAGCTCGGTGCGTTCGGCTTCGCCTTGGCCTGCGTGCCGGTGATGATGTCGAACTTGTTGACGCCGTGATACTTGTCGGCGGCCGCTTCCGCCGGAGCGTAGCCCTTGCCCTTCTGGGTCACGACATGGATCAGCACCGGACCCCTGCCGTTGTCGCGGACATTGCGCAGCACCGGCAGAAGGTGCTCGAAAGAATGCCCGTCGATCGGGCCGATATGGTAGAAGCCCATCTCCTCGAACATGGTACCGCCGGTCACGTAGCCGCGGGCATGTTCGACCGCACGGGTAAGCGCCCGGTCGACGCTCTTGCCGAGATAGGCCGTCAGTTTCTTGCCGAAGTCGCGGAAGCCCATATAGGTGCGGCCGGAGGCGAGCCTTGCCAGATAGGCGCTCATCGCGCCGGTCGGCGGCGCGATCGACATGTCGTTGTCGTTCAGGATGACGATCAGCCGGGCGTCCAGTGCGCCGGCATTGTTGAGCGCCTCGTAGGCCATGCCGGCCGACATCGCGCCGTCGCCGATCACCGCGATGACGTTGCGATCGGTATGGCTAAGTTCGGCAGCGACCGCCATGCCGAGGCCGGCCGAGATCGAGGTCGAGGAGTGTGCGGCGCCGAACGGATCGTATTCGCTCTCGGCCCGACGGGTAAAGCCGGAAAGGCCACCCTCCTGCCGCAGCGTGCGGATGCGGTCACGCCGGCCGGTGAGGATCTTGTGGGGATAGCACTGGTGTCCGACGTCGAAGATCAGCCGGTCGTGCGGCGTGTTGAAAACCTTGTGGATCGCGATCGTCAGCTCGACGACACCGAGGCCGGCGCCCAGGTGTCCGCCGGTCTTCGACACTGCGTCGATCATTTCGTCGCGGACCTCGCGGGCAAGCTGCGGCAGGTCGCGGTCTTCCAGTTCACGCAGGTCCGTCGGCAGCTTCACCTTGTCGAGCAAGGGGGTCTCGGGCAGCGATGTCACGGGCTCAGGCCTCATTCTTCTTATGTCTTCGGTTCAAGGGTCCTGCGCCCCAGGCGGAAATTTCCGGCCCGGCAACACCGCAGAACGGCCCATGCCTCCCTTATATAGAAGTTAACGACGCTCGGGCAAAGGGACAAACTCGTCTTCGTCGCCGGGAACAATGTCGAATCTGCCGGTACGCCATTCCTCCTTGGCCTTTTCGATGCGTTCCTTCGACGAGGAAACGAAGTTCCACCAGACGTGACGCGGGGAAGCAAGCGGAGCGCCACCGAAAAGCATGACGTGACAACCGTCGACCCCTCCCTTCAGCGTGATCGCGTCGCCGGGGCGGAAAACCAGCAACTGGTCGGCGCCGAAACGATCGCCGGCGATCTCCACCTCCCCGGACAGGACATAAGCGGCGCGCTCCTCGTGGCCGGCATCGAACGGGAAAGTGGCGCCGGGCACGAGCGCCAGGTCGACATAGAGCGTGTCGGAGAAGACCCCGACCGGCGAGGCCATGCCGGAAAGACTGCCGATCACCACCCGCCCGCTGGCGCCGTGGTCGTCAAAGACGGGCATCGCGTCACGCCCGGTATGGGCGAATGCGGGGTCGATCTCCTCCTTCTCGTCGGGAAGAGCGATCCAGGTCTGCAGGCCGGAAATCGAGAGCGGGCTGCCACGCAGGTTTTCCGGCGTGCGTTCGGAATGGACGATCCCCCTGCCCGCCGTCATCAGGTTGATGTCGCCGGGACGGATGACGAGCGTCGTCCCGAGGCTGTCGCGGTGCTTGATCTCGCCGTCGAAGAGATAGGTGACGGTCGAGAGGCCGATATGCGGATGCGGGCGCACGTCGAGCGCCTCGCCCGCCTTCAGCACGGCCGGGCCCATGCGGTCGAAAAAGATGAAGGGGCCGACCAGACGTCGTTTGGCCGAGGGCAGCGCACGACGCACGGCAAGCCCGCCGATGTCGCTGGTCCGTGGAATGATGAGATGTTCGATGGCGTCGCAGGCCGGCGCGTCGCCGGCGGCTGGGTCGATTCCGGGAAAGAACGACATGGAGGTCTCCGATCGATTGGCTTTTGCCAACTTAGTTATCATCGGCACGGGATGACAGGGAAAATCCGGTACACCCGCGGGATCTGCGGGTGACACACCGTTCAGCCCGTGGACAATTGAAGAAATGGCGCAGCTTCCACAGGCCCGGGCGGGCCCGTCACAGAACTGTAACGGCAGCCCGTTAACCCGCAGTTCGGATATTCCAACAGCGTCAGCACAGGAGCAAACCATGACCGACGTCGACACCAGCAAGCTGTCTTGGGACGAATGGGACGAACTGCAGAACCCGCCGCCGGCCGAAACCGATTTCGACCGGGTCGTCGAGCGGGCGATCTCGCGCCGCGGTTTCCTCGGCGGCGTGCTCGTCCTCGGTTCGGCCGCCGCCGCCATGGGCACGCTCGGCAACCTGATGAGCTCGACCTCGGCGCAGGCCCAGGAAGCGGCCTCGCGCTTTCAGTTCAAGCCGGTTCCGATCGCCACCGACAACACGGTCCATGTTCCGGAAGGCTACAGCTGGCAGCCGCTCGCCAAATGGGGCCAGCCGCTGTTTTCCAACGTTCCGGACGTCGATCCGGCGAAGGGCGTCAGCCTCGAAAACTCCGACAAGGTCTTCGGCGAGAATACCGACGGGATGGAGCTCTTCGTCATCGGCGGCCATCAGGTGATCGCCATCAATCATGAATACGTGAACCCGGAAACCAACCTGCCGCACACCGAAAAAGGCGTGCCGCAGTCGGCCGACGACGTGAAGATCCTGCAGAACATGCAGGGCGTGACGGTCATGGAAGTCGCCGAGGGCGAAAGCGGCTGGCAGATCGTGCTCGACAGCCCGTTCAACCGCCGCATCCACCACAACACGCCAATGAAGCTTTCGGGCCCAGCCGCCGGTTCCGAACTCGTCAAGACGGCCGCCGATCCGAACGGCACCGACTGTCTCGGCACCTTCAACAACTGCGGCGCCGGCCGTACGCCGTGGGGCACCTATCTGACCTGCGAGGAGAACTTCAACGGCTATTTCGGCTCGACGGATGCGAACTTCGCCCTGCCGGAGGACTATGCCCGGTACGGCATCACGGCCGAGACCCGCTACGCCTACGAAAAGTTCGACGAGCGCTTCGATGTCTCGAAGAACCCCAACGAGCCGCGCCGCGCCGGCTACGTGGTCGAGATCGACCCGTCGAGCGCCACGTCGACCCCGGTAAAGCGCACCGCCCTCGGCCGCATCAAGCACGAGAATGCCGCCGTGGTGATTGCCCGCGACGGGCGCGTGGTCGTCTACATGGGCGACGACGAGCGTGGCGAGTTCCTCTACAAATACGTCTCGAACGGCATCTACGTTCCGGGCGGCGATACCTCCAAGCTGCTCGACGAGGGCACGCTTTTCGTCGCGAAGTTCGCCGATGACGGAACCGGCGAATGGCTGGCGCTGACGCCGGAGACGACCGGCATGAAGATGGACGAGATCTGCGTCTTCACCCGTCAGGCCGCCTCCAAGGTCGGCGCCACGACGATGGACCGTCCGGAATGGGTGGCGATCAATCCGGTTGCCATCGAGGCCTATTGCGCACTGACCAACAACAGCAAGCGCGGCATCAAGAAGAATGCCGGTGGCGACGAGATGCCGGTCGGTGGCCCGAACCCGCGCGAGAAGAACGAGTACGGGCAGATCGTCCGCTGGTATCCGGAAAACGACGATCATGCCGACGGCAAGTTCAAGTGGGACCTGTTCTGCATGGCCGGCAATCCGGACGTTCACAAGGACGCCTATGCCGGCTCCTCCAACATCAACGCCGGCAACATGTTCAACTCGCCGGACGGCATGATGTTCGATACGACCGGCCTTCTCTGGATCCAGACGGACGGCGAGGATTCGAACGAGGGCGACTTCGCCGGTCAGGGCAACAACCAGATGCTCGCGGGCGATCCGGCCACCGGCCGCATCGAGCGCTTCCTGACCGCACCGAAGGGTTCGGAAGTCACCGGCCAGACCTGGTCGGCCGACAAGCGCACGCACTTCGTCGGCATCCAGCATCCCGACGCGCCCTTCCCGGACGGCGAAGGTAAGCTGCCGCGCTCGACCGTCATCGCGATCAAGCGCGACGACAACGCGATGATCGGCTGACGGACACGCTCACCGCTTGCGGAGGGGCATCGGCTCGGGCCGGTGCCCCTTTTCCGTTTTGCCGGGAACCGCAGCGAGGGCCTGCGACAACTTACGGCGCAAGCTCAAGCCTACCGTCATGCCGGCCTCGGAGCCGGCATCCAGCGCGATCAAGCCCTTGATCGCAAAAGTTTCATCCACGGCGCGGACGCACCGTGACTGGATGCCGGATCAAGTCCGGCATGACGGAGGATGTGGAACCGCACAGGTCACGGCAACCTTTGTCCATCAACGAAAGATGCCCGGCCGAAGCCGGGCATCTTTATGCCTCTTGCAGGTGCCGTTGGCTCAATAGTAAGGCGAGACGCACTGGCGGCGCGGCCCGTGATACGGCTGGAAGGTGTTCGAATACGGGTCATACGACCGGTAACGAGCCTCGCACCACCGGTAATGCCTGGGGCTGAGACCCGTACGCGCCCGCGGCGGCGGGGCGGCCAGCGCGCCGCCGATCACCAGACCGGCACCAAATGCTGCCAGCGGAAACCAATAGCCGTTGTGATAGCGATAGCCCGGACGCGGGTGTCGATAACCGCGATAGCCACGGTAATAGTAGGGCGGGTAGTAGTGGCGGTGTCTGGCCTGGATCACATCGCCCGAGGTTTCGACCTTCGGCGCAGGGACCGGGACGGTGACCGCCTCGGCGGGAGTATAGACGCCCATTGTCAGGGCGGAGGCCAGGGCCAGCGCGGCCCAGCGTTTAACTGTCGTCTTCATGACACTTACTCCATCCTAATTCTTGCAGAACATGGTACCACAATTTCGCCCGGCACGCGAAAGCGTAGTATTGTCGCAACAAGATACCCGTCAGGATAGAAAAGGCATCCTGAACGACGCATGAATGCGCGTTCTGCCACCCGGACGCCGGGAAAACGTCCGGGGAGCCATGTTGTTCCGGAGCGACGCCGTCATGCCTCGATCTCGACGTCCCCTTTCGGGCGCGAGCAACAGGCGAGCACATATCCCTCGTCGATCTCGTCGTCGAGAATGCCGCCGTTGTGGTTCATCTCCACCTCACCGGAAAGCTTCATCACCTTGCAGGTGCCACAGAGTCCGGATTCGCAGGCCGCACCGATGCGCACGCCTGCAGCACGGGCCGCCTGCAGGAGGGTGTGACCCGGCTCGCAGGCGCCCTCCTTGCCGGACATCGCGAAGGTGACTTTCGTCGGTGCGGCTTCCCCCGAGGGATCGGCGACCACCACCGGCGGCTCCGGCTTCACCGGCTGGAAGGTTTCCTCATGATAGTTCTTCATTTCGAAGCCGGCGCTGGCGAGTGATTCCCGCACCGTCGCCATGAACGGCTCGGGTCCGCAGCAGAAGACGGTGCGGTCGAGGAAATCGGGAGCAAGCAGCGCGATCTTCGCCTTGTCGATCCGCCCCTTGAGGCCGGACCAGAGCTGGCCGCGGGCGGCCTGCCGGACGACGAAGCCGAGGGAGAGGTTCTCCATCTCGCGGGCCTTGGCCTCGAGCTCCGCACGGAAGATGATGTCGTCCGGCGTGCGGGCACAGTGCACGAAGGCGATGTCGCTGTCGGGCGACCGGTCGCCCAGGTCGCGCGTCATCGACATCATCGGCGTGATGCCGGAACCGGCCGAGATGAAGAGATATTTGCGGCCGGGATGGCGAACATAGGAAAAATCGCCGAGCGGGCCGATCGCCGTCAGCACCATGCCGGGCTTCAGGTGGTCGAACATCCAGCGTGTACCGATGGAGCCCGCCTGCGCCTTCACCGTGACCGCGACCGTATAGGGCCGCGACGGGCTGGAGGAGAGCGTATAGGTGCGCAGCACCGGCTCCGGGCCGACCGGCAGTTCGAGCGTGACGAACTGGCCGGGCAGGTAACGGAACCAGAGACCGGAACGGTCCGGCCGGAAGGTGAAGGTCATCACGTCCGGCGATTCGGGCGTGACGGCGACACAGGCGAGCCTGTGCTCCCGGTCTGACCAGGGGCGCATCTCGTCGACATGGCGGTAATTCGGGACGGAGATGTTCATATCAGGCGACCGCGGAAAGGGGGGCTTCGCGACCCTGGAGGCGGTCGACCATGAAATTCGAATACCACTCGACGAACTGCATGACACCGCCCTCGTGATCCAACGAATAGGGCCCCGGCTCATAGGCCGGCGAGCGGATACCGAAGGCGTTTTCCTCGACGATCGCCCGGTCCTGGTCGTTGGTCATCGTCCAGACATGGGTCAGTGTATCGAGATCGTAATCCACCCCTTCCACGGCGTCCTTGTTGACCAGCCAGGTCGTGGTGACGGCGGTCTCCTCTGCCGACAGCGGCAGCACGCGGAAGGAGATCGCGTGGTCGCCGAGAATGTGGTTCCAGGTCGTCGGATAGTGGAAGAGCAGCATGGTGCCGACATGGCTGACGGGCACGTCGGCGGAGAGCGGCCGACGAACGGCCGGCTTGCCGCTCAGCGTGTAGCTTTCGGCTTCCTGGATCAGCGGCATACGGGCGACGCGGAACTGTCCCGTCGGGTCCATCCGGAATTCGCTCGGCAGGCCGGCAGCCTCGCAGCGCGCCCAGTGTTCGGCGATGAAGGGATCGTCCTTGGCGCCCTGTACGCCCGTCGCGGTCGGCGCTTCCGGATAGGTACGGCAGAGCTCCGGATGGTTGCCGGCGCAATGGTAACATTCGCGGTTGTTCTCCCAGACGAGCTTCCAGTTGCCCTTCTCGATGATCGTGCTGCGATGGGCGACCTTCGCCTCCCATAGCCGATGAGGCTTCAGGTAGGGCTCGATGGCCGCCCGCATAGGTGCGAAATCCGGCGCCTCGTCGGCGAGGCAGACGAAGACGTAACCGCCGACGCTTTCGCAATGGACGGTTTTCAGACCGAACTCGCTCTTGTCGAAGGTCTCGCCCATCTGGCGAGCGAAGACGAGCGACCCGTCGAGATCGTAGGTCCACTGGTGATAGGGGCAGACCAGCTTGGCGGAAGCGCCACGGTCGGAGGTGCAGACGCGGTGACCCCGATGGCGGCATGTGTTGTGGAAGGCGCGGATCGCACCGTCCTTGCCGCGCACGACAACAACCGGATAGTCGCCGATCTGCGCGGTGAAATAGTTGCCGGCGCGCGGGACCTCGCAATCATGACCGATGAACAGCCAGTCGCGATACCAGATCGTCTCCATGTCGAGCTTGAAGTAGTCGGGATCGATGTAGAACGGTTGCGCGAGGCTGAAGCCCTCGCGGCGGTTCTTGAGTTGACGCAACACGGAACTGTGCAGATCCATCGGTGTCCTCGTTCGGCAGGGCGTGGCGGGAAAAACCGGTCGGCGGCCTGTTGAGCAGGGCGCCGTCCTTCGATCATCTAACCACAGCGGTGCGCCTCTGCTGCGCTGCGAAACGACATCGCCTCAAGCAATCACGACATTGCAAATCAGCGCTGAAGACGGGCGAAAATCCTAGCCATAACGCTTTTAAAACAGTTGCTTGGAAAAATGGCATCAGTCCTTTCGAAAGGGCCGATTGGCGCAAATCGACAAGTGCACGGCGGCGTGAAACAGGGTGGCCACAAGCTCGCGGCGGACGACGGCGCAAGCCTCGCATAAAGGGCGCAAGCTTCGCGTAAAGAAAGCCCTTCATGATGCCGGTTTGCCGGGGCTTGTTCGGAGCCTCGCCTTGCCACTTAAGTTGGATCATGGCCAAGTTCAGATATTTCGCACTGAAGAAAAGCGACGCACCGCCATCGGCGCTCAAGGCCGTCCACAGCGAGTTCCTGCGCACCGGGCGGATTTCACGACGCCGCGAGGACTGGCTCGCAGAAGAACGTCGCTACCTGACCCACGAGGAGGTGGCCGCGCGCACCGGTCGCAAGCTCGAAGCCGCGGGCGAGACGGCCCACGAGCGGATCAACACCTTCCACCGGTCGATCCGCTTTCCGAAACTCATCTTTCATCGCACGCTCGAGAACCAGCCGCATCTGGGCTACTGCCACGTGACGTCGGCGCGCACCAGCTTCGCCCGCTTTGCCGATGTGAAGTGGGCGTTCTACCTCACCAATTTCTTCGCCGACATCGGCGGCACCGAACAGTTCTTCGAGCGCATCCGACCGGATTTCTCGCGCATGTATTTCGCCGTCGCGATCCAGCCCGATCGGGATAGTCACACGATGGCAATCGACCGCTCGGTTCGCGACAACGGCGTGCTCTTCCGCACCCGGGACCCGAAGGAAGCCCTGAAGAACGTGCTGATGCTGGGCGCCCGCGACGTCGAATTGCGCAAGATCATCGCCGCCCTCTGACGCCGGCAGCGCTCGCGATCGTTCAGCCGCGGAAGCCGCCGACGGACTGTTTCCTGTAGATCAGCCAGTCCTTCGGAACGAAGCCGCCCTCGCCCGCACCATAGACGGTGACGGTGTTGCCGCCCGCAGCTTTTGAGGTTGCGAGTGCCCGTTCCGCATAGCTCGTGAGATCGAAGGCGTTCGGCGCCTGTTCGGAGAAACAGATGCCGAAGGACATCTGCGCCTGGCCGAGCGCGCGGCCGGAGCCGCTGTTGACGACCGCCGTGGAGGCGAGCTTCGTCCGCACCAGATCGACGATACGGCTCACCTCCTCCTGTTCGGAGGTATAGAAGAGCATGCCGAAGCGTGCACCGTCGAAGCGGCAGGCGAGGTCGCCGCCGTTCGTCACCGTCTGCACGATCTTCGACACCTGCTTCAGGAAGCGTTCGGCAACGGCGGCGCCCATCTGTTCGGAAATGCGGCCGTACTCGTCGATCTCGCCGACGGCGAGCCCACAAAGCACCGGCATTCCCGGATTGGCGTAGACCTTGGCAAGCGCCTTGTTGAAGGCGCGCCGGCTTCCAAGCCCCGTCAGGGCGTCGACGAACTTCGCAGTCTCCGCATCTTCCGCTTCGCGCTGCAGGTCGGCGAGGGCCGCCGTCTTGTTGACGACCGCGCGCACCACGGTGCTGTTCTGGGTCGCCCGCTTCTCCGTCGCGACCTTGAGCGCGGTGATCGATTGGCCGAGCTCGACATGGTCGATGTCGCCGTCCGACAGGATCACCCGCGAGGCATCGCCGATCAGACGGCCGTAGTCGGTGAGCGAGACCTTCTCCTCGTTCAGGAGGCTGATGAAGTTGCTGAGTTCGGCGCGGACGTGGCCGTTATGGCGGCTCAGAAGGCCCGCTTCGTGATGGTGCGGCAAGTATTTCCGCCCGAGGGCATCGAGCGCGTCCTGTGTCTTGTTCTTGCCGAGCGCCACGAACTCCCGCACCAGTTCCGGGTTGCTGCCGGCATAGGCCTCGTAAACCAGCTCGTAGTTCCGCGGCAGGCCCTCTATGCCCATCTGGTGCATGGCGGTCGCGACGCGCAGGGCAATACTGGAGGCGGGGTTCTTCGGAGGAAGCATGTCTGTCGTCCCGGCATTTCGAGGCCAATCTGTCGTTGGACAGGACTATAAAAGGCAGAATTCTTTCTTTCGGTTACGCCGATGGATAAAGTTTTAGCGATCCTCCGTCTCAAGGTCCTCCGACCTGTGGACAAAGCCTGCGTGGGCGCCGCCCGCGCCGAAAAAAGAGGTTTGATCCCGGCGTGCAAGACACGCTATGGACGGGGAAACAGGACGTTGCGAGCGCCGACATGGCAAAATGCATTTCAATCGAACCCGCCCGGCAGCAGGCGATCACCGAGGCGGTTGCGATCCTGTCGCGCGGGCTGCCGGTCGCAGTACCGACCGAAACGGTTTACGGACTTGCCGCCGACGCCACCGATCCGGCAGCGATCACCCGCATCTACGAGACCAAGGGACGTCCGCGCTTCAATCCGCTGATCTGCCACATGGCGGACCTTCAGATGGCCGAACGCTACGCCGCCTTCGATCCGGTGTCGCGGAGGCTCGCCGAGCGCTTCTGGCCGGGGCCGCTCACCCTCGTTCTGCCGCTGAAGCCGCAAAGCGGTATCCATCCGCTGGCAACGGCCGGCCTCGATACGGTCGGTGTGCGCGTGCCGCAGGGCTTTGCCGGCGACCTCATCCGCGCCTTCGGCCACCCGCTTGCAGCGCCGAGCGCCAATTCCTCCGGCAAGATCAGCCCGACCGCCGCGCGCCATGTGCTCGACGATCTCGGCGGGCGGATCGAACTCGTGCTTGACGGCGGCCCCTGCCGCGTCGGGGTCGAATCGACCATCGTGTGCGTCGAACCCGACAGGCTGCGCCTCTTGCGTCCCGGCGGCATCGCCGTCGAAGCACTCGAAGAGGCAAGCGGATTGCCGGTGGAACGTCCGGCAGGCGCCGGCGCGGCCATCGAGGCGCCCGGCATGCTCGCCTCCCACTATGCGCCGAACGCCGCAATGCAGCTCGATGCAGAGCGCATCGCACCGGGCGACGCGCTGATCCGCTTCGCCGGTACGCCGGTCGAGGGAGAAGAAGGCGCGAGGCTGGTGCTCGACCTCAGTCCCGACGGCGATCTTGCGGAAGCCGCCGCCCATCTCTTCGACTATATGAAGAAGGCCGATGCGAGCGGGGCGGCGCACATCGCCGTCACGCCGGTTCCGAACCGCGGGCTCGGGGAAGCGATCAACGACCGGCTGAAACGGGCGGCGGCGCCAAGAGAGAGCTAGCGAAGGAGAGGAAAGATGGATTCAGCGAATACCCTCCTGCAGCGTTTCATCGACATCGTTGGCTCCGCCCACGCCCTGACGGCCGCCGCCGACATCGAACCCTATCTCATCGAGGGTCGCGGCCTCTACCACGGCGCCTCCCCGCTCGTCCTCAAGCCGGGTTCGACGGAGGAAGTCGCGGCGATCCTGAAGCTCGCAAGCGCGACCGGCACCCCGATCGTCCCGGCCGGCGGACGCACCGGCCTCGTCGGCGGCCAGGTGCCGCGGGAGGAAAGTCGTGACATCGTGCTCTCGCTCGAACGGATGAACCGCGTCCGCGAGGTGGACACGGTGGGTGACGTGATCGTCGTCGATGGCGGCTGCATCCTCGCCGACGTACAGAAGGCAGCGGAGGCGCACGAGCGGCTCTTCCCGCTCTCCCTCGGATCGGAGGGAAGCTGCCGCATCGGCGGCAATCTCTCGACCAATGCCGGCGGCACGGCCGTGCTCGCCTATGGCAACATGCGCCAGCTCTGCCTCGGCCTTGAAGTCGTATTGCCGACCGGCGAGATCTGGGATGGGCTCCGGCGGCTCAAGAAGGACAACAGCGGCTACGATCTGCGCGACCTCTTCATCGGCGCGGAAGGGACGCTCGGCGTCATCACCGGCGCGGTGCTGAAGCTTTTCCCGAGGCCGCGCGGGCGGCAGGTCGCCTTTGCCGGACTGAAGTCCCCCGCCGACGCGCTGGCTCTGTTCGAGCGTGCCTCGCTTCTCTGCGGCACCGCACTCACCGGCTTCGAGCTGATGCCGCGCATCGGCGTCGAGTTCACCGCGAGGCACATTCCGGGCGTGCGCGATCCGCTCGACACCGCTCATGACTGGTACGCACTGATCGACATCTCGACCTCGGACTCCGCGGAGACCGCCGAGGCAATGATCGCGACGCTGATGGAGCAGGCCTTCGAGGCGGACCTCGTTCAGGACGCCGTGATCGCCGCCTCGCTCGCCCAGCAGGATGCGCTCTGGCACATGCGCGAGAGCATGTCGGAGGCGCAGAAGCCGGAAGGCGGATCGATCAAGCACGACGTGTCGGTGCCGGTCGCGCGGATTCCGCAGTTTCTCGAGGAGGCCGGCGCGGCGGTGCTGGCGGCCATGCCCGGCGCCCGAATCTGCGCCTTCGGCCATCTCGGCGACGGCAACATCCATTATAACATCAGCCAGCCGGTCGGGGCGGACAAGGCGGCCTTCATCGCCCGCTGGCGCGAGATCAACGCCATAGTGCATGCGATCGTTCGAAAGGCGGGCGGGTCTATCTCCGCCGAGCATGGAGTCGGACAGCTGAAGCGCGACGAACTGATCGCCACGCGGCCGGCTATCGAGACGGAGCTGATGGACCGCATCAAGCTCGCCTTCGATCCGGCCGGTATCATGAACCCCGGCAAGATGGTATCTCCACAATGACGGCGCGGCTGACGCTCCGGATCGATCTGCCGAACGGCACACGCCTCGGCCCCGGCAAGGCGCAGCTTCTCGCCAACATCGTCGATCATGGCTCGATCCGCGCCGCAGGTGCGGCCATGGGCATGTCCTATCGCCGCGCCTGGCTGCTCGCCGACGAGATCAACCGCATGTTCAGGGAACCCTCGATCATCACCCGCCACGGCGGAAAAAGCGGCGGCGGGGCCGAGCTGACCCCGTTCGGGGAAAGCCTGCTATCCTGCTGCCGACGCATGGACGAAGAGAGCCGGCGCGCACTCCAGCGTGATCTCGCCTGGGTGGAGGGCGCCCTCGACATGGCCTACCGCCCGCACGGCGCTGCTGACGCTGACGGCGACGACTGACGGGCGGCGCGCAGGCCCTCCATATTCGTCACGCCTGGCGGAACAGGCCCTCGGTGGCGATCGATACCGTCTTGAAGAGAAGGTGCACGGGTTTGCCGGGCGTGAGACCGAGGCCCGCGGCCGAGCGGCGCGTGACTTCGGCGACGAGCCGCTCGCCGTTGCAATCGACCGTCACCATGGCCGAATGGCCGGAATCCGTGAGTGCCACGACATGGCCCGACAGACGATTGAGGGTCGATATGCCGTCCGGAACCGTCGTTGAAAGGACGATCTCGCTGGTCGGCACGAAGACACGGATATGGGTGCCGACCGCCATGTCGGCCTGACGCAGGAAGAGCGGCCCGGCGCGGCTGTCGGCGAGCGTCAGTCCCTCCTCCGGGCTGTGGCCGGTGACGACGGCGTGGAGGAAGTTGCCGGGCTGCAGGGCGCCCGTAGCCGAAGGCACGACGTTCAGTACCTCGTCCGGCGCCCCGATCGCGGTGGCCCGGCCCTGGGCGAGCACGACCACGCGGGTGGCAAGGCGGGCGACCTCCTCGATCGCATGGCTGACATAAAGGATCGGGATGCCGACCTCGTCGCGGATGCGTTCGATGTCCGGGAGGATCGCCGCCTTCCGCTCGTTGTCGAGAGCCGACAGCGGCTCGTCCATAAGCAACAGCCGAGGGCTCGCCATCAGCGCGCGTCCGAGCGCCACACGCTGCTTCTCGCCGCCCGAGAGATTGGCCGGGCGGCGGTCGAGCAGGTTGCCGATGCCGAGCAGGTCGACGACACGCTCCAGCGATTCGCGGCGTTCGGCGGCCGGCGTGAAGCGCCGGGCATAGCCGAGGTTCTGCCGCACTGTGAGATGCGGAAACAACCGTCCCTCCTGGAAGACGTAGCCGATCCGGCGCCGGTGCGGCGGGACAAATATCCGCCTTTCCGCATCGCTCCAGATCTCGCCGTCGAAGGCGATCTGCCCCTCCTGCGGCCTTTCGAGTCCGGCAACGAGATTGACCAGAGTGGTTTTTCCCGAACCGGAGGGACCGAAAAGTGCAGTCAGGCCGGCGCCGATCGAGAGATCGGCGCGGAGCTCGAAGCCGTCGCGGCGATGGCGGACGTCGATGCGCAGTCTCATTGCGCCCCCGTGCCGGCAGCGAGACGACGCGCCAGAAGCTCGGAGGCGATCACCGCGGTGAGCGAGATCACGATCGACACGAGTGTGAGCCGCATCGCCGCGAACTCGCCGCCGGGCACCTGGGTATAGGTGTAGATCGCCGAGGCGAGCGTCTGGGTCTCACCGGGGATGTTGGAGACGAAGGTGATGGTCGCGCCGAACTCGCCCATCGCCTTGGCGAAGGCGAGCACCGCGCCGGCGACGATGCCCGGCACGATCAGCGGCAGGGTCACCGTGACGAAAACCCATGGCCGGCTGGCGCCGAGCGTCGAGGCGGCCGCCTCCAGCCTGCGGTCGACGTTGTCGAGCGAGAGGCGGATCGAGCGCACCAGCAGCGGAAAACCCATGACGCCGGCGGCAAGCGCCGCACCGGTCCAGCGGAAGGAGAAGACGAGGCCGAACCACTGGTCGAGAAAGGCTCCGACCGCCCCCTTGCGACCGAAGGTCAGGAGCAGGAGGTAGCCGGTGACGACGGGCGGCAGGATGAGCGGCAGATAGACGATGCCGTTCAGGAGTGCCTTGCCGAAGAAGTTGCCGCGCGAGAGCAGACAGGCGACCGCCACGCCGACCGGCACGGAAAAGGCCACGGCTGTCGCCGCGACCTTCAGGCTGAGAAGCATGGCCGTCAGTTCTTCCGGCGATAGCGTCACGGCGGCGGGATCCTCGGTCTGCGGTCAATTCGTCCTGGCAAGCACCGTAAAGCCGGCGGCCGTGAAGCGATCATAGGCCTTCGGCGACTGAAGGTAAGAGAGAAATGCCGCCGCATCGGCGTTTTCCGCATCCTTGAGCACGGCGGCCGGATAGACGATCGCCGGATGGCTGTCCTCGGGGAAGCGGTCCACCACCTTCACCTTCGGATCGGCCTTTGCGTCGGTCTCGTAGACGATGCCGAGCGGCGCCTCGGCGCGCGAAACGAGGAGGAGTGCTGCGCGGACATTTTCGGCCTGGGCGACGCGGCCCTTGACGCTCTCCCAGACGCCGAGCTTTTCGAGCGCCGCCTTGCCGTAGACGCCGGCCGGCACGGCATCGGTATTGGCCATGGCGAGATGTCCGTCGCCGAGGGTGCTTGCGAGCGGGAATCCCTTGCCGATCGAAAGCGAGACGGTACTGTCGGACGGGGCGATCAGCACGATCCGGTTGCCGAGCAGGTTCACGCGGCTGCCTTCGGCGACGAGGCCGGCCTTCTCGACATAATCCATCCACTTGAGATCGGCCGAGATGAAGAGGTCGGCGGGGGCTCCTTCCTCGATCTGCTTGGCGAGGGCGGAACTGCCGGCGAAGGAGAGCGTGACCTCCTTGCCGGTCTCCACCTTCCAGTCGGAGGCAATTTCGCCGAGCACATCCTTGAGGCTCGCCGCGGCAAAGACCGTGACGGCATCAGCCGCGGAAGCGGCGAGCGGCGACAGGAATACGGCGCCGGCGACCATCGCGGCACCGAGAAGACGGGATACCCGCGCAAAAACGCTCATTACAAGATCCTCCGACTATCGATATATTCCATTGGATACATCGGTAGCCGATCAGGAACCGCCAGACAAGAGGCTGTTTTCCGTCCCGGGCTTGCGCCCGGCCGTGGATCAGCCGGATTTCAGCGAGGCAATAGACATCAGGAGGTCGCCGCTGATGCCGGCACTGCCGTCGCCGAAAACCGCGAGCACCGGATCGGTCGTGGAATTCTCCATATCGTACATGGCGGTGAAGCGCTGTAACAGGCGCTTGACCTTGTCGGGGTCCTGCAGATCGGCGAGGTCGAGGTTTTTCTTGACGATCTTCGCCTGCACGTCGACGTCCATGCTGGAAAATTCGGACGGGAAGCCGTAGGTCACGCGGAAGACCTCGAGCAGCGCGCTGTCGGCAATGAGCCCGTAGGCGTCGGTGAGCGTCGGCGCCATGCGCTGGAAATAGAGGGCGAGACGCACACCCTGGTTGCTCTCTCCCTCGCTCTGCTCGAGGCTCTGCCGCAGATATTTGTGGGCGGTCTCGAGTGCCGTGCCACGCTGCTGCACGGTCCCGACGGTTTCGCGCGTCAGGTTGCCGTCGCCGTCGAAGTTGAAGGAGGCCAGAAGCTCGGTCCAGTTCTCGTCGGTCTGCTGGTTGACGAAGCTCTTCTTGTCTTCGAGGTCGGACGTGAAAATCTGTTTCAGGAACGCGTCGGAAACCTTCGCCGGATCGAAGCCGTAGGCGCCGAGCACGACATCCATCAGCCGCCTGTCGGCGAGGAGATCGCCGACAGTGTGAACGGTCTGGATCTTCTCCTGATAGTATTTGGTCTCCGCCTCGGCCGCCGTCTTCGCCTTTGTCTTGTCGTCGCCTTCGAGGAAGCGAATCTTGTTGATGATGTAGTCCTTGGCGGTACGGGTGATGGTCAGCTGGTTCTGCGCCAGGAGCGGCACGGACGCGTCGCCGTTGCCATCGAAATTGAAAGCCTCGGCAAGTTTCACCAGGCGCTCGTCGCGGGACCTGTTGGCATAGCTCTTCGGATCGGTGATGTCGCTGGTCAGCACCTTGCGCAGTTCCGCATCGGTGAACTCCCCGGATTCGATCCCGAAGGGCTTGAGCAGGATCGGACGCAGGGCGGCGTTTCCGAGCAGGACGTCGACATCGGTAAGGTCCGAAAGCTTCTTCTTGTAGTAGTCGATCATGCTGTCCATCCGCTCGACGTCCTTGTCGTCGTAGAAGGTTGCATAAGCCGAATTCGTCTCGATGAGCTGGACGTCCTGCTGGGCAGCATAGCCGGCCTTGACGTTGCCGGCCGTATCGAAATTGAACTTCTGGGCGACCGCCACCCAGGCCGCTCCGCCGTTGGTGACGGCATAATTGTTCGGGTCGGTGAGATCGCTGGTGACGATCGACTTGAAGACCGACGAGGTCATGCCGACATCGAACTGGAAGGCCGTCTTTACATAGTCGAAGAGGCGCTGGTCCGAGGTGAGTTCGCTGACAGAGGTGATCGTCGCCATCTTGGCGGCGTAATATTTCTTCTCCCGCGCCAGCGTGTACTCTGACACGTAGCTCTGCGTTCCGTCGACATAGAGGTAGACGGTCGACTCCTTCTGGTCCGCCGTCTGGGCGGTGGCGGCCGACAGGCTGCCGTCGGCATTGAAGTTGAAGGCCTGTGCCATCTTGAGAAACGCGGCCGAGTTGGCGGCGTTGTTGGTGACGAGCTGATTGACGTAGCTGTTCGGGTCGGACGTGTCGCTCGTCAGGATTTTGACGAAGTGATCGTTGGTGTAATAGCCGCGGTCGATGCCGTAGGCTTCCAGGACATAGTTGAAGAGCCGCTTCGACTTGACCAGCTGGTCGGCACTAGTGACCGTATCGATCGCCGTCTCGTAGTATTTCGTCTCGGCCTCGACGTCGCCGGCGAGATCGACCTGGGCCTGTTTGTAGCCGTCGACGATCGCCGTCTCCTGCGCATTCGTCTGGACATCCTTGATCTGGCCGACGAACTGGAAGGCGAGCGCGAAATTCCGGTAGCGCTCGTCGGTGAGCTTGTTCGCATAGCTCTCGGAGTCGTTGAGGTCGCTTTCCAGCACCTTCTTCATGAAGGCCTTGGCGTAGGTCATGTCTTCGAGACCGTAAGCCTTCATCGCATAGCTGTAGAGCCGGTAGTCGTCGAGGAACTCGTCGACCGACGTCACCTTGTCGATGTTGTCCTTGTAATAGGCGGAAAGCCGTTCCGTCTCGGCATCAGAAGCGACGCGATTGAGACTCGACTTCAGATCCCTGACGACGAGATCGTAGCTGAGATAGGTGGAAACCACGGCGCAACTCCCGGACGAGAACACTGGCGCGGCCACCATGCATGTCGAGGCTTGCCCCGGGCTTTTGACGCACCAGCGGCCGGCGGGCGCGTTCATCATCTCGAAACCCTGAGCCGTTGGACTTCGCTAACCATCTGAGGATGCAAAGTTTTCTTAACCGCAATTTTTAAGTTGCCCGGAAGGGGGCGCGACTATCTTCGCGATCAGAGGACGCAAAGTCCCGAAGCGATGGCCATGACGGCTCTCGAGGTAAAACAAGGGTAGATTGATGATGATGAACACGGTTATGAAGCCTGCCTGGGCGGGCGCGACGCTGAGACTGGATCCGTCCCGTTTCCCGCATCAGATCACTTACGCATTGCGCGAAGCGGCCGGCGATGTCACGATCACCATTGACGAACGCGGCGCCATTCTGCGAAAGGTCTTGCCTTCGAGCGGCCTGCCGCTCTCCTTCGCCCTTCCGGCCCGCGCCTTCAAGGGCGTTGCTGCGCGGGCCATCGACCATGGAGACGGAGAGGTAACGGTAACCTTGGAACTGCATCACGAAGATCCAGACCTGTGCATCCCGCTTTTGGTGGCACACGACCTCTGCGATATCGCGGCCGACTGGCGCGGATGGGCGGACGCCTTCCGGATCCCGATGCTGATGGTCGAGGCTGACGGTGTCGCCCGTCCGCTCGAGGAGCATCTCGGTGACGTCAAGGCCCGCGCCACCCAGCCGCGCCGCCGCCATTCCTATTTCGCACAGCGCCGCCCGCGCTTCCTGGTCCGCCGCTCGACCGGTAGCCTCGGCGTGGCCATGAAGATTTCCGGCAAGGAAATCATCGCCCGCAACTGATCCCGACACCGGTCACCGGTTCTTTTCGGGACAATCGCACAGCTCACTGAACACAAGGCCCCGCTCATCCCGATGCGGGGCCTGTTTCGTTTCGGGCCATCGATCCTGCGTCAGGCGAAAGGCAGCGCGGCAAGAAGCCCGAGGAAGATGATCGCCCCAACCCGGCTGTTGGACTTGAAGAGGTCGAGGCACTGGGCCGCGTCGTCGATGTCGAGGACGGCGATCTGATAGATGAACATGCCGCCGGCGGCGAGAAGGCCGGCAAAAGCGAGTAAACCGGCCCCCGCTGCGAAGAAGGCGGCGGCGAGCAGAACGAGCGTCAGGCCATAGAGGCCGACCAGCCAGGCGCGGGTATTTTCGCCAAAGAGGCGCGCGGTGGAGCGCACGCCGATCAGCGCATCGTCCTCCTTGTCCTGATGGGCGTAGATCGTGTCGTAGCCGATCGTCCAGGCGACGGCGGCGATGTAGAGCAGAACCGCCGGCAGCGACAGTGCGCCGAAGAGCCCGGCCCAGCCCATCAGTCCGCCCCAGGAGAAGGCAAGCCCGAGGAAGAATTGCGGCCAGTCGGTGAAGCGCTTGGCGAAGGGATAGATCGCGACAATCGCCAGCGAGAGCACTCCGAGGCCGATCGCAAAGCCGTTGAAGCAGAGGAGTACGAAAAGACCGGTGAGGGCCTGCGCCGCCATGAAGAGTTTTGCCTGCAGGCGGCTGACGCGACCGGAGGGAAGCGGCCGCGAGCGGGTACGGGCAACCGCCATGTCGATCTCGTGGTCGACGAGGTCGTTGTAAGTGCAGCCGGCGCCGCGCATGGCGACCGAACCGATGAAGAAGAGCACGAGATGGAAGGCGAAGAGCGCAAGGCTCAGCCGCCCCTCCCCCTGCAGGACGTTGGCAGCGAGCGCCGACGACCAGAAGCAGGGCCACATTAGGAGCTGCCAGCCGATCGGCCGGTCCCAGCGGGCGAGCTGGGCATAGGGCCAGGCTGCGCGCGGCAGGACGCGATAGACCCAGTTGTCGGAAGGCGCATCGGCGACGCGGCCGGAATTTTCAGCAAACGTGTTCATGCCGGATTGATAGACCAAACACCGGCGGAAGAAAACAAGAGCGCTCCGCCGTTCGCACTCCCCACCGCCTTTTCCCGTGCCGGCCGGCACGGGGCTGTTTGCGGGCTTGCGGTCTGACTGTCCTCCTCAGTACGTCACCTTCTCGAGCGGCGGGCGCGTGGCGTCGAAGACGGCAAGTGACGCCTCACGCTCGGCCATGTAGCCGCGCGTATCGGGAACCGCGAAGGTGTTCCGGGCAAGCTGCATCTGGAAGATGAAGAAGCCCTGATGCGTGAAGGCCATCTCCGAACCGGCGAGATAAAACTCCCACATGCGGACGAACCGCTCGTCATAGAGCCGGATCACCTCCTCCTTGCGGGCGAGGAACCGTTCCCGCCACAGGCGGAGCGTGCGCGCGTAGTGGCGTGGCATGATCTCGATGTCTCGGACGAAGAGGCCCGCCTTCTGCACCGCCGGCAGCACCTCGGCGAGCGAGGGAATGTAGCCTCCCGGGAAGATGTACTTCTCGAAGAAGGGATTGTTGACGAGCGGCGGCGTCGGCTGGCCGATCGAATGCAGCAGCATGACACCGTCCTCGTCGAGCAGCTCTGCCGCCTTGCGGAAGAACCGGCCGTAGTTGGAAGGACCGACATGCTCGAACATGCCGACCGAGACGATCCGGTCGAAGGGCTTCGCCTTCATGGTGCGGTAGTCCTGCAGCTCGAAGCGGACGCGGGAGGAAAGCCCGCGTTTCTCCGCCCGGTCACGCGAGACGCGCAGCTGTTCGGTGGACAGCGTGATGCCCGTCACGTCGACCCCGGAGGACTCGGCGAGATACATCGCCATGCCGCCCCAGCCGGAACCGATCTCCAGCACGCGCTGGCCTTCGTCGAGCAGCAGCTTGGCGGCGATGTGGCGCTTCTTGGCGACCTGAGCCTCTTCCAGCGAGGTCTCCGGCGTCTCGAAATAGGCGCAGGAATACTGCCAGTCGGGATCGAGGAAGAGGTCGAAGAGCTTGGCCGAGAGGTCGTAGTGGTGGGCGACGTTACGTTGGTTGTGGTTGAAGGGAAGGAGGCGCTGCAGGCGGGTGAGTGCCAGCCGGGCAACCCCGCGCCAGATCATGCCGGGGCTCAGATCCTCGGCAAGCGTGTTGGACTTCACGAGCGCGAGGAGATCGTAGATATCCCCCGCGTCCATGACCATGCGGCCATCCATGTAGATTTCGCCGAGCTTCAGCTGCGGATCATCGACAAGTTCGTTCTCGGCCTTCTGGTCGGTGAAGCGGATGGCGATCGGTTCGCCCGTGCCGTCTCCGTAATTCCTGGATTGTCCGTCTGCGGTGGTAGCGGTCAGTGTACCGGTTCTGACTATGCGATTCAGTAATCCCTCAAGCTTCGAGGTCATTCATGCCCCCAATCTGCTATCAACGAATATGAAACGAGAAAAAATCTAACGCTTTTATCAGCTTGGACAAGCGCGAGATTATTATCGACGGTTCATATTTCTTGAAGCCGGGGACGGGCGGCGTCTTTGCGCCGCCCTTTGCCTCACTTCTTGCGGAAGGCTTCCGCCAGCGCAGCACCGAGGCTTCCCTGCTGCGGACGCGCCTCCTGCCGGGCCGGCGGCTTGCCGCTGCCGGGACGCGACGGACCCGATCCACGGCTGTCGCGGGCAGACGGTGGCGGCGCCTCGCCGCCGTCCTTACGCATGGTGAGCGCGATTCGCTTGCGCTTGACGTCGACCTCGACGACGCGGACCTTCACCACATCGCCGGCCTTCACCACCTCGTGCGGATCCTTGACGAAACGGTCGGCGAGCTGGGAGACGTGGACGAGGCCGTCCTGGTGCACGCCGATATCGACGAAGGCGCCGAAGGCGGCGACATTCGTCACCGTTCCCTCGAGCAGCATGCCGGGCTTCAGATCGGTGATCTCGTCGACGCCCTCGGCAAAGGTCGCGGTCCTGAAGCTCGGACGCGGGTCGCGCCCGGGCTTCTCGAGCTCGGCCATGATGTCCTTTACGGTCGGCAGGCCGAACTGCTCATCGATGAATTTGCGCGGATCGAGGCTTCGCAGAGTGGCGCTGTCGCCCATCAGCGTGCGCAGGTCGCGGCCGCAAGCGGCGACGATCTTCTTTGCCACGCCATAGGCTTCCGGGTGGACGGCCGAGGCATCGAGCGGCTCCTTGCCGTTCGGAATCCGCAGGAAGCCGGCGCATTGCTCGAAGGTGCGCGCGCCGAGGCGGGACACCTTGAGGAGTTCCTTGCGGCTTTCGAACGGGCCGGTCTCGTCGCGGTGGGCGACGATCGCCTCGGCGATGGAACCGGAGAGGCCGGAGACGCGCGCGAGCAGCGGCGCCGAAGCCGTGTTCAAGTCTACGCCGACGGCGTTCACCGCGTCTTCGACCACTGCGTCGAGCGAGCGGCCGAGCTTCGCCTGGTCGACGTCGTGCTGGTACTGGCCGACGCCGATCGACTTCGGCTCGATCTTCACCAGCTCGGCGAGCGGGTCCTGCAGACGGCGGGCGATCGACACGGCACCGCGCAGCGAGACGTCGAGGTTCGGGAATTCCCGCGCCGCGGTTTCGGAAGCCGAATAGACCGAGGCGCCCGCTTCGGAAACGATCACCTTGGTCGGCTTCGGTGCCGGCATCTGGGCGAGCATGTCGGCGACCAGCTTCTCCGTCTCGCGGCTGCCGGTGCCGTTGCCGATGGCGATCAGCTCGACCTTGTGCTTGCGGATGAGGCTCGCCAGCTCCGCCTGCGTGCCGCGAACGTCGTTCTTCGGCGGGAAGGGATAGACCGTCGTGGTGTCGACGACCTTGCCCGTGCCGTCGACAACCGCGACCTTCACGCCGGTGCGGATGCCCGGATCGAGTCCCATGGTGGCGCGCGAGCCGGCGGGTGCTGCGAGCAGCAGATCCTTCAGGTTGCGGGCAAAGACGTGGATCGCCTCCTCCTCCGCCCGCTCGCGCAGTTCGCGCATGAGATCGAGGGAGAGCGACATCGAGAGCTTCACCCGCCAGGTCCAGCCGGCGACCTCCATCAGCCAGCGGTCGGCGGGCCCCTTGTCGGCGATGGTGAAGGCGGCGGCGATCATCCGCTGCGCCGGCTTCACCGGAGACGGGTCGTCCCGGTCCGCCTCGATTGCGAGTGTCAGCACCTCTTCGTTCCAGCCGCGCAGCATGGCGAGTGCGCGGTGACCGGGAACCGTCGCCCAGCGCTCCGAATGGTCGAAATAGTCGGCGAATTTCTCGCCCGCCTGTTCCTTGCCCTCGACCACCTTGGAATAAAGCAGCGCCCGGTCCTTGAGGTCGTTGCGCAGCCGGCCGAGCAGGTCGGCATTCTCCGCGATGCCTTCGGCGACGATGTCGCGCGCGCCTTCGAGCGCCGCCTTCACGTCCGGCACCTCTTCGGTCAGATAGGCTTCGGCGAGCTTCGCCGGATCGGCCGTGCGGTCCGCCCATATCGCCTCCGCGAGGGGTGCAAGCCCGCGCTCGCGGGCGATTTCGGCGCGTGTGCGGCGTTTCGGCTTGTAGGGAAGATAGATATCCTCCAGTTCGGCCTTGGTGGCGACGCCGGCGATCTTCGCGGCGAGCTCGTCGGTCATCTTGCCCTGCGAGGTGATCGACTCGACAATCGCCTTGCGACGCGCGGCAAGCTCGCGCAGGTAGATCAGCCGTTCGGCGAGATTACGCAGCTGGGTATCGTCGAGACCGCCGGTCACTTCTTTGCGGTAGCGCGCGATAAACGGCACGGTCGCGCCTTCGTCCAGCAGGCCGACCGCCGCCACCACCTGGTCGGGGCGCGCACTGATCTCGGCGGCAATGATCGCGGAAATGGATTTGATGTCGTCGGCCATGAACATTCCTGTCCTCTTAAGAAGTCGGCAGACCATAGCGGCGGATTGTGCCAAGGCAACGGCACCCTCCCCGCCTCCACAGGAAAGCATGGCCTGAAAGCGCATATGCCACCTTGACCTTTCGCCCCCCTGCCCTTAACGCCCGGCTATCAAAGGATTTCGGAGACGAGCGATGAAGGTTCTGTTGATCGGGTCGGGCGGGCGCGAACATGCGCTGGCGTGGAAGCTTGCGCAGTCGCCGCTGATGGAGGCCTTTTATGCCGCGCCGGGCAATCCCGGCATCGCCGAGCATGCGGCCCTCGTCGCCCTCGATGTCGACGACCATGGCGCCGTCATCGCCTTCTGTAGGGAAAAGGCGATCGACTTCGTCGTCGTCGGGCCGGAAGCGCCGCTGGTGGCCGGGCTTGCCGACGTGCTGCGCGCCGCCGGCATCGCCGTCTTCGGGCCGTCCGCCGCCGCTGCCCAGCTCGAAGGCTCGAAGGGCTTCACCAAGGATCTCTGCGCCCGCTTCGATATCCCGACCGGCGCCTATCAGCGCTTCAACAACGCGCCGAAGGCCAAGGCCTATGTCCGGGCGGAAGGCGCGCCGATCGTCATCAAGGCCGACGGGCTTGCCGCCGGCAAGGGCGTGACGGTTGCGATGACGCTCGATGAGGCGCTCGCCGCGATCGACGACTGCTTCGAAGGCGCCTTCGGCTCGGCCGGCGCGGAAGTGGTGGTCGAGGCATTCCTCGACGGCGAGGAAGCGAGCTTCTTCTGCCTTTGCGACGGCAAGCACGCGCTTCCGCTCGCCACCGCCCAGGACCACAAGCGCGTCGGCGACGGCGACACCGGCCCGAACACAGGTGGCATGGGCGCCTATTCGCCGGCCCCGGTGATGACGCCGGAAATGGTCGAACGCACGATGAAGGAGATCATCGAGCCGACCATGCGCGGCATGGCCGAGATGGGCACGCCCTTCAGCGGCGTCTTCTTCGCCGGCCTGATGATCACCGCCAAGGGACCGGAACTCATCGAATACAATGTCCGCTTCGGCGATCCGGAATGCCAGGTGCTGATGATGCGGCTGAAGAGCGATCTGCTGCCGCTGCTTTACGCCACCGCGACCGGCACGCTCGACCAGGTTTCGGCCGAGTGGATCGACGATCCGGCACTCACCGTCGTGCTCGCCTCGAAGGGCTATCCCGGTGCCTACGACAAGAACACGCCGATCGAGGTCATGCCCGCGGAGACGGCGGGCGCCAAGATCTTCCATGCCGGCACGGCGGTAAAGGACGGGAAGCTCGTCGCGACCGGCGGGCGCGTGCTGAATGCGACGGCGACCGGCAAGACGGTCGCCGAGGCGCAGGCGCGGGCCTATGCGCTGGTGGACCAGGTGACGTGGGAAAACGGCTTCTGCCGCCGCGACATCGGCTGGCGGGCGATCGCGCGCGAGAAAAACTGAACGCTACGCCGATTTTGGGACGAAAAAGGCGCTATTCGGTCAATATTTACCATTCCTCCTGACCGGATATCAACAAAGCCGGTCTAGCCTCCCCGATAACAGCTCGGGGAGTGCTTGTACCATGCGTCGTCTGATCCTGACCGCAGCCGCCATCCTGGCCACCGGCCCGGCCATGGCATCGTCCGTCGAAGTCATCCATGCGGTTCCGCGCACGGAGAGCCACAGCGTCGAGGTGATGCGCTGTCCGGATTGCCCGCCGCCGGTCGCCGTCAAGAAGAGCGACTATATCGTGCCGACGCTTGCCGCCGGAGAACAGAAGGCGGAAATCAAGGACGTCAACGGCGAACGCAAACTCATTCGCACCGAGGCATGGATGGGCGGTTCGCCGGTCGTCTTCATCAACAAGGCCGAGGGCTGGGCGACGGACGGCTCGATCGTCACCGCCGCCATTGCCGGCCAGGAAGGCGGAAGCGACGTCGGCATCGACGCAACAGCCACCACGGCAGCCGTCGGCGGCGAGGCCGGCGCGGCAACCGCGACCCGAGCGGCGACGCTCGACACGTCAGGCTTCGAACTCAGGCTGCCCTGACGCCCGCCACGACATCCCCCTGCCCCTACGATCGCACGATCCAGGTTGAACGGGCAGCCGCCGCAGCGACTGCGGACAAATGCGCCCGGACATCCCGTCCGGGCGCATTGCGTTTCCCGCCCTTCGGCGGATCGGCACAAGGCATTGACTATCCTTAGGTATAAGCCCCCTTCTAAATTAGGGGAAAGTTTATAGTTGCATCGCTATGGATCGATACCAAGTGCGATGCAGCACATGACGGGCGCAGGAAGCGCCGACACACCGTCGGTCGAGCTGCGATCCCCATCCAGGCAGCGGAACCGGCCCCTGTCTGAGAGGCCCGATGAAGAACCTTAGAATTTCCAGCCAGCTTATGATGCTGATCGGCGGGCTGATGCTCGCCTTCGCGATCACCACCTTCTTCCAGATTCGCGCTTCGGCAAACGCCATCTACCACGAACGCTACGAGATGCTGCGCACGCAGACCGAGGCCGCGGTCTCCGTTCTCGCGCGTTATCACGACCTTGAGGTGAAGGGTGAGCTGACGACCGAGGAAGCCAAGGCGCAGGCTTACGACGTCGTCGCCAAGATCCGGTACGAGCCGGACGGCTACATCTTCGGCTACGACTACGACGTCAACCGGGTGTTCTACCTGGGTGGCAAGGACATCGGCAAGAATTTCGCCAACGTCACCGACAAGTCCGGCAACAAGTTCCTTGTCGAGATGGTGAAGACCGCCCGGCAGGGCGGCGGCTGGACGACCTATGAATGGCCGAAGCCCGGCATGGCGGAAAACCAGCTCTCGCCGAAGGCTGCCTACTCGACCACCTTCGAGCCATGGGGCCTGATGATCGGCACCGGCGCCTATCTGGATGATCTCGACGCAGCCATCATGGACAGCGTCCAGGGCGCCCTGCTCGTCGGCCTCGTCGTCTTCGCGCTCGGCAGCTTCGCCGCCTTCGCCGTTATCCGCGGCATCACGAAGCCGCTCACCGCGATCCACGATGCGCTCGAAGCCGTCGCCGACGAGAACGTCACCATCGCGATCCCGCACACGGACATGCGCAACGAGGTCGGCATGATGGCGAAAGCCACGCTCTCGCTGCAGGATAAGGTGCGTGAGCGCCATGCCATGGCGGAACGCCAGAAGGTACAGGACCGCGAACTCGACAGCGAGCGGCAGCAGAACGCCGCCCTGCAGCAGCAGGAGAGCGAGCGGCAGGCGCATGTGGTCGCGACCATCGGCGTGGCTCTGGAAGAGCTTGCCGGTGGCGACCTGACCATCCGTTGCGGCGATCTGGGTCCGAAATACGCGACGCTTCGCGACAACTTCAACGATGCGCTCTCGCATCTCGAAGCGGCGATGTCCAAGGTCAGTGCAAAAGGCGTCGACATCGGCGGCTCGAAGGAGGAAATCCGCCGCGCCTCCAACGAACTCTCCCAGCGCACCGAGCGGCAGGCCGCGAACCTCGAGGAAACCTCGGCAGCCCTCGACGAGCTCACCGTCGCCGTCCGCCAGACGGCGGAGGGTGCACAGGAGGCCGCCAAGCGGGTCAATACGGTCTCCAGCGAAGCATCCCGTTCGGATGCCGTCGTCGCCGAGGCGATCGGCGCGATGAGCGGCATCGAGAAGTCCTCGATGGAGATCGGCAAGATCATCGGCGTCATCGACGAGATCGCCTTCCAGACCAACCTGCTGGCGCTCAACGCGGGGGTCGAGGCGGCGCGTGCCGGCGAAAGCGGCAAGGGTTTTGCCGTCGTCGCCCAGGAAGTGCGCGAACTCGCCCAGCGTTCGGCGGCCGCCGCGAAGGAGATCAAGGACCAGATCTCGCATTCGACCGGCCAAGTGCAGAACGGCGTGCAGCTCGTCGGCCAGGCCGGCGAGGCGCTGAAGCGGATCTCCGACCAGATCAAGACGGCAAGCGACATCGTCTCGAAGATCGCCCATTCGGCGGTCGAGCAGGACACCACGCTGCGCTCGATCTCCTCGGCGATGAACCAGCTCGACGCCGCGACCCAGCACAACGCCGCCATGGCCGAGGAAACCACCGCATCGGCCGAGGCGCTGGCCAGCGACACCGAGGAACTGCTCACCCTCATCCGCAGCTTCAAGGTCTCCGGCAGCCAGGGCATCGGCCTGCAGCGCGTCGCGCAGCAGATGCGCATGGCGAGCTGACGGCTGTTCTCATCATGCCGAAAAGCCGCCGGAGTGATCCGGCGGCTTTTTTTCGTCGCGGAGATGTTTTTCTTCTGCCTGTCAGCTTCCCGTCAGATAGCGGTCAGCTAACCGTCAGCCGATGTTGAGTATTCATAATCCCATCTTCAACACGGAGGACAGACCAATGAAGACCTACACCGCAGTATTCGCCGCCCTTCTCGCCGCTTCCACTTCCTCGTTGCTTGCTGCGCCTGCCATGGCCACCGAGAAATGCTCCACCGTCGCCCAGTGCCTCGGCCACGAAACTGCCTCGGCCGGCAGCAACCGTTCGAGCGACGACAACGGCATGGGCCATACCGAACGCAACCGCGAGCGCAACGAACGCAATGGCAATGACGACAACGGCCGCGGCGAGAACGACCACGGTGCCGGTCACGACAACGGCAACGACAGCGATCACGGCGGCGGCCATGACGGCGGCAGCGACCACAACGGCGGAAACGACAACGACGATTGATCCGGACACCCCCGGAGCTGATCAGGGCGGCGGCAACGCCGCCCTTCGCACGTCTGGCATGCCTTTGAGATGATCGCCGACTGGCGACTAGGTGCCTTCAGCGATGCGCGCGACGAGTGCCTCTATTTCGCGATCGGAAAAGACCGCAATGCCGGCCCGGCGCAGACGTGCGGCGGTTACGCCAAGACCCGGATGACGCACGCCGGAAAAGCTTCCGTCATAGATGAAGCCCGACCCGCAGGACGGGCTGCCGTCGATCAGGAGCGCGTAGGCGCAGCCGCTGGCGCGGGCGAACTCGACGGCCTTCTCTCCACCCACGACGAAGGCTTTCGAGACGTCGCGGCCGGTCTTCTCGATGACGCTTGCGCGTCCCTCGATTACGTCCTCGCCGCTCGCGCCGCCCTCGATTTCGGCCGGTGGGCGCGGCGTCGGAAGGCCGCCCGCCTGTTCCGGACAGAAGGCGACGAGCCGCCCCTCGGCCTTCCAGCGGTCGATCGCCGGATGGATGAGCGGCTTGCCCTTGCCGTCATAGCGGACCGGGCGGCCGAGAAGACAGGCGCTGATGAGGATTTTCGGCACTTTTCACTCCTCTCCCCTTGCGGGACGGGATAGCTCGCCCCAAGAGCGTCAGCGATTGGCACGGCGAGCTTGGTGCGGGGCGAACCTATCGCCTCGAACCCACCCCCTCACCTGAAAAATCTAGCATTTAGCTAAAGCTAAGATGCTGATTTTTCTTCCTCTCCCGCGAGGGGAGAGGCTAGCCGGCAATCTTCGAGAAGTCGGCGACCGTGCCGGTTGCCTCGCGGATTGCCTTCAAGAGTGCCAGGCGGTTGGCACGGATCGCGGCATCCTCGTCATTCACCAGCACGTCGTCGAAGAAGGTATCGACCGGCGCGCGGAGCTTCGACAGCGCCTGCATGGCGGAACGGAAGTCTTCCTTGGCCACGGCTTCAGCGGCTTCCGCTGTCGCGACCCTGATCGCGGCGTAAAGCGCCTTTTCGGCATCGAGCGTCAGCAGCGCCTCGGAGACAGCGTCGGCGACGACGGTGCCCTTCTTCTCTTCAGCGGCGAGAAGCTGGGTGGCGCGCTTGGTGCCAGCAAGCAAGTTGATGCCGTCCTCGGAGGTGATGAAGGCGGTCAGTGCCTCGGCACGGCGGGCGACCATCAAGAGGTCGTCGGCTTCGGGGGTGAGCACCGCATCGATGATGTCGTGGCGGGCGCCCTGGTCGCGCAAGTAGACCTTCAGACGGTCGTGGAAGAAGGAGAGGAGGTCGGTAACGAGCGGCTGATGATCATGCAAGGGTTTGGCACCAGCCTCAGGCAGGTACGTTAGCGCTACGGAGAAACGCGCCGCCGTCTCGTTCTGAATCGATCGCACTTCTTTGGCAATCTCGTCGACTGGCGCATCACTCACCCGACGAAGCACTTCTACGACGCCGCCCCAAATGAGTTCGAGCAGCGGCAACCGAATGTCCTTCTCCAACAAGGTCCGCACCACACCAAGCGCTGCACGGCGCAGCGCATAGGGGTCCTTCGAGCCGGTCGGCTTCTCGTCAATGGCCCAGAAGCCTACTAGCGTGTCCAGCTTGTCCGCCAGCGCGACTGTGATCGCCACCTTGTCTTCCGGCACGCGGTCGGAGGGGCCTTGCGGCTTGTAATGGTCCTCGATCGCTGCGGCGACGCTCTCGTGCTCGCCCTGCAGCAACGCATATTTGCGGCCCATGACGCCCTGGAGTTCGGGGAATTCGCCGACGGCCTCGGTGCGCAGGTCGGCCTTCGCCAGCACCACGGCGCGGTCGACGAGGGCGGCATCGGCGCCGACGATCGGCGCCAGTTCCTTCGCCAGCGTCCGGATGCGGGCAACGCGCTCGCCCTGCGTGCCGAGCTTGGCGTGGAAGGTGACGTTCAGCGCGTCGAGCTTGGCCATGCGCTGGTCGAGCGGCTTTGCAAGGTCGAGGCCGAATTTCGCGGCCGAGGCCTTCAGCGTGTCGAGGTCCGGCAGGTCGCCCTGGTCGCGCTTCCAGAAATGCAGCGCGTCGGAAAGGCGCGCGCGCACAACCTTGCCGTTGCCGTGCATGATCTCCTTGCCGCCGTCCTTCGCCTCGATGTTGGAGACGAGGATGAAGTGGTTGGAGAGCTTTTCCGTCTCGCCGTGCGGGCGGGTGACGAAGCACTTCTGGTTGGTCTTGATCGTCAGGCGGATGATTTCCGCCGGGATCGAGAGGAAATCCTCCTCGAAAGTGCCGAGCAGCACGTGCGGGTATTCGACGAGGCCGGAGACCTCTTCCAGCAGGTCGGCATCCTCGACGAGGTCGAGGCCGTTGGCAAAGGCGAGGTTCGCGGCATCCTGCGCGATGATCTGGCGGCGGCGCTCGGCGTCGAGCACGACCTTCGCCTTTTCGAGGCTCGCGACGTAATCGCCGAAGCGCCGGACGGGGATCGCTTCCGGCGCGTGGAAGCGGTGGCCGTAGGTGACGTTGCTTGCCACGATGCCGTCGATCTCGAAGGGAATGACGGCGACTTCGTCATGCTCGGTGCCGAAGGTGCAGACGATCGACTGCAACGGGCGTACCCAGCGCAGGCTTTCGCTGCCCTTGCCCTCGATGCCGCCATAGGACATGCCCCGCGGCATGGACCCGGAACCCGACCGCATCGACTTCGGCCAGGGGAAATCGCGGATGATGCCCGGCATGACGGCGGCGATGATTTCTTCGGCGGGGCGGCCGGGCTTCTCGATGAAGGCGACGTAGAAATCGCCCTTCTTCGGATCGCTCACCACCTGCGCCTGGGAGACGTCGGAAAGACCCGCGCCGCGCAGAAAACCCTCGATCGCCTTTTCCGGCGCGTCGACGCGCGGCCCCTTCTTCTCCTCGCGGACATCGGCGGAGCGAGCGGTGAGCCCGCGGATGTCGAGCGCAAGGCGGCGCGGCGTCCAGTATTCGCGCGCACCCTCGTAAGTCAGCCCCGCCTCGACCAGCGCGTCGGTCACGAGCTTCTTCAGGTCGCCCGCCGCCTTGCGCTGCATGCGGGCAGGAATTTCCTCGGAGCGGAGTTCAAGCAGAAGATCGGGCATGGTCTCTTTCCTCACCCTCCCCTTGAGGGGGAGGGTCGGACCGCAGGTCCGGGGTGGGGTGATAAAGGCTAGCTCCTGCTAGCAAAATTTGCCCCGTCCGCACAATCGCGAATTTGGCACGGAGCAGAGAAGATCTGATGGGATGGGCAAGCGTCACCCCCACCCGCCGCTTCGCGGCGACCTCCCCCCTCAAGGGGGAAGTGGGAGTTTACCACCCTCCGCCACCGCCACCGCCGCCGCCGCCGCCGGAGAAGCCGCCGCCCGAGGAGAAGCCGGAGGACGAGCTCTTGACCGGTTGCGGGATGGTCGAGGCCATGGTGGAGGCCATCGCCGAGGAGAAGCCGCCGATGCGGTCGCCGACGCCGCGCGAAAGATCGCCGTGATACCAGGCCGGCTGGTAGCTCGCCGCGGCGGCGCCGGCTGCGGCCGATGCGAGCCAGGTCTCGAAGGTGCTGGTCCAGGGCTTCTCGACGCCCAGCGCAACCGCATAGGGGAGCAGGGTTTCATAGTGGCTCGGCGACATTTTCGGTGCGCCCTGCATGTTGAGCCGGTCCTTCTCGGCGAGCGTCATGTAGGTGCGCAGGCCCTCGATACCGTCCATCATCTTGCGGCCGATCGGCGTCGGCGCGCCCATCAGGAAGAAGAAGAGCACGTTGAGCAGCACGATGGCGCCGACCGCGATCACCACTTCCGTCTGTCCGGCATCGGCAAGGTCGAAGACGGCTGCCACGAGAACGAGGGACAGGATGCTGAAACCGACGAAACCGATCACCGTCAGCACGACGATCGCGACAATCTTCGAAAGGAGCGAGGAGTTGCGGCTCACCCCCTTGCCGATCGCCACCCCGAACGCGCCGAAGAAGATGGAAAAGAAAGTCGGGATGAACATCAGCCCGATCGTGTCTTCTTCCAGCGTTCCGAAGACGAAGAGCGCCACGAGTGCTGCGATGCTAAGCGCCACGCCGCCGGCGAAGTAGCCGGAATTGGCGCGGTAGTATTTGCCGCGATGCTCCTTCTCGATGGCGCTGCGGAACTTGCGGCCGACGCTCTCGACCCGCTTTCCGTTCTTCTTGTCGATGGTGAACGCGCTGTCGGCCTCGCCGAGTTCCGCAAGCAGGCTCGCCTGCCCGCCCGGAAGCGTCGTCGGCGCGGCCTTGCCGGTCCGCCGCACGACGATCGACTTTTCCAGATCGTCGAGCTCGACATAGCCGTGGACCGCGAGATCGATCAGCGAGGCGGAGAGCGCCGTCCAGCCGGCACCGGAAAAGCCCTTGTTGTCGATGTAGTTGACGAGCGCCGGCGAAATGCCCTCCGGCGGGTCCCAGCGCGGCACGATCACGCCCCCGTCCGGATCGCGGCCGACGGCGATCCACGAACGCAGGTAGTAGGCAAAGACCAGGAAGAGCCCGCCGAAGCCGAGGATCGCGTTGATGTTATCGCGGAGGAACCACCACCGGCTCTGCCCGGCGGTCGGCGCGGCGACGACGCCTTTCGGGAAGCCGAGGACGATGGTCAGCCCCTCCTGAGGGCCGAGCGCACCGGTCGTCTCGAACTCCAGACCACCGCTGCCGGGCACCACGCGGGCATCGCTCTCCGTCGATCCCTGCGAGCCGGTATAGACGGCCGTCTTCGTCGGCGTCGCACCGTCCGGAAGCGAGACCGTGGCGCTCGCCTCCTCGATCGGGAACTGCCAGCCGTTGCCGGTGACGTTCCAATAGAGCTCGTCATGATCGTCGAAATAGCGGATCTGCCGGCCGGTTTTATAGGTGAAGCGGTAGGTATATTCCCCCGGAGAGAGGAAGGTGTCGGCCGAGCCGGCATAGATGCGAATGCCGCCGGAAATGGTTTCGGTATGGTTCGCCTCGGGCTCGTCGTCGCGTTCGACCGAAAGGAGTTCGAAGTCGACCTTCGTGCGGCGACCGGCGGCGTCGACGGCATAGAGCGGGAAGTCGCGGAAGATGCCGCGCCGGATCTCGTTGCCCTCGGCGTTGACGGTGATCGTTTCCGTCACCGTCAGGGTCGCGTCGGCAGCGACCTCGATATCGGCATGATAGGACCTGATGACCTCTTCGGCCGCAGCCCCCCTCACGAGGGCCAGCGAGAGGAACATCGTGAAGAGGAGGCCGAAGAGCGTTTTCACGGTCGATTATCCCGCCTTGTATTGGACGCCGAGGGAGGCCAGCGCATCCCAGTAGTCGGGATAGGTCTTGGCGACACAGCCGGGGTCGAGAATGGTGATGCCGGAAATCTTCAGTCCGGCAAGCGCGAAGCTCATGGCGATGCGATGGTCGGCGAAGGTATCGATCGCAGTCGGCAGGTCCTGGCCGGCGAGTGCCGGATCGGAAAAGACGAGAAGGTCGTCGCCCTCCTCTGTCGCGAGCCCCGGGCGGATATTGTTCAGCCCCGTCGAGAGCGCCCGCACCCGGTCGCATTCCTTGACGCGAAGATTGGCGATGCCGGTGAAACGGACCGGCTTGTCGTTGAACACCGCGAGCACCGCGATCGTCGGGATCGCGTCCTGCATCTGCGAGCCGTCGATCACCGCCGGCATCGACGGGAAGGCGGCAATCACATCATGCGCCTTGGCATCCGGCTGGGTGAATGCACCGGCCGGCGTGCCGATGTCGATTGTGCCGCCGGTCAGCACTTCCGCCGCCCAGAGATAGGTGGCGGCAGACGCGTCCGGTTCGATGTGGAAGTCGGTCGCCGTATAGCCGGTCGGCGCGATCCGCCAGGAGGCGGGCGTCGGCTGCTCGACGCGCGCACCGAAAGCGCGCATGGCGGCAAGCGTCAGGTCGATATAGCCGCGCGCGCCGATGTCGGCGCCGGCAAGCTCGATCACGAACGGTTCCGAACCACAGGCCGCCGCCATCTGCAGGGCGGAGACATACTGACTGGAAAGGCCCGCATCGATCACCACGCGGTTTTCGGCGAAAGCGCCGGTGGCATCGATGGTGACCGGCGGACAGCCGGTCGGCGCGTCGATCGCCACACCCAGAGAACGCAGCGCATCGACCAGCGGCCGGATCGGGCGCTTGCGCATGTGCTCGTCGCCGTCGACTACATAGCGCCCGCGGCCGAGCGCCAGCGCTGCGGTGAGGAAGCGGGTGGCCGTGCCGGCATTGCCGAGAAAGAGCGGCGCGGTCGGCGGTTTTAGCTCGCCGGAACTCGTGACGACGAAGGTCGTCGCATCGGGCTCGTCGACGGTTACGCCCATCGCCCGCAGCGCCTCGGCCATGTAGCGGGTGTCGTCGCTCTTCAGCGCGCCGGTGAGACGGCTCGTCCCCTTCGCAAGCCCGGCGAGCAGCAGTGCGCGATTGGTGATCGATTTCGAACCCGGAGGGCTCACCCGTCCGGTGAGCGGATGGCCGGGCGGAATGATGGTCAGTCTGTCTGTCTTCATGCGTCTTGTCTCGGTCGCGCTCCGCTTCCGGGAGCGCTCAACTTAGAACTTCACCGTCGGAACGGCGCGGTCGGCCTCGTTGGCGATCTCGAAATAGGGCTTCTTGGCAAAGCCGAACTGGCCGGCCACCAGATTGGAAGGGAAGCTCTCGACCTTGACGTTCAGGTCGCGCGCGGCGCCGTTGTAGTAGCGGCGCGACATCTGGATTTCGCCTTCGATGGTTTCGAGCGAACGCTGCAGTTCCAGGAAGTTCTGGTTGGCCTTGAGGTCCGGATAGGCTTCCGCGAGCGCGATCACCCGGCCGAGCGCCTGGCCGAGCAGGCCTTCGGCGACGGCACGCCCCTCGACATCGCCGGCGGGTACGGCCTGCGCCTTGTTGCGCAGCGCGACCACTTCCTCGAGCGTCGATTTCTCGTGACCCGCATAGCCCTTGACCGTCTCGATGAGGTTCGGGATCAGGTCGGCGCGGCGCTTCAGCTGCACGTCGATGCCGGACCACGCCTCCTCGGCCATCTGCCGGGCTTTGACGAGGCCGTTATAGATGAAAACAACGTATAGAACGAGGGCGGCAAGTATCGCGAGAATAGTATACATCTTCCATGCTCCGGCGAGGGCAAACAATGCCGGACCTTATGCGTCCCGGCGCTGAAAGTCACCAGCCATTCTAGGGTCTTGCGGCGACTGTCATCGAGAATCTGTGTGATCTGCGCCCGTCCGGCGCCATGCCCGTTCGCGGCTGGAAAGATCGGCAAGGGCGATCTCTTGCCCGGGACGGATCGCCCGCAGGAAGCCGTCGCAGACAAGCAACAACAGGAGCTTGCCAACACCCCCGGCCGCGACGAGATGCAGCGCTGTTCGCGCACTCGCCATGTCCATCGGCGCGGATCCGGAGATGTCGAAACTGGCGGCGTCCAGCCCGAACGAGACCAGCGTGAGCGTGACGATCAGGGCGGGATGCCACTGAACCGCGCCCGTCGACCGTCCCTCTTCGCGTGCGGAAACATCGCCGAGGTCGCTCATCGCGTAGACCGGCATCCAGAGGCTGACAATCGGAACGAGAAATCCGGCGACCGCCACCGATGGCGCGTAGCGCACGCTGCCGGGCGCAATGCGTTCGGCCAGCACGACGGAAAGCCAGATCAGCCGGAGCCAGAAGAGCAGGAGCACGCCACCCAGCAGGATCACCGTGAGATCCCACCCGGGCTCGATCGAAAGCCAGGTCCGAACGGCAGGGCTGTCGATTCCGGCGGTGATCCGCGATCCGGTGCGTTCGACCACGTAGGTCGCGTAGGCAAGGTAGAGATAGGAGACGACCTTGACGGCAATCAGCGCGCCGGTGGCCAGCGCAAGCCATTCCCAGAGGCGACGCGCCCGACCGAGTCGCCGGGCGAAGGCAGGAGCCGGCAGGGACCGGCTCGGCGTCACGCGGCGTTGCCGAGATTCGCCCCGCCGGCATCCGTCAGCAGGAAGGCTTCGCCGCAGGCCTTGGCGAGCGTGCGTACACGCAGGATATAGCTCTGGCGTTCGGTGACCGAGATCACGCCGCGGGCATCGAGCAGGTTGAAGACGTGGCTCGCCTTGATGCACTGGTCGTAGGCCGGAAAGACGCATTTGTGCAGGCGCTGGTTGTCGCTTTCGCCCGGGGCGCCGGCGGCGAGAAGCGCCTGGCATTCCTTTTCCGCGTCTTCGAAATGCCGGTGCAGCATTTCGGTGTTGGCGTATTCGAAATTGTGCCGTGAATATTCCTGCTCGGCCTGCAGAAAGACGTCGCCGTAGGAGATCTTCTCCTCGCCCTCGCGGCCGTTGAAGTTGAGATCGTAGACGTTGTCGACGCCCTGCACATACATGGCCAGACGCTCGAGGCCGTAGGTGAGTTCGCCGGCGACCGGCGAGCACTCGATGCCGCAGACCTGCTGGAAATAGGTGAACTGCGAGACTTCCATGCCGTCGCACCAGCATTCCCAGCCGAGACCCCAGGCGCCCAGCGTCGGGCTTTCCCAGTCGTCCTCGACGAAGCGGATGTCGTGCAGCAGCGGATCAAGGCCGATCGCCTTCAGCGAGCCGAGATAGAGCTCCTGCAGGTTGGACGGGTTCGGCTTCAGGATCACCTGATACTGGTAGTAATGCTGAAGACGGTTCGGATTTTCGCCGTAGCGGCCGTCGGAGGGGCGGCGCGAGGGCTGCACATAGGCCGCTTTCCACGGCTTCGGACCAAGCGCGCGAAGCGTCGTCGCCGGATGGAAGGTGCCGGCGCCAACTTCCATGTCGTAGGGCTGCAGGACGGCGCAACCCTTGTCGGCCCAGTAGTTGTGCAGCGTCAGGATGAGCGCCTGGAACGAGCGCTTGGGGTCCATGTGGGCAGGAATATCGGACATGGTGAAAGCCGGTCTTTGCTGGATCAGGATGTTACCGGGGTCAGTGCCACGCCCGGCCGGTCGGGTCAAGAGTCTGCACCGCGGCGAGGTCAGTCCCGCGCTCCCCGTTCGATCAATTGCAGCAGCGACGCCGCCTGATCCCGCAGCCCTTCGCGGAAACCCATCTGCGCGCGCACGATCGCACCCTCGATGACGATCATCGTCTCGCCGGCGACGCGCTCTGGCGCGGACAGGCCTAGACGGGTGGCGATGCCCCGCACATAGTCCTCCAGTTCGACCTTGTGGCCCATGGCGCCCTCGAATGCCTGCCCGAATTCCGCAACCGTATTGATGAAGGCGCAGCCGCGAAAATCCGGCTCTGCGAACCATTCGTCGAGCGCGAAGGCGAGCGCGGCAAGTCCCCGCTCCTCGATATGCCTTTCCACACGACCGCTGAACGCAGCCATCCAGCTCTCGTGGCGCGCGACGAGGAAGGCGCGGACCAGATCGTCCTTGGAGGGGAAATTGTTGTAGAACGACATCTTGGCGACGCGGGCTTCGGCAATGATCGTGTCGATGCCGGTGGCACGGATGCCGTTGCGGTAGAACAAGCGCTTTGCCGTTTCCAGGATGCGCTCCCGCGCAGGCGCCGCTGATTTCGTCTTCGTTCCGGTCATGACCGTTCTTGACAGACAGACCTGTACAGGTCAAGTATATAGACAGACCTGTCTATATAACAAAAAGGAATCATTCATGTCGAACCAGCGCCCTCCCCTTCCGCCCTTCGACGAGGAAACTGCCCGCCAAAAGGTCCGGGCCGCCGAAGATGCATGGAACAGCCGCGATCCCGAGCGCGTCTCGCTCGCCTACAGCCTCGACAGCCGCTGGCGCAACCGCGCGGATTTCCTGACCGGGCGCGCCGACATCGTGGCGTTTCTCACGCGTAAATGGATACGCGAGCTCGACTACCGGCTGATCAAGGAAATCTGGGCGTTTCGGGAGAATCGCATAGCGGTGCGCTTTGCCTATGAATGGCACGACGACGCACGGAACTGGTTCCGCTCGTACGGCAACGAGAACTGGCAGTTCGATGCCGACGGCCTGATGACCCACCGTCACGCATCGATCAACGATCTCCCGATCAAGGAAGCCGACCGCCTGTTCCACTGGCCGCTCGGACGCAGGCCCGACGACCATCCCTCGCTGTCCGATCTCGGATTGTAGGGGCGGCGAGCGCTATTCGCCTTCCCGCTTGACGCGGTACTCGCCGGTTTCGGGGTCCTTGACCAGCGTTCCCATGGCGCCGGTCTCCCGTTCCTGCTCGGCCTGCTTCGAACGAGCGGAGAGCTTCTCTGCATCCGCGACGAAGCGGCGGTAGAGCAGCATTCCGCCGCCGACCAGCAGAAGCAGGAGGATCAACTGCGCCATGCGTTCCGTTCCCGTGTCGTTTTCGCGGCCTCAGAGGCCGTAGCGCCCCCACAATGCCTTTTCTTCCAGCACTTCGGCAAGCCCGCCGACGGCGGCTGCGGCGATCTGTTCCGCATCCGGTGCGGCAAAGGCGGAAACGCCCGGAAGCCGCCGGCCGAAGAAATCCTTCGCGCCGCTGATCAGCTCCAGCCTGGCGTCCTTGCCGTAGCGGCGCTTGATGTCCTCGCGCATCCCGCCGAGACGATCGACGAGCCCGAGTTCCAGCCCGCGGCGGCCCGTCCAGAAGAGCCCGGAGAAAACGCCCGGTTCGTCCGCAAGTCGGCTTTCGCGGCGCGCCTTCACCATCTCGATGAAGATGGTGTGGATCTCCACCTGCAGGCTCTTCAGGTATTCGATGTCGCTTTCCTTCTCCGGCTGGAAAGGATCGAGGATCACCTTGTTCTCGCCGGCGGTGTAGACGCGGCGCTCGACGCCGATCTTCTTCAGAAGTTCAGGAAAGCCGAAACCGCCGGAGACGACGCCGATCGAGCCGACGATCGAGGACGGGTCGGCGACGATCTCGTCACCGGCCAGCGCGATCATGTAGCCGCCCGAGGCCGCGACGTCCTCGACATAGACGAGCACCGTCTTGCCCTTTTCCTCGGCCAAAGCGCGGATGCGCTCGAAGATCATCCGCGACTGGACCGGCGAGCCGCCTGGCGAATTCACGGATATGGCGACGGCCGGCGCATCCTTCCTGGAAAACGCCTTTTCGAGCATCGGTGCCACGCTTGCGAGATTGAGCGCCGGCTTGAACCTGGAGCCGCCTGCGGCGATCGTCCCGTGCAGGCGAACGACCGGGATCATCGTTCCCTTCTTGCGGAACCGTTTCGGCAACAGGCGATCGAGAAATTTCGGCATCAGGCGGCCCTTCATTTACGCTTACACGTCGTCAGGCCGTCCATGTAAGTCTTCCGGTGAAAAACAACAATGGCCCGGCCCCCACTCCCCTTGTCAGTCCTCACCTGGCTCTCTAGGTTCCTGCAAATTAGTTTCAATCAAAGAATTGATGCATCGCAAGAAGGAAGCGGGATGACTGACACGGCAGCGCGACCGACGCAGTCGCCCGGATGGCGCAGTGAGCTCGGCGAACCCGCGCTCGCGGAGATCCGCGGCTCGATCGAGGTTCGCAGCAGCCGGCCGTTCTGGCGGCGGGCCCTGGCTTTCCTCGGTCCCGGATATCTGGTCGCGGTCGGCTACATGGATCCCGGCAACTGGGCGACGTCGCTTTCCGGCGGCGCCCGCTACGGCTATACGCTGCTGTTCGTCGTCCTTCTCTCCAGCGTCATGGCGATGTTCCTGCAATCGCTTGCCGCACGGCTTGCCATCGCCACCGACCGCGATCTGGCGCGCGCCTGCCGCGATTCCTATCCCCCACTGGTTGCCTACGGGCTGTGGATCCTCGCCGAGATCGCGATCATCGCGACGGACCTCGCCGAGGTGATCGGCACCGCCATCGGCCTGAAACTCATCTTCGGCATGCCGATCGAGATCGGCGTCATCGTCACGGCGAGCGACGTCTTCCTGGTCCTTTTGCTGCAACGGCTCGGTTTCCGATGGATCGAGGCGTTCGTGATCACGCTCACCGCCGTTATCGGCGCGAGCTTCGCGATCCAGCTTTGGCTCGCCGGGCCGGATGTCAGTGCCGTCACCCGCGGCTTCCTGCCGTCGTCGCAGATCATCGTCGATCCGCAGATGCTCTATATCGCCATCGGCATTCTCGGTGCGACCGTCATGCCGCACAATCTCTATCTCCACTCGGGGATCGTGCAGACGCGCAGATACGATTCGAGCCCGAAAGGCCGGCGCGAGGCGCTCTCCTTCGCCACCATCGATTCCACGCTGGCTTTGATCTTCGCATTGCTCGTCAATGCGGCGATCCTCATCCTCTCCGCGGCGGCCTTCCACACCTCCGGCAATTTCGGGATCGCCGAACTCGGCGACGCACATGCGCTGCTCGCCCCGCTCCTCGGCTCGACCGTGGCGCCCCTCCTGTTCGGCATCGCGCTTCTGTGCAGCGGCCTCAACTCGACAGCGACGGCGACGCTCGCCGGCCAGATCGTCATGGAGGGGTTCGTGCGGATGCGGCTGAAGCCGTGGGTTCGCCGGCTCGCCACGCGGGCGCTGGCAATCGTGCCGGCGGCATTCGTCGCCGTCTGGTACGGCGAGCGCGGCACCGGCGAGCTGCTGATCCTGAGCCAGGTCATACTCAGTCTGCAACTGCCGTTCGCCGTCTTCCCGCTGGTGCTGATCACGGCCAACCGGCGCAAGATGGGCGAACTCGTAGCACCCCGCTGGCTGACCATGGTCGCATTGGCGATGGCGTTCCTCATCACCGTGCTGAACCTTAAGCTCGCCTCCGACTTCCTCATCGGGTGACGACCGGCCCTAGCCCTTGCGCGGATAGGCCCTGCGGCCGTTGTTCAGGTCGTCGACGCCGGCCGAGAAGGCGTGGCTCTCGGGATCGTCGTGCATCAGGAGGGGCGAACGGAACGCAAGGCGTGCCCGCGATCCCTTGATTGCCGTTACCAGAATGCGCACCGCATTCTCGCCGCCGCGCGGATAGACCGGCGTGATCTCGACGCCGCCGAAGCGGCGGCCACAGGCGTCGATGATCTCCGCCACCGACTCCGGGCGGGCGATCAGCGACAGCTGCCCGCCGGGCACCATGATCGCGCCGGCGGTGCGAATCCAGGCTTCGAAGAGCCCTCCGGTCATCGCATGGGCTTCCGCCCTCAGGCTGTCTGGCGTGCGGCGGTCGCGCCCGTCATTGAAGGGTGGGTTCATGATCACATGGTGGAAACTGTCGTCGGCAAGGCCTGCCGCGACTCTCGCTCTTCCCGTCAGCGTGACATCGGCCTCGACGAGGTCGACGCGCGGGGCGATTGCGGCATTTTCCGGCAACGCCAGGCTCTTTGCGGCATAGGCGAGCATTTCCGCCGAACGTTCGACGAGCGTGACTTCAGCTTCCGCAAGCCGGGCAGCGACCGCAAGCCCCGCCGCGCCGGCGCCGGCACCGAGGTCTGCAAGCCGGAACGGACCGGCATGGTCGACGAGTGCGGCAAGCAGCATCGCGTCCATACCCGCACGGTGGCCACGGCCCTTCGGCTGCACGAGATAAAAGCGGCCGCGATGGAAGGCGTCGACCGTCTCGGCGACCCCTGTGGCAACCGTCATCGGGTCAATCCTTCTGGTTGCGCAACTCGTCTGCGAGGCCGGCGTCCACCAGGATCTTGCGCGCCTCGTCCGCCCGGCCGTCCTCGACCAGCAGCCGGCGCGGCAGCATGCCGAGCGATCCTTCGAGTACGCTCATCGACTGGTCGGCGACCATGCAGGCGATTCCGGCGTCCTTCATCAGGCTTTCGGCGAAGGACAGCAGGACCGGATCGTTGCTACGGATCATCTCGTACATTTTGCTAAAAAACCTCGCCGATTAGAGCACGTGGAGCCATTTCGCCTCTTGCCGTCGCAGGCGCCACTTTTTATGGTCGGCCCAGCTTTGAAACAGGAGTCCGGTGCGTTGGGCGTAGTCATACCGCTTGAGGAAAACAAAAACAAACAGGCGTCCGTCAAGCCGCTGGTCGATCTCACCAAGGCCGGCATGGAACGGGTCAATCAGCTGATCCTCTCGAAGGCCGGTTCCGACGTGCAGATGATTCCCGAGGTCGCCAACCACCTGATCTCCTCCGGTGGCAAGCGGCTACGCCCGATGCTGACGCTCGCCTCGGCTGCGATGTTCGACTATGCCGGCGACGGCGACGTCAAGCTCGCGACCAGCGTCGAATTCATGCACACGGCAACGCTTCTCCACGACGACGTGGTCGACGAGAGCGACCTGCGCCGCGGAAAATCCACGGCACGCATGATCTGGGGCAACCAGGCGAGCGTGCTCGTCGGCGACTTCCTGCTCGGACAGGCCTTCCGCATGATGGTCGAGGTCGGCTCGCTGGAAGCGCTCGACGTGCTTTCTGCCGCAGCCTCGATCATCGCCGAGGGCGAGGTGCTGCAGCTTTCCGTCGCCAAGAACATGGAGACGACGGAAGACGATTATCTCGAGGTGATCCGCGCCAAGACGGCGGCACTCTTCGCGGCCGCCGCAGAAGTCGGTCCGATCGTCGCCGGCGCCGATCGCGCCGGGCGGAACGCTCTGAAATCCTACGGCATGAATCTCGGCCTCGCCTTCCAGCTCGTCGACGACGCGCTCGATTACGGCGGCAAGGCCTCCGAACTCGGCAAGAATGTCGGCGACGACTTCCGCGAGGGCAAGATCACCCTGCCGGTCATCCTCGCCTACCGCCGCGGCACGCCGTCGGAGCGCGAGTTCTGGCGCGAGGCGATCGAGGGTGGCCAGAACGACGATGCGCGGCTCGAAAAGGCGCTCGGCCTCATCTCCAAGTACGGCGGCCTCAGCGACACGATCACCCGCGCACTGCATTACGGCACGATCGCCCGCGACGCGCTAGCGCCGCTGCCGGATACGGCATGGAAATCGGCGCTGCTCGACGTGATCGATTTCTGCATCGCTCGCGTTAATTGACCGGCGACCGGCATTGCCTTGCGGCTGTGCTTCAAAAAAGCCATTCTGTACGTGAATCGTCTCGACGGATGACAGTTTTCGGCCGGATCGTTCCGGCTATCTTTGTTGAAAGGCTCGTTCATGCGGCAAAGTCTTGCCCTTCGTCTGATCACCGGGACCGCCGTGGCGCTCCTGCTGTCGCTGTCGCCCGCCATGGTTGCGAACGCGCAGACGGAAACCGCTCCCGCTTCCGAGGGGGAGACATTCGATCCCGCCATCGCCGATACGTTTTCCGGCGCATTCCTCGCCGGTAGGGTGGCCGATGCCGAACGGGACTATGACGTCGCCATCCCGCTCTACAAGAAGGCCCTGGCGCTGACCCCCGGCGATGTGGAAATCCGCGAACGCCTGATGATTGCGCTGTTCATGAACGGCGACTTCGACGAGGGCGTGAAATTCGCCAACGATCTGAAGAGCGACGTCGCCGTCGAACGGGTGACGACGGTCGCCCGTGGCCTCGAGGCGATCCGCAGCCGTGAATTCACCACCGCGGAAAAGATCCTGAAGTACCAGGGTCCGAACGATCTGGACCGGCTGATGAACTCGCTTCTGCTCGCCTGGACGAAGGTCGGCGCCGGCGACGGCAAGAAGGCGCTCGCCATGGTGGAAGGCCTCGAAGGCCCGGACTGGTACGGCATCTTCAAGCGCTACAATGCCGGCGTGATCGCCCTGCTGACCGGCGATACGGATGCTGCGCGGCGCAACCTCAACGAGGCGGTCACCGACCGCGAGGGTGGCGCCACCGCGCCCGATACCTTCGTGCGGGCGGTCATGTCGCTGGCGGCACTCGAAGCCAAGCAGGGCAACAAGCAGAAGGCGCTCGACGCGATCGCCGCCGGTGACGCTCTCGTCGGAAACTTCGCACCCTTCAAGGCGCTGCGCGACCACATCTCCAAGGGAGAGCCCGTCGAACCCGTGGTGACCAATGCCACGGAAGGTGCGGCCGGCGTTCTCTTCTCGATCGGCGGCGCGCTGAACCGCGACGGCGCGGAAGAGACCGTGACGCTCTATCTTCAGCTTGCCCATGCACTGGAGCCGAAGAGCGCCGACACGCTGATCCTGCTCGGCGGCCTCGCCGAGAAGCTCGAACGGCCAGAGCGGGCGATCGGCTTCTACCAGCAAGTCCCGGCGAAGTCGCCGATGCGGCGCATCTCCGAACTGCAGCTCGGCCTGACGCTCGCCGAGACCGGCAAGGTGGAAGAGGCCCGCAAGCATCTGAAGTCGCTGATCGAGTCCGATCCGAGCGACATCCGCAGCTATCTCGCCTACGGAAGCGTGCTTTCCGAAGCGAAGGACTACGCCGCGATGGCCGACAACTACGACAAGGCGGTCGAGGTGATCGGTCCGAAACCCGGCCGCGGCGACTGGTCGGTCTTCTTCCAGCGCGGTATCGCCTATGAGCGGCTGAAGCAGTGGGAAAAGGCGGAACCGAATTTCCGCAAGGCGCTCGAGCTCAATCCCGAACAGCCGCAGGTGCTCAACTATCTCGGCTATTCCTGGGTCGACATGAACCGCAATCTCGGCGAGGGTCTCGAGATGATCCGCAAGGCGGTCGAGCTCAGACCCGACGACGGCTATATCGTCGATTCGCTCGGCTGGGCCTATTTCCGCATGAGCCGTTTTGACGAGGCCGTGACCGAGCTGGAACGGGCGGCGGAGCTGAAGGCCGGCGACGCGACGATCAACGACCATCTCGGCGACGCCTACTGGCGTGTCGGGCGCAAGCTCGAAGCCACATACCAGTGGAAGCGCGCACTCGCCTCCGATCCGGAGAAGGACCAAGTCGCCAAGATCCAGGCGAAGATCGACAAGGGCCTGCCGCCGCTTGCAGCCGATGCGGCGAAGGCGGCCCCGGAAGCCGATCCCGAGCCGCCGCGGACGGAAACCGACAAGAAGTCGTAATCCATGTCCCCCGCCGGGCCCGTGATCTCAGCCGGGGTCGTCGAGGCGGCACCGGCCAAGATCAATCTCGCGCTGCATGTCACCGGGCGGCGCGAGGATGGCTATCACTTGCTCGACAGCATCGTGACCTTTGCCGAAGCGGGGGACCGGCTGACCTTTGCTGCCGCATCCGAGGACAGTCTTTCGCTCTCCGGCCGCTTCGGCGCGGCGCTTGCGGCCGATCCGAAAGGAACCGGTGACAATCTCGTCACGAAGGCCCGCGACCTCCTGCGCGAGGCATTGCATCACCGCGGGCTGGATACGCTCCCCGTCGAGATAACGCTCGAAAAGAATCTGCCGATCGCGTCTGGAATCGGCGGCGGCTCCGCCGACGCCGCGGCAACACTGCGCGGCCTGCTGCGGCTGTGGAATGCGGACCTGCCCGCGAGCGAACTGGCAGCGATCGCGCTCCGCCTCGGCGCGGACGTTCCCATGTGCCTCGCGTCGCGGCCGCTCCGCGCGAGCGGCATCGGCGAGGCGATCACACCCCTCCCCGGAATGCCGTCCTTCGCCATGGTGCTCGCCAATCCGCTGAAGGCAGTCTCGACGCCGGAGGTTTTCCGCCGGCTCGAGAAGAAAGACAACCCGCCGATTTCCTCGCCTCCGCCGGTCGCGGACCGCGAGGCATGGGTCGCATGGCTTTCCACCCTCCGCAACGATCTGGAAGCACCTGCGCGTGCACTGCTGCCGGAGATCGGCCGCGTCTGCGACATGCTTGCGGAGAGCGGCGGCGATCTCGTGCGGATGTCCGGCTCGGGCGCCACCTGCTTTGGCCTCTACGGCGATTATGCCGCGGCCGAAGCAGCCGTCAGCCACCTTTCGCGCCAGCAGTCTCGCTGGTATTTTCAAGCGACCCGAACAATTGCAGGAGAGACTTCATGACCCGGCTCGACGAGACACGACCCTTCATTCCCGTCGGGATCGCCGTGCTCACGGTTTCGGACACGCGCACTGCGGCCGACGACAAATCGGGCGACACGCTTGTTTCGCGGATCACCGAGGCCGGCCATCGGCTGGTCGACCGGGCGATCGTTCCCGACGACCGTGACCGCATCTACAACCAGGTGCAGGCCTGGACGCTGTCGCAGGAGATCGACGTCGTCATCACCACTGGCGGAACCGGCTTCACCGGCCGCGATGTGACGCCCGAAGCGCTGGAGCCGCTGTTCGAAAAGCGGATGGACGGTTTTTCCGAAGTCTTCCACCGGCTCTCCTACGACAAGATCGGCACCTCGACGATCCAGTCGCGCGCCACCGGCGGCGTCGCCAACGCGACCTACATCTTCGTCCTGCCCGGCTCACCCGGCGCCTGCAAGGATGCATGGGACGGCATCCTGAAATGGCAGCTCGACTACCGCCACATGCCGTGCAATTTCGTGGAAATCATGCCGCGACTCGACGAGCATCTGCGCCGCGGCGGCTGACAGCGGGGAGTTTCCCGCAACACGCCGTGGACCGATTTCTTAACGGCCACCGGCTTATCCTTCCGGCGCCGGACATTTCGTCCACGCCGGTCGAGGCATCCGCTATTCGTGTGCCGAGGAGAAGAGCCGATGAAAGTTGCCGTGAATGCCCGCGCCACTGATTTCAAGATCGGCGGTCAGCAGCGTGCCGCGATGGAAGTGCTGAAGCGCATCCCTACCGTCCATCGAGTGACGCCCGGGAGGCCGCTCGGAGGAATGAAAGGCCACTTTTGGGAACAGGCGGCGTTACCGCTGAGGACGGCAGGGCAACTGCTCTGGTCGCCGTCGGCTACCGGGCCGGTTATCAAGCACAATCAAGTCGTGACACTGCACGACACGGCATTTCTCGACCTGCCGCAATTCTTCGCGCCGAAGTTCGTCGCCTTCTACGAGCGGCTGCTGCCGGTGCTGGTCAGGAGGGTCGCCAAGGTGGTCACGGTCTCGCAGTTCTCCCGCCACAGGATCGCGGCGACGCTCAGTCTCGACGCCGAGCGCATCATGGTGATCGAGAACGGCGTGAGCACACAGTTCCGGCCCTACTGTGCCGATGACATCGCCAGAACCCGCATCGCGCTCGACCTGCCGGAACGATACATCCTATTGCAGGCGACCGCCGACAAGCGCAAGAATCACACCCGTGCCCTGCTCGCCTGGGAAGAGGCGCAGAAATCGCTACCTCACGAGATCGAGCTCGTGGTTTCCGGCAATCCCGACCGCAGCCACGTCTTCGGGACTCCGGAAGCCCTGCCAGAGACTGGCCGAACCCGTTTCATCGGCTATGTCGATGAAGCACACATGGGACCGTTGATGGCGGGCGCGGAAGTATTCCTCTTTCCGTCGCTTTACGAAGGCTTCGGCATTCCGATCGTCGAGGCCATGAGTTGCCGCACGCCGGTTCTGACTTCGGCCGCGACGGCGACCAAGGAGATCGCGGAGGACGCAGCCCTCCTGGTCGATCCCTACTCGAGCGAAGAGATCGCACGTGGAATCGTCACGCTCGCAAGCGACGCTGCCCTGCGCGAGAGCCTCGTCGAACGCGGCATCGGCGTCGCTGCGAAATATTCATGGGATACGGTGGCGCTCAAATACAGGCGCCTGTTCGAGGAACTCGGCGCGACGCTCTGACAGCACCTTTCACGCCGTCGAGCGCCGGTTCTGCCTTGCAACCCAGGACGGCACGAGTTCGCTCGACAGCCGCTGTGCCTTCCGGCCGCGGGCGATGTGGTCGAGGTCGCCGGCCGATGTCGCCGCCGCGAGCGCCTCGCCCTTCGTCATCAGCAGGCCCTGCTCAAGAGGCGGGCGACGGCCGATCCGTTGCAAGAACGGCCGGCGGTGGAGACGCGAGGCCGAGAATTGTGCCGGCTTGCGCGACGAGGCGACGTATTCGCAAATCTCCTCGATCCAGCCGCTCTGCGGCCTTGCGCCCGGTTCGACCAGGAGTATCCAGTCGCCGCGGGCGGAATTCAGGATATCCGCCATTTTCCACTGCCTGTAAAACCGGCAACCCGCGGCCTCGGCCAAGCGCGCCGTTCCGTCGCTCGAACCGTGGTCGAGCACGACCACATCGCTGACGAGGCCGTCGATCGCGCCGGCGACGAGCACGGCGAGCGTCTGCGCAAGCTCCGGTTCCTGGTCCCGGCATTCCATGATGACAGTCAACATGGCACGACATTATCGCCTTGCCCAAAATATTGCCACTGCGACATTTCGCATTTTTGTTCTTGTAATGTTCTCCTTTTCGCGCTAGGAATCTATTCATCGAACGGGGCTCCGGCCCCTCTGGAGCCTACAATGAACGAATTGTCTCTTGTGGCGCAGGCTGCCTTCCAGCCTGCCAATACGGCGGATATTGCCGATGCTCTGGTGAATTCGTCGGGCCTTCGGGTCGACATCCAGCGGCGGCGTGGGCGCGGCGCGGGCATGAACCCCGGCGGCCGGTTCGAACCGACCGAGCGGGTCGCCTATGACGACGGCTGGACGACACTCGAGGACATGCCGCCGTTCCGGACGGAAGTGCAGGTGGAAAAGCCGCGCACGGCGATCACCCGCAACGAGTCGCCGGACATTCCCTTCGATCGCTCGGTGAACCCCTATCGCGGTTGCGAACACGGCTGCATCTACTGCTTCGCACGGCCGACGCACGCCTATATGGGCCTCTCGGCGGGTCTCGATTTCGAAAGCAAGCTCTTCGCCAAGCCGGATGCTCCGCGGCTCCTCGAACGGGAGCTCGCCAAGCCCGGCTACAAGCCGCGGACGATCGCGATCGGCACCAATACCGACCCCTACCAGCCGATCGAACGCGAATGGCGGATCATGCGACAGGTGCTCGAAGTGCTGCAGAAGGCGAACCATCCGGTCGCCATCGTCACCAAGTCGGCGCTGATCACCCGCGACATCGACATCCTCGCGGCGATGGCCGAGAAGGGGCTGGCGAAGGTCGCGATCTCGGTGACGACGCTCGACCGCAAGCTGGCGCGGACCATGGAGCCGCGCGCTTCCACCCCGACGCGACGGCTCGAGGCGATCCGCCGGCTGTCGGAGGCCGGCATTCCGACGGCGGTGATGATGGCGCCGGTGATCCCGGCACTCAACGACCACGAGATCGAGCGGGTGCTCGATTCCGGCAAGGCCGCAGGCGCATGCGAGGCGAGCTACGTCCTGCTCCGCCTGCCCCTGGAGGTGAGCCCGCTCTTCCGCGACTGGCTGCTGCAGAACTATCCCGATCGTTACCGGCACGTGATGTCGCTGGTCCGCTCGATGCGTGGCGGCAAGGACTATGATGCCGAATTCGGCAAGCGGATGAAGGGCGCGGGTCCGTATGCCTGGCAGATCAGCCGGCGCTTTGAAATGGCGACGAAACGGCTGGGGCTCGGGCGGCGCAGCATGCAGTTGCGCGACGATCTCTTTGTGCCGCCGAACGGCAGCGGCGTGCAGCTGTCGCTGCTCTGAAACAGAGTCCGGCGTGGCGGGAAGCTTTTCTCGCCGTGCCCTGCCCCGGACGACGCCGCCTCCGCGTCGCCTGGGGCCAGCCATTTGCTTTCCGGCGCGGGTTGCCCCCCTATCCCCACGCGCCGGATAAGTCCCCGGAGCCGCACCGGATGCGGGACATAGTGTCCCTTATCCGGGCCGGGGACTTGCAGGAAGTCGGGTCGGCGTGCGATCACTGCCGCCATGAAGCGTCGCACGCCGCCCGATTCTCCAGGCCTTTTCGCCAACCTGCCAGCCGGACCCGATTTCGAGCTGGAACGGTTGGCCGTCCGTGAGGGCTATTCCGGGATCGCCGGAACCGACGAGGCGGGCCGCGGACCGCTGGCCGGACCGGTCGTGGCCGCGGCGGTGATCCTCGATCCGGCCAACATTCCACCCGGCCTCAACGATTCCAAGAAGCTGACCGCCGTACAGCGGGAGACGCTGTTCGAGACGATCCTCTCCTGCGCAACCGTCTCCGTCGCCTCGTCCTGTGCACGCCACATCGACAGCCGCGACATCCGCAAGGCGAGCCTCGATGCGATGCGGCGGGCCGTCGCGGGGCTCGCGCTGCCGGCCGGCTTCGTGCTGACGGACGGACGCGACGTACCCGACGGGCTTTCCTGCCGAGGCAAGGCCGTCGTCAAGGGCGATGCCCGCTCCTTCTCGATCGCCGCGGCGTCGATCGTCGCGAAGGTCACCCGCGACCGCATGATGGCGCGCGCTGCAAGCGTATTTCCCCATTACGGCTTCGAGGCCCATGCGGGCTATGGCACAGAGAAGCACCGCATGGCGATCGCGCTCCACGGCCCCTGCCTTCTGCACCGGATGAGTTTCCGGCCGTTCCGCGTCGACGGCGACGAGGAGAACGAGCTCGAGGTCGAGATCGCTCTCTGAACACCGGGGAACTCCGGGCGCGGCGCGGCCCGAACCGCGATGTCCTCCATTGAAATTCACGCAAAAAAAAGCCGGGACAAAGCCCGGCTTTCTCGATGTCTTGTCTGGTCGCCTTACTGCAGGCGGGCCTTGACCTCGCCAAGGGCGCTCTTGATCAGATCGTCCTGAACGGCGGCGTCGGCCTTCTTGACGATGATCGTCTCGGCCGCTGCGACCGCGAGATCGACGGCTGCGGCGCGGACGGCGTTGATCGCGTCCGTCTCGGCCTGCTTGATCTTCTGTTCGGAGAGCGCGTTGCGGCGCGCCACGAACTCTTCGGTCTTCTGCTTGGCCTCGGCGGTCAGCATGGCAGCCTCGCGCTCGGCGGCGGCGACGATGCCCGCGGCTTCGGCTTCGGCTTCCTTGCGCTTGCGCTGGTATTCGGCCAGCACGTGCTGGGCCTCTTCGCGCAGGCGCTTGGCTTCGGCCAGTTCGTCACGGATCTTGTCGGCCCGTTCGTCGAGCGACTTGGTGACCATGCCCGGAACCTTGAGGTAGATCACCAGGGCGAGGAAGAGGACGAGGCCGACGAAAGCGAAGAATGTTGCGTCGAATTGCATGGGATCAGCCCTCCTGCTTGCCGGTCAGGGACGCGACGGCCGACTTGACGTCGGTCTTGGCGACCTTGGCACCGATCAGCTTGTCGACGATGGCAGTCACCGTGTCGCCGGCAATGGCGTCGACTTCGGCGAAGGCCTTCGCCTTGATGTCGGCGATCCGGGCTTCGGCGGCTGCGACCTTGCCGGCGAGTTCCGCCTCGATGGCGGTCCGTTCGGCATCGGCCTTGGCCTTGGCGGCATCTCGAGCTTCGGATGCAATCTGTCCGGCTTTTGCCTTCGCAGCGCTGAGTTCCCGTTCGTAGGTCTCGATGGCCGCATCGGCCTCGGACTTCAGGCGGGCAGCCTCGTCGAGATCCTGGGCGATCCGGTCATGCCGGTTTTCCAGGATGCCGCCGACGCGCGGCACGATGACCTTCTGCATGAGCATGTAGAAAAGGCCGAACGTGATCACCAGCCACAGAAGCTGTGACGGATAGGTGGTCTGGTCGAATGGCGGGAAAACGCCACCGCCGTGGCCCGCTTCGGAGGGGACGCCAGTCTCCGTGTGGAGTTCACCCGTCTGAGGGGCGACGCCGGTCTCCGTTTGGGTCTGTCCCTCTGCCGGCGCTTCCTCGGCATAGGCGGGGGTCACAAACATGCTCACCTCCAGGTGTACTGCGAATGCGAAGGATCACGGCCGCCACAGGGCGTGCCGTGATCCCGTACCTCAGCCGATATCAGACGGCGAACAGGAGGAGGAGAGCGATGAGCAGCGAGAAGATGCCCAGAGCTTCCGTAACGGCGAAGCCGAATACCAGACGGCCGAACTGGCTGTCAGCGGCAGACGGGTTACGCAGCGCGCCGGACAGGTAGTTGCCGAAGATGTTGCCGAGGCCCAGAGCCGTGCCGGCCATGCCAAAGCAAGCCAAACCTGCGCCGATGAACTTTGCTGCTTCCGCTTCCATGAATGAACTCCTTCGAATGGGTTGTTGCGGCGAATGACTGGCGCCCGAGAGCACCAATGTGGTTATCCTTAGTGCCCGCCCGGGTGAATTGCGTCGTTGAGGTACATGCAAGTCAGCACCGCAAAGACGTAAGCCTGCAGGAAGGCGACGAGGAACTCGAGACCGGTCAACGCGACGGTCATGATCAGCGGCAGGACGGCGCCACCGATGCCAAGGGCGCCAAGGGTTCCGAGCGAGGCGACGAAGCCTGCGAACACCTTGAGCGTGATGTGGCCTGCCAGCATGTTGGCGAACAGACGCACGGAAAGCGAAATCGGGCGGGACAGGAACGAGATGATTTCGATCGCCACGACCAGCGGAAGAAGCGCACCCGGCACACCGCTCGGGACGAAAAGATTGAGGAAGTGCAGGCCGTGCTTGTAGAAGCCGTAGACCAACACGGTGCCGATGACGAAGATCGCGAGCGCGAAGGTCACGATGATTTGACTCGTCACGGTGAAGAAGTAGGGCATCATGCCGAGCAGGTTCGCGGTCAGCACGAACATGAACAGCGAGAAGACCATGGGGAAGAACTTCATGCCGTGGCTGCCGGCGCCCTCCCTCAGCATCGAGGCGATGAACTCGTAGGACATTTCGGCGACCGACTGCATGCGGGTCGGGATCAGGCCGCGGCTCGAAGTCGAGAAGTAAAGGAAGCCGGACGCGGCAGCGACCGTCGCAACCATGAACAGCGAAGAATTGGTAAAGGAAAAGTCAATCCCGCCGATCTCGATCGGTACAATCTTCTGAACCAGGAACTGATGGGTCGGATCGTTTGACACCTTCGGGTCTCTTTCGCTCTGGCCCGCCGTTGACGGGCATTTCCTTACCTTTGATCCGAACGGCTGTCGCCGTCCTGACGCTCGTTTTTCGCCTGCGCGGCACGGTCCGCCGGATGCGGCGTCGAAACCATGCCCGCCGAACGAAGGACGTTCAGCACACCGGCACAGAAACCGAGCAGCAGCAGTACGATCATGCCCCACGGTGCCGTGCCGACAAAACGGTCGAAGAGATAGCCGAGAAGTGCACCGACGACGATCGCGGAAATGAACTCGCTGGAGAGTTTCATCGCCTGAGCATACCCCTTGCGGCTCTGCTCGGCGCTCTTCTCTGCAGCCTCTTCGATCCCCGCTTCCTGCTTCCTCTCCGCCAGTTCGGCAGCCAGGCGCTTGCGACGCTCTTCCAAACCCTCTCCGCGGTTGTCAGTCATGGTTTCCTCGCCTCCATTTCAGCCTCAGCAGGCCGTTTCGGGCCTGTCACGAATGTAGAAACGGTGGGATTTATACCCTTCCGACCCGTTTTGAAGTCGCGCGCACCATAATTTTAGGTGTTCACATAGTCAAGGCACTGACTACGCTTGTTTCACCACAAATTAACGTCGGAAAATCATATACTTAAGTTGAACGCGACGAATCCGCCCGCCAATCCGGCCGGGAATCGCGCAACGGCAGGCCGGAGCGCCCGCATCTTTGAGGGCTCAGCTCCACCCGCCGCCATAGGTGCGGTAGAAGACATGGAGACCGATGCGTCCGACCTTCTTCATCGTCTTTGCCCAGGCCGGGCGGACGTAAAGGGCGTGATAATGGGTGGCCGATCCCACCTCCGGCAGCCAGATCTTGCCGGCCGTCACGGCCATGGCGACCTCGCGTGCGACCTTCCAGTGATACTTGGAGTTCACCCGGTCACGGATATTGTCGCAGGCAAAGGAAAACTGGCAGCGGTTGCGCCAGTCCTCATTTTGATAGACGACGCCGCAGATGGTGTCGGGATAAGCCGGATTGCGCACGCGGTTCAGGATCACCTGAGCGACCGCCGCCTGTCCCTTCACCGACTCGCCGCGCGCCTCGAAATAGATGCCGGAGGCGAGGCATTGCTGTTCGCGTGCGGAGAAGACCTCCGGCGGCAGCACCGAGGCGGCCCAGGCGTGATCGTCGGGACCGATCTCCGGCCGGAAACGTCCGGCCTGCTGTTTTTCCGCGAGAATGGCGTCGAATGGCGAAACGCGCGCGAAGTCGGGCTCGGCGGGCGCATAGGCGGTCGCAAGCACGTCGGCGTTACGGTTGGTGACGAGATCGGCGAGCATCGACGGCACGGCCAGATCAGTCTTTGGCTCCTTCTTGAAGTAGAAGCTCGCGAGATCGACCTTCTTCGGCTTGGCGCGGGCAAAGGCGGTGAGGTCTCCCGGGACCTCCTTCGGGGAAAACAGGAAACTCGTGCGCTGGAGGATGGACCCGGCCGTGAACGCCTTCGGCGGCAGCATCGGCTCCACGGCGACGATGCGTCCCTTCTTCAGGCCGCGGGTCACCCGCGCTTCGTCGGGAAGTGCTTCCGTCACCTTCGTGCCGTCATCGAGAGCGATCTTGCGTCCGTCGGGGAGAAGGATGCCGGCGTCGGAGGCGATCGACGCGACCTGCGGCGCCTCGCCGAAACTCAGCTCCGCCTGGTGGATCGAACCTGCAGGCGAAGCCGTCAGCACCATCCGCCACTGGCTGCCGCCGAAATCGGTTCCAGCGATGAGCCCCGCGAGGTCGGCCCTTGCAGCCACGGAGGGAAAGATCAGCCAGGCAACGAAGCCCAGCACGGCGGGCGATTTCCATTTTTCGAAGCGGAAAGCGGCTTTGTGGCGAATCTGGCTTGTGGCACGCAAGACCGGAACTCCATACGCAACATCGGTTTACATTAGAAAAACCTCTCATGTTAACCTTGATGATCGGTTAATGGCCGGGCCGGGGGCGTGCGACATCGACGCGAAAGCCGGGCCAATGCCGGCTTTCGCCTGTCGCGAAGCTGCGATGCTGCGGAAAATCTCAGATGATGACGTGCGCGCCGAGCTCGACCACCCGGTTCGCCGGCAGGCGGAAATAGTCCGAAGGGTCGGCGGCGACATTGGCGAGCGCGATATAGAGCCTGTCCTGCCAGTAAGGCATCCCCGACTTCGCATCCGGCACCAGCTTGCGGCGGCCGAGATAGAAGGAGGTCGACATGATGTCGAACTTCAGCCCACCGCGACGAAGGCTCGCCAGCGCCTTGGAAACGTTCTGGGTCTCCATGAAGCCGAAGCGGATTTCCACGCGCGAGAAGCGATCCGAGATCGGTTCCACCAGGAAGCGCTCGGCCTCGCCTGCCCGCGGACGGCTCACCGTCTTGATCGTCAGAATGATGTTGCGCTCGTGCAGCACGTGGTTGTGCTTCAGGTTATGGAGAAGTGCCGCAGGCGCGGTCTCCGGATCGCTGGTCAGGAAGACCGCAGTGCCAGCGACGGCGACGGGCGGATGTTCGCTCTTCTCGAGCGAGGCGACGAAGGGCAGGAGCGGCACGTCGCTGTGGCGGGTCTTGGCGAAGAGGATCGCGGTGCCGCGCCGCCAGGTCCACATGACGACGGTGAAGCCGGTCGCAAACAGCACCGGCACATAGCCGCCGTCGTGGATCTTGAACATGTTGGCGCCGAGGAAGACCAGTTCCAGGCAGAGCAGCGGCAGCAGGACAATGGTGGCGACCACCCGCGACCAGTTCCAGCGGATGCGAACGAATTCGAAGGCCATGATCGTCGTCACGACCATCGCGCCGGTCACGGAAATACCATAGGCGGTGGCAAGTGCCTCTGAGCTCTCGAAGAGCAGGACGAGGCCGAGCACGCCGATCAGAAGCACGGCATTGACGGACGGCAGATAGATCTGGCCGGTGTGCGTTTCCGAAGTGAAGAGGATCTGCATCCGCGGCAGGAAGCCGAGGTGGATCGCCTGGCGCACGAGCGAGAAGGCACCGGTGATCACCGCCTGGCTGGCAATGATGGTCGCAGCCGTCGCGAGGATCACCATCGGCAGCAGCGCCCAGTCGGGGAACATGAGGAAGAAGGGGTCGGATGCCGTCTCGGGATGCTTGAGCACCAGCGCCCCCTGCCCCAGATAATTGAGCACCAGCGCCGGGAAGACGAGCACGAACCAGGCGAGCTGGATCGGCTTGCGGCCGAAATGGCCGAGGTCGGCATAAAGCGCTTCCGCCCCGGTGACCGTCAGGAACACCGCCCCCAGCACGACGACTCCCAGGAATTGCTCCCGCCAGAGGAAGCTGACGGCGTACCAGGGGTTGAAGGCGGCGAAGATACCGAGATCGTCGGAGATATGCAGAAGCCCTCCGAGCGCCATGGCGATGAACCACAGTACGGTGATCGGCCCGAAGAATTTCGCCACGACGCCCGTACCGTGAGACTGAACGGTGAATAGGCCGAAGAGAATGCCGACGGAGATGAGAACGATGTAATCCGCGGACTGCGGCACGGCGAGCTTCAGGCCTTCGACGGCGGAGAGAACCGAGAGCGCCGGCGTGATCATCGCGTCGCCGAGGAAGAGAGCGGCACCGACCAGCCCGAGAAACATAAGCACGGTCGTATGGCGTCCGGCATGTTTCATCAACAGGGCAAGCAGCGACAGCGTGCCGCCTTCGCCGTCGTTGTCGGCCCGCAGGAGGAACAGTACGTATTTCAGCGTGACGATGATGGTCAGAGCCCAGATCATCAGCGAGATGATGCCGATGATCTCCACACGCGTGATTCCGTCGTGGCTGACGGGCTTCAGCGCCTCACGGAATGCATAGAGCGGACTGGTGCCGATGTCGCCGTAGACGACGCCGACGGAACCGATCGCAAGGCCGAGGAGGCGACGCAAGTCCTTGCCCTCAGCGGGCAGAGCCGAATGGGTATCAGGCATGTTTTGATCCAGGCTCTTCAGAGCCAGCCTTTCCAGCGGAAAAACAGGAACGGAATGACGGCCGACAGCAGCATCAGCATAAGTGCGAGAGCATAGCCGTAGTTCCAGCTCAGTTCGGGCATGAATTGAAAGTTCATCCCGTAGACGGATGCGACGAGGGTCGGCGGGAGGAAGACGACCGACGCGATCGAGAAGATCTTGATGATGGCATTCTGTTCGACATTGATGAGCCCAAGCGACGCATCGAGCATGAAGGTGATGTTGCTCGATACGAACGCCGCGTGCTCGGACAGCGACTGGACGTCGCGGCTGACGATCCGCAGGAGCTCGCCAGCCTCCTGGTCATGGCGCATCAGGGGAAGCGCCCGGAAGAACGAGACGAGACGCGAAAGCGAGACGAGGCTGTCGCGGGTCTTGCTGACGAGGCGCTGGTGGCCGGCGATATCGATCAGCTTGTCCTCGAGGTAGCGCGGCGGTCGGCGTTTCGCGGTCTTCTGGTCGACGAAGACGTCCGCGGCAAGGGCGTCGATCCGTGCGACGGTGACTTCGAGGATCTCGGCCGTGCGGTCGGCGATCGTCTCGAGGAGACGCGCCATGAACTCGGCGCCGGTGCGGTAACGGACCCCCGTGCGATGCAGGGCAGAGGTGAACAGCACAAAGGATTTCGGCTCGGCATAGCGGATCGTAACGAGCCGGTTGCCGGAGAGGATGAATGCCACGTCCGTGAGCTCAGGGAGGCCTGTTTCGACCTTCCAGACCAGCGACGCCGTCATGTAAACGCCGCCTTCCTCCACGTAGAGTCGGCTCGACGGTTCGATGTCCTTCAGCTCGTCCCGGGTCGGCAAGGGAATGCCGAGCAGTCCCTCGACCAGCAACTCCTCCTCGCGGTCGGGATTGACCAGGTCGAGCCAGAGAATGTCGGGATCGAGGCTCTGCGGCGCATTGCCCGGCAGGATAATTTCCGCATCTCCGCGGTTGCGGCACGCTCTGATCAATCGAGACGCCTTTCAGCTCCGGAGGGTCGGGCCGCTCCGACGGCGGAGACAATCACAACTGCCCCCCGGATGGCAAGAGCCATGTTTTGTCCGGCCACGCCGTGGGATAGGTGCCCTTGGCGGCAGGTTTCTTCCGTCCAGCACCTGCGGTCTTATTCCAGCTTGACCTATATCAAGGTTCGCTGAAATACGTTTTGTAGTATTCTTTCCATGGATGAAAAGCCAAAGGAGGATGCAATGAACGACAAGTCTTCTGGTTCTCTTCCAAGTCTCTGGTCGGACAATCCCTTCGCCGATTTCCGCAAGGAAATGGACAAGGTATTCGACGGCTTCTTCGGTCGGAGTAACCTCCTGAAAGCCACCGAAAAGGGCGAGGGCTTCATGGCGCCGTCGATCGACGTTGCCGAGAACGACACGGCAATCACGCTCACGGCGGAACTGCCGGGCATTTCCGAAAGTGACATCGACCTCTCCATTCAGAACGGTGTCCTGACGCTCAAGGGCGAAAAGAAATTCGAAAAGAAAGACGAGAAGGACGACTACCGTCTGATCGAACGGCGCTACGGCAGCTTTCAGCGTTCGATGAGCCTGCCCGCCAGCGTGGACGAGGCCGCGGTCAACGCGACGTTCGACAAGGGTGTCCTGACCGTCACTATGCCGAAGAAACCCGGTTCAGCTCCCAAGGAGCGCAAGATCGCGATCGAGAAATAGCGATCTTGGCACCCTGCCGCCGCCCTTTCTCCCCCCGGGGCGGCGGCAGCGTTTAGCTGACGCCCGCGCCGGAGCCTGTGCGGTCTCCTATTCGAAGACGATCGACGGCGCCTGCCGTCCGGCGCGCGCGCCGACCTGCTGCCAGACCTTCTCGGCGATATCACGATAGACCTTGGCCTGCGGGCCGTCGGGGTGGGACACGACCACCGGCGTGCCGGCATCCGACGTCTCGCGAATCTCGATCGTCAGCGGCACTTCGCCGAGGAACGGCACCCCGATCTTTTCCGCCTCCGCCTTGGCACCGCCGTGTCCGAAGATATCGTAGCGGGCGCCGGTATCGGGCGCGATGAAATAGCTCATGTTCTCGACGATGCCGAGCACCGGCACCTCGACCTTGTTGAACATGTTGAGGCCCTTGCGTGCGTCGATCAGCGCGAGATCCTGCGGCGTCGAGACGATCACCGCGCCGGACAGCGGCACCTGCTGGGCCATGGTCAGCTGGGCGTCGCCGGTGCCCGGCGGCATGTCGACGACGAGAACGTCGAGCTCGCCCCAGGCGACCTCGCGCAGCATCTGCATCAGCGCCGACTGGACCATCGGGCCGCGCCAGATCATCGCCGTTCCCTCATCGACGAGGAAACCCATCGACATCGCCTTGAGACCGTAATTCTCCATCGGCACGATCGTCCGGCCGTCGATCTGCTTCGGCTTGCCGGTAATGCCGAGAAGCCGCGGCATCGATGGGCCGTAGACGTCGGCATCGAGAATACCGACCGAAAGGCCGTTCGCCTTGAGCCCGAGTGCCAGGTTGACCGCGGTGGTAGACTTGCCGACGCCCCCCTTGCCGGAGGCAACCGCCACGATCGCCTTGATGCCCGGAATGCCGGCCTTGGCCGGACGCTGCGGCTGGGCCTGTCCGTGCGCATGATGGGCATGGCCCGTGCCCTGCGGGGGTGCCGGAGGTGCAGATCCGGCCTTGCGTTCGGCCGTAAGGCTGACCAGCGCGCCCTTGACACCCGGCATCGCCTTCACGGCTCTCTCGGCGGCGAGGCGCAACGGCTCGAGTTCCTGGGCACGGTCGGCCGGGACCGTGATCGAAAAGTAGACTTTTCCGTCAGAAATGAAGATGTCCGACACCATGCCGAGATCGACGATGTTGCGATCGAAACCCGGTCCGCGGACCGACTTCAGCGTTTCAAGAACCTGTTCGCGCGTGAACCCAGCCATGCCTGCCTCGCTTTAACTTGATTTCTGCGTAGATAGTCGAGCGATTGCCCGTCGCCAACCGTAAACTGCGCAAAACAGGTAAAACCGCGACGGAGCGACGCGGCTCGCGGTCATGTTCAACGAGGGAACCCGCCCCCGTCGACACGGAAAAGCCGCCGGAACGATCGGCGCGCTCTTCTTCGGCGCTGCTTCCACGAACCGGCGGCTTTCGCCTTTCAAAGACGCCTCTTGGCGAGCGCCTTTTCAGTCCCCTCTGGACCTGTCGCTTCAATGCATATGGCGTGCCAGATCAAGAAAGAAGGCCGGAATCGCGCGCGCTCAGGCAAAGTGACCGAAGCGTGCGCCGGCGACTGGTGTGCAGCGCCCAAAATTTCGGCCGCTCGATTATGCTTTGCACAATTTGCCGGCACGGACGGCACCTTGGCGGCTACTTGATCAGGCCGAGCCGGAGCGCCCGGGCGACAGCCTGCGTGCGGTTCACCGTGTCGAGCTTCTTCGTCGCCCGGTTCAGGTAGTGATTGATCGTGTGCTCGGAGAGATTGAGAATCTCGGCAATCTCGACGCTGGTCTTTCCGGCCGCAGTCCAGTTCAGGCAGTCTATCTCGCGATCGGTCAGCGCCCCGGTCGCGCGATTGTCGAGATCCCGGATTTCCGTCAGCCGGTTGAAGACGTGGACGGAGAGATAGGTGAGCTCCATCATCTCTTGGGAGGAAAACGGCACCCGGTCGCCCAAAAAGGAAATGGCACCGCGCGCACCATGCGCGTCGTGCACTGGAAAATAGGCACCGCGGGTCATACGGAAACGCTCGAAGAGCGATTTTGCGACGCCGGTGGTGCGGGCGTCACGTTCGCGCACGACGCTGTCGATGTCGAAGCTGAACGGAGCCGACGAATTGCGCAACCGCCGCATGATCGGGCTCGTCGCGAGAAGGGGAACCTGGTCGTATTCGTTGATCAGATCGGCCGGCCAGTTGGTTATGATGGAGTTGTTGGCGATGTCGAGCGATGTCGCCCCGGGCATGTTCATGACCATGAAGGCGCGCGCACCGTAGCTCTCGGTGAGGCGTCTCATGAAACGGAAGAGATCGAACTGAGCCTTGAAGCCCGTCAGTTCACTGACAAAGCCGGCAACCCTTTCCGCTCTCGCAACGGATTCCAATGTCGTCATCATTTGTTTTCTTCGAGCACGAAACAGGAGGACCCGGCCGGAAGCCGATCCTCACCCCCACAACACGGCAAAATCCGAGTTCAGAGCTCCCCACGAAACTCCAGGTTCTGCACCCCAGTGCCGAACATATTGACGCTTATCAAAAATTTGCCTTGGGAAACGCGTCTACCCCCGCGGCCAGTCTTACACCCATTCCAACGCCATGCAGAATTGAACGACTACGATTTGGCGGACGGCGGAAGAGTTCCCGCGGCAGGCAGTGCGATGTCGATTGACTGTCCCCCGCGTGCACAATAAGCGCAGAAGGCATCGCCCGTCCAGCGCGGGCGACCAATTTTTGTAGCAAACCGTTTTAGAAACCAACAAACGCCGCATGCAGTCCAAGCGATCATGCAACAGCAACTACGGAGGAACAGCAACGTGACCGAGACCCATCCTTTCCAGGGCAAAGTCCTCTGCGACGAGTGCCACGAGCTGGGCGAAGGTCCCGTCTGGGACTACCTGCACGGGCGGGCGTGGTGGTTCGACATTCTCGGCAAGCGACTCTGGGAATACGACCCGGAAACCGGCGAACGCCGTTCCCACACACTTCCCTTCATGGGCAGCGTCCTGGCACTCGTCGACGAGAAGCGACAGCTCATCGCTTCCGACGAAGGGCTCTTTCTCCGCGACGTCGTCACGGGCACGCTGACGCGTCACGCTGAACTGGAGCCGGAGAAGCCCGGAAACCGCTCCAACGATGGTCGCGTGCATCCCTCCGGTGCACTGTGGATCGGCACGATGAGCAAGAAGGCCGAGCCGGAGGCCGGGGCGATCTATCACGTCGCCGGCACGACGGTGACGCGGATCATCGACAGGATCGGCATACCGAACGCCATCTGCTTCTCGCCGGACGGAGCAGTCGGCTACTACACCGATTCGAAGGTCAACCACCTGATGCGTATCCCACTCGACTCGGCAACCGGCCTGCCGGTCGGACCTGCGAGCGTGCTGGTCGACGGCACGTCAATGCGGGATGTCTTCGACGGATCTGTCTGCGACAATGAAGGCACGATCTGGAACGCCCGCTGGGACGGTGCCTGCGTCGATCGCTACGCCCCGGACGGAACGCATCTCGCGCGTTACGAAATGCCGACACGCCGCGTCACTTGCCCCGCCTTCTTCGGGAAGGCGGCGGATCGACTGCTGGTCACCTCCTGCCACGAGGGACTGGACGCGGCAGGCCGTGCCGAAGACCCGCTCTCCGGAACGACCTTCGATCTGGGCATCACGGTCGCCGGACGCCACGAACCGCTCTTCCGTCTCTGAGGAATGCGCGGGCGCCCGTACACTCCCGCGGGCGCCCTTTGTTCCCTGGCAGGCAAAAGAAATGCTGCCGCCTTTTTCGGGAACGATTGTTTCCCCTATGCATTTTTCACTCGAACCGGCGCGGCACCGAAATCGGGATCGCGTCACAGTCCAACAGTGAGAAAGGTAGGTTCGACATGAAGAAGTCCCTGAACATTGCGGCCGCGGCACTGCTGCTGGGTTCTTCGGCAATGGCACCTCTGGCCTTCGCGCAGGATGCGACCACGCCGGCCGTCCCGGCAACGCCGGGCATGCAGACCCCGGCTGATCCGGGTGCCGCCACCCCGCCGGCTGCGACGACGACCACACCGGCGCCGAACACCAGTGCGGCCAATACCGGCGCAACCGGTGAATATCTGACCAAGCAGACCGAGACCCAGGTCAGCGCCAACGAGTTCATCGGTCAGCCGATCTACAACGGCGAGAACGAGAGCATCGGTGACATCAACGACCTGATCATCGAAGAAAAGGGCGGCATCGTCGCTGCCGTCGTCGGTGTCGGCGGGTTCCTCGGGATCGGCGAAAAGGACGTGGCGGTCCCCATGGACAAGATCACGATCACCCATGAAGCCGACTCCAACGATCTCAAGCTGACGACGATGGAAACCGCAGACGCCCTGAAGGCGGCACCGGAGTTCCAGACGCTGGATGACCAGAAGTCGGCGAGCGACACCACGATGACCCCGACCGACAACACCACTACCTCGTCGACGGACAACAACTGATCCCGGAACGAGCGACGTGTCAGGTTCGCAAGGGCGGCGGCAACGCCGCCCTTCGGCGTGTCTGCAGGAGGGGGTCAGGTGTCGTGGTCGACACGCGGCCCGGTTGCTCCGAGCCGCTCGCGATCCAGCATCGCGAACTCATGATAGTGGTCGTGGAGGTAGCGCAGGGTCGCCGCCTGATCCATCGGCTTTCCGAAGTAGTAACCCTGCCCCATGCCGCAACCGAGATCACGCAGCTTCTTCGCCTCGGCGGCCGTCTCAATGCCTTCAGCCACGACTGCGAGGTCCAGGCCTTCGCACATGGTGACGATCGCCTTGATGATGTGTTCGGAGGTGCGGTCCGTCATGATCGCGGAAACGAAGGCCCTGTCGATCTTTACCTTGTCGAAGGTGAAATCGCGGAGTCGCCCGAGGCTCGACTGCCCGGTGCCGAAGTCATCGAGCGATATGCGGATACCGAGCTCCCGCAGCTCGTTGATGATGCGTGCGGCCGTGTCGGCGGAGGTCATCACCGCCGTTTCGGTGATCTCGAGCTCCAGCCGGCGCGGATCGAAGCCGACGCTGTTGAGGATCGAGAGCGTATTGTAGGTCGTGCGCGGGTCCATCAGCTGTGCAGAAGACAGGTTGAAGGAGAGGAAGAGGTCGCGCGGCCAGGCGAGCGTCGCCTCCGCGGCCTTGCGCAGCAGCGTCTCGGAAAGCATGTCGATGAAGCCGCGTTCCTCCGCAAGCGGCACGAAGACCGCCGGCGAGACGAAACCGAGATCGGGATCGATCCAGCGCGCGAGCGCTTCGAACCCCTTCACCCGGCCATCGGCAAGGTTGACGATCGGCTGGAAATGGACATCGACGTTGTCTGAAATGATGGCGTTGCGCAGCGCCTGCTCAAGCTGGGTAGATCTGCGCATCTCCTGCGCGATTTCGCTCGAATAGACCGTGATCTGGCCGCGGCCCCGCCGCTTGGAGCGGTAGAGCGCGGTCTCGGCGCTCTTCATCAGCTCCTCGAAATCGGCACCGGCGAAAGGATAGATGGCAAAGCCGAGCGAGGCCGAAAGCCGCACGTTGCGATCGCCGAGATCGTAGGGCGCAGACAGCACGTCCTTTATCATCTGTCCGACGCGTTCGGCGGCCACTCGCTCGAAAATCAGCGGGAGCACGACCGCGAACTCGTCGCCGTCGTGCCGGGTCACGGTCGCACCGTCGGGTATGCAGGCTTTCAGACGATGGGCCGCCTGACAGAGGATTTCGTCGCCGGCCACCGTCCCGAACAGGTCGTTGATGGGCTTGAAACCGTCGAGGTTGACGAGGGCAACGGTAAAGGGCGCCGGGTCGTCGGCACGTTCGGCTGCGAGCATCCGCACCTTGTCGCGCAAACGATAGCGGTTACCGAGCCCGGTGAGCTGGTCGGTGTAGGCCATCGCCTGAAGCTCGTTCTGGCTTACCTGCGGCAATGTCGGATCGGCCGGCGGCATCGACGATATCCTGAGAACCTCTTGTTACGGCCGTCAGGATGTCGGTGAATGATTAAAAAAATAATAGCATTTTCGCGATCTTGGGCGGTCCCACCTCCCCAACTTTGGGGGCTTGACGTCGGCTCAGGCCGGCGAAAACGCGATGTAGCCGGGGATGAAGCGCTGGAAGATCGCCTCGATCGCTTCGGAGCTCAGAGGCTTCTGCAGGATGTCATCCATCCCCGCCGAGAGGCAGTCTTCCCGGTCGCGTTCGAAGGCGTGGGCAAGGACACCGATCACCGGCGTCGTCCGGCCGGATGACCGGCCGAGATCGCGGATACGCCGGCAGGCGTCGTATCCCGAAATCCCCGGCAGGGTCACGTCCATCAGCACGATCTGCGGCTCGAGTTCCTGCCAGAGGCGAACGGTCTCCTCGCCGTCCGACGCTATGATGAACCGGAAGCCGAGCCCTTCGAGTATCTGGGCAAAGACGATCTGGTTGATCGCATTGTCCTCCGCGACCAGGACCAGCGGATCGCTGCTCATCGGCACGGCGTCGCCGGTGGTTATCTCCCAGTCGTCGTCCTCCTCGACGGAGGGGCCGTGGCTCAGACGTTCGACGGCCAGCTCGGCGAGTTCCCCCGAGATCCGAAAGCGGTCGATCGGCAAGGCGTCCACGCCGTACTGGCGTGCGAGTTCCAGACACCGCATGTCCATCTCGGCGTCCACGACGACGAGGTCGATTGCCACTCCAGCCGTTTTTGCGACGCTGAGAAACGCTTCCTCCTCATCCGCATCCTGAACGGAACATGCGTCGAGGCCGAGATCGGTCAGTGTCTTCAATCCGGTTTCGGCAAAGCCCCCGTCGGCAGTCACCACCAGGACGCGGCGTCCCGAGAGGTCGAACGGGATGGCCGGTCCGTCGACCGGCTCGTCGCTGCCCGCGACCTGTTGGTCCGGTCCGAAGGCAATTGCCCCCGCCGACTGTTCGGCGGTGAGGGTCATGTCAGCGGGATGATCAAGGCTGGTAACGACAAAATAGCGGCCCGGCTTGCCAACGCGCTGGCTACGCACGGCGAGCACCACCTGCCCGGCCGGCTGCGGAACCGTCATCGAGACCATCGACGGTACGCCGGTTTCGAGGACATGGCGGGTGGTGTTCCCCAGGTTCGCGGCAAGGACCGCGTCGAAAAGGCTGGATAGTGAATTGCCGAGCAGGACGTCCGTTCCGGCGCCGAACAGCGCACAGAACGCGCGGTTGACCGCGACAATCGTCAGGTTGCGGTCCTGCACGAAGACGGGATGGGGCAGATTATCGAGGATTTCCTCGGTGAGTTGCACGCGTTCGACATCTGCAAGCCACTGCTCCTCGCGTTTTTTCTGCTCGGATATGTCGGTGATGACGCAGAGGCCGTGACCGGAGGAGAGACGACGCATCGATACCTTCGTCCAGCCGCGCTGACTGTCGCGCGTCTGGTAATCCAGCCGTTCTCGCCAGTGGGCGGCAATGCTCTCGGCGATCCATTCGTCGCGGCTGCCGATCACCGTGCCGCCTGCCGGGGTGCAGCAATGCATTCCGGCGTCGTAGGCGGCACCGAGAAATTCGCGAAGCCGCGTACCGGGAGAGAGGAACTGCGAAGAGACTGGCACGTAGCCCGCGAGCTGGCGGCTCGCATAGATCAGCTCGTCGTTGCGGTCGTAGATCATGATCGCGGCAGAAAGGGCCTCGGACGCTGCGTCGAGCGCGGCCGTATGCAACTGCGCATCCCGCGCTGCCATTTCGCCCGTCACGTGCTTCCCCTTCGACCCGCTCTCGGCGGGCACCGCTGGAAAATTCTTCACATTACCGCCTCAAGGAACTGAATGCCTGAGCACCGATCCAAAAACCTTCACTTTCATTCCGCATGAAAACCGACCGGCGCCGGGGCGACGCCTGAATGGATGCTTTCGAACCGGTTCCGGCGGAGCCGGTTACCCTTTCGACGTCAACAACCATTCGCCCTCTACGAACGTATTGGAGTACAACCGACGTTAGTTGCTGGTCCTTAACGGGGACTTAATGGCGAACGGCAACGTTTCCGTGAACGCAGGCGGATTTCCACCGTTTCCGGCGTCTTCGGGCTTTCCTCACCTGTCCGAATCCGGGAAAAGAACAGGATGGCCATCAAGCAGCTTTCCGAAACGCTCATCAACCAGATCGCCGCAGGCGAGGTCATCGAGCGTCCCGCCAGTGCGGCGAAGGAACTGATCGAGAATGCGATCGACGCCGGCGCCACGCGAATCGAAGTGGCGACCGCCGGCGGCGGCAAGAGCCTGCTGCGCGTCACCGACAATGGCGGCGGCATGGATCCCGCCGACCTTGAGCTTGCGATTCGCCGCCACTGCACCTCGAAGATTTCCGAATCACTCTTCGACATCCGCAGCCTCGGGTTCCGCGGGGAAGCCCTGCCCTCGATCGGCTCGGTCGCGAAGCTTTCGATTGCGAGCCGCGTGCTCGGCAGTACGGAAGGCGCGGAAATCAGCGTCGCCGGCGGCAGGGTTTCCGCCATCCGTCCGGTCGCCGCCAATCCGGGAACCGTGGTCGAGGTCCGCGACCTCTTCTTCGCGACGCCTGCGCGGCTAAAGTTTCTGAAGACGGAAAAGGCCGAGGCCGGCGCCATTACCGAGGTCGTCAAGCGGATGGCAATCGCCTTTCCGCACGTCCGCTTCGTGCTATCTGGCAGCGACCGCTCGACACTCGAGTTCCCGGCGACGGCAGGCGATCCGCTCGCCCGCATCGCCCAGGTGCTCGGCAGTGAATTCCGCGACAACGCAATCTCGCTCGACGCGGAACGGGAAGACGTAAGGCTGACCGGCTTTGCCGGCGTGCCGACGTTCAACCGCGGCAACTCGGCCCACCAATATGCCTTCGTCAACGGCCGCCCGGTGCAGGACAAGCAGATTCTCTCGGCGATCCGCGGCGCCTATGCCGAGACCGTGCCGCACGGCCGCTATCCGGTGGCGGTGCTTTCGATCGACATCGATCCGGCCCTCGTCGACGTCAACGTCCACCCGGCGAAGTCCGACGTCCGCTTCCGCGACCCAGGTCTCGTCCGTGGCCTGATTGTCGGCGCGATCCGCGAGGCGCTGCAGCGCGAGGGTGACCGTGCCTCGACGACGGGCGCCGGCGGCATGCTCCGTGCATTCCGCCCCGGTTTCCGTCCGCCGAGCCCCGCCGGTGGCTACAGCTGGAACCCTGAAACGTCACCCTACCGGCCCGCTACAGCACCGTTCGGGTTCGCCGAACCGCAACAGGCACGCTTCGACACCGTTGCCGTGCCGACGGCCCGGGCTGAGGCACCGGTCGTCGCTCCGCCATCCGCGCCCCCGGTCGAGAGCCATCCGCTCGGCGCAGCCCGCGCGCAGGTCCATGCCAACTACATCGTCGCGCAGACGGAGGACGGGCTCGTCATCGTCGACCAGCACGCCGCCCACGAACGCCTGGTCTTCGAACAGATGCGCAAGGCGCTCTCCGGCCGGCGGCTACCGTCGCAGGGATTGCTGATCCCCGAGATCGTCGACCTGCCGGAGGAGGACTGCGACCGCCTGATGGTCCATGCCGCGGCGCTGGAACAGCTCGGGCTGTCGGTCGAGCGCTTCGGTCCCGGCGCCGTCGCCGTGCGCGAGACGCCGGCCATGCTCGGCGAGATGGATGTCCAGGCGCTCGTTCGCGAGCTGGCGGACGAGATCGCCGAATGGGACACGGCCGGCGGGCTCGCCGCGCGGCTGGAATATGTCGCAGCAACCATGGCCTGCCACGGCTCGGTGCGATCCGGCCGGGTGCTGCGGGTCGAGGAAATGAACGCCCTGCTGCGCCAGATGGAGGCGACGCCGGGGTCGGGTCAGTGCAACCACGGCCGGCCGACCTATGTCGAGCTCAAGCTCTCCGACATCGAAAGGCTATTCGGCCGCAGCTGATACTTCTGGAATTTCCGCGCGTCGCGGAGTATTGCAGGGCAATGACGTGCGAAGGAGCAGTGTGACATGAACCGTTTCGAAGGCAGCGGCAACCGGGAAGCCAAGCTCCGGTATCTGGACGCCGACTTCCAGATCCTGTCCCCCGGCTCCTATGTGGTCTGCGCCGTCACCGGAAAGCCGATCCTGATCGACGAACTGCGCTACTGGAGCGTCGCCCGGCAGGAGCCCTATGTGGATGCCGCCGCCTCGTTCGAGGCGGAAAAGCGGGCGGGCGCACTTCCCGTCCAGACGCGCTGAGCCGCAAGCCCGGCCTTCTCGCTAGTAGCGGCCTTCCTTCAGGCGCCGGGCACGATGGACCTCGATCGCCCGTTCGATGATCTTTGCCGGCGCGTTCGGATCGTCGAACATCATTTCGACCTCCACGACCTTGCACTTGCGCGCCAGTTCCTCGGCCCGCCCCGGACCGGAGCGCAGGCGCACGAAATCCTTCGCCGTGGTCACGAGTTCCAGGTCGCCCGCTGCAGCCTTGTCGAGGAGATCGGCGATCTCGTCCTCGCCCATATGGTGATGGTCGGGCAAGGCGCGCCGCTCGACGATCTCGGCGCCCTGCTCCTCGACGGTGCGGAAAAACTTCCCCGGATCGGCGATGCCGGCAAAGGCGAGCACCCGCTTGCCGGAGATCCCGGCATTACCCCGCGGCGTGAGCGAAGCAACATAGATCGGCTTTCCGGCCCGCGCCGCCTGACGCACCAGGCGATCGGCGGCGGTGCCGTTTCCAACCTTCAGAAAACCGTCGACATAGCGCATCTGCACGCGGATCGGTGCCCGCACCGGTCCGCCGGGCACGAGATGGCCGTTGCCGATGCCGCGGACACTGTCGACGACGATCAATGCAAAATCAACGGCGAGACGCGCGCTCTGGAAACCGTCGTCCATGATGATCAGGCCGACCCCCTCGTCCACGAGACGGCGGGCGCCGGCGAAACGCTTGCGCGAGATGACGGTGAGCGCGTGGCGTGCGAGCAGCAGCGGCTCGTCGCCGACGTCGGTCGAGCGATGATGCTCCGGATCGACGACGGTCGTCACGTCGAGTGAGCCACCATAGCCGCGGCTGAGAATGCCGGGTTTCAGGCCCTGGGCCTGGGCGGCGCGCACCAGCGCCAGAACGGTCGGCGTCTTGCCGGCGCCGCCGACGGTGAAGTTGCCGACGCAGATGACGGGGACGGGCGAAGACAGGCGCTTGCCCTTGGCCATCCGCCGGCCGGCGATCTGGCCGTAGAGAAACGAAAACGGCGACAGCGCCCAGGCACGCCAATCCGGCTTGGTCCACCAGAAGGGTGGGGCTTCCGATACCATCACGTCCTCCCGCTGCGCCTCCCGCCTGACGGAAAGCATCTGTTTACGATGATGCAACAGACCGCAGGCGGATGGCCTTCGTCAACCCGTCTCGTGGCCGTCTCGTGGCCGTCTCGCCGGCTCGGCCTTTCACGACCCTTCAGGCGAGCAGGGCTTCGAGTTCGCTGATGTCTTTCAAGCAGACGTCGCAGGCATCGGCGAGCGTCGCCTGCGAACCGGTCCCGCTCAGCACCGCGACTTTGAGGCCGGCGCCTGCGTTGTGGCCCATGTGCATATCGTGATTGTTGTCACCGACCACGGCGACCGCATCGGGTGCGAGACCCGTCGCCCGGCAGAAGCCGAGCACCATGCCCGCCTCGGGTTTGAAACCGTGACCGCTGTCGTAACCGGCGACGAAATCGACGTACTCGGTGATGCCGAAACGCTCGACGATGCGGCGGATCGACTTTTCGTTGTCGCTGGATGCGATGCCGATCTTCAGGCCGCGTCCATGCAGGCGCGAAAAGAGCGGCGCCAGTTCGATCACCGGCACCGAGAGGTCGGCGGCATCGGCGAAGAGTTCGTCGAGGATCGGGACCAGCACCTCGCTGGTCATCGGCGAGCCTGCGGCGACGAGGCCGTCGGCGATCTCACGCGTGTTGCCGGCGGCAAACAGACTGTCCGGCACGATATGGCCCGTCTCCGGGTCCATGCCGCAGGCGAGCAGCAGGCGGTCGGCGAGCGACGTGTCGCCGTCGGCGGCCAGCAGCGCCAGCTTGCGGTTGACCGGCGCCCAGCTCGCATCGAAATCGAGAAGCGTTCCGTCCTTGTCGAAGAGGATCCCCGCGATCCCCGCTCCCCGATCCATGTCGTGTTCTCTTTTCTTCAGCGCTGCCGTGCAGCACGCGGCTCCAGCCGTGCCTTGACGGTGAGCGGATTGATATAGGGCTCCAGCCCCTTGATGGTCGCGACGAGCGCGCCGCGCATCTCCTGCAGCGTCTCGGTGCCGGCATCGATCATCTTGTGGCGCGCGAGATCGTTGACCGAAAGAAAGTGCACGGCCTTCGCCAGCATTTCGGCATCGCGCACGATCCGGGCATTGCCGTTGCGCACCAGCCGCTGATAGCTGTCACGGAAATTCTCGACATTCGGCCCGCTCAGCACGGCACAGCCGAGCATCGCCGGCTCCAGCGGGTTCTGGCCGCCCTGCCCGGTGATCGAACGGCCGACGAAAGCGATTTCCGTCAGCCGCAGATAGAGCCCCATCTCGCCGATCGTATCACCCAGAAAGACATCCGTATCCGGCGTGATCGCGTCGTCGCGGGTGCGGCGCGCGACCTTCAGGCCCTTCTCGACCATCATCGCCTCGAGTTCGTCGCAGCGTTCCGGATGACGTGGCACGATGATGGTCAGCAGACCGACATGGGCCTTCAGCGCCCGGTGCACCATGACGGCGATCTTTTCTTCGCCCTCGAAGGTGGAGATGGCCGCCCAGGTCTTGCGGTGACCGATCTGCTCGCGGTAGCGGGCGAGGACGGCCATGTCGCAGGGCGGCGCGTCGCCATCGACCTTGAGGTTGCCGGAGACGGCGACCGGCCAAGCGCCGAGATCGCGGAAACGCTCGGCATCGACATCCGATTGGGCAATCACCAGCGACAGTCTGGAAAACAGTGCCTCGGCAATCGAATTGTGACGGTGCCAGCGCTCGAAGGAGCGGTCCGACATGCGGGCGTTGACGAGGATCTGCGGAATATGGCGCCGGTCGAGCTCGCCGAGCGTCGTCGGCCATATCTCGGACTCGACGGAAATCGCGATGTCCGGGCCCCAGTAGTCGAGGAAACGGCGCACCGCCGGCCGAAGATCGAGGGGCACATACTGGTGGATGATTTCCCCGTCGAGACGCAGGCGCACGAGTTCGGCGGAGGTGACGGTGCCGGTGGTCAAAAGGACGTTGATGTCGCGGCGGCGCAGCTCGCGCATGAGGCCGACGACGGCGAGCGTCTCACCCACGCTCGCGGCGTGGATCCAGACGAGCGGGCCGTGCGGACGGTCTGCGGAGGGATAGCCGAAACGCTCCAGCCGACGCGCGCGGTCTTCCTTGCCCTTGGCGGCACGGAACGCCAGCAGCGGTCCGGCGAGCGGGTAGGCCGCAATGCCCGCCCAGCTGTAGCCGGTAATCGCCATCGATGCGAAACCGTCGATCATCGCCATCAATAAAGACCGCTTCTCTTAGCTTTCGGTGCCATGGCGCCCTTTCGATCAGGCTGGCCAAACTGAAACTGTCGATGCTGCAAAACTGCGTTCAAAAATTGACGTTCCGCCACCGCATCCGATCGATAAGCCGGACGCGGCGCGGTCAAATTCATCAGTCTTGACCCACAACCTTTTCGCCCGGAGTCAGCAGGCGGTGCATGTGCACGATGAAATAGCGCATGTGGGCGTTGTCGACGGTGGCCTGCGCCTTGCCCTTCCATGCCGCCAGCGCGCTTGCATAATCGGGGAAGATGCCGACGATGTCGAGATCGTTCAGGTCCTTGAAATGCAGGTCCTTGAGGCTGGTCAGCTCGCCGCCGAAGACGAGGTGGAGGAGCTGCTTGTGATCGTTGGATTCGGTCATTCTACGTTTCTTTCCATTCGTGTTCGCCTCCCCTTTTCCTGTGATCGATTTTGACGGAAACGTCAACCGCGCGGGACGGCGGCGAGCCTTTCGAGGAGAGCCGGAAGCTCACCTTCAACCGCTGCGCACAGGACGCCGTGGGTGACCTCGGTACGGTTGTAGATCAACGCGTTTCCGTCGAGATCGGTGAGCCGCCCTTCGGCCTGCTGCAGGATGAGATCGGCGGCTGCGATATCCCAGTCATGGGCATTCGGCTTGACGAATGTCGCGTCGATGCGGCCTTCGGCAACCATTGCGATCCGGTAGGCGAGCGAGGGCACGTGTTCGACACGCTCGATACGTCCCCTCAACGGAGCATCGAATAGATTGACGATGTCCATCGGGGTTGCGACGCGCAATTTCTTCGCCGGATCGAAGGCGGCGACCGCGATCGGCTTGCCGTTCTTCAGTGCCGGCCCGCCGGCGACCGCCGAATACTCCTCGCCGAGCGCCGGCGCGACGAGAACGCCGGCCACCGGCTTGCCGCGGTGGACGACGGCGACGCTGACACACCAGGTCGGCTTGTTGGCGATGAAGGCGCGGGTTCCATCGATCGGATCGACGACGAACAGGGTATCGGATTTCAACCGGCCGAGATCGTCGTCGGTTTCTTCCGAAAGCCAGCCATAGGACGGACGGGCAGTGCGCAGCCGCTCTTCGAGACACTCGTTTGCGGCATGATCGGCAGCGCTGACCGGCGACCGGCCCTCGTTCTTCCACCAGACCTGCGGCGACTGACCGAAAAATGTCGAGGCAACGGCGCCCGCTTCACGCGCGGCGGCGGCGATGAGGTCGATATCCGCCTGCCAGTCGGAAATGATAGCGGCGGTCATGGTGACACCATCCTCTGCGTTTTGCGGCTCACGTCAGCGGCCGGCGATCGTCATGCCCTCGATGGCGACGGTCGGGGCGGCGACAGCAAACTTACGGTCGATATCGTTCGCCGCGGTCAGCCGCATGAACATGTCTTTCAGGTTCGACGCGATCGTCACGCCGGATACCGGGTAGGCGAGTTCGCCGTTCTCGATCCAGAAGCCGGTAGCGCCGCGGCTGTATTCGCCCGTCACCATGTTGACGCCCTGGCCGATCAGCTCGGTGACGTAGAAGCCGGTGCCGACCGAGCGGATCAGCTCCTCCGGCGAGACACTCCCCGGCTCGAGCGCGAGGTTGGTCGACGTCGGCGACACCGCCGTCCCGCCGCGCGAACCACGGCCGTTGGTATGGAGGCCGAGTTCACGGGCAGCCGAGGAAGACAGGAACCAGTGCTTCAGGACACCGTCCTCGATCACGACCAGCTTCTCGCCCTTCACGCCCTCACCATCGAAGGGCCGCGAGCCGGAGCCACGCACCTTCAGCGGGTCGTCCGTGATGTTCAACCCGGACGTCAGCACCTGGGTTCCCATGCGGTCGCGCAGGAAGGAGGTCTTGCGGGCAACCGCCGCGCCGTTGATCGCGCCGGCAATGTGACCGACGAAGCCGCGCGCCACGCGCGGGTCGAAGACCACCGTGACGTTCTGGCCGGTTTCGGCCTGGCGGGGATCGAGACGGCGGACCGCCCGCTCGCCGGCCCGTCGTCCGATTTCGGCGGCAGGATCGAGATCGGCATGGAAGAGCCGGCTGTCGAAATCGTGGTCGCGTTCCATTCGCGAACCCTCGCCCGCGATAACGCCGACGGAGCAGCCGAAGCGCGAAGACTGAAAACTGCCGGAAAAGCCGTGGGAGGTGACGAGCACCAGCCCGCCCATGCCGGCCGAAGCGCCCGCTCCGACCGAGTTGGAGACCCCCTCGACCGCAAGGGCCGCCTCTTCCGCCGCAAGGGCCGCATCCCGCAGGGCGTCGCTCGAAACTTCGGTCGGATCGAAAAGGTCGAGATCGGGGTAGGACCGCGCGAGGTCGGCCGCGTCGGCGAGACCGGCGAAGGGGTCTTCCGGCGACACCTTCGCCATCGCGACCGCCCGCTCCGCGAGCGCCTTGAGGTCGAAGCCCGGATTGGCCGAAACGCTGGCGACCTGCCTGCCGATGAAAACCCGCAGCGAGAAGTCATCGCTTTCGGAAGACTCCGTCGTCTCGACCTTGCCGAGGCGAACGCCGACCGACTTCGAGCGCGAGCGGACGACGACCGCATCCGCACTGTCGGCTCCCGCCTTCAGGGCGAGGTCGACGAGCTGGCCGGCACGGGAAAGAAGACTGGCGGAATCGATTTCAGAGGTCATGATTTGGCCTTTCATTACGGCTCCATGTATTGTGCATTACAGCAGGCATCAAGGGCCGAGGCACCGATTCCCCGAGAGCCGTCGCGACAGACAAAAAAGGAGAATAACGGCTTGACGACGGCACCGGACGCGCTCTTCACCGAAACCCTGCTTCTGCTCGGGGGCGCCGTCGTGGCAGCACCGATCTCCCGCAAGCTCGGTCTCGGAACCGTGCTCGGCTATCTTGCCGCCGGCGTGGTCATCGGCCCGGTCCTTCACCTGCTGACAGGTGCGGGCGAAATTCTCGCCGTCGCCGAGCTCGGCGTGGTGTTCCTGCTCTTCATCATCGGCCTCGAACTCAACCCCTCGCGACTCTGGCGCATGCGCGCCGACATTTTCGGGCTCGGAACGGCACAGGTGCTGCTGACTGGCCTCGCGCTCACAGGCGCCGCGGTCTTTTCCGGTCTCGTCGACTGGCGCGGCGGCCTGGTCGCGGGTTTCGGGCTCGCGCTCTCGTCCACCGCCTTCGCCCTGCAACTCCTAAACGACGCCGGCGACATGAACACCCGCTACGGCCAGCGCTCCTTCTCGATTCTGCTGCTGCAGGACCTGGCGATCGTGCCGCTGCTCGCCATGGTCTCCATCCTCTCCAGTCGTCAGGAGGCGACGAACGGCTCCGTGCTCGTCGATTCGGTCGTCGCGGTCCTCGCCGTGGTCGCGATGGTTATGGCCGGACGCTACCTGCTGACGCCGCTCTTCCAGATCATCGCTCGCACGGGCGCGCGCGAGGTGATGATCGCCGCGGCGCTGCTGGTGGTGCTCGGATCGGCGGTGCTGATGCAGCTCGCCGGCCTTTCCATGGCGATGGGCGCCTTCCTCTCGGGCGTAATGCTCGCGGAGTCTTCCTACCGCCATGAACTCGAAGCCGACATCGAGCCCTTCCGCGGCGTCCTGCTCGGGCTGTTCTTCATGGCCGTCGGGCTGTCGCTCGATCTGAACGTCATCCTCGACAACTTCGTTCTCGTGCTGGTCGCCGTGCCGGCGGTGATGGCGGTCAAGGCGGCGATCCTCTACGTGCTCTGCCGGTCGTCCGGTTCCTCGCACGACGACGCGGTACGGATCGCGTTCCTGCTGCCGCAGGGCGGCGAGTTCGGTTTCGTACTGTTCACCACGGCCACCGCTCAGCAGCTGCTTTCGAACGGCACCGCCTCGCTGCTGATCTCGATCGTCACGCTCACGATGGCGCTGACGCCGATCGGGGCGGCACTCTCGCGTCGCCTGCTTTCCGGCGACAGCCGCGAGGAACTCGACGAGGATTTCGAAGGTGCCGGCTCCGACGTGCTGATCATCGGGTTTTCGCGCTTTGCCCAGATCGCCGCACAGATCCTGCTCGCAAGCGGCCGTGACGTGACGATCATCGACGATTCTGCCGACCGCATCCGCCAGGCGGCGTCCTTCGGCTTCCGCATCTATTACGGTGACGGCAACCGGCTCGACGTGCTGCGTGCGGCGGGCCTGAAGCGGGCGAAGATCGTCGCCGTCTGCACGCAGAAGAAGGAGACGACGGACCGTATCGTCGATCTCATTCTCGCCGAATGCCCCGACGTGCGGCTGTTCGTGCGTTCCTACGACCGTGTCCACAGCCTGTCTCTCAGGTCGCGCAACGTCGAATACGAGCTGCGCGAGACGCTGGAATCCGGCCTGCTCTTCGGCCGCAAGACACTGGAAGCCCTCGGCATGAGCGAGGAGGAGGCCCTGGCGATCGGCGAGGATATCCGCCGCCGCGACGAGGAGCGGCTGCGCATCCAGCTCACGGGCGGGCTGCATGCCGGTCGGCACATGCTGCACAACCGTCCGGTCCGGCCGGAACCGCTGGTGAAGCCGAAGCGTGCGCCGGACGACGTCGAGGCGGCCGTTCGCGCCCACGAGGGAACGGAGGATTCCTGAACGCCGTCACTTTCGGACGACATCCTCCATCCGCGCCTCGATCCGGCGCTTCAGATCGTCCTTCAGCGCTTCGGCAGTATCGAGGATCTGCCGCGCCTTCAGAAAGTCGAGAACGCGGTAAGAATTGACGTCCGGCCGCAGCAGGATATCGGGCGGCGAGAGCTTCTGCTTCAGCGCCAGATTGGCCTGCATCATCAGCTGGCTAGCACCGAAGAGACTGTCGATGCGGTTCGGTGGCTCGCCGTCGTCGCCGGCCGGCCCGCCGATCACATCGACGCCGATGACGATGTCGGCCGTGCCGGCGAGGTGGTCGTATGGCACGGGGTTGTAGATGCCGCCGTCGATCATGAAACGGCCGCCGAGACGCACCGGCATGAAGAGCGCGGGGATCGCCGCCGACGCCGCCAGTGCATTCCGGAGATCACCGCTTTCGCAGACGACCTCGGTCTGACCGAAATAGTCGGTCGCGACGACCTTGAGCGGGATCTCGAGGCCGGAAAAATGCTCCGGCAGGCGTTCCGGCAGAAAGGCCCCCAGGATGCGCTCGAGATTGAACTGGCCGAGCCTGAACCCGCCGACCGCATCGCGCATGGTCGCAGGCCCGAGACTCCAGAGCCGGTTTGCCAGCGCCGAACGCTTGCCGACCGTCTCCAGCGTATAGTCGCGGATGTCGCGGCCGGTCATGCCGGCAGCCATGCCCGCGCCGATGATCGCGCCGATCGAGGACCCTGCGATCGCCGCGGGACGGATGCCCATCTCGTCGAGAGCCTCGATCACCGGGATATGGGCGAGCCCGCGGGCACCGCCCGCTCCGAGCGCGAGCCCCAGCGTGGGTCCGCCGGAAGGGACCGGAACCGGTACGATTGCTGGCGTCATTTCGCTTTCCACCGGCAGCCCCTCGTTGGCCTGTGACCGTCAGGCGGGACGGTATTCGTAGAAATACATCTTCGTGTCGCCGAAGGTCCGCTCTTCGATCAGGCGGAACGCCGGGTGCATGTCGATCACCGCCTCGGCCTTCTCTTCCAGGATCGCGAGCGCGCCCGGCACCAGCCAGCCGCCTTCATGGGCGGCGGCGAACGCCTTTTCGCCGAGACCCTTGTTGTAGGGCGGGTCTGCGAACATCAGATGAAAGGGCTCGATATTGGCGGCGGGACCGAGCAGCGTCGCATCGCGCCGCAAGATCTTCGCCCGCCCGTGCAGGCCGAGCGCATCGATGTTTTCCCACAGAAGACTGCGGCCCTCGACGCTGTTTTCGACGAAGAGCGCGGCACGGCAGCCGCGCGACAGTGCCTCGAGCCCGACCGCGCCGGTACCGGCGAAGAGATCGAGCACGCGCGTGCCGTCGAGACAGCCGGGATGCGCATGGGTCAGGATGTTGAACAGGCTCTCGCGCGTCCGGTCGATGGTCGGCCGGATCGCGTTCGATTTCGGCGTCGCCAGATTGCGACCGCGAAACTCACCGCCGACGATCCGCACCGCGCCTTACCTCCGGCCCTTCGAAGGACCCCGGCCACCGCCGGAAGGTTTGCCCCCGAAAGACTTGCCGTCACCCGGACGGCCGCCCCGCGGCTTGTCGCTTCCCCCGGCAGGCTTACCGCCACCGGCCTTCCCGCCGAAACTCTTTCCGCCGAAGCCCTTGCCACCGAAGCTCTTGCCGCCCTTGCGCTCGGGCTTGCCGGAAAACGGCTTGTCGCCGGCGGGCTTTTCGCCGCTGCGCGGACGATCGCCGTAGGGTCGGTCGCCCCGAGGACGATCGCTGCGATCACGTGCCTCCTGCGGTCGATCGCGGCGGGGCCGATCTTCGAAAGACCTGCCCTCGGAGGAACGTCCTTCGCGTGGACGGTCGCCGCGGTCCGGGCGGCCACCGGCGCCACGCCTGCCGCCGAAACCCTCGTCCTCGTCCTTGCGACGCGGCGGCGCTTCGGCGCGGATCCATTCGCCTTCCTCGTCGCGCGTCTTGCTGATCGTCACACGCGAGCGGGCGTCGGGCTGGCCGAAAGCGGGCTTTCCGCCCCGCGGGGCCTCCTCGAAACGCGGACGTCCGGGCTTGCCGGTTCCGGAAGCCGCCTTGCGGGCAGCAGCCTTCTCCCCGAGCGGACGGGCACCCGGCGCCATCCAGACATTGGCGGTGCGGCTCTGTCCCATCGGCTTGCGCTTCGGGCGGTCGGCAAAGTCGCCGTCTTCCCGCCTGTCGCCACGCCCACCCTTGGGCGCCGGGCCGGAGCGGCGGGTGTCGAGCCTGTCGAGAGCACGTTCGCGGCGGTCTTCTGGCTTTTCACGCTTGCCACGCTGCGGCTTTTCGGAGGGTTTCTCAGCCACCGCCTCGCCCTCGTCCTCGTCACGGTCGCGGGAATAGATCGGGGCGTCGAAATTCGCCTTCGCATCCTCGATGAGGCGCGGTCCGAGCTGGTCGCGCAGCATCCGGCCGCGGACTTCCTGGACCTGGCCTTCCGGCAGGTCGCCGAGCTGGAAGGGACCGTAGGAGATGCGGATCAGGCGGTTCACCTCGAGGCCGAGCGCGCCGAGCACGTTCTTGATCTCGCGGTTCTTGCCTTCTCGCAGGCCCATGGTGAGCCAGACATTGTGACCCTGCTTGCGGTCGAGGGTCGCGTCGATCCCGCCATAGAGCACGCCTTCGACGGCGATGCCTTCCTTCAGCTTGTCGAGGCGGTCCTGGTCGATGTCGCCGTGGGCGCGGACGCGGTAGCGGCGCAGCCAGCCGGTGGTCGGCAGTTCGAGCACGCGGGCGAGGCCACCGTCATTGGTGAGCAGCAGCAGGCCTTCCGTGTTGATGTCGAGGCGGCCGATGGACATGACGCGCGGCAGGTCGTCCGGCAGGTTCTCGAACACCGTCGGGCGGCCCTCCGGATCGGAATTGGTGGTCACCAGCCCCGCCGGCTTGTGATAGAGCCAGAGACGGGTACGTTCGATGCCGCGGATCGGCAGGCCGTCGACCTCGATCTGGTCGGCGAAGGTCGCGTTGACGACCGGCGTGTCGAGCACCTTGCCGTTGAGGCTGACGCGGCCTTCCATGATCATGCGCTCAACGTCGCGGCGCGAGGCGACGCCCGCGCGGGCGAGAAGCTTGGAGATGCGCTCGGGGACGACCGCTTCGGCAGCTGCGGCGGTCACGACGGGTGCCGGCTTGCTGGCCTTGGCGGGCGCTTTCGGCCCCGCCTTCTCGGCGGATTTCGGCGCCCCTTTCTCTGCGGAGCGGGCGAATTTGCGGGGCGACGGCTTTGCGCCGCGTTCGGACGATTTGGCGCCGGGACGCTTAGGCTTGTCTTTGGATGTCATTTGTTGTTTGCCTGTGGTTTGGCCGTGTCCTATCAGGTCGCGGGGCCTTGGTTAAGAGGAAATGTCACATGCCGCCGGCGAATCGTTTCATGGAGCTTGCGCTGGCGGAGGCCGAAGCGGCCGGGAAACGCGGCGAAGTGCCCATCGGTGCCGTCGTCGTGCTCGACGGCGAGGTGGTCGCGAGCGCCGGGAACCGTACCCGCGAACTGCACGACGTGACGGCGCACGCCGAAATCGCCGCGATCCGGCTGGCCGCAGAACGTGTCGGCGACGAGCGGCTCTCAGGTGCAGATCTCTATGTCACGCTGGAACCCTGCACCATGTGCGCGGCGGCGATCTCCTTCGCCCGCATCCGCCGGCTCTATTACGGCGCCGAGGACCCGAAGGGCGGAGGTGTCGACAACGGCGTGCGCTTCTACGCCCAGCCGACCTGCCACCACGCGCCGGAGGTCTATTCCGGTCTCTCGGAGAGCCGGGCGGCCGACATTCTCAAGGCCTTTTTCCGGGAACGGCGCGAGGAGCCGTGAACAGGAGGGGTCAGGCGACGACCGTTCCCGCCTCCTCACCGTTGATGACGATGCGGTTGCGACCGGCTTTCTTGGCCCGGTAGAGGTCTTCATCGGCCCGCCGAAAGAGTTCCGTCGGATCGAAGCGCCCGGAGGAACACCGGGCGCCGATGCTGACGGACAGCGGTACGCGCACGCCCTCGACGACGATCCTGCTGCCGGCCACCGCGCCACGGAGTGCCTCGGCGACGGCGAGCGCCCTCACCCGGTCAGCTCCGTCGAGAAACAGCACGAATTCCTCGCCGCCGATCCGGCCCCAGAAGTCGCGGGGACCGAGCGTCGCGGCGATCGTCCTGCCGATCACCCGCAAGGCCTCGTCACCGACGAGATGGCCGAAGGTATCGTTGATCTTCTTGAAATGATCGGCGTCGGCGATCAGCAGCGCGGACGACTGCGGCCCGGATGCCGCGGCGTCGAGGGCGGCGAAAAAGGTCTCGCGGTTCAATCCGCCGGTGAGGGAATCGATCCGAGACCGCTGCTTCAGGTCCTCATGCAGTGCGGAGAGTTCCGCATGCATGTCCTCCAGTTCGACATGCATGCGCGCGATCTCGTCGCGCTGGCGCTCGATCGTCTCCTTCTGGTGGAACTGCCAGGCACTGCCCGGCGCGGCGATGACGAGCGGACACAGGACGCTCATCCAGAAACCGGGTCCGTCGGGATGGCCGCCGAGCATCGGCACGAGCAGCAGCACGATCGAAACCGAGGCCGCGACGGACAGTGCCGTCACTATCGCCGCCTTGGTCGCCGTCTTCCTGCTGATCTTGAACATGTCCGGACACTATGGTCCGTCCGGTTAACGGGGTGTGACGCCGGGGAGGCAAATTCCCGGACAGAGCACTTCAACCGGCGGCGAAATCCCTGAGCCGGTCGCCTGAGAGGCGGTAACGGATCCATTCCGACTGCGGCTCGGCGCCGACGGCCTCGTAGACGCGGATCGCCGGCGTGTTCCAGTCGAGCACGCTCCATTCGAAGCGCCCACACCCTTCTTCAACGGCAGTCCTGGCAAGATGGCGCAGCAGGAGCTTTCCGGCGCCCGAGCCGCGATAGTCGGGCGAGACGTAGAGATCCTCGAGATAGAGGCCCTTGCGCGCCTGCCAGGTGGAATAGCTGTAGAACCAGATGGCGAAACCGGCCGGAACGCCGTCTGCCTCGAGGATGGCAGCCCCCGTGACGGCACCCAGCCCGAAGAGCGTCCGGGTCAGGCTTTCTTCCGTCGCCTCGACCTCGTGCGCGGCCTTCTCATAGACGGCAAGCTCGGTGATGAAGCGCAGGATCGAGCCGACATCGTCCGGTGTCGCAGTGCGGATGGTGAAGCTGGTCATGGAAATTCCGGGGTCCAGACAGAGCTGCAGGCCGTTTCCGGCCTGCGACATGTTACGAGACTAAGGGGGAACGCGCCACTATTGGAAGGGCATCCACCAGGAAGAAGTCTGGCGGGCGGCCTTGGCCTCCTTCTTGCGGCGCTTTTCCTTCTTGAGTTCCGGCTCGCCGAGGTCGTCGAGGTTCGACGCCGAGGCGACCTGGCGGTACTCGGTCGGCGGATCGGAGAGGAAGCGGCGCTGGTCGAGATAGGCGCCCTTCTGCAGCTGGCGGGCTTCGCGGAAGGCGGCCCACTTCTGGGTTTCGGTCATCGTGCCGGCGGTACCGTAGCCGGCGAGCAGCGGCGAGCGGTAACGCGGATTGTCCTTGTTGGCATCCGCCTCGGCGACGAGGCGCTCACGCGCATCTTCCGGCGATTCCAGCCATTCGGGATTTTCCTTGCTGGCGAGCGACTGCTGCGGCGCGGCAAGCGTGTTCCTGGCGGTTTCCGGCGGCATGACGAGCGCAGGACGCGGATTGTACTTGGTGCCGGCGTTCTTGTTCGGGTTCGACCCGATCGACACCGCCGACCCGACGTCGTCGACGAGCTGTTCCATCGCCGTCTTGTCGGTGCCGTATGTCGGGCTGCCGACGCAACCCGTCAGGCTCAGGCAAACCGCAATGATGCCCGTCGCCCCAGCGCCCACTCTGAACACATCTGCCGCTTTCATAAACGCCCTTCCAGCCTCACCGGCACAGTCTAGCCGGCCGAGAATACCCAATCAACCTTCGCCTGAACGATGATTTCGGCCAATTTCAGGCAGGTTTTACCGGATGACAGGCAAAAGCGCAAATCACCCGGTAACTTTTGCTTAACGCAGCGCAGCAAGCTCGCGCAGGGCGGCGGCATCACGCGCAGAGACGTCCGGGTAGTCCTGATCGGACCCGACATCCTTCGTTATGCGCCAGGAACGGGCGCACTTGCGGCCTTCGGTGACCTTCGGCTCGACCGAGACCTTGCCGACTTCCGGCAAGCGGAAGGCGTCTGCCGGTCCCTCGTCTGCAACGACCGTAATATCCGACGTGATGCAGATTTCGGCGAAGTCCTGGCCTTCGAGCGCCTGGAAGAGCGCCGGATCACCGACATGGACGACCGGAGCCGCTTCGAGCGAGGAGCCGATCCGCTTGTCCTTGCGCTCGATTTCGAGCGCGCCGGTGACGACGGTGCGAACCTGCCGGATCTTGCTCCACTTCTCGTCGAGTGCCGGGTTCAGCCATTCGGCCGGGATTTCCGGAAACTGTTCGAGATGCACCGACGCCGCCTGCGGATTGCGCGACAGCCAGGCTTCCTCGGTGGTGAAGGGCAGCATCGGCGCCATCCAGACAACGAGGCAGTCGAACAGCTTGCGGATGACCGCGAGCGATGCGCGTCGGCGCAGCGAGGACGGCGCGTCGCAATAGAGCGCATCCTTGCGGACGTCGAAGTAGAAGGCCGACAGTTCGATGTTGGAGAAGTCGATCAGCGAACGGGTGATCTTCTTGAAGTCGAAGGCGTCGTAGCCCTCGCGCACCACCTTGTCGAGCTCGGCGAGGCGATGGAGCATCAGCTTTTCGAGTTCCGGCATGTCGGCATAGGCGATCTCCTCACCCTTGTCGTGGGCGAGCGTGCCGAGCATCCAGCGGATGGTGTTCCTGAGCTTGCGATAGGCGTCGATATTGGTCTGGATGATCGACTTGCCGAGGCGCTGGTCTTCCCAGTAGTCGGTCGTCATGACCCAGAGGCGCAGGATGTCGGCGCCCGATTCCTTCATCACGTCCTGCGGGAAGACCTGGTTGCCGAGCGACTTCGACATCTTGCGGCCGTCTTCCGCCATGGTGAAGCCATGGGTGATGACAGCGTTATAGGGCGCGCGGCCGCGCGTGCCGCAGCTCTCGAGCAGGGACGAATGGAACCAGCCGCGGTGCTGGTCGGAACCTTCGAGATAGACGTCGGCCGGCCATTTCAGATCCGGGCGGTCCTCCAGCGTGAAGGCGTGGGTGCAACCGGAGTCGAACCAGACATCGAGGATGTCCGTGACCTGGTTCCAGATGTCCGGATTGTGGGCATTGCCGAGGAAGCGCTCCTTGGCACCCGGCGCGAACCAGGCATCGGCACCTTCCTTCTCGAAGGCGTCGAGGATGCGGGCGTTGACCTCGTCGTCAACCAGCACGTTCCCGTCCTTGTCGGCGAAGACGCAGATCGGCACGCCCCAGGCGCGCTGGCGCGACAGCACCCAGTCGGGACGCTGCTCGATCATGCCGCGCAGGCGGTTCTGGCCCATGGCCGGAACGAAGCGGGTCTCGTCAATGGCCTCCAGTGCGCGCGAGCGCAGCGTCGAGCCGTCGCCGAGGTCCTTGTCCATGTAGACGAACCATTGCGGTGTGTTGCGGAAGATGACCGGCTTCTTGGAGCGCCAGGAATGCGGATAGTCGTGCTTGATGCGGCCGCGGGCGAAGAGGTGGTTCGCCGCGATCAGCGCCTCGATGACGCGCTTGTTGGCGTCGCCCTTCTTGCCGTTGTCGTCCATGACGCGGGCAGCACCGCCCTCGGCCGAGGGACCGAAGCCGGGAGCTTCGTCGGTGTAGTAGCCGTCATCACCGACCGTGAACGGGATCTTCGTCGAGATGCCGCGGGCTTCGAGCGCACGCACGTTGTCCATCCAGGCGTCAAAGTCCTCGCGGCCGTGGGACGGCGCGGTGTGTACGAAACCGGTACCGGCATCGTCGGTGACGTGATCGCCGTCGAGGAGCGGAACCGGGAAGGTATAGCCCAAGGCTTCGAGCGGATGGGCGCAGATGAGAGTCGAGAGTTCATCACCTTCGACGTCACGGACGAGCTTGAGCGTCACCTTGGCCTTGGCGGCGCATTCCTCGGCGAGGCGCGTCGCGAAGATGAGCTTTTCGCCGGGCTGCGGTCCGAAGTCGTTCTGCGCCGCCGTCACCTCGTAGAGACCATAGGGGAAGCGCGAGGAGAACGAGATCGCGCGGTTGCCCGGGATGGTCCAGGGCGTGGTGGTCCAGATGACGACGAAGGTGTGGAGAAGGTCGCCCGACCGTTCGCCGGCATGCTGCACGGGGAACTTGACCCAGATCGTGTCGCTCTCGACCTCGTGATACTCGACTTCCGCTTCCGCAAGCGCCGTGCGCTCGACGACCGACCACATGACCGGCTTCGAACCGCGGTAGAGCTGGCCGGACGTGGCAAACTTCAGAAGCTCGCCGGCGATGCGGGCTTCCGCGTGGAAGTTCATCGTCGTGTAGGGGTTCTCGAAGTCGCCCTCGATGCCGAGCCGCTTGAACTCGCCGGACTGCACGCCGATCCACTTTTCGGCATAGGCGCGGCATTCCTTACGGAATTCGATCATCGCCGAGGGCTGCTTGAGGTCGGGCTTTTCCTTGCCCTTGGCGCGGTAGTTCTCTTCCTCGATCTTCCATTCGATCGGCAGGCCGTGGCAGTCCCAGCCCGGAACGTAGTTGGCGTCATAGCCGCGCATCTGGAAGGAGCGGGTGATGACGTCCTTCAGGATCTTGTTGAGCGCGTGGCCGATGTGGATGTTGCCGTTGGCATAGGGCGGGCCGTCGTGGAGGACGAATTTCTCGCGGCCGGCGGCGGAGGCGCGCAGCTTCTTGTAGAGGCCCATTTCCTCCCAGCGTGCCACCATTTCCGGCTCCTTCTGCGGCAGGCCTGCGCGCATCGGGAATTCGGTCTGGGGAAGGTAGAGGGTCGAGGAATAGTCTTGCTTTACTGCGGTATCGGTCATGATCTTGCCATCGAGAGATGCGCCGGCAAAGGGCGGCGCCAAGTTCCTGGAAAAGGCGGAAACGAAAAAGGCGCTTTTGCAAGCGCCGAAAACCCGGACCCTCCGGCAGCTTTCAAAGCGCGCGGAAGGCCGGGCCAATAATTCGAAGGGACATGGTCAGCCGTACCCTGGTCATGGGGCGCTGTTTAAGCGTTTTTACCGAGAAAAGGAAGAGGCCCGCCGCGGCAAATGCTTCATGCTGGCCGTTCGGCGAGCGTGAAGACCTTCATGTCGAGGAGACGGCGCGCAATCAGCATGCCGGCAACCATGGCCACGAGGAAGACGTAGGCTTCCCGATGGCCGAGGCCGAGCGCCGGAATGGAGCCGCCGGGGCAAAAACCGGCAATCCCCCAGCCGATGCCGAAGAGGAGCGAGCCGCCGATCAGCCGCCCGTCGATACGGCCGCGGGCGGGAATATGGAAGCGCGCATCGAAGACCGGCTTTTTGCGCCGGCGCTGCAGGAGCGCATAGCCGGGCGCGGTGACCAGCAGGGCTCCGGCCATGACGAAGGCGAGGCTCGGGTCCCAGGTGCCGGCGAGATCGAAGAAGTTCATGACCTTGGACGGATCGGCCATGCCGGAAAGCACGATGCCGAGGCCGAAAACGGCGCCGATGAGGAGCGCGGCAAAGTATTTCATGGCGAACATCCTCAGAATACGTGGCGGAGCAGGAAGACGGTGACGAAGGCCGCGGCCATGAAGCTTATCGTCGCGGCGATCGAGCGCGGCGACAGCCTTGCCAGCCCGCAGACGCCGTGGCCGGAGGTGCAGCCGGAGCCGAAGGTGACGCCGAGACCCGTGACCACGCCGCCGACGACGAGGGTGGTGAGCGAAAGCGGCGCCGAGAAGCTCACCGTATGACCGGTCGCCTGCAGGAGCGCCGGGGCACCGATCGCACCGGCAAGGAAGGCGGCCCGCCAGCCCCAGTCGGCGGCAAGCGGCGGGAAGACACCGATGACGATCGCCGACATGCCGGCGATCCGCCCCCAGAACGCCATCAGCAGCACGGCAGCAAGGCCGATCAGCAGGCCTCCGGCAAAGGAGAGGAAGGGGGTGAATTCGGTCATGCAATCGGTCCTGCGAGGCTGGCGGCGAGAATTACCGGACTCTATCGGCCGCGGCGGCCATGATATAGAAATTTCCTTATATTTCCGCCATTCAGGCGGAAACGCTTTTGCGGCTTCCGGGCAAAGCGCGGAAAAGAAGCGATTTCAGAACGCGATCCTGCGGTCGAGTGCGCTGATCGGCTGGACGCCGGCAAGCAGCGCCCGCGCCTCCTCCTCGTCGCGGCGGATCTGCGCGACCAGCGGTTCGAGACCGGCGAACTTCAGTTCGTCGCGCAGGCGCCCGAAGAAGGAGACGGCGCAGACCTCGCCATAGAGATCGGCGGAGAAATCGAAGACGAAGGTTTCGAGCAGCGGCGCGCCGTCCTCCGTGACGGTCGGCCGATAACCGAAACTCGCCACGCCGTCGTGCAACGAACCGTCAGCGCGGCGCAGGCGGACGGCATAGATGCCGGGCTTCAGTTCCGTTTCCGGCGGCAGCGCCATGTTGGCGGTCGGATAGCCGAGCGTGCGGCCGAGCTTCTGGCCGCCGATCACCTCTGCCTCGACGGTGTAGCGGTAGCCGAGAAGGCCCGCTGCCTCGGTGACATCGCCCTCGCCGAGGCGCGCACGGATGCGGCTCGATGAAACGACTTCGGCATTCTCGTCACGGAAGGCATCGATCAGGGTGACGCCGAAACCGTTCGTCCGCCCCGCCTCCATCAGGAAGGCCGGGCCGCCTTCCCTGCCCCTGCCGAAGTGGAAGTCGAAGCCGGTCACGACCTCGCTCGCGCCGAGCCAGCCAATCAGGATCGAGTGCACGAAATCGTCGGCGGAGCGCTGGGAAAACTCGCGGTCGAAGGGATACTCGATGACCGAGTGGAAGCCCATGGCTTCGAGGATACGGGCGCGCAGCGGCGCGGGCGTCAGCCGGAAGACGGGCTTCTCCGGATTGAAGACGGTCCGCGGATGCGGCTCGAAAGTCAGCACCAGCGCCGGCACGTGGCGGCTCTTCGCCAGCTCGAGCGCGCGGCTCAAGACGCTCTGGTGCCCGCGATGCACGCCGTCGAAATTGCCGATGGCGATCACGCCGCCTTTAAGCCGTTCCGGCAGAGGCTTCTTCTTCTCGTTGCGGTGAAAGACGGTCATGCGTTGTCCCTGCGAACTACCCTCGCGTCAGGCGAGCCTCTGCAGCCACCACTTCGGCGCCACCTTCTCGCGGGCGAGATAGGCCTTCAGGATCGCCTCGTCGGTGCGGCCGCTGACGGTGTATTCACCCGCATGGATGCCGCCGCTCACGTAGAGAAGGTCGAGCCCGGCATCGAGCGCGCCGCGCACATCGGTCGGCAGGCCGTCGCCGATCGCCAGCACCCGCGAAACGGGGAAGTCGGCGCCGCGCTGCTCGCGGGCGGCGGCAAGGGCGGCCTCGTATATCGGGCGGTGCGGCTTGCCGGCGATCCGCGTCGTGCCGCCGAGCTGCTCGTAATAGGCGGCGACCGCGCCGGCGCACGGGATCATCCGCGCGCCGCGCTCGACGATCAGGTCCGGATTGGCGCAGATGAGCGGGATCCCACGGGCGGAGAAGGCCGTCAGCATGTCGTGATAGTCTTCCGGCACCTCGGTCTCGTCGTCGAAGAAGCCGGTGCAGACGATCGCTTGCGCCGCGTCCTGCGCGACCGCCTCGACGTGCAGGCCGTCCAGCAGCGAGAGATCGCGGTCCGGGCCGAGGAAGAACACCTTCGACGGACCCTCGGCGATCAGCTTGCGGGTCACGTCGCCGGAGGTGACGATCCGGTCATAGGCCGTATCGGCGACGCCGATAGTCTTCAACTGGCTGATGACACCGGGCGAAGGACGCGGGGAATTGGTGATCAGCACGACGGACAAGCCCTTGCCGCGTGCCTCCGTCAGCGCTTCCGAGGCCGAGGGAAAGGCATCGACGCCGTTGTGCAGCACGCCCCAGACGTCGCAGAGGATCACGTCGTAACGGTCGCTGACGTCGCTCAAGCTGGAAATGTGTTCGGGCATTCCTCGGTCCTGTCATGGAAAACGGTCCCGGCTGACATCGCAAAGGAGAGCCGGCAAGGCAAGGGGATTTGCAGCCGCTTGCGGAAATATGCCCGGTTGGGCCGTTCTTCAAGCAGGCCGCTCAGGAAATGAAGAACCGCAGGGCGAGGCCGAGCGCGGCCGCCACGAGAAGCACCCGGCCGATGCCGAACCTGAAGCGGAAGATGAGAATGGCCGAAAGAAGCGATATGGCGAAGGCTGCGGGATCAAGCGTCGTCACATCCGGCAAGCTGATCGAAACGGAGAAGGCGCCCGGCGCACCGCCGAGCCCCTCTCCTCCGAAGCCTCGCCAGAACACGAAATGGCGCACCTCGGCGAAAAGGACGTGCAGGGCGAACCAGACGGCGAGATTGAGGATGACGCCCACCACGGCGGCGGTGATCGCCGAAAGCGCTCCGGTCAGCGGCCGGTTGCCGCGCAGCCGTTCGATATGGGGGGCACCGGCGAAGATCCAGATGAAGCTCGGCACGAAGGTAGCCCAGGCGGTGAGCAGCGCGCCGAGCACCCCGCCCGGAACGGCCCCGACCATGCCGGGATCGCGATAGCCTGCGAGGAAGCCGACGAAGGAGAGCACGAGGACCAGCGGCCCCGGCGTCGTCTCGGCGAGCGCCAGTCCGTCGAGCATTTCTCCGGGGTTCAGCCAGTGGTGCGTTCCGACCGCCACCTGCGCGACATAGGCGAGCACGGCATAGGCGCCGCCGAAGGTGACGAGCGCCATCTTCGAGAAGAAGGCGAAGACGTCGGAGAAAGCGCCGCCGAGGACGCCGGTCGAGAGCAGGAGAAGCGGCGCCTGCCAGACCGCGACCCAGAACAGGAGCACGAGCAGGCTTCGGCCCGAGAGAAATCCGCCGGCCGGCATACGGCGTTCCTCCGACATGAGGGCTTCCGTAATGGACGCCGGAACAGCCGGCCCGGCACGTGCGACGAGGAAGCCAGCGAGACCGGCGATCAACACCACCAGCGGAAACGGCACTGAGAACAGGAAAAGGGAGAGGAAAGCCACGAGCGCGACGAGGCGGTGGAAGCGGTTCTTCAACGCCCGGCGGCCGATGCGGATGACTGCCTCGACGACGATCGCCAGCACGGCCGCCTTCAAGCCGAAGAACAGGCCGGCGAGCCAGGTCGTTTCCTGATAGAGCGCGTAGGCAGCCGACAGGCCGACGATCACGGCAAGACCCGGCAGCACGAAGAGAAGGCCGGCGACCATGCCGCCGCGAACCCCGTGCAGCAGCCAGCCGATATAGGTCGCGAGCTGCTGCGCCTCAGGCCCCGGCAGCAGCATGCAATAGTTCAGTGCGTGCAGGAAACGCTCCTCGGAAATCCACCGCTTCTCGTCGACGGCGATGCGGTGCATAAGGCCGATCTGTGCAGCAGGCCCGCCGAAGCTCAGGACGCCGATCGTCGCGAAGGCCGAGACGAGCTCGGAAAATGTCGGCCGCGGCGTTTCCGTCCAATCTGTCGCGGCTTCCAAGCCTTTCCCTCCCCTGTGCACGTCCAACCCGGCGAGCCCCTATCATGCTTCTCCGACAGTTTTGCGAAGACGCGACCGCGGCAGTGGTACGAGTTCCGGCAGACCCTAAGCCATTCTGCGATATGGGCAATGTACGTTCATCCGAAAAATCGAGCGACCCTATTGACCTCAACATTGGTTGAGGTCCGATCCTCCCACGTTGTCAGCAAAACAATATTCAGGACCTGAAAAAATGAACGTCATGACCCTGACCAAGAGCCGCACTTCGATTTTCCGCGTCGACCGCATGACCTGCCCCGCGGATCATCGCCTCGCACTCGAGGATCGACTGGCCATCGTGCACGGCTATTTCGACACCCTGCCCGGCTGCCTCTACAACAAGGTGGCGATTGCCGACGGCGGCGAGACCGTGCACGTCGTCACCATCGTCGAGTGGGAAAGCCAGAAGGCACTTGCCGACGCCAAGGCGAAGGTCACCGAGTTCTACGGTGCGATCGACTTCGACCCGAAGGCCTTCATGGCCGAGCGCGGCATCGTCGCCGAGTTCGGCACCTATGCCGCGCTCGCCATCTGACCTTACAGGAAAAGGCCGGGCTCCCCGCCCGGCTGACCCTTGCCTATTAACTGGTTCAGAAAGCTTTTTCCGAAGCCAAGCCGCTTTTTTCGACGCGGTTCTTGACTCCCCTCGGCGCGCTCCCTAAATCGATCGCGCTAGCACTCACCAAATGCGAGTGCTAATCATATCGATACGGGCGGTTCCCGTCCGTTGATGTCATTTGATCGAGGGATTAGACAATGGCAAACACCAAATTCCGTCCGCTTCATGACCGCGTCGTCGTTCGCCGCGTGGAATCCGAAGAAAAGACCAAGGGCGGGATCATCATTCCCGACACCGCCAAGGAAAAGCCCGCTGAAGGCGAAATCGTCGCCGTCGGCCCCGGCGCCCGCGACGAACACGGCAAGGTCGTTGCGCTCGACGTCAAGGTCGGCGATCGCGTCCTGTTCGGCAAGTGGTCCGGCACCGAAGTCAAGCTCGACGGCGTAGACCTTCTCATCATGAAGGAAGCCGACATCATGGGCATCATCGGCTGATCGGCCGATTCCCTTCCCAGAACATAAACAAATCACCAGTGGGCTGATGCCCGGGAGTTTTGAAAATGGCAGCTAAAGAAATCAAGTTCGGCCGTACTGCGCGCGAAAAGATGCTGCGCGGCGTCGACATCCTCGCCGATGCAGTGAAGGTTACCCTCGGTCCGAAGGGCCGCAACGTCATCATCGACAAGTCCTTCGGCGCTCCGCGCATCACCAAGGACGGCGTTTCGGTCGCCAAGGAAATCGAACTCGAAGACAAGTTCGAGAACATGGGCGCCCAGATGGTCCGCGAAGTCGCTTCGAAGACCAACGACATCGCCGGTGACGGCACCACCACGGCAACCGTTCTCGCCCAGGCCATCGTTCGCGAAGGCGCCAAGGCCGTTGCCGCCGGCATGAACCCGATGGATCTGAAGCGCGGCATCGACCTCGCCGTCGCCGAAGTCGTAAAGGATCTCCAGGCCAAGGCCAAGAAGATCAACACCTCCGAAGAAGTCGCCCAGGTCGGTACCATTTCCGCCAACGGCGAACGCCAGATCGGTCTCGACATTGCCGAAGCAATGCAGAAGGTCGGCAATGAAGGCGTGATCACGGTCGAAGAAGCCAAGACCGCCGAAACCGAACTCGAAGTCGTCGAAGGCATGCAGTTCGACCGCGGCTACCTGTCGCCCTACTTCGTCACCAATCCGGAAAAGATGATCGCCGACCTCGAAGACGCTTACATTCTCCTGCACGAGAAGAAGCTCTCGAACCTCCAGGCGATGCTCCCGGTTCTCGAAGCCGTCGTCCAGACCGGCAAGCCGCTCGTCATCATCGCTGAAGACGTCGAAGGCGAAGCTCTCGCCACCCTCGTCGTCAACAAGCTGCGTGGCGGCCTGAAGATTGCTGCCGTCAAGGCTCCGGGCTTCGGCGATCGCCGCAAGGCCATGCTCGAAGACATCGCGATCCTCACCGGCGGTACGGTCATTTCCGAAGACCTCGGCATCAAGCTCGAGAACGTCACCCTCGACATGCTCGGCCGCGCCAAGAAGGTTTCGATCTCCAAGGAAAACACCACGATCGTCGACGGTGCCGGCCAGAAGTCCGACATCGAAGGCCGCGTCGGCCAGATCAAGGCCCAGATCGAGGAAACCACCTCCGACTACGACCGCGAGAAGCTGCAGGAACGCCTTGCCAAGCTCGCTGGCGGCGTTGCCGTCATCCGCGTCGGCGGCTCGACGGAAGTCGAAGTGAAGGAAAAGAAGGACCGCATCGACGACGCGCTCAACGCGACGCGCGCTGCTGTTCAGGAAGGCATCGTGCCCGGCGGTGGCGTGGCTCTGCTGCGTTCGTCCGCGAAGATCACGGTCAAGGGTGTCAACCAGGACCAGGAAGCCGGCATCAGCATCGTTCGCCGCGCTCTGCAGGCTCCGGCCCGCCAGATCGCCGAGAACGCCGGTGACGAAGCCTCCATCGTGGTCGGCAAGATCCTCGAAAAGGACAACGACAACTACGGCTACAACGCCCAGACCGGCGAATATGGCGACATGATCGCCATGGGTATCGTCGACCCGGTCAAGGTCGTTCGTACCGCCCTGCAGGACGCAGCCTCGGTTGCCGGTCTGCTGGTCACCACCGAAGCCATGATCGCCGAACTGCCGAAGAAGGATGCTCCGGCCGGCATGCCGGGCGGCATGGGCGGCATGGGCGGCATGGACATGATGTGATCGGCATAGCCGATTACAATCAGCGTCCATAAAGCCGCCCATCACCAAAAGTGCTTCAGGCCGTCAAGCGGCCTGAAGAGGCGGCATGGACATGATGTGATCCATCCCCTCATCGGGATTGACGAAAGGGCGGCCTTCGGGTCGCCCTTTTGCGTTTGGCGAATCACCGCCGGGACGGGCTCAACGAGCCTTTGGCGACCGGGTGAAGCACCTCCCCCTCACCCTCCCGACCGGTTTTGCTTGAAGAAGTGCCCCGCCCAAGCGCGCGCCCTTCTCGCCTCTTTTGATGTTTGTCCGCAAAAAAGTCACCCGGGGGGCGCTGAGATTGAAGATTCCATTTGCGGACATTCTGCAAAATTTATATCGCTTTGGTAAGAACTGTCTCATCACGGGACAGTTTCGCCGCTTCCCTACTTCGGCTTTACTGTTCACCTTTGGACAGATTCCCCGGAGAACCTGCGCCGAGCGGAGTGGGGTACGCGGCTCCGGTTTCGATATTGCCTGCCATTAAGAAAGAGATAATATACACCACGGATTCGCCGGACGCATTAGTTCCGGACGTCTCCGTTCTGGTGCCATGGACGGGTGCGGTGATCTGCCGGTCCCGACCGACGCGTAGCTTAAACCACACCGACCGAAACTGAATCCGAGAACGGCTATCCGCTATCGGCTTCGACCTTGGGGAATGCCTTGTTTAAGATTGCCAGAACCACCCTCGCTGCACATCCCATGCGGCCCTTGCCGGCAGACGGCGACGATGCCCACGACCTGTCGCGGTTCACCGTTTCGGAATCCTGGACGGGAGACTTGGCCAACGGGATCATCCGGCTCGGAGAATGTGCGACGCTTCTCCATGGCCTCGACGGCCCGGAATGCGGTCTTCTCAACATGACGCGCTGCTACGACGCCCACGACCGGGCGCTCGTGCTCGACCTCTTCGAGCAGGCGGCGACCGCGTCCTCGAGTTTCTGCTATTCGACAACGATCGTCTCCGAGCGGGAATACCGGCAGCCGGTTTTCTGCATCGCCGAGACGAAGGGGCTCGAAGGCGGCGTCGCGGGCAGCATCTGCGGTGTCTTCATGTTCCCGCGGTTCCGGCTGGCACCGGCGCTGCCCTCCATCGCCTACGCCTGAGGAGGGAAGCGGCGACCGGCCGTGGCTTTGGTTGTTTTCTATTCTTGAACGAACAGTCAAGAATTGTGCATCTATTCGTAACAGTGGAGGCATGAGAGAACGTTTGCGAAATCGTTATTGACCGCCTGCATGCAGGCACTCGCCAACAGGAGCCTTCCATGTCAAACGCCAACAACCTGGCCATCCTTCTCGGCCGCGTTCTCTTGTCCTTCATCTTCATCTATTCCGGCTTCGGCAAGCTCGCCGATCCGAGCGCCACGGCCGGCATGATCACCGGGGCCGGCCTGCCTGCTGCCACCGCGCTCGCCTATCTCGCCGGCGCTTTCGAATTCGTCGCCGGCCTTGCCGTCCTCGTCGGCTACCAGACCCGGATCGCCGGCTGGCTGCTCGCCGCCTTCTGCGTCTTCACCGGCGTCGTCTTCCACGGCTCGGCGATCAACGTTCCGGATTTCCCGGCCGCCGCCAACGGCTGGCTGACGGTCCTCAACCAGATCATGATGATGAAGAACATCACGCTTGCAGGTGCCTACATCGTGCTCGCCACCTTCGGCCCGGGCGCCTACTCGCTCGACGCCCGCCGCGGCGCCTACGCGATCGCCTGATACGTCAAGCACCCTGCCCCGAACGACGAGAACCCGCCGGAGCGATCCGGCGGGTTCTTTGTAGTTTGACTGGCCGAAGACGATCAGCCGAGCGCGGCGCGGACCGCCGAAACGATCTCGCCGAGCCGGGGATTGCGCTCGTGTTCCGGCTTTCTGGCGCGGACGAGACAAGCCTCGGATTTCAGGATCACGCCGTCGGAGAGGATCTTCAGGTGGTTGGCGCGCAGCGTCGAACCCGTCGAGGTGATGTCGACGATGATATCGGCCTGGCCGGCGGCGGGAGCCCCTTCCGTCGCGCCGAGGCTTTCGACGATGCGGTAGAGCTGGATGCCGTGCTGGCTCGAGAAGAACTGCTGCGTCAGCCGCCAGTATTTCGTCGCGATGGTGAGCCGCCGGCCGTGGCGGGTGCGAAAATCGGCGGCGACGTCTCCGAGGTCGGCCATGCTGTCGACGTCGAGCCAGATTTCAGGCACGGCGACGACGACATCGGCATGGCCGAAGCCCAAGCGGGCGCAGATCTCGACGCGCTTGTCGGCTTCCGCCAGACCCTCGCGGATCAAGTCCTCGCCGGTGATGCCGAAGTCGACGGTTCCGGCGCCGATCTCGCGGGAAATCTCCGAGGCCGAGAGGAAGGCGATCTCGACGTCGTCCAAGCCTTCGACACGGCCGCGATAGGACCGGTCGTTGCCGACGGCGACGATCTTCATGCCGGCCTTCTCGAAGATCGCCGAGGCGTCGTCCTTCATCCGGCCCTTGGAGGGGAGTGCGATGGTGATTGTCATTTGGAAACCCTCGCCGCCTCGATCCGGTCGAGCCACAGCGAGAAGCCGACGGCCGGGATATGGCTTTCCGCACCGAGCAGCGTCAGCAGCCGGTCGAAGCGACCGCCGCCGGCGAGCACGGCCGGCGAACCCTCGGCGGCGATCTCGAAGACGAGGCCGGTATAGTAGTCGAGCGGGCGCCCGAAGGCGGCGCGGTAGGTGATCTTCGTCAGGTCGAGCCCGGCGTCAGCAAGCGAGGCGACCCGTTCGTCGAAGCGCGACAGCGCCGGCCCGAGCGACAACCCCGCCGCATCGGCGAAACCGGCGAGCGCGCCGGAGGCCTCCGAAAGCGGCAGTTCGAGCGACAGGAATTCACGCAGCAGCAGCAGTGCGGCGACGTCGAGCCGCGTCTCGGCGAGCGCCAGCTTCTCGTTGAGCCGCGCGGCGATCTCGACCGGCGAGCGGCTGGCATTGGTGGAATAGCCGGTCGCCTGCATGGTGGTGTCGATATGGGCGATCAGTGCCGCCTCGTCGCCGTTCGCCACAAGGTCCGCGACCACGGGATCGAGACCCTGCACATGGTTGGGGCTCGCAAGCTTGCGCAACAGCTGCTCGATCTGCTCGCTGTTGCCGAAGGCGTGGATCAGCCGCTTCTGCCAGCCACCGGGCAGGCCGAGCGCCTTGACCACCGCCTCGAACACCGCCTGGTCACCGAGCACGACCGCAAGGCCTCGCTGCGGCAGAAGGCGGGCGAGCACGCCCCAGGCATCGCCGATCGCACGGGCATCGGCGCGAGCGATCGCGGTATCGCCGAGGTCTTCGATGCCGGCCTGGTAGAATTCGTTGCCGCCCTCGCGGCGCTGGCGGAAGACTTCGCCGAGATAGGCATAGCGCTTCGGCGTGCCGGTCGCCGTCTCGATGTGGCGGAGACAGACGGGAATGGTGAATTCCGGCCGGAGGCAGAGGCTCGTGCCCCGCTCGTTCTCGGTCAGGAAGATACGCCGGCGAAGGTCCTCGCCGGCCATGTCGAGAAAGGGCTCGGCCGGCTGGATGACCGGCGTGTCGACCCGCACCGTGCCGCGGCCGGCGAACTCGTCAAGGATGTCGGCGGCGAAGTCCGGCATGTTGATCAGGGGCATGGGCTCGCTCCCACAGTAGAGGAAAAAGACCCCCTCTGGGCTGCCGCCCATCTCCCCCACAAGGGGGGAGAGGACTCTGGGAAGATGCCTGCTCCCCCGGCCCGGCTCGGCGGGGAGGTCATCCCCGAGGCCAACGGCACGCGCCGACCAGCCCCCTCCCCCTTGTGGGGAGGGTTGGGGAGGGGAAAATCGGCACGCACAGCCATCAGATACCCTTCGCCCGCCGGCGGTCCTCCGCCTGGGCCTCGAGGATTTCCCGGACCTTGGCGACGAGGTCGGCTTCCGGCACGACATCCTGCGCCACGCGGGCCTCGCGCCATTCGGCATTGTCGGTGATCTCGCCGGAGAGGCGCTTGCCCTCGATCAGGTCCTTGATCTGCACGACGCCTTGCGCCCGCTCGTCGCCGCCCTGGATGATGGCAATAGGGGCGCCGCGGCGGTCGGCATATTTCAGCTGGTTGCCGAACTTCTTCCAGTTGCCCTGGTACATTTCGGCGCGGATTCCGGCATTGCGGAGATCCTGCGTGAAGCGCTGGTAGCGGCCCATGCTCTCGACATCGCCGTCCATGACGGTGACGAGAACCGGCGCGACCACCTCGTCGTCGCCGAGCTTGCCGAGGTTCTTCAAGGCCGTCATCAAGCGCGACACGCCGATCGAAAAGCCCGTCGCCGGCACCGGCTGGCCCATGAAGCGCGAGACGAGACCATCATAGCGCCCGCCGCCGCCGACCGAGCCGAAGACGACCTTCTCGCCCTTCTCGTTGGTGACGTCGAAGGTGAGCTCGGCTTCGTAGACCGGGCCGGTGTAGTATTCGAGACCGCGGACACAGGATGCGTCAATGCGAATTCGACCGTCATTGTAACCAGCAGCTTCAAACAATTCTGCCATCAGCGCAAGCTCGGCAACCCCATCCGCTCCCACCGCCGTTTCATCGACATCGTACGAAATGCCTTTTACGACGCCAGCCATATTCTGCGGTTCTGACAGCGAAGCTTGTCGCGCACCACCGTTAACAAAAGCACTGTCTGGGGAGCCTGGTGCTACAAGCACTGCACCACGCGATAGAAAATTTAATACCTTGTAGGTGTCCATGTCGGACAGACCCGCACCCTTGGTGAAATCACCGCTCTCATCCTTACGGCCTGCACCTAGCAAGAGGCGCACACCTTCCGGACCAAACTTGTCGAGTTTGTCAATCGCACGAAGCACCGTCAGCCGCCGTCCGGCATTCTCATCGCCGCCAAGTCCGATGGCTTCCATGACCCCGTCCAGAACCTTGCGGTTGTTCACCCGGATCACATAGTCGCCACGCTTGATGCCGAGGGCTTCCAGCGTGTCGGCCATCATCATGCACATTTCGGCGTCCGCCTGCACGCCCGGCGCGCCGACGGTGTCGGCGTCGAACTGCATGAACTGGCGGAAGCGGCCCGGGCCCGGCTTCTCGTTGCGGAAGACGTAGCCGGCGCGATAGGTGCGGTAGGGAAGCTGGATTTCCTGGAAATTCTCAGCGACGTGGCGGGCGAGCGGCGCCGTCAGGTCATAGCGCAGGCTCATCCACTGGTCGTCGTCGTCCTGCAGGGAGAAGACACCCTCGTTCGGACGGTCGGCATCGGGCAGGAACTTGCCCAGCGCATCGGTATATTCGAAGAGCGGCGTCTCGACCGGATCGAAACCGTAGCGCTCGTAGACCTCGCGGATCTTGCCCACCATCTCGTTGACGGCGCGGATGTCGGCGGCCTCGCGGTCGACGAAGCCACGCGGCAGGCGGGCCTTCAGCTTCTGCGGTTTCCTGGGCTTTTCGTTCATGATGGGCATATCCGGCGATTGCGGGTCTTGGCTGGGCCTGCTCTAACGGATTGGGCAAAAACCGGCAAGCAGAATGATCCTCGCGACCTCTCCGCGGCGCTTGACCGGCTTGAGGCACCGCAATAGCTTCGCCCCGACTTGCACCCCGCTCCGCGGGACCATCGATCGCCAGCAACAGCTCAGGAGGCCGCCATGATCGAGCTTGTCGAACTGCCGGAACTCGTCGTTATCGGAATTGCCGTGGAAGGACGCTTCGAGGATCTTTCGCGGGTGGTGCCGGACGCCTGGAACCGCCTCTTCGACGCCGACACCGGAGCGACGGCCTTCCTCGAGGTCTCGACCGGCAGCGGAGACGGCGTCTACCGCGAACTCGTCGGTTTCATGGCCGCCACGGCGACGGAAGTGCCCGAAGGCATGACGAGGCTCGTCGTGCCGTCGCAGCGCTATCTCCGGCTCGTGCACAACGGCCCGCTCGCCGAAATCTATAAGGGCTTTTCCATGCTCTATGCCCATGCCGACCGCCGGCGTCTCCGCACCACCGAATTCAAGCTCGACTTCGGCTATGCCCCCGGCCTTCCGGATGCACCGCACGAGCTGCACGTGGCGCTGGCGCCGGCGACGCTTTCGCTCGCCTGATGCTCGCCGAAGCGCTGAATTTTGCCGCGACCTACGCTCTCTCCGACCGGCGGCACGGAAGCGAGATCAACTCCTCGGTGCGGCTCTGGGCGCGGGCGCGGCGCTGCGCCTCGGACTGGGCGCCGCACGAGGAGAATACCCGCGCCTTCATTCTCGATGCGGCGAAGGATTTGCGCCAGCGCCGCACCGCGGTGGTCCTCGGCTCCGGCCTGTTGCGCGACCTGCCGATCAATACGCTTGCGGCTACGTTCGATACCGTCGTCCTCGTCGACCTCGTACACCTGGCGAGCGTCCGTTTCGGCCTGGCGCTCGCACGCCGCCGCAACGTGCGGCTGATCGAGCGCGATCTTTCCGGCTACGACCAGCTCGCCGCGGGTGAAGAACCGGAGCCGCTCGCCTTTTTGCGGCAGGTGCCCTATCTCGATCTCGTCGTTTCGGCGAACCTCCTGTCGCAGATCGGCCGCGGCGTGAAGCGGCGGCTCGCTACCGAGCCGGCCGGGTCGATGCCCGAGGACGCCCTCTCCCGCCTCATCCGCGCCCATATCGACGGGCTCGCCCAGCTCCCCTGCCGGACCTGCCTCATCACCGACATCACCTTCTCGGTGATCGACCGCACGGGTCACCTCCACGAAACCGCCGACCTCCTCCATGGCGTTTCCGCACCGGAACCGAAGGCACGCTGGCAATGGCCGGTCGCGCCGCTCGGCGAAGAAAGCCGCGACTACCGCATCGTCCACGAGGTGATCGCCGTCTGACGGAACGCCCGGGAGGCTGGCGTTATTCCGCGGCCGGCGAAGCGGCGGCCTCGCGGGCGAGCCTTTCGAGCGCATCGGCCGCCCGGCTCACGCGACGCTCCTTGTGGCGGAGGACGGAAAAGGCGCGCGGCGGCAGCGTGAAATTCGCCCGCGCGAGCCGCGCCGCATCGACAAAGCACCGCGCAGCAACCCCGGCGACGACGGTCGCACTGCCGCCGGTACGGACGGCCGACAGCACCGCCTCGTTGGAGGGCAGCTCCAGCACCACTTTCAGGTCCGCCGGGTCGACGCCGCGTGCGGCGATCGCCGCTTCGAAGGCCGCACGGGTGCCGGAGCCCGCCTCCCGCATCACCCAGTCGGAACCGTCCACCAGATCCCGCGGCGTGAGCGGCCTGCCGTCCGCCCAGGGGTGGTCTGGCGCCGTAACGACAAGGATCGCATCGTCGATGAGGCGCGCGACAGTGAGCGCCGGCTCATCGACCACGCCCTCGACGAAGCCGATATCGGCCCTGCCTTCCAGCACCGCCGCGGTGACCGATGTCGTGTTGCCGAGGGTGAACTTGAGGCTCACGCCGGGGTGGGCGTGATGAAAGCGCATCAGCACCGGCGGCAGCCAGTAGCTCGCGACCGTCTGGCTCGCCTCGACGACGAGCGTGCCGCGCATGAGGCCGCCGAGTTCGGCAAGCGTCTGTTCGGCGGAGCGCACGCGGCGCAACACCGCGCGGGCCTCCTCCAGGAACTGCCGCCCCTCTTCGGTGAGTTCGATCCGCCGTCCGACCCGGTGGAACAGAGCGACACGATAGAAAGCCTCGAGATTGCGGATCGCGGCGCTGACGGCCGACGGCGTCAGCCTCAGGGCTTCCGCGGCGCGGGTCAGGTGCTCGCGTTCGGCGACCGCGACGAAGATGGAAAGCTGTTCGAAGGTCATGGCTTCTTTCGTTCTGATTTTCCGAACGAAACATAAGAGACTATTCGATGGAAGTCGACGGTTTGCCAGAGCAAGTTGCGGCCAGTCATCCACTCTCCCTCGGTCGCCATGCTCCCGCTTTCCCAACCTGCCCGCCTCCTGCCGGGCATCGCCCTTTCGGTTCTCGTTTCCGGCCTCGCCATCCTCTTCGAACATATCGAGGTCGCGCTTTCCGGCGGGCACTGGATCGAGAGCCTGGTGCTCGCCATCCTGCTCGGCACGGGCTTGCGCTCGTCCGTCCGTATCCCGCCCGCCTTCGATACCGGCATCGCCTTCAGCGCCAAGATCCTGCTCGAAGTGGCCGTGGTGCTGCTCGGCGCCTCGGTCAGCGTCGCCGAGATCGGTGCGGCCGGCGTTCTGTTGGTCGCCGGGATCGCCGCCGTCGTGGTGCTCTCGCTTGGCGTCAGCTACGGGATCGGACGGGCGCTCGGGCTTGCCCCGAAACTCGCCACGCTCGTGGCCTGCGGCAACTCGATCTGTGGCAATTCGGCGATTGCGGCCGCCGCCCCCGTGATCGCGGCGGAGGCCGACGATGTCGCCGCGGCGATTGCTTTCACCGCAGTACTCGGTGTCGGAGCCGTTCTCCTGATGCCGGCGCTGCACGCTGCGGCGCAACTCAACGACCTGCAATTCGGCATCTTCGCCGGCCTCACCGTCTATGCCGTGCCGCAGGTGCTGGCGGCGACCGCCTCGGCCGGTCTCGTCAGCACCCATGCCGGTACGGTGGTCAAACTGATCCGCGTGCTGATGCTCGGACCGGTGCTGCTGGCGCTCGGAGCCCTGGGGAACGGCGCGGGTGGCAGGGTTTCCCTCCGCCACGTCGCGCCCTGGTTTATCGCGGGCTTTGCCGCAATGATGGCGCTGCGTTCGGCCGGCGCGATCCCGGCCGTTCTCCTCGGGCCGATCGCCGACGTGTCGGACCTGCTCACCACCGTCGCCATGGCCGGGCTGGGGCTGACCGTCGACGTGCGTTCCGTCGCCCGCTCCGGCGGCAGGGTTATCCTCGCTGCGACCGCCTCACTTCTTGCGCTCTGTGTCCTCAGCCTGGTTCTGCTTGCGCTTCTCGCGGTCAACTGATTGCGTTGTGACCTTCTCAGCGCGAGACCATTGCTTTGCCACAGGCGAGGACTAAACTTCGCGACCGATCGATCTCATGCGGCGGACTGACGACGATGACCCTGCGACCTCTCGCCACCATCGGCTTCGATGCCGACGACACGCTCTGGGAGAACGAACAGTATTACCGGCTGACCGAAGAGCACTTCACCGCACTGCTTGCCGATTTTGCCGAACCCGAGCAGATTTCCGGACGGCTGCTGGAGGCGGAGAAGCGCAATCTCGCCTATTACGGCTTCGGCATCAAAGGCTTCACGCTGTCGATGATCGAGACGGCGCTCGAAGTCACCGACTGCTGCGCGCCCGCGCGGGTAATCGATGACATCCTCCGGATCGGGCGGGAATTGCTCAGCCATCCAGTCGAGACGCTGCCGCACGCACGCCACACGCTGGAAAGGCTCGCGGGCGACTACTACCTGATCCTCGTCACCAAGGGCGACCTCTTCGACCAGGAGCGCAAGCTCGCGCAGTCCGGCCTCGGAGAACTCTTCGATGCCGTGGAGATCGTCTCCGACAAGACGGCGACCACATATCGCCGCGTCTTCTCGCGCAACGGCGACAGTCCGAACCGGGCGATGATGGTCGGCAATTCGCTGAAATCCGACGTGGTGCCGGCAATCGCCGCCGGCGCCTGGGGCGTCTTCGTGCCGCACGAACTGACCTGGGTGCTGGAGCAGGTGGAAAAGCCGCTCGAGGCGCCGCGCTTTCGCGAGATCGCCCATCTCGGCGAACTGCCGGACCTGCTCGCAAGCCTGCAGTGAGCCGTCAGCGCGGGCGGGCGAAGGCCTCGCGCATCGCCTCGACCTTGCCGCGGCAGACACACCCCTCGATATGGTCATTGACCAGGCCCATCGCCTGCATGAAGGCATAGACGGTCGTCGGGCCGACGAAGGTCCAGCCGCGCTTGCGCAGGTCTTTCGAGAGCCGCACCGACGTCGGCGAAGTCGGGTTCGCCCGGAGCGTGGCGTAGTCCATCCGTGCCGGGCGTTCTTCGGGTGTCGGTTCGAAGCTCCAGAAATAGCGGGCGAGCGAGCCGAACTCCGCCTTCAGGTCGATCGCACGGGCGGCGTTGTTGATCGTCGAGACGATCTTGCCGCGATGACGCACGATGCCGGCGTCGGCAAGCAGCCGGGCAATGTCGTCGTCGCCGAATTGCGCGACCTTTTCGAAATCGAAGCCGGCAAAGGCGGCGCGGAAATTCTCGCGCTTGCGCAGGATGGTGAGCCAGGAGAGCCCGGACTGGAAACCTTCCAGGCAGATCTTCTCGAAAAGGCGACGGTCGTCGGAAACGGGATTTCCCCACTCGTCGTCGTGGTAGCGGCGGTAGTCCTCCAGATTGCCATGCCAGAAGCAGCGCACGAGCCCGTCGTCGCCGGTGATCAGTCCCGTTCCGTCCATCGCAATGATTCTCCCTGACAGTGGCGCGATGTTTACCATTTGTTCACCGGTTTTCAAAACCGGCCGCTAACCCTGACGAAAGGTTTATCGAAAGGGCCGCATTTTCATGGACGGCGATTTACCAATTCTGCGGAGGCCCGATGGCACCGTGCGGCGATCCGGGGCCGGAGGACGGCCCTTCTTCAGTTCTCGGTGTTAATTGTAGCGAGTCCGCCCGATGATCAAGAAAACCCTCCTGCTCGCCACGAGCCTCGTCCTGCCCTTCGCCCTCGACGCCCACGCCAGCGACCGTTACCGCAGCCGTCCGCCGGTCGTCGTCAGCTCCGACCTCACCGCCCCTTGGGTGATGCAGCTCGGCGGCGCCGTCCGTCCGGTCGTCTATGCGCCGCGCCCGCAGCCGGTCGCCCCTGCTCCGCGCCGGCAGATCCGGCGAAGCTTCGACCAGCCGGCCACAGTCGCGCCGCAGCCGGTCGCGGTGCGACTGAACAATCCAGCGCCGAAGGACTTCAATCCGATCTACCTGCCGCAAATGGTCGACTACCAGACCGCCGAACCCGCCGGCACCATCGTCATCGACACCAACAACCGCTTCCTCTATCTCGTGCTCGGCGACGGCAAGGCGCGCCGCTACGGCGTCGGCGTCGGCAAGCCAGGCTTCGAATGGGCCGGCAAGCACAAGATCACCCGCAAGGCCGAGTGGCCCGCCTGGAACCCGCCGCAGGAAATGATCACCCGCGAGGCCGCGAAGGGTCACTTCATTCCCGCCCACATGGAAGGCGGCCCGGCCAATCCGCTCGGCGCCCGCGCCATGTATCTCGGTTCGACGCTCTACCGCATCCACGGCACCAACGCGCCGTGGACGATCGGCAACGCCGTTTCTTCGGGCTGTATCCGCATGCGCAACGAAGACGTCGTCGATCTCTACGAACGGGTGAATGTCGGCGCGACGGTCGTCGTCATCTGACCATTTTGGACAAAAACGCGAAGTTCTTCGCAGTATCCCGCACCATTTCCGCCTTCGCCGACCGCTTTGGACTTGAATCCGCAAGCGAGTCGGCTAAGGCTCTTTCCCGGTATAATTTACGGGGGAAGTCCACCATGTCGAAATACTTGTCCATGCTTGCCGCAGCCGCGATCGCTGCGACGGGCATGCTGGCACCGGTCGAGGCCGACGCCTTCCAGGCTGCAGCAGCACGGCCTGCCACGGTCACGAACGACGTGACGCTCGTCGCACAGAAGCCGAAGCAGCCGGCGGAAAAGTTCCGCCGCCGCGTCGTCCGTCTCGTCACCGACGAGAAGCCCGGCACGATCATCATCGATACCAACAACAAGTTCCTCTACTACGTCGAGGGCGGCAACCGCGCGACCCGTTACGGCGTCGGCGTCGGCCGCGAAGGCTTCGGCTGGTCGGGCGTCGTGAAGATCGGTCGCAAGGAAGAATGGCCGAGCTGGCGCCCGCCGGCGCAGATGCGCGCCCGCGAAGCTGCCAAGGGTCACATGCTGCCGGTCGTTCAGGAAGGCGGCATCGACAATCCGCTCGGCGCGCGCGCCATGTATCTCTTCAAGGGCGGCCGCGACACTATCTTCCGCATCCACGGCACGAACCAGCCGTGGACGATCGGGCTCAACATGTCGTCGGGCTGCATCCGCATGATGAACAAGGACGTCGAGCACCTCTACGAGCGTGCCTCGATCGGCACCAAGGTCATCGTCGTCGGCCCCGGCAACCGACAGGGCAAGGTGAGCTTCGAGGATCGCGGCATCGACCTCCTGCGGACGATCCTCGGCGGCTGAGCTGATTCGGCCGGAACCGGTCCATTTCCAGAGGGTGCGCGAGAAATCGCGCGCCCTTTTCCTTTTCCAGACACACCGGACACGGAAATGTGATGTCCGGCGCCCTCCGAACCGGAGAGTTCTTTATAGGACACAACATTCCAGCCGCCAGTGATGCAAAATAGGAACAGACTTGGTCCTTGACACCCCCTAATATGCAGCCGAGCTCAAACAGCAGAACCAGGTTGCCCCATGTCGAAAAAAATCGCCTGCCTGTCTTCGTCCGCGGCCATTGCCGCACTCCTGCTTTTCACCTCCGCCGCCCGCGCCGAAATGGCGATCTCCGTCTATGGCGGCGTCCAGTCGGCGCCGCACAGCGATGTCGAAGTCTCCGATGAACCGGATTTCACCGCCGGATGGGAAGGTAAGTCCTTCGCCATGCCGCCCTACTACGGCGTCCGCGGCACGTGGTGGATGGAAGAGATCGGCCAGCCGAATCTCGGCGTTTCGCTCGATTTCAGCCACGCCAAGGTCTATGCCGACGACGAAACGCTCGCTGATTCAGGCTGGAGCCATTTCGAGTTCACCGACGGCCTCAACCTCCTGACGCTCAACGCCCTCTACCGGTTTCCGATCGAAGGCACCCGGTTCACTCCTTACGTGGGCGCCGGGGCCGGCGTGAACATTCCGCATGTCGAAGTGACCCGCGCGTCGGGGACCACCTCCGAGTACCAGCTCGGCGGCGCGACGATCCAGGCGCAGGCGGGCGTCGCCTATGACATCGCCGACCGCTGGCAGGCCTTCGTCGAATACAAGGGCAACTATTCCTGGGTCGACGCCGACATCGACAGCGGCGCGACGCTCAAGACCAACATCATGACCAACGCGGTCAACGCCGGCATCACCTTCCGCTGGTGAGCTCGTCGAGGCCGACGCATCCGGCAGGCAGCGTCGGCTACTTCAATTCGCAGATGACGCGCCCGTCGCGCGCGAGGGCAGTCTTCAGCTCGCGGCGGGTGCCGTCAGTGCCGGTCTGTATCCTGACGGTATAACCGCCGTGGAAGCGGGTCTTGTCGTCTGCCGCGACGGCAGTATCGACAGTCAGTTCGAGGGTGGCGAAGGGGCCACTCTGTGATTCCGTATAAACCTGCAGGCGCAGTTTGCTGCCGTCCATCGAATGCTGTTTCAGCATCGCCGAGGTAAGCCGCATCGTCTCCACGAGGCCAGGAACCTTCGAATCCTTGAGTGTCAGGACACCGCGAAAGCGATCGAGAGCGCCCTGCTTTTCAGCGCTGAAGCCGCTTTCGAGCGACATCTTCAGGTTTGCGTCATCGGCAACGCAGTAGATGCGCTGGGCAGCGAGCGCCTCGCACGAGCCCGTAAGTGCCGCGACAAGAGTGATCGCCATTCTGGTGCACATTGCCGAACCTCCCCGAAACCGGAAAGCCATCCCGGCCAGAGAGGCGAGTTTAGCCGAACATCCTTAGAGTTTGGCTAATTTTCGAGGACGCTCGCCACCGTAGGCCCAGTCGAGAAGTTCGATGGTGTGGACCACCGGCAGCTCGGTTCCAGACCCGATCTGGGTCATGCAGCCGATATTGCCGGCGGCGATTACCTGCGGTTTCGTCGCGGCCAGATTCTTCACCTTGCGCGCCTTGAGCTTCTCGGAAATCTCCGACTGCAGGATATTGTAGGTGCCGGCCGAACCGCAGCAGAGGTGACCTTCCGCCGGTTCGCGCACGGTGAAACCGGCATTCGCCAGCAAGGTCTTGGGCGCCATCGTCACCTTCTGGCCGTGCTGTAGCGAGCAGGCCGAGTGATAGGCGACGACCATGCCCTTCGCTTCGAGCCGGGGGAGTTCGAGCGTCGAAAGATATTCCGTCACGTCCTTCGCAAGCGCCGAGACGCGTGCGGCCTTCTCCGCATAGGCCGGGTCGAGCCGCAGCATGTGACCGTAATCCTTGATCGTCGTGCCGCAGCCGGAGGCGGTGATGATGATCGCATCGAGACCGCCTCTTTCGATCTCGCGTGTCCAGGCATCGACGTTGCGACGAGCGAAGTCGAGCGCCTGTTCCTCGCGGCCCATGTGGTGCACCAGCGCCCCGCAACAGCCCTCGCCCTCCGGCACGACCACCTCGACACCGAGACGCGTCAGCAACCGGACCGTCGCCTCGTTGATGCCGGGATCGAGCACCGGCTGGGCACAGCCCGCCAGGATCGCGACGCGACCGCGCTTCGGCTCACTGGCGGCAGGTTCGCCCGGCGCCGGCGAGGCCGCCTTTGCCGGCAGCGCGCGCGGGGCAAGCTCGAGCATCGCGCCGAAGGGCTTCAGCTGGGGGACCCGCTTCAGGAGACCGGCGAATGGCCGCCCGATTCGGGCAAGCGTCAGCGCGAAGCGGAAGCGTGCCGGATAAGGCAGGACCATGGCCAGCACGCCGCGGGTCAGGCGGTTCATCAGCGGGCGCCGGTAGGTCTTTTCGATGTGGATTCGGGCATGGTCGACGAGATGCATGTAGTCGACACCCGAGGGGCAGGTCGTCGTGCAGGCGAGGCAGGAGAGGCAGCGATCGATGTGGCGGACGATCTGCTCGTCGGCCGGCCGGCCATTCTCCAGCATGTCCTTGATGAGGTAGATGCGCCCGCGCGGACTGTCGAGTTCGTTGCCGAGCGTCACATAAGTCGGACACGTCGCCGTGCAGAAGCCGCAATGCACGCATTTGCGCAGGATCTGCTCGGCTTCCGCGACACGCGGATCGGCCAGTTGCTCGGCAGTGAAATTGGTCTGCAAACTCGAAACTCCAGCGCACAGGGGAAGAGACCGCGCCCCTTCCTCCTTCGTTAGTCGGGATATGCCCCGGTCAGATCAGCCAGCTCTCGGGCTTCTCGATCGGCTGGTCGTTGCTCACCCGCTGCAGCCCGATCACGCAGCGAACGATCACCCAGACGGCGGTGGCAATCGCCAGGATCACGCCGACAAGGGCGAGCGTCAGCACAACGGAGATGGCGACATAGAGGATGCCAATCCAGAAGGTGCGGATCGCCCAGGTGTAGTGGGTTTCGAGCCACGGCTCGGACTTGCCGCGGTTGAGATAGGCGAAGACCACGCCGACCACGGCGGTGATGCCGATCACGAAGCTCGCGAGATAGAGGACATAGATGATCTGGACGTTGAGCTTGCCGGGGTCCATCCAGTTGTCGGTCCGGCGGGTCGGCGGCGGTGGCGGCGTCTGTGGCATCTGGGAGGTCGGCTCGGTCATGCAGGTTCTCCTGTCGTCATGCGGCCGGGATTCAAGATCCCCACAGGGTCGAATTTTGCCTTAACCCGTTGGGAAAGCAAGGCCAGCGCCGGCTCCTGCGGCTCGAACGCCGCAACGGAGGCGCGTACTGCGCCGGAGGCCCGCACCAGGGTCGCATGGCCGCCGCCGAGCGCCCGGATGTAGCGCCGCAGGATCTCCGCCTCCGGGTCCGCCTCCATCCGCATCCAGACAAGCCCGCCCTGCCAGTCGTAGAAGGCATCGACGCCTGTCGCGAGCCGCAGTGCCGCGACAAGTTTCTCGCCCTGCGACGGCGCGACCGAGACGCGCCAGAGAGGCCGCATCGTGCCGTCGGCATAGGGCTTTACGTCACGGATCTCGCGCCACAGCACCGCCGTCTCCTCCGGTCCGAGGCGAGTCGTCGAGGCGAAGCGTTGCATGGCAGCTGCGAGCTTTTCCACTCGAACAGCGACGGAGGCCTCCAGGCCTTCCACACGCAGGACGGTCGCCGGGCCCTCGGGCAGGCCGCCCGAGAGGAAGCGCGACTTCACGCTTTCCGGCAAGTGGGCGGCGCCCGAGACCTCCACCGGCAGCGCCATCGCCGCCGCCATCGCATGCGTGGCCGCCTCGTCATCGAGTCCGGAAAGCACGATCGTCGCCGCCGTCTTCGGCCGCGGCAGGACCTTGAAGGTGACCTCCGTCAGGAGACCGAGCGTGCCGTGGGAACCCGCCATCAGCTTGACGAGATCGAGACCCGTCACGTTCTTCATCACCCGGCCGCCGGCCTTGACGATCTCGCCGTGGCCGTTGACGAAGCGCACGCCGAGCAGGCTGTCGCGCGCAGCACCCGCGGTGATGCGGCGAGGGCCGGACGCATTGACGGCGAAGAGGCCGCCGATCGTCGGCTCGCCTGTTGTTCCCATGATCGGCCGATGGTCCGGCGGCTCGAAGGCCATCGCCTGTCCGTTGGCGTCGAGAGCCGCCTCGATCTCGGCGACGGACGTGCCGGCGCGTGCCGTCATCACCATTTCCGCCGGATTGTAGGTGAGGATACCGGAAAGCCCGGAAGACGAGAGCGTCGCGGCGGCCTGCACGGCGTTGCCGAAACCGGCGCGCGTTCCCCCGCCCCTGATCTCCAGCGGCGCCGCCCGCTCGGCATGGTCGCGAATGATCTCGGCGGCTTCGGTTTCTGTCGCGGGAGTCAACTGAGACGCCATCATTCCCGTCCCTCCAGCGGAAAGACCTTCGACGGATTGAGGATCCAGGCCGGATCGAAGGCGGCGCGGACCGCCATCTGCTGGGCGAGGTCGACATCGGAATACTGGTGGCGCATCAGGTCGCGCTTCTCGATCCCGACACCGTGCTCGCCCGTCAGGCAGCCGCCGGCGTCGACGCAGAGTTTCAGGATCTCCATGCCCGCCGCCTCGGCGCGGGCGGCGTCTTCGGGATCGTTGATGTTGTAGAGGATCAGCGGATGCATGTTGCCGTCGCCGGCGTGGAAGACGTTGGCGACCCTCAGGCCGTAGCGATCGATGATTTCGGAGGTTTTTCTGAGCACGTAGGCGAGTTGCCCGAGCGGCACCGTGCCGTCCATGCAGATATAGTCGGCGATGCGGCCGGTCGCGCCGAAGGCCGACTTGCGGCCCTTCCAGATCAGCGCCGCTTCCAGCGCCGACTGGCTCTCGCGCACCGTCCGGACGCCGTGTCGGCGGGCGATCTCGACGATCGAGGCGAGCATCGCCTCCATCTCGGCCTCCGATCCCTCGACCTCGACGATCAGCAAGGCCTCGACGTCGAGCGGATAGCCGGCATGGGCGAAGGCCTCGCAAATCTCGATTGCCGGCTTGTCCATGAACTCGATGGCAACCGGGACGATCCCCGCACCGATGACGTCGGCGACACAGGAGCCAGCGGCCTCAGCGCTGTCAAAGCCGAAGAGAACCGGACGCGCGCCTTCCGGCTTGGCGATCAGCCGCACCGTAGCTTCGGTGACGATCCCGAGCTGGCCTTCCGAACCGCAGACGACGCCGAGAAGATCGTAGCCCGCCGTATCCAGCGCCTTGCCGCCGAGTTCGACGACGGTGCCGTCGACCAGAACCAGTTTCACGCCGAGCAGGTTGTTGGTGGTGACGCCGTATTTCAGGCAATGGGCGCCGCCGGAATTCATGCCGATATTGCCGCCGATCGTGCAGGCGAGCTGTGAGCTCGGATCTGGCGCATAGAAGAAGCCGTCGGCGCCGACGGCGTCGGAGATCGAAAGATTGGTGACGCCCGCCTGAACGGTCGCGGTGCGGTTCGCATAGTCGATGTCGAGGATGCGCGACATCGCCGAAAGGCCGAGCACCACCGCATCTTCCTGCGGAATGGCACCGCCCGAAAGCGAGGTCCCCGCTCCGCGCGGAACGACCGGGATGCCGTAGCGATGGCAGTATTTCATTACCGCCGCGACCTGTGCGGTGGTTTCCGGCAATACGACGGCGAGCGGTCGCCGGCGATAGGCAAGGAAACCGTCCGTCTCGAAGGGGACGAGCTCGACCGGCTCGTGCACCAGGCGCTCGGGCGGGACCAGTTCGGCAAGGTCGTCGACGATCTCCTTGCGCCGGGCAAGGATCGCGGCATCGGGCTCAAGAAACTTGATGGCTTCCGTCATGGTCCTTCCCTCGCACGGTACGACCGGCATACACCGCCGCGCCCGCGGCTTCAACTGGTATTTTTTCTTTACCACTTTGTTCAAACGCATGCAAATGCTATGGACTTATGACAAAATTGGAAAGAATGGAGATCGCATGACCAATCTCGGGGATCTCGAGGTTTTCTCCCGCGTCATCGCCACCGGCAGCATGTCGACCGCGGCGCGGGCGCTCGGCCTGTCGCCGGCAGTGGTTTCCAAGCGTATCAAGCGGCTGGAAGACCGGCTGGGCACCCGGCTTCTGCAACGGACCACACGGCAGATCTCGCTCACCGAGGCCGGTCAGGGCTTCTACGAACGCATCGTGGCGGTGCTCGCCGGGATCGAGGATGCCGAGGCCTATGCCTCCGGCAGATCGTCGGAGGTGCGCGGCACCCTGAAAATTTCCGCGCCCACATCCTTCGGACGCCTGCACATCGCACCGCACCTCAAGGCGTTCATGGACGCCCATCCGGAGCTTGCGGTGCACCTCGTGCTCTCGGACGAATTCACCGACATCGTCGGCGGCGGCTTCGATCTGGCGATCCGCATCGCCGACCTCAGCGACTCCTCGCTGGTCGCCCGGCGGCTGGCGCCGGTGCGGCGCATCCTCTGCGCCTCGCCCGGCTACATCGCCGAGCATGGCATGCCGCAGACGATCGACGACCTGAAGCAGCACCGCTGCCTGCCGGCGCACAATTACGACGCCTGGCGGCTGGAAGGGCCGCACGGCGCACTGAACCTCCGGCCGGACGGCATGCTCGTCACCAATTCCAGCGAGGTGATCCGCGAGGCGGTCATCTCCGGCCTCGGCATCGCGCTGCGCTCCACCTGGGACGTCGGACCGGAACTGAAGGCGGGCAAACTCGCGCAGGTGCTGCCGGCCTATGAGGGCTCGCGCAACGTCTCGCTTTCGGCGGTCTATCCGAGCCGGCAGTTCCTGCCGGCCAAGGTGCGCCTCTTCATCGACTATCTCGCCGATCTCTACGGACCCGTGCCCTATTGGGAGCAATAGGCGGCCTCTACTTACCGTCTTCGGCGTGGTGTTTGCGGATGCGCCGCACGACGAGCCATACGCCGAGCACGACGAAGGGAACGGAGAGCCCGGTGATGATGCCCGAGTCGACCGGCAAAACCTCGTGGCTCACGGCCTTCACCAGATAGCCGATCAGGCCGACGACGTAGTACGAGATCGCCGCAACGGAGAGACCTTCGACCGTCTGCTGCAGGCGAAGCTGCATCTCGGCGCGGCGGTTCATGGTCGCGAGCAGGTCGGAATTCTGCCGCTCGAGCTCCACGTCGATCCAGCTGCGGACGAGGCCCGTGGCACGCGACAGCTTGCGCGAGAGATTGGCCTGTCGCTCCTCGACCGACTGGCAGGTCCGCATGGCCGGTGCCAGCCGCCGTTCGAGGAAGGAGCCGATGGTTTCGAAGCCCGGCACGGAGCTTTCGTCGAGCGTCTTGATGCGCTCGCGCACGATGCCGTCATAGGCCCGGCTTGCGCCGAAACGATAGAGGCTGAGGGCGGCGTTCGCTTCGAGTTCGGCGGCGAGCCGGGTGATCTCCCCGAGCATGGAATCCGCCTCTTCGCGCGCATGGCCCTTCATGCGCTGGGTGACGGCGGTCAGCCCGTCCTCGATGCGGCGGATATCCGGCGAGAGCGTCTGGGCGAGCGGCAGGCCGAGCATGGCGAGCGTCCGGTAGGTCTCGATGTCGAGAAGCCGCTGGACCAGAGCGCCGCGACCCGCATCGTTGAGCCCGCGGTCGATCACCAGAATGCGCGTCAATCCATCGCCGTCCTGCCGGAAGTCGGTGACGACGGTGGCCTGCCCCTTCTTCACTTCGCTGTAGCAGAGGCTCGCGGGGTCGAAACTGCCAATCGCCGTCGTCGCTTCCTTGCCTTCGGGCGGATCTCAAGGCGGATCCCGGAAATCAGCGGGCCGGGCGCGGAAAAGGCGCTGCCGAAAGGATGGGTGGTGATGTCGCCGCCGAAATTTTCCGGTGCCGGCCCTTCCCATAGCCAGGCGGAGAATTCGGTGTGCCGCTCCCAGCGCAACGTGCCCGCCCCCCATGCCATCGCGTGATGCCGCGCGGCGCGGTCGGGCGGGGAAACACCGGCGGAGCGCGACAGTTCCGCAAGCACACTGTGGTGCACGGCAGCGCCCCCGTCCATCATGAAGGCGAGTTGCAGGAGCACTCGCGACGACTTGACGAGAGGAAAGGGCCGGGCGTGAATTTCGCCAAGGGCGAGCGCCCGCTCCGGTGCGGCGGGAAATGCAAGTCTTCCGGTGTCCAAACCCAACTCCCAGTCCGAGGTTCTGCGACCAATCCGCCCCTTCTAGCAAATGTCGTGTCCGCCCGGCAGGGGGTCGTTTGCCACAGGGCCTTACATTCGTCGCACTTAGGCGACATGCGCATCGTTGTTGTTGCTGTTTTTCGAGACTGCTGCCATGAATATCGGCAACCTGCGCCGCTGCCCCGGCGCGGAATACCGACGACGAATGCCCCGTGAAGGAGGATACCCGATGAGACGTTCCATGCCGGCCCTTCTGGTCGCCCTTGCCCTCGCCGTGCCTGCAATGGCCGGAGAGGTTCGGGATTTCGAGGCCAGACTGCGGACAGCCTACGGCGATTACAGGGCGGCGCTCTTCGCGACCAACACGGGCGGAAACGCGGAATCAGCCGGTGCGCTCGATCGCTTCACCAAGGCCTGGTCGGAGCTTTCCGCACTGCCGGCGCCACCGCAATACGTCGACGATCCGGCATTTCCCGACACGATGAAGAAGGTGGCGGCAATCGCCGAGAACGCCTCGGCCAAGGTCGCCGGCGGCGACCTTGCAAAGGCACACGATACGCTGGAAGGCATCCGCGACCAGATCGGCGACCTGCATCTTCGCAACGACATCTACAGCTTCTCGGACCGCATGAACGCCTATCACGCGCGCATGGAAAAGGTCCTCGGCATGGATGCCGCCGACACCATCGCGGTGCGTGAGGAAGCCGCCGTGCTGGAATACCTCCTCTCCGACATCAAGGCGCATCCGCCGAGGGACGCCGACGGCAACTTCGAGGCCCTGCTCGGCGCCGTCGAAACCAGCGTCGCCAAGCTTCGCGGCGCGGCGACGAACAACGATGCCGCGGCGACCAAGGCCGCGATCGGCGGGCTGAAGGCCCCCTATTCGAAGTTCTTCCTCACCTTCGGCTGAAAGCGCGCGCCGCTCCTTCGCGCGAACTGGACAAAATAATTGACCAATCCTTCGGGTGCTTGCTACACATGCGCCCGAAGGAGAATGCCGTGACCGAGACGGATGCCGACAGGGATCGGGGGCTTTTCACCCAGATCAGCCATAGCCGCACGGCCGACGAGGTGGTGCAGCAGATCGAGCAGCTGATCCTCGACGGCGTGCTGCGCGACGGCGATCGGCTGCCCGGCGAGCGCGACATGGCGCAGGCCTTCGACGTCTCGCGTCCCATTCTCCGCGAAGCCCTGAAGGAGCTGGAGACACGCGGCCTGCTCGTCAGCCAGCACGGCGGCGGCACCTTCGTCGCCGACATCATTGGCCAGGTGTTCTCGAAACCGGTGACAGAACTCATCTCGCGCCATCAGCGCGCCTCCCGGGACTATCTCGAATACCGTCGCGAACTCGAAGGCCTCACAGCTGAGCTTGCCGCGCGGCGCGCGACCGAAACCGACAAGGCGCTTCTCGCCCGCATCATCGCGGACATGCGGCGGGCGCACGAGAGCGGCTCGGCCGAAGGCGAGCTCGCGGCCGACATCGAATTCCACAACGCGATCGGCGAGGCCGCCCACAACGTCATCCTGCTGCACACGATGCGCGCCTGCTACCGCCTGCTCTCGCAGGGCATCTTCTTCAACAGGAAAGCGGTGTTCGCGCTCGAGGATGCCGGCGAGCGGCTGTTGCAGCAGCATGTCGCCATCTACGAGGCGATCGTCGCCGGCGACGGCGAGCGCGCCAAGCAGGCGGCCCAGGGCCATATCGATTTCGTGATGCAGGCCGTTGAGGATGCAAGCCGCGCCGACGAACGCGGCCGTGTCGCACGCCTGCGGCTCCTGAGCCGCGCGGCACAGCCGGTTTCCGGCCGTGCTTCGAAACAGACGACAACCGAAGGAACGGATCTCTCCAAATGACCCCAGAACTGCAGCAAGCGCGGCCGCGCGTCGGCCTCTTCGCAACCTGTCTCGTCGATCTGTTCCGACCGAGCGTGGGATTTGCCGCCGCCAAGCTGATCGAGGATGCCGGCTGTGAGGTGCATGTTCCGATGGCACAGACCTGCTGCGGGCAGCCGGCCTACAATTCCGGAGACAAGGCCGATACGCGCGCACTTGCCAAACAGGTAATCGAGCTCTTCGAAGGGTTCGACTACGTCGTCGCGCCCTCCGGCTCCTGCGGCGCCATGCTGAAGAAGCACTATCCCGAACTCTTCAAGGATGACCCCGCCTGGGAGGCGCGCAGCCTCGCCTTCGCCGAAAAGGTCCATGAACTCGTCTCCTTCCTCACCGACGTGATGTTCGTGCCGAAGGTCGACGCGACTTTCGAGGGCAGCGTCACCTATCACGACAGCTGTTCGGGCTTGCGGGAACTCGGCATCAGCAAGCAGCCGCGCAAGCTTCTTGCCGGCGTCGAGGGGCTGGAACTCAAGGAAATGGCCGACAGCGACGTCTGCTGCGGTTTCGGCGGCACCTTCTGCATCAAGTATTCCGACATTTCCGGCAAGATCGTCGGCAAGAAGACGGAAAACATCGAAGCCGCCGGGGCCGACGTCCTGCTCGCCGGAGATATGGGGTGCCTGATGAACATGGCCGGCAAACTGCGGCGGGAGGGTTCGAAGGTCGAGGTCCGTCACGTGGCGGAAGTTCTCGCCGGCATGACGGACACGGCGCCGATCGCCGGCTCAGGCAAGTGAGGGAGGGGTCGATGCAGTTCACCGCTCCGCAGTTCAAGGAAAACAGCGCCGCCGCCCTTCACGATCCGCAGCTCCAGAAGGCGCTTAAGAATGTCGAGACCGGCTTCATCGCCAAGCGCGCGACGGCCGCCGCGGCACTTCCCGAGTTCGACCTCCTGCGCGACAACGCCCGGGACATCAAGAACCATACGCTCGCCCATCTCGACCTCTATCTCGAAGCCTACGAGGCGAAGGTGAAGGCGGCCGGCGGCCATGTTCACTGGGCCGAGAGCGCGGAAGACGCCCGCCGGATCATCCTCGACATCTGCCGCAAGGTGAACGCGAAGACGGTCACCAAGGGCAAATCGATGATCACCGAGGAGATCAACCTCAACGAATTCCTCGAAACCCAGGGCGTCGAGCCGGTCGAGACCGACCTCGGCGAATACATCATCCAGCTGCGGGGCGAGCATCCGAGCCACATCATCGCCCCGGCCGTGCACCTCAATAAGGACCAGGTGGAGGCCGATTTCCGCCGGGTCCACACCCACCTTCCGGCCGATCGCGACCTGACCGCACCGGAAACGCTGCTCTCCGAGGCGCGCGAGGTGCTGCGCAAGCGCTATTTCCAGGCGGATGTCGGCATCACCGGCGCCAATTTCCTGGTCGCCGAGACCGGTACTTCGGTCATCGTCACCAACGAGGGCAACGGCGACCTCACCCAGACGCTCGGCAAGGTGCATGTCGTCGTCGCCTCGCTGGAAAAGATCGTGCCGACGCTGGAGGACTGCGCGCAGATCCTCCGGCTGCTCGCCCGCTCTGCGACGGGCCAGGACATGTCGGTCTACACCACGTTCTCAACCGGCCCCCGCCGTCCGGAAGATCCCGACGGCCCGGAGGAATACCATGTCGTCCTGCTCGACAACGGCCGCTCGGCGATGCTCGGAACCGAGTTCGAGGAGATGCTGCGCTGTATCCGTTGCGGCGCCTGCATGAACCATTGTCCGGTCTACCATGCGGTCGGCGGCCACGCCTACGGCTCGGTCTATCCCGGCCCGATGGGTGCGGTCCTCACGCCGTCGCTTTTCGGCATCGACCAGTCCGGTCACCTGCCGAACGCCTCCACCTTCTGCGGACGCTGCGAGAGCGTCTGCCCGATGCGCATCCCGCTGCCGAAGATGATGCGGCACTGGCGCGAGCGGGAGTTCGAGCGACATCTCGCCCCGGCGACGAGCCGCTACGGGCTCGGCGTCTGGGCCTTCTTCGCCAAGCGGCCGGCGCTCTACCGGCTGGCGGCGTCACTCGGCGCCCGGACGCTCGCGATGCTCGGCGGCGACAAGCGGAGGATCGGCGCGCTGCCGCTCGCCTCCGGCTGGACCAAATATCGCGACCTGCCCGCACCGGAAGGCCGGACCTTCCTTCAGCAATGGGCAGATCGCCAGGCAAACAGGCGGGAGGCGTGAGCGTCATGGACGGAAAGTCGGCAATTCTCAAGAAGATCCGCACCTCGCTGAAGGCCTCGCCGGACGACGGCACACGCCGCACCGCCGTCACCTCGCGCCTCGCCGAGACGCCGCGCGGCATCATTCCTGCCCGCGGCCAGTTGCCGGGCCCGGCACGGGTCGATCTCTTCGTCGCGATGGCGGAAAAATACAGTGCGACTACGACACGCATCGCCGATCTCTCGGCGCTGCCGACGGCGGTCGCGGACTATCTGAAAGGCCGCAACCTTCCGGCCGCCGTGCGGATCGGCAATGATCCACGGCTTGCGGTCGCGCCCTGGGGCGAGGAGCGGACGCTCGAAATCCGTCACGGCGCCTCCGACGGCCACGACCTTGCCGCCGTCAGCCATGCCTTCGGCGCAATCGCCGAGACGGGAACGCTCGCGCTTCTCTCGGGTCCGGATAATCCGGTGACACTGACCTTCCTGCCGGAACACCATATCGTCGTCCTTGATGCACGCGACATCGCCGGCGACATGGAAGCGGTGTGGTCGAGGCTTCGCGCGGTGAACGGCAAGGCCGTCATGCCACGCACGGTGAACCTGGTTACCGGTCCCTCGCGCTCCGCCGACATCGAGCAGACGCTGCTGCTCGGCGCCCACGGGCCACGCGCACTGCACATCATCGTCGTCGGCGAACCTTCGACATGAAGCGGATGGCCCGCGGGCCATTCGTCCTTGCCGTCACCGGCGAAAAATAGAAATTTCGTTCTCATACAGGAACAAAGTCCGCCTTTTGGCATTAGAAACTTGCCTTTTATGAACCAAATTTCTACTGTTGCGGGATGACAAATACAATCAACGGATTAAACGAAACGCCGCGGATCGCGCTCGTCTCGACCCACGGCTATGTCGCCGCCCATCCGCCGCTCGGCGCCGCCGATACCGGCGGACAGGTGGTCTATGTCCTCGAACTGGCCAAGAAGCTCGGGCAGCTGGGTCATAAGGTCGATATCTATACGCGGCTCTTCGAAGACCAGCCGCAGATCGACACCGTCGACGAGAATGTGCGGGTCATCCGTATTCCGTGCGGCGGACCGGACTTCATCCCGAAGGAGTACCTGCACCGGTACCTGACGGAGTGGAGTGAAAAGGCCCTGCGTTTCATGAAGAACGAGAATCTCTCGTATCTCTTCGTCAACAGCCATTACTGGGACGGCGGCGTCGCCGGCCAGCGACTTTCCGAGGCGCTGTCGATCCCGCATATCCACACGCCGCACTCGCTCGGCATCTGGAAGAAGCGCCAGATGGAGACCGATTATCCGGAGCGCGCCGACAAGTTCGAGGAAGAATTCAACTTTCGTGAACGCATCCAGCACGAACTCATCGTCTACCGCAGCTGCCAGCTGGTGGTCGCCACGACACCGATCCAGCTCGACATGCTGATCGAGGATTATGGGCTCTCGCGCAATCGCGTCCACATGATCCCGCCCGGCTACGACGACAACCGCTTCTTCCCGGTCTCGCAGGCGTCGCGCCAGATGATCCGCCAGCGGCTCGGTCTTTCCGGACGTGTGGTGCTGGCCCTCGGGCGGCTCGCCACCAACAAGGGTTACGACCTGCTCATCGACGGCTTCTCGGTGCTGGCCAGCCGTATTCCGGATGCACGGCTGCGACTGGCGCTCGGCGGCGAGAATCTCGACCCGCAGGAGAGCACCCTCCTCAGGCAGTTGCACGAGCAGGTCGAAGCGCTCGGCCTCTCCGACCGCGTCGATTTCTCGGGCTTCGTTCCGGACGAGGAACTGCCGGACTACTACCGTGCCGCCGACCTCTTCGTGCTGTCGAGCCGCTACGAGCCCTTCGGCATGACGGCGATCGAGGCGATGGCCAGCGGCACGCCGACCGTGGTCACCATCCATGGTGGCCTCTTCCGTGCGGTCAGCTACGGCCGACACGCACTCTTTGCCGATCCCTTCGACAAGGAGGATCTCGGCATCACGATGATGAAGCCTCTCAAGCATCCGCGCCTCTATGATCGCCTGTCGAGGATGGGCGCACACAAGGCGCGCAGCCTCTTTACCTGGACCGGGATCGCACAGCAGCTCGTGGCACTCGTCGAAGGGCGGCCGGTGGCCAAAGCGCTCGACGATGCCGACTGGGACGAACCATGGAACGACGGCGACTGAGCCCCGTGCGGATCTTCTCCTCCGACCTCGACGGCACGCTTGCCGGGGATCGCGACGCCTCGCGGCGGTTCGCCGACTACTGGATGAGTCTCGATGACGCCAGCCGTCCGCTGCTCGTTTACAACAGCGGCCGGCTGATCGAGGACATCCTGGCCTTCATCGCCGAAGAGGGCCTGCCGGAGGCAGACTACCTCATCGGCGGCGTCGGTACGATGATGCACGCCGCGACGGTGCCGGAGATCGCGGAAGCCTACGCCGCGTCGCTCGACCGGGACTATGACCCGCTGCGGATTGCCGAACGCCTGCAGTCGCTTCCCGACATCAGGCGCCAACCGGAACGCTACCAACATGCGCTTAAGTCCAGCTGGTATCTTCACGATGCCCCGCTCGAACGGATCGAGGCGCTGGAAGAGGAACTGCGGGCCGAAGGACTTTCGGTGAAACTTGTTTATTCGAGCGGACGCGATCTGGACGTCCTGCCCGGCAATGCCGACAAGGGCAAGGCGCTGATCTGGCTTTGCCGAGAGCTCGGCATCGGCTTGCATGAGGCGGTCGTCGCCGGCGATACGGGCAACGATCTCGGCATGTTCCTGCTCGACGGCGTCCGCGGCATCGTCCCCGCCAACGCCCTTCCCGAACTGCGCCGGCTCGGGGAAGAACGCGACGACGTCTATCTTGCCGAACGGACCACGGCGGACGGCGTCATCGACGGACTTCGGCATTGGCGCGCGCAAGGTCGGCAACCGACCGACGGATAGCCCAAAAGTGGGCAAGCGCAACACTTGACCTGACGAACGGTTGATCCAACATCGACGGTTAAACGATCGCTTGACTGATTCGCCGTGCGTATCCGGAGAGGTCACCGAACGAACACAACCACAGCGTAAACTTCGAAAACAGGAGACAGCGGGAATTGACCATCATGAGCCGGATAGCTTCGGACGTGCAGTTGATGTTGCGGCGGCCGCCGCGCCAGCAATATGCCGCCCTGTGTTATCGCCCGCGCAAGAAGCAGGGGGCATAGAGATCCTTCTGCTGACCAGCCGCGACACCGGCCGATGGGTGATCCCGAAAGGCTGGCCGATGGCCGGCAAGAAGTCCCATACCGTCGCCGAGCGTGAGGCATGGGAGGAAGCAGGCGCCCGCGGCAAGATCTCTCGCGATCCGATCGGCTATTACAGTTACGCCAAAGGCATGGAAGGCGGCCTCAAGGTGGCGTGCCGAGTTCAGGTGCACGCACTCGAGGTCAAGGAGATGACCAAGGATTTTCCCGAGAAGGGAATGCGGCGGCTTGAATGGGTGAGCCCCGAGGAAGCGGCTGCCCGCGTCCGGGAGCCGGAACTGAAGGTGTTGCTGCACGCGTTCGCCGAAAAGACGGCCAGTGCGCTCACCAAGCCCAAGAATTCTGTCGAAGACCGGTAAAATCGGACTGTCACAAAACTGTCATATTGCGCGCGCGCGCCTTTGCTACTAGGGCAAGGGGCGAATTCGGAACCGCGCGCAGAACCGGACGGGCTCAGCGGCGTTTCGTCGTCACTACAGAAATTCGCGAAAGGGTGGCTCTCGGGGGTCGTCCCTCAGGAAGGCAGTATCGTCATGGCCAAGTCGCCACCCAGCCTCGTCAAGCCCACCCTCGACAAGGACCTCGACAAGTTCGCTTACGTCGAGGAGGCGGCCCACCACATTTCCCGTGGCTACGCGCCGGTCGGCATCGGCCTGATCTTCCTCGTGACGACGATGATCTTCGCCGGCGCCTATGTGATCAACCAGCCGGGCGCGGTCATGGTGGTCGCGGCGGCTGCCATCGGCGCCTATATGGCGATGAACATCGGCGCCAACGACGTGACGAACAATGTCGGCCCGGCGGTCGGGTCGCGGGCGATGACCATGGCGACGGCGCTCGTCATCGCGGTGATCTTCGAATCCGCCGGCGCCCTGATTGCAGGCGGCGACGTGGTCTCGACCATTTCCAAGGGAATCGTCGACCCGGCACAGGTGCCGAATGCACAAATCTTCGCCTGGGCGATGATGGCCGCGCTGCTTTCCTCGGCTCTGTGGGTCAATCTCGCGACCTGGATCGGCGCGCCTGTCTCGACCACTCATGCCGTCGTCGGCGGGGTGATGGGTTCGGGAATTGCCGCCGCCGGGGTCAAGGCGGTCAACTGGGAATCGATGATCGGGATCGCCGCGAGCTGGGTGATCTCACCGCTGCTCGGCGGCGTCATCGCCGCCCTGTTCCTCGCATTCATCAAGGAATTCATCATCTACCGGCACGACAAGATTGCGGCCGCGCGCCGCTGGGTGCCGATCCTGATCGCACTGATGCTCGGAACCTTCTCCGCCTATCTCGCGCTCAAGGGACTGAACCAGATCGTGCGCATCAGCCTGCCGGTCGCCGTGCTCATCGGCCTGGCGACGGGAGTGATCGGCTGGGCGCTCAGCGTGCCCCTCATCCGGCGCCAGTCGATCGGGCTCGAGAACCGCAACCAGTCGCTGCGCAAGCTCTTCCGCCTGCCGCTGATCTTCGCAGCAGCACTTCTTTCCTTCGCCCATGGTGCGAACGACGTGGCGAACGCCATCGGTCCGCTGTCGGCGATCGTCCATGCCGTCCGTGCGAACGAGATCGCCGCCAAGGTCGAAATCCCGATCTGGGTGATGGTGATCGGCGCGACCGGCATCTCGCTCGGCCTCTTCCTCTTCGGGCCGAAGCTCATCCGCCTCGTTGGCGAGCAGATCACCAAGCTCAATCCGATGCGCGCCTATTGTGTGTCGCTGTCGGCAGCCGTCACGGTTATCGTCGCCTCATGGCTCGGCCTTCCCGTCAGTTCCACTCACATTGCCGTCGGCGCGGTCTTCGGCGTCGGCTTCTTCCGCGAATGGTACACCCGCAACTCCAAGCGGCGCATGGACTACATCCGTGCCAAGTCGGACCGCTGGGTGGTCGAGGAAATCGCAGAGCGCAATTCCGACGAAATGCGCCGCCGCTATCTCGTCCGACGCTCGCACTTCATGACGATCGTGGCCGCCTGGGTCATCACCGTTCCGGCTGCCGCAGGGCTTGCGGCGCTGATCTACTGGGTTATGTTCCAGCTCTTCGTCTGAAGAGGGACCATCAGGACCATGCGCGCCAACTACCGGATGCAGAGGCTGTTCGTCGATGCCCCGCTTTTAGCGGGCGCAACGGTCGAGGCGAGCCCGGAGCAGTTCAACTACCTCGCCAACGTGCTCCGCATGACGGACGGCTCCGAACTCCTCCTCTTCAACGGCCACGACGGCGAATGGAGGGCGACGCTCGCCTTCCCGACCCGCAAGCGTATCCTCATGACCGCCATGGAGCAGACGCGGGAGCAGCCCGAACCCTGCGACCTGCGCTTCCTCTTCTCGCCGCTGAAGGTCGGGCGCATGGACTATCTCGTGCAGAAGGCCGTCGAGATGGGAGCCGGCGTGCTGCAACCGGTAATGACGCAGCACGTCCAGGGCAAGATCACCAATCTCGACCGGCTGCAGGCAAATGTCGTGGAGGCTGCCGAGCAGTGCGGCGTCCTTTCGATCCCGACCGTCGAGGCGCCGAAGCGGCTGAGAGACCTCCTGGAGCGCTGGCCGGAGACGCGGCGGATCATCTTCTGCGACGAGGACAGCACGACGCAGAATCCGCTCGCCGCCCTTCAGGGCATCCGCGAGCGGTCGCTCGCCCTGCTCGTCGGGCCGGAGGGCGGTTTTTCCGACGAGGAACGGGCGCTCCTGCGCGGGCTCGACTTCGTCACGGCAATTCCGCTCGGGCCGCGCATCCTGCGCGCCGATACCGCTGCGGTCGCAGCGCTTGCCGTCGTTCAGGCGACCGTCGGCGACTGGCATTGACGAGAGGGGCTTGACCTGCCGCAAGCTTCCGATTTTTTGACGAAGACTTGAGAGAATTTCACTTGCGCACCGGCTTCATTCCGGTCCATTCACGCGATGGTCCGATCCTTGGGCCGACCTCGCCAACAAGGTTCACCGCATGGCCCGCGACACCACCGATCACACTCCCCTCACATCGGTCGACGAAATGGTCGCCTACCTCGCAGAAGGCTGCAAGCCGCGCGAGGCCTTCCGGATCGGAACGGAACACGAGAAATTCGCCTTCTTCCGGGCAGACAACAGTCCTGTCCCCTATTTCGGCGAGGCGAGCATCTCAGCGCTGCTCAACGGCATGCAGCAGAAGCTCGGCTGGGAACCGATCATGGACGGAGAGAACATCATCGGCCTTGCCGGCGGAGACGGCGAAGGCGCGATCTCCATCGAGCCCGGTGGACAGTTCGAACTCTCCGGCGGTCCGCTCGAAACGCTTCACCAGACCTGCCGGGAATCGAACCAGCATCTCTCGGTGCTGCGCGACGTCGCCGAGCCGATGGGCATCCGCTTCCTCGGCATGGGCGGCAGCCCCAAGTGGACGCTGGCCGAGACGCCCCGGATGCCGAAGTCGCGCTACGAGATCATGACGCGCTACATGCCGACGGTGGGCAGCAAGGGCCTGGACATGATGTACCGGACCTGCACCATCCAGGTGAACCTCGACTTCTCCTCCGAAGAAGACATGCGCCGGAAGATGCGCGTGTCGATGAAACTGCAGTCGGTCGCGACGGCGCTCTTTGCCTCCTCGCCGTTTACCGAGGGCAAGCCGAACGGCCTGGTCTCCTGGCGCGGCGACATCTGGCGGGATACCGACAATGCACGCGCGGGCGCCCTGCCCTTCACTTTCAACGAGACGTTCGGCTTCAAGGATTACGTCGAATGGGCGCTCGACGTTCCGATGTATTTCGTCGTCCGCGACGGGCACTACCACGACTGCACCCATATCACCTTCCGCCAGTTCATGGCCGGAGCCCTGAAGGGTGAAATCGCCGAATGGGAACCGACGCTCGGCGACTGGACGAATCATCTTTCGACGCTCTTCCCGGACGTCCGGCTGAAGCGGTTCCTCGAGATGCGCGGCGCCGACGGCGGCCCGTGGCGGCGGATCTGCGCGCTGCCGGCCTTCTGGGTCGGCCTCCTCTACGACGATGCAAGCCTCGCAGCCGCCGACGACCTCACCCGCAGCTGGACCCATGCCGATGTCATCGCCATGCGCGATACCGTGCCGGCAAAGGGACTGGCCGCCGAAATCGCCGGCCGCAGTGTGCTCGACGTCGCGAGGCAGGTGGTCGATATCTCACGGGCAGGTCTCAAGTCACGGCGCCACCTCAACAGCGAGGGTCAGGACGAGAGCCTCTTCCTCGCACCGCTCGATGAAATCCTCGCCAAGAAGACGACGCTCGCCGAAGACATGCTGGCACTCTACGACGGACGCTGGAACCGCGACATCGACCACGTCTTCGAAGACTACCAGTACTGAGGTCGGGCGTCCTCCGCCGAATGCACGCTCGCGGCGGGTGGCGCTAAAAAGCGGTTTGCGCTCGGCTTTTTCCGGTTATAGTGCGGGAACGACGCGCTGTATGCAACCGGAGGGCCGCCATCCATGCTACCACTGTTCGAGATGATGTTGCGGGCACAGAACGGCACGGCGATGGAGGCAGTCGCGAGGCAGTTCAACCTCGCACAGGAGCAGGCGGCGCAAGCCGTGGCCGCGCTCATGCCGGCATTTTCCTCCGGATTCAAGCGCAACACCGCCAATCCGTATGACATGACGGCGCTCCTGGGCGCCATGGCCTCCGGCAACTATGCGAAATACTTCGAGGACATGACCGCGGCCTTCACGCCCCAGGGTGTCGCCGACGGCAACACGGTGCTTGAACAGCTCTTCGGCTCGAAAGAAGTGTCGCGGGCGATCGCAGCCCAGGCGGCGCAGTTCACCGGCATCAGCCAGGATATCTTCAAGAAGATGATGCCGGCTATGGCCGACACGATCATGGGCGGGCTTTCCAAGCAGACCACCGGACAGTTCGACGCTTCCGCATTCGCCAACTCGCCGATGGGCGCGATGACACAGCAATGGCTCGAAGGCATGGGCTTCGCACCGAAGGCGAAGCCCAAGGAACCGAACCTCTTCGACAACCCGTTCACGCAGGCCATGCAGACGATGTTCGGCGTGAAGCCGAACCAGCCGCAGCCCGCCCCCGCCGCCGGCAACCCCTTCTTCGACAATCCCTTCGCCAAGGCCTTTCAGGAAATGATGGCGAGCTACACCGGAACGGCGCCGGCCCCCAAGAGCGAAGCCGCCAAACCCGCCGGGAAGCCGGCGGATCAGGCCGCCGAAGCGAGCGAGCAGTTCACAACCATGGTGAACACCATGTTCGACAGCGGCCTCGAAGTGCAGAAGAGCTATCAGAAGAGCATGGAACAGATCTTCGAAAGCTATCTCGGCAAGGCGGGCGAGGCTCCCGACGAAAAGCCGGCTCCGCAAGGCGATGCCCCGCCGAACGGCAAGGCCTGATCCTTTCGCGTCAGCCCGCTCGCAGGCGGCAGCGAAAACCGCTGCCTGCCCGCCTTAAAATTCTTCCCAGTCTCCGCCCTTGGAAGCCTCGGTGCCGGACGCGCCGGTCTTCACGTTCAGCCGGTTGGTGATCTTTCCAAGAAGTGCACGGGCCGGCGAACTGACGGGACGCGAGGTCTGGCTGGCGGGGGTCACGCGCGGACGCGGCGACGGCGCAGAGGCCTGGAAGACGCGCGGCTCCACGGGGGCGCCGCCCGGCATCTGCCTCAGGCCGGACGCGCCCTGCGGCGCTAGGTTCCCGTCGACGTTGAACTGCCCGACAACATCGGAAAGCGTCTGCGTATCATTCGACAGCGTGGTCATCTCGCGGTCGGTCTGTTCGGCGGCGCGCGCGTTCTGCTGGGTGACGTCCTCCATACGCCCGACGGCCGAGTTGATTTCCTTGAGACCCTCCGACTGCTGCCGCGCTGCGGTAGCGATCGAATGGATGTGGTCGTTGATCTCGACCACCTGACCGGCGATCGACGACAGCAGGTCGCCACTCTCCTTGACGAGCCCGACGCCGCTTGCGACTTCGTCGCCCGACTTGATGATGAGTGCCTTGATCTCACGTGCGGCGTTTGCGGAACGCTGCGCGAGTTCGCGGACTTCCTGCGCGACGACGGCGAAGCCCTTGCCGGCTTCGCCCGCACGCGCCGCCTCGACGCCGGCATTGAGCGCCAGCAGGTTGGTCTGGAAGGCGATTTCATCGATGACGTTGATGATCTTCGAAATCTCCGAGGAGGCGTTCTCGATACGCGCCATGGCGTTCACCGCCTCGCCGACGATCCCGGCCGAGCGGTCGGAATTGTCCCGTGCCGTGCCGGCGAGCCGGGAGGCGGTTTCGGCGCGTTCGGAGGACTGGCGGATCGCCTCCATGATCTGGCGGATCGAATTGGTGGTTTCTTCGAGCGCCGCCGCCTGTTCCTCAGTCCGGCGCGACAGATCCTCGGTCGAGGCCCGGACCTTGACACTCTTGGCGTTGATCTCGTGGACATTGGAGTGGACGGCGGAGATCGTGCGCGACAGGCGTTCGAGCGAGGCGTTGAAGTCAACCCGCAGGCGGTCGAGGCCACTCGCAAAAGGCTTTTCGATCGTCGCGGTGAGATCGCCGCCGGCGAGCCGCTGCAATGCGTTACCAAGAACCTCGACGGCCTCGCTCATGCGCGCCTGCTCGGCGGCACGCTCGGCATCGCGGTCGCGGCGGTCCTTTTCGTCGGCCAGCCGGCGTGCTTCGGCGTCGGTTTCAAGCGTCCGCTTCTCGAGCGCCGCCTGACGGAAGACTGCGACCGAGCGAACCATCTCGCCGATCTCGTCCTGCCGGCCCTCGCCTTCGAGGGCGATCGCCGTGTTGCCGCTCGCGAGTTCGCCCATCGACTTGACGAGACGCGTGATCGGGCGCGTCAGCGAACGCGAGTAGAGAACGGCGATCACGATGCCGAGAAGCACGATCGGAGCACCGAAGAGCACGGACACCAGTGCCGTGCCGCGAAGGTTTGCCGCAACCTCGTCCTCGCCGATGAGCGCGAAGACGGCCCAGCGGGTGCCGGCGAATTCGAGCGGCACGCCGGCGGCGAGGCTGGTCATATCGCGGTAACCGGATAGTGTTCCAAAGGCGTCGCCGCCTTCCATGACCACCGGCAGCATCGTCGTGTCGACCTTCGCGGAAAGGATATCCTTCTCGGGCGTCAGCGTGCTGTCGTTCAGCAGCGTGCCCGCGGAGTCGACGAGAACGGTTTCGCCGGTCTCGCCGAGCCCCTTACGGTTGGCGAAGAGCGTGTCGAGGCGGTGGTTCGGCAGGCGGTAGGCGACGACGCCGATCGTGCGGCCGTTCATTGTGATCGGAACGGCAAGGAAGGATGCCGGAGCGCCTTCGGAAGGCGCATAGGCCGCAAAGCCGGACATTGCGACGGCGTTCGGATCGTTGGCGGCAATGACCTTGGCGAAGACCTCCGCCAGGCCGGAATCCTTGTACGGCCCCTTCGTGACGTTGGTGCCGTAGTCCTTCTCCTTCTGGACCGAATGGACGACGTTGCCGTCGAGATCGATCATCAGGATATCGTCGTAGCCCTGCGCCTGCAGATGATTGAGATAGTAGGCCTGATACTGCTTGTGGGCACGGTCGAAGGCATCCTTCTTGGCGCTGTCGAGCTTGTATTTCTCGCCGACCGGATTCGGATTCTCGTCGATATAGCGGCGGTGAAGCTCGGCAGCCGGGTCCTCGCCGAGGAATTTCCATGCTCCGGTGAAGCCGTAAAGCGCCTGCTGGGTGGTGACGTTCGAGGCGACCGCCGCAATATCGAGGCGCACGCTTTCGAGATAGCCCTTCGCTTCGTTGCGCCTTCCGTCGGCCGTCGCTTCCAGCTTCTGATAGACCTGCTGGCGCAGCGCACGGCTTTCGAGAAAGAGCGTCAAGGCGACCGATGCGCTGATGGCGACGATGGTGAAGACCGCCGCCGCGAGAGGAAGCTTCCTGGAAATCCGCATTGAAAAAGGCTCCGTGACCGTGCCCGGAGGAACCGGGGCCGCTGGCAATGGGAAAGAGAATCTCGTGCGGAAGTTAGAAATCTCTTACCGCGAACGGAAAACCTGTGGGAGGCTGGCGCAAAGATTCGCGCGCATAAAAAAATGCCCGGGACTGGGAGGGTCACCGGGCAAGTCGGCAGGGTTATTGGCAGTCACCCTGCGGGGATTGGGAGAGGGTCATTCGGACTTCGTCGACAGCAACGAACGGACGGCGCGACGGCGCGCGGTACGGGTGAGGAGGCGCGAAGGATCGTCCGCAATGCCGGAGGTTCGAAGGATGCTCTCGACGTCGGCGCGGGAAAGTCCGATGTCGCGCAACAGTGCATCATCGAGTTCGGCAAGGCGGTTCGCAGCTCGTCGGTTCCTGAGTGCGCGCAGAACGGACTTCGTCGCTTCCCACGTCACGGCGAGACGCGTGGCAAGCGTCGGCCGGGAAACCGCAAGATCGAGTTCTATCATCCGTTCGGTCGTGCTCATGGCGACGAAGTCCTTTCGATTTCGGCACGAATGGAGGCGGGCTCGTACCCGGAAAAGGGTAGAGCCAACCGTCGGGGCATGGAGGTTGGGGGGAGCCGATGGCGGCGGCTCCGGTTGAATTGCATCGTGATGATGCTGAAAAGCTATTGATCAGTCCAACGAATGTTTCTAATAGTTATCATCAATCCATCTGATGGAATTCCCCCATGTCAGCGCCACTCGATATCGATCAGCTCCAGACCTTCATCGCGATCGTCGACACCGGAAGCTTCACGAAGGCCGCGGGCCGTGTCTTCAAGACACAGTCGGCCGTTTCGATGCAGATGCGGCGGCTCGAGGAGCGCATCGGCAAGCAGCTCTTCATCAAGGACGGTCGCGGCAACCGACTGACAGCCGAAGGGGAGAAGCTCCTGAATTACGCGCGACGGATCATCCGGCTGAATTCGGAGGCGATCGCCGCCTTTGACGACAACCGGCTGGAAGGCACGCTGAGAATCGGCACGCCGGACGACTACGCCGACCGTTACATGCCGGAAATCATCGGACGGTTTGCGAAGACACACCCAAACGTCGAGCTCTACATCGTCTGCGAACCCTCGGTGGATCTCGCCGAGAAGATGGCCCGCGGCGAGCTCGACATTGCGCTTGTCACCCACAATCCGCGCGCGCGCAGCTCGGACGTCGTCCGCACCGAACCGCTCTGCTGGGTCGCATCGGCCAACCATCCGCTGCGTGACGACGCGCCGGTGCCGCTCGCCGTCGGGCGACGCGACTGCAACTGGCGCCAGCTCGCCTGCTCGGCTCTGGACGCCGACGGCCGCGATTACCAGATCCTGTTCACCAGCTGGTCCTCGACGGTGGTGGCTGCCGCCGTTCTTGCCGGCATGGCGGTTTCCGTGCTCCCGGAATCGGCGCTCCGCACCGGCATGAAGGTGCTGACCCAGTCCGACGGCTTTCCCCCCTTGCCGCCGGTGCAGATCGGCCTGATGAAGCGGCCGGGGCTTTCCACCTCGCTGATGAACGCGATCACCGACCACATCACCGCCTGCCTCGACAACATCACGCCATCGGCAGTCGATGACGATCTCGACGGCGACGTGAAAACCTATCCGCGATACTATCCGCGACTGCGCGCCGGCCACATGATCCCGGGCTGGTAAGCGGCCCGCAAAAATTGGTATCGACAGCAGAACAGAAACAGCCGGGGTGAACCCGGCTGTTTCTGTTTCCGGCCGGCACCCGAGTGCAGCGCGGGGTGCGGCGCTCTCCCGGTCCGGCTGCCGCTGTGCGACCCTGGCGGCGGGCCGCACAGCGGTGTTCCGTTCGCCCGGCGATCAGGCGACGTCGAAGCGGTCGGCGTCCATCACCTTCGCCCAGGCGGCGACGAAGTCGTCGACGAACTTCCGACGGGCGTCGTCCTGCGCATAGACTTCGGCAAGCGCGCGCAGCTGCGAATTGGCGCCGAAGACGAGGTCGACGCGCGTCGCCGTCCACTTTACCGCACCGGTCTTGCGGTCGCGGCCCTCGAACAGCGTCTCAGCCTTCGAGGTCGACGCCCAGGCCGTGCCCATGTCCGTCAGGTTGACGAAGAAGTCGTTCGTCAGGACACTCGGCCGGTGGGTGAAGACACCGTGCTGCGCATCGCCGTGGCTTACACCGAGCACCCGCAGGCCGCCGACGAGGACCGTCATTTCCGGTGCGCTCAAGGTCAGGAGCTGCGCCTTGTCGATCAGGAGTTCCTCGGGCGAAATGCTGAACTCGGTTTGCTGGTAGTTGCGGAAACCGTCGGCGACGGGTTCGAGAACGGCAAAGGCTTCGACGTCGGTCTGTTCCTGCGTCGCGTCGGTGCGGCCCGGCGTGAACGGTACCTCGATCGCCTCTCCCGCCGCCTTTGCCGCCTGTTCCACCGCGGCCACGCCGCCGAGGACGATCAGGTCGGCGAGTGACACCTTCTTGCCGCCGGACTGGGCGGCGTCAAAGGTGGCACGGATCGACTCGAGAACCGCCAGCACCTTGGCGAGCTGCTCGGGCTGGTTGGCTTCCCAGTCCTTCTGCGGCGCGAGGCGAATGCGGGCGCCATTGGCACCGCCGCGCTTGTCGGAGCCGCGGAACGTGGAGGCCGAGGCCCAGGCGGTGGAAACGAGCTCGGCGATCGTCAGGCCGGATGCGAGGATGCGGGCCTTGAGGTCGGCGATGTCCTTGGCATCGATCAGCGGATGATCGGCAGCCGGAACCGGGTCCTGCCAGATCAGGTCTTCCGCGGGAACTTCCGGACCGAGATAGCGGGCTTTCGGCCCCATGTCGCGGTGGGTGAGCTTGAACCAGGCGCGGGCGAAGGCGTCGGCGAACTTGTCGGGATTGGCGAGATAGTCGCGCGCGATCGGCTCGTAGACTGGATCGAACTTCAGCGAAAGGTCCGCCGTCGTCATCATCGGGCGATGCTTCTTCGACGGATCGTGGGCGTCGACGACCATGTCCTCTTCGTCGACATCCTTCGCCAGCCACTGGTGCGCGCCTGCGGGGCTCTTCACCAGCTCCCAGTCGTATTTGAAGAGGACCTTCAGATAACCCATGTCCCAGGTGGTCGGGTTCGGTTTCCAGGCACCTTCAATGCCGCTGCCGATCGCATCGCCGGCCTTGCCGATGCCATAGCTCGATTTCCAGCCGAGGCCCATTTCCTCGATCGGCGCTGCTTCCGGTTCCGGACCGACGAAGGCCGGGTCGCCGGCGCCGTGCGCCTTGCCGAAAGTGTGCCCGCCGGCGATCAGCGCGACGGTTTCCTCATCGTTCATCGCCATGCGCGCGAAAGTCTCGCGCACGTCGCGGCCGGAGGCGACCGGCTCGGGATTGCCGTTCGGACCTTCCGGGTTCACGTAGATCAGGCCCATCTGCACCGCGGCGAGCGGGTTTTCCAGCATGCGTTCGCCGGTATAACGCTTGTCGCCGAGCCACTCGGTCTCAGCACCCCAGTAGATGTCCTCTTCCGGCTCCCAGATGTCGGCACGGCCGCCGCCGAAACCGAAGGTCTTGAAGCCCATGGATTCGAGCGCGCAGTTGCCGGCAAGGATCATCAGGTCGGCCCAGGAAAGCCGGTTGCCGTATTTGCGCTTGATCGGCCAGAGCAGCCGCCGGGCCTTGTCGAGGTTGACGTTGTCCGGCCAGCTGTTGAGCGGGGCAAAGCGCTGGGTGCCGGCGGAGGCACCGCCACGGCCGTCACCCGTGCGGTAGGTGCCGGCGCTGTGCCAGGCCATGCGGATGAAGAGCGGCCCGTAGTGCCCGTAATCGGCCGGCCACCAGTCCTGGCTGTCGGTCATCAGCGCATAGAGATCGGCCTTCACTTCTTTGAGGTCGAGCTTGCCGAACTCCGCGGCGTAGTCGAATGCCGGGCCCATCGGGTCGGAAAGCGCCGAATTCTGATGGAGGATCTTGAGATTCAGCTGGTTCGGCCACCAGTCGCGGTTGGAGCGCATCGATACGTTGGTGGCTCCGTGCACGACAGGACACCTGGCCTGGCTGTCGTTGATCTCCTTGAGCTTCGCGTCCATGTTTGCCTCCTGTTTGTCTGCAGCAGTTGTCTTCGGGCGCCAGCTTCTTCCAAGCAGGTGATAATTTCCAATTGTATTTGATGTTATTGGCGATAGGATATTCCTATCATGATTACCATTCGTCAAATGCGCTACTTCGAGGCGCTCGCCGCAACACTGCATTTCGGCCGTGCGGCCGAAATGGTGCATGTCAGCCAGCCCGCTCTTTCGGCACAGATCATGGAGATGGAGAAGCATCTGGGGGTGGTGCTGGTGGAGCGGACACGTGGAGCGACGCTGCTGACGGCCAAGGGCGAGGAAATCCTTGCGCACGTGCGCAGCGTGCTCGCCGGCATCGACCGGCTGGAGGAGGCAGCGCGCCGCAGGAGCGGCATGCTGGAGGGCATGATCCGCATCGGCATCATTCCGACGGTGGCGCCCTATCTGGTGCCGCAGATGGTGCCTTATCTCCGGCGCGAGCATCCGCTGATCGAAATCGAACTCAAGGAGGCGGTGACGGACCGGCTGCTCGCCGACCTCGCCGAGGGCAGGCTCGACGCGGTGATCGCGGCCCTGCCGGTCGAAGCGGAGAACGTCGCCACCCGCAGCCTCTTCACCGACCGCTTCTTCGTCGCCATGGCCGACAACGAAAGCGACGTCCTTGTCTCACCTCTCGCCGAAACGCAGGTCGACCCGAACCGGCTGCTGCTGCTCGAAGAGGGACACTGCCTGCGTGAACAGGCGCTCGCCGTCTGTAAGTCGGCCAACAGGCGAAATCTCGTCAATGTAGGTGCGACCTCGATGACGACCCTTCTGCAGATGGTGTCGCACGACATGGGCATGACGCTCATTCCGGAAATGGCCGTCGATACGGAAACGGCGCGCACGGCGATCCGCATCGTGCCCTTCGCCGACCCGGCGCCGTCCCGCGAGATCGGCCTCGTCTGGCGACGGTCGAGCCCGCGCCGGCAGGACATGGAAGCGCTGGCCGCCGGCATCGTGGCGAGCCGCGGCAAGTTCCGCGAGGGCGGGCGTGGCCACGAGACCGACGCCCTTCCGTCGGGCTCAGTTCATGAACCAGCCATGGCTGACGACCAGTGACTGCCCCGTCAGCGCATTGGTCTCGAAACCGGCAAACATCAGCGCGACCTCGGCGACGTCCTCCACCGTGGTGAATTCGCCATCCACAGTCTCACCGAGCATGACCTTGCGGATCACGTCGTCCTCGGAAATGCCGAGTTCCTTCGCCTGTTCCGGGATCTGCCTGTCGACCAGCGGCGTCCGCACAAAGCCGGGGCAGATGACGTTCGCTCGAATGCCGGACGAGCCGCCTTCCTTGGCCACCACCCGCGCCAGCCCGAGCAATCCATGCTTGGCGGTGACATAGGCCGACTTCAACGGCGAGGCCTCGTGCGAATGCACCGATCCCATGTAGATGATGGCACCACCGCCCTGGCTCTTCATGTGCGGGATGCACGCTTTCGTGGTCAGGAAAGCGCCGTCGAGATGGATCGACAGCATCTTCTTCCAGTCGGCAAACGGAAAATCCTCGATTCGGTGGACGATCTGAATGCCGGCATTCGACACCAGAACATCGACACGTCCCCATTTTTCGACCGTCTTCGCCACGCCGGCATTGACCGCCGCCTCATCCGTCACGTCCATGGCGATGCCGAAGGCTTCGCCCGGGCCCATCGATGTCAGGGCATCGGCTGCCGCCTGGGCCTGATCTTCCTTCAGATCGGCGATGACGACTTTCGCACCCTCTTCCACATAGCGCTTGGCGATTGCGTGGCCGATGCCGCTGGCCGAGCCGGTGATGATGCAGACTTTACCTTCGAGTTTCATGGTCATTCTCCTTGTTGCCTGTCCGGGGTCGTGCGTCCTGCTGGCGCCGGTACCGGACGACGAGACGTGATGTCAGCTCTTCCCGTGCCGTTCGTGGGCGAGGTCGAAAATCTGAATTCCGTCGCGCGGGCGGCCACGGTTTTTCCACTTGTCGTGGTTGAGCGTGTGCATGACGTCGTCGTAACCCGCTGCCCAATGCTCCGTTATCGACGCCCGTGAAAATTCGGCATCCATGGCGTGCGTGGCAGAGGCCGCCCGCCGGTGGATGAGATGCACGATCGTCACGTCGTATTCGACGCCGATGGATCTCAGAATTCTGGCATCCTCGTCATCGGCGAATTCGGGCGGCAGCTTTTCGAGGAGCCGCTTGGCGGCACGGCGGACGACCTGCCTGCGGGCGAACTCGTCGGTGTTCAGGCGCGTCCGGCTGGAATAGCGGATCTCCTTAATACGGCTCTCCGCCTCGAAGTGATCCTTGGGCATGGTCCCGCGGGCGCTGAAGAGGTCGATCTGGAAGATCTCGAGGTCCCGGTTGGAGGCGTTGGTCGACAGGACGTGCTGTAGAGGCGTGTTGGAGACGAGGCCGCCATCCCAGTAGAAACGGCCGTCAATTTCGACCGGCGCGAACCCCGGCGGCAAGGCGCCCGAGGCGGCGATGTGCCGGGCATCCAGCGCCTGACGGCGGCTGTCGAAATAGGCGAAATTGCCTGACACAACCTCGACCGCGCCGAGACTGATGCGGGTCCGACAATTGTTCAGGAGGTCGAAGTCGACCAGTTCCTCCAGCGTCTTGAGCAGGGGCTCCGTGTCGTAGAAGCTGATGGTGGCGTCGCGATTGTAGAGGATCTGGTAAGGGGTGTAGAGGCGCGGTGAAAAGAATCCGGGTATGCCGGTGAGCGCTCCGGCCATCGCCGAAATCTCGTTGGAGATACGGCGAACATCGGCGCCGTCATGGCCGAACCCGAAGGTCAGGTTCGACGAAACCTTGTCCCAGAACTTCCGGAGATTTTCGACCCGGCGTTCCTTCGGCGCTCCGGCGATCAGCGCGGCATTGACGGAACCGATCGAAATTCCGGCGACCCAGTCGGGGTCGATATCATGTTCGTGCAGCGCCTCGTAGGCTCCCGCCTGATACGCTCCGAGCGCACCACCCCCTTGAAAGACAAAGATCTGTTCGCACTTGGAATTCGACATGGTGCCCTGCAACTTGAATATTGCACTGCACTATAAGTAGGAGATTCTGAACGGCTCGCCAGAGCAAGAGGCCGCATACGCGACCCCTTGCATTCACGTTTCGGTGTATGCACCGGTTCAGTTGAGATCGAGGACGATGCGGCCGTCGATCTTGCCTTCCTCCATGCGGTGGAAGATGTCGTTGATGTTCTCCAGCTTGTCCCAGGAGAAGTGCGAGGCGACCTTGCCCTCGCCCGCGAAGACCAGCGATTCCTCGAGATCCTGGCGGGTGCCGACGATCGAGCCGCGCACCGTGATGCGCTTCAGCACCGTGTCGAAGACCGGCAGCGAGATGAAGCCCGGCGGCAGACCGACCAGCGCCATCGTGCCCTTGGAGCGCAGGAAGCCATAGGCCTGCTCCATCGCCTTCGGGGAGACGGCGGTGACGAGTGCGCCGTGCACGCCGCCGGTCGCCTTCTGAACCTGCTCGATCGCATCGGCTGCACGGCCATTGACGGTGATGTCGGCGCCGAGCTCCTTCGCAAGCTTCAGCTTTTCATCAAAGATGTCGGCCGCCACGACATGCATGCCCATGGCCTTGGCATATTGCACGGCCATATGGCCGAGCCCGCCGATACCAGAGATGACGACCCATTCGCCGGGGCGCACCTCGGTCTCCTTCAGCGCCTTGTAAACGGTGACGCCGGCGCAGAGCACCGGAGCCGCAGGGCCGAATTCGAGATTGTCCGGCAGACGGCCGACGAAATCCGGATCGGCTAGGCCATACTGGGCGAAGGTGCCATTGACCGAATAGCCGGTGTTCTGCTGGCTGCCGCAGAGCGTCTCCCAGCCGGTGCGGCAGGGCGTGCAGCAACCGCAGGCGGTATGCAGCCACGGCACGCCGACGCGATCGCCTTCCTTAATGCGGGTGACGCCGGCGCCGAGCTTGGCGACATAGCCGACGCCCTCATGCCCCGGAATGAAGGGCGGGTTGGGCTTGACCGGCCAGTCGCCGTTCGCCGCATGCAGGTCCGTATGGCAAACGCCTGTCGCCAGATACCTGACGAGAATCTGACCCGGACCGGGGTCTGGTATCGCCATTTCCTCGATCACCAGCGGCTTGCCGAATTCCCGCACGACGGCGGCTTTCATGCTCGATGCCATTCTTTTCCTCCTCGACAGAAATCGTGTTGCGGAATCATCTGGCCGCCGGGATACACCCGTCACGACGTATGCATCCTAGCGTTGTCCCCGTCGAATTTCTTGATCCGGGTCAAGCCTGCGGCGCTTCACGACGGTTTCTGTCGCAGGGTTGCGACAGCCCCGGAAAGTTTCCGGCGCCATCGCAACAGCGAATATTCAGGAGAGATATTTCTTCAGGAAAGCAACCGTCCGCGACCAGGCAAGGTCGGCCGCCGCCTTGTCGTAGCGGGCTGCGGAGGTGTCATTGTTGAAGGCATGGTTCACGCCCTCATAAACATGGATCTCGTACGTCTTCTTGTTTGCGTCGAGGGCCGCCTTGTAGGCGTCGATGCCGGCATTGATGCGCTCGTCGAGCCCGGCATAGTGCAACAGAAGCGGCGCCTGGATGGACGGCACCTGATCGGCGGGGACCTGGGCGCCATAATAGGCGACCGCGGCGCCGAGCGCCGGCGAGGCGACCGCCAGACGATTCACCATGCCGCCGCCCCAGCAGAAGCCGACGGCGCCGACATTGCCGTTGGAATCGGCGTTGCCGGCCAGATAGACGCGGCCCGCCTCGGCATTGTTGACGGCCGCAGCCATGTCGAGGGTGGTGAACATCTCACGCGCCTTGTCCTCGTCGTCCGGCGTTCCGCCGTAGGGAGAGAGGAAATCCGGCGCCAGCACGACGAAGCCCTCGAGTGCTATGCGGCGGGCGACGTCGCGGATGTGCGGATTGAGACCGCGGTTTTCGTGAATGACGATGACGCCGGGCAGCGGGCCTGCGGCGTCCTTGGGGCGGACGAGGTAGGCCTGCATCTCGGTCGTTCCGCCGGGATAGGTCACATCCTCGGCCTTCAGGCGGGCGTCGCCCTCGGGGACGACGGCGGCACTCGCCTTGCTCGCGGCAAGCAGCGGCGCGATGGTGGCGGCAGCCGCTCCCGAGCCGGCGATTGCCGTCAGTCTTTCCATGAATGCACGGCGATCCAGAGTAAGATGAGTGTATTCGTCATAGGCGTCGATCATCGCCTGCGTGACTTTCGGCGTGTCCATGATGCTCCTCCGTTCAGGGTATCTGGATGGCGGCCCGAACGCAGGCGCGCCGAAGGCAGGATAGTGCCCACCGGCGATTGCGGGCAACACATCTTCGTTACCGGGCCGAGCGGCCGGAGAATAGCGTGACCCGCAAGGCAAGCAGCGCGGACACGAACAGCAGGACAAACTTGATGCGGGAAACCCATGGCAGGATGTCGGGCAGGTTTTCGGCGAGCCACGGACCCGGCTCGGCCGGCGGGAAATAGCTGAGGAACCCGATGTTCTCGATATAGTCAGAGACGCCGTAGGCGATCGGCAAAAGGCAAAGCAGCCAGGCATGGCGGACATCGAGGCGTCGGCCGTAGAGCACGACGCCGGGGGCATGGCCGCGAAAGAGCAGGCAGAGCGAGAGGGTGAGCGCAAACGGCAGGACGAGGTCCGGGCCGAGATACATCAGCTGAAGCAAGTCGCGTGCCTCGGCCCGTGCCGGATCGGCAAGTGCCGCCTGGAGGCCCCGCACCGCATCGGCCTCATAGCCGGACAGGCGGGCATCGAGGAAGCCCCCTGCCCCGCTCAGGTGCCGGAACTCCGGATCGAGCCCGAAGAACATCCAGGCGAGAAGGGCGCCGGAGAGGGCGAGCAGCAGCAGGATCACCTTGTTCGCTCCCATCTGCCGCTCCCCTCCATCCACTCGCCTCAGCCGCCGGCGCCCGGATAGTTCGGGCTTTCGCGGGTGATGGTGACGCCGTGCGGATGGCTTTCGCGCAAGCCCGCGCCGGAGATGCGGACGAAGGTCGCCTTCTCCTGGAAGTCCTTGATGTCGCGGCCGCCGACATAGCCCATGGCCGCCTTCAGGCCGCCCGCGAGCTGGTGCAGCACGGCCGAAACCGGGCCCTTGTACGGGACCTGGCCCTCGATGCCTTCCGGCACCAGCTTCAGCGTGTCGCGCACTTCCGCCTGGAAGTAGCGGTCGGCCGAGCCGCGCGCCATGGCGCCAACGGAACCCATGCCGCGATAGGCCTTGAAGGAGCGGCCCTGGTAGAGGAAGACCTCGCCCGGGCTTTCGTCCGTGCCGGCAAGCAGCGAGCCGACCATGACTGCGGAGGCGCCGGCGGCGATTGCCTTGGCAAGGTCGCCGGAGAACTTGATGCCGCCGTCGGCGATCACCGGAATGTCGCTCTTGGCGGCCTCTTCGGCAGCGGCCATGACCGCTGCAAGCTGCGGCACGCCGACGCCGGCGACGATGCGGGTGGTGCAGATCGAGCCGGGGCCGATGCCGACCTTGATGCAGTCGGCGCCGGCCTCGATGAGCGCGCGGGTGCCTTCGGCGGTCGCGACGTTGCCGGCGATGATGCGCACCGCGTTGGACATCTTCTTGACGACGCTGACGGCATCCAGAACCTTCTGCGAGTGACCGTGCGCGGTATCGACGACGATCACGTCGACGCCGGCGTCGATCAGCCGTTCGGCGCGCTCCCGGCCGTCTTCGCCGGTCGAGATGGCCGCGGCGACGCGCAGGCGCCCGTGGAGATCCTTGGCGGCGTTGGGATTGAGCTGGCTCTTCTCGATATCCTTGACGGTAATCAGGCCGACGCAGCGACCGTCGCCATCGACCACCAGCAATTTCTCGATACGATGGCTGTGCAGCAGGCGCTTGGCTTCCTGCTGGTCGACGCTTTCCTTGACGGTGACCAGGTTTTCCTTGGTCATCAGCTCATGGATCTTCTGCGAGGGATCGGAGGCGAAGCGGACGTCGCGGTTCGTCAGGATACCGACGAGGCGACCCGGGCGGCCACCGTTCTCGACCACCGGAATGCCGGAAATGCCGTGCGCCTTCATCAACGCCAGCGCCTCGGCGAGCGTCGCGTCGGGGCCGATGGTCACCGGGTTGACGACCATGCCGCTTTCGAACTTCTTGACCTGGCGGACTTCCTCGGCCTGTTCGCTGGGCGTGAGGTTGCGGTGGATGACGCCGATGCCGCCGGCCTGGGCCATAGCGATCGCGAGGCGGCTTTCGGTCACCGTGTCCATGGCGGAAGAGAGGATCGGCAGGCTGAGATCGATATCCTTGGCAATCCGCGTCGCGATATTGGTCTGCCCCGGCATGACCTCGGAATGTCCCGGCTGCAGAAGGACATCGTCGAAAGTCAGGGCTTCGGCTCCCGTGGCCGAAATTACGATGCGTGCCATTGCCAATTTCCTCTTTTCAAAAAATGCAGTGGCTCTCCGGGACGAATCGTCCGCCCGGCCGCTCCTGCAGGACAACGTGGAAGTTGGCGAGGGCTGGTAACACGTCTATGACAGGAAGGGAACAGAAAAATCCGCACAGGCACCGGTGCCGGGATTCTCCGGGCTCACCGGTGGCGAGGCTCCCCCTCACGCACACGTGAAATCTCTATTTTCACGCCGACCGATTCGCCGTTGGCAACGAAAGCAACCCTCGGATAGAAAAGGCGCCGCGCGACGCACTGGCGAAAGACACTCCTTCCCGTGAGCACTGCCCGCATGAACCGCATCGTTCCGCTGATCCTCGCCGTCGCGCTCTTCATGGAGCAGATGGATTCGACCGTCATCTCGACGGCGCTGCCGGCGATCGCCGCCGACCTCGGCGTCGGTCCGATCACACTCAAGCTCGCGCTCACCTCCTACATGGTGGCGCTCGCGATCTTCATTCCGGCCAGCGGCTGGATGGCCGACCGGTTCGGCGCGAAGGTCATCTTCCGCATGGCGATCCTCGTCTTCATGGCAGGCTCCGTCCTCTGCGCGGTTTCCGGATCGCTGCTCGCCTTCGTCGCGGCCCGGTTCCTGCAGGGCATGGGCGGCGCGATGATGACGCCGGTCGGACGCCTGGTGCTCCTGCGCACGACGGAGCGGAGCGAGCTCGTCTCGGCGATGGCGCTGCTGACGATTCCCGCCCTCATCGGTCCCTTGAGCGGGCCGCCGATCGGCGGCTTCATCACCACCTATTTCAGCTGGCACTGGATCTTTCTGATCAACGTACCGATCGGCCTTGCCGGCATCTGGCTGGCGACCGTCCACCTGCCGGAGGTGCCGCCGGTCGAAACGCCGCCGATCGACTGGTACGGTTTCGCGCTGAGCGCGCTTGCCGCCTCCGGCGTCGTCTTCGGTCTGTCGGTCATGAGCCTTCCGGCGCTGCCGCCTGCCGCCGGTGTGGGAGCGACGGCCATCGGCCTTGCCGCCGGCCTCCTCTATGTCCGCCATGCGCGACGCCATCCGGCGCCGCTTCTCGACCTCGGCCTCTTCCGTAACGCCACCTTCCGCGCCGCCGTCACCGCCGGGACGATCTTCCGCATCGCCGCGGGGGCAATCCCCTTCCTGATGCCGCTGATGCTACAGCTCGGCTTCGGCCTCACGCCTTTCCAGTCCGGCCTCATCACCTTCGTCGGCGCGATCGGCGCGATCACCACCAAATTCCTCGCGCGCCGGGTCTTCGCGGCGGTCGGCTTCCGCACCGTGCTCATCACGGCGGCAATCACCGGTGCCGCGACGACGGCGGCGAACGCCTTCTTCACGCCCGGCACGCCCTATCCGCTGATCATGGGAATGCTGCTGGCTGCAGGCTTCTGCCGGTCCTTCTTCTTCACCGGCATCAATGCGCTGAGCTATGCGGAGATCACCGATGCGAAGGCGAGCCAGGCGACCTCGATGAGCTCGGTGCTGCAACAGGTGAGCCTGGCGCTCGGAGTGGCAGCGGCCGCCGCCATTCTCGAGGGGAGCACGGCACTCGGGGGCCGTGCGCTCGGGCTTGCCGATTTCCATCTCGCCTTCGCGGTGGTGGCAGGTCTCTCGCTGCTCGCCGTCCTGCCCTTCCTGCGCATGCCGCGCGATGCCGGCGCCAACGTCTCGGGTCACGGACGAGCGCCGGAGCCCGACGGCGTCGCGGTGAAGTGAGCGCCTATTGCGGCTTCTCGCAAACGGCGGCGAGCTTGTTTCCGTCCGGATCGCGAACGAACGCCGCGTAGAAATTCGGATGGAAGGGCCGCAGCCCCGGAGGACCTTCGTCGGTGCCGCCATTCGCCAGCCCGGCCTTGTGGAAGGCATCGACGGCGACACGGCTCGGCGCCTCGATCGCGATCGTCGTGCCATTGCCGAATGTGGCGGGCTTGCCGTCATAGGGTTTCGTCACCCACAGGCGGCAGCGGCGGTCGTCGGCGGCCTCGTAACCGATCTCGTCCGCCTCAGTAACCCTGCGCTCATATCCGAGGGCCGCGAGAGCTGCGTCGTAAAAACGCTGAGCGCGCGTGAGATCGTTCGTTCCGAGCGTTACGTAAAGGAGCACAAGATTTCACCGATCCTGCTTGACGGCCTCCTCAGCCGTCGCGGGTTTACGTCCCTTGAACCCCTTGGCGAGCAGGAACATTTCGACCGATTCGGAGCGCGAGGCACCGGGCTTCACGTGCACGACCTGACGGAAGTTCTGTTTCAGCAGAGTCAAAAGCTCCCGCTCCGTGCCGCCCTGGAAGGTCTTGGCGAGGAAGTGACCGCCCTCGGCAAGCACCTCGATCGCAAAATGGGCGGCGACCTCGCAGAGATGCATGGTGCGCAGGTGGTCGGTCTTCTGGTGGCCGGTGGTCGGGGCGGCCATGTCGGAGATCACCAGATCCGGCGTGCCGCCGACGGCTTCGATCAGCTTTTCCGGCGCCTCCGGATCGAGGAAGTCGAGCTGCAGGATCTTCACGCCCGGCAGCGGCGCCATTTCGAGAAAGTCGATCGCGGCGACCCGCACGTCAGCATCGGTCGACCCGGTGACGTTGGCGGCGATCTGCGACCAGCTCCCCGGCGCGGCCCCGAGATCGATGATGCGGCGGGCGCCCTTCAGGATGTTGTGTTTCTCGTCGATTTCCAGCAGCTTGAAGGCCGCGCGGGCGCGATAGCCCTCGAGCTTGGCGCGCTGCACGTAGGGGTCGTTGATATGCCGTTCCAGCCAGCGGCGCGACGAAGCCTTGAGCTTGGTCTTCTTGACTTTCTGGCCGAGCTTGCGGCCGGTGCGGTTTCCGGCGACCGGAGCTTTGGTCATCTTCGTTCTTTCCTGTTCAGCGCCCGCGGTCGCGGAAGGGACGACGGCTGCGCGCGCGCCGCCAGACGCCGTCGTCGGCCATCATGTCGGTGAGCAGGCCTTCCCTCAAGCCCCTGTCGGCGACCCGCATGCGCGGCGAGGGCCAGCGGCGGCGGATCGCCTCGAGGATCGCGCAGCCGGCGAGCACGAGGTCGGCGCGGTCAGGACCAATGCAGGGATTGGCGGCGCGGCCCTTGTAATCCCAGGAAAGCAGCTTCGCCTGCATGGCGCTCACTTCGGCGTCGGAGAGCCAGAGCCCGTCGACGCGCCGGCGGTCATAGCGCGGCAGGTCGAGATGGACGCCGGCGAGCGTGGTCACCGTTCCCGACGTCCCGATCAGGTGAAAATCCTGAGGCACCGCGCCGTCTGCCGCACCGTCGAGCGGCGGGCAATCGAAGCGGGCAAGCATCTCTCCGACCTCGGCGGTCATCGCCTCGAACACCTCCGGCGTGACGTCGCGGCCGCCATGGCGCTCGGAGAGCGTCACGACCCCGACCGGCAGGGAGGTCCAGTGGGTGATGTGATTGGCGAGCCGGCTCGAACGGTTCTCGCCGATGCGAATAACGGCGATCTCGGAGGAGCCGCCGCCGATGTCGAAGAGCACGACCGACCGCGCCTCGCGGCCGACCAGCGACGAGCAGCCGGAAACGGCAAGCCGCGCTTCCGTCTCGCGGTTGATGATCTCCAGCTCGAGGCCGGTCTCGACGGTCACGCGGCGCAGGAATTCCTCGCCGTTCTCCGCCGCACGGCAGGCTTCGGTCGCGATCAGGCGCATGCGGCGGATCTGCCGGCCGGCGAGTTTCGCCGCGCAGACGCGGAGCGCCTCGACCGCGCGGTCCATCGCCTCGGCCGAAAGCCGGCCGCTCGCCGCAAGCCCCTCACCCAGGCGCACGATGCGCGAGAAGGCATCGACCACGCGGAATTGCCCGGGGCGTGTCGGCTGGGCGACGAGAAGACGGCAATTGTTGGTGCCGAGATCGAGCGCCGCGTAGAGATCGTTGGACCACTGCGAAACGGCAGCAGGCGGGCGCGGGCGTTCCGCGGCCGGCTGATGCTGCGGCCTGGCCGCAGGAGGCGTCTTGGCGGGAGCCGCGGCCGGTGTCGGCGAGGCCGAGGGGGCGGCGGTCGGCTTGCCGGAGGCGAGCGGACGGCCCTGCAGGCTGCGGCGATTGCGGTTGCGACGACGCTTCTTGCCGGATTTTCCGGGATGGGAATGCTCGGCCTCGGCCGAAGATACACCCGCCCTGTCGGCGTGTGCGGCACGCGGCAGATCGACGGTCTGGGCCTGTCCCGAATGACCGCGGCGCCGGCGCTTTCGCTTGCGAACCGGCTCATGCGCCTCGTTGGTGGCGGAACGTCCAGCCGGAGCCGACGTCGCCGCCTGCCCCTCGCCGGCCACGACGGCGGCGCCCGAAACCTTCGGCGCATTCGTCCTGGCCTTGCCGCGCCGGAGGGTTGCCTCCCCGCTGCGACTTTCTGCCGACGCCCCCTCGCTTGACGGCCTGAAGCCGCGATCGGGGTCTGTCACTTATCTATTCCGTTGCGCCGCGCAAGGCCGACTGCGGCATGCCGCTGGCGCCATATTCGATTTTCGTTGGCGCGATGATATCAGCGGGTCCGGTTTTAGCCAAACTGTTTTTCCGTCGAAGTCCGGCGAGCAACCGGGTCCCGGGCGCGTCTTCGCGTTAGCGGAATTTTTTCCGAATTTTTTGAGAACGGGTATTTGCAAGTCGCCGGCTTTTGTTTATAAGCCCGCCTCACCGACGGATCGCACACTTACGCGATCCACTGCTGGGGAATAGTTCAACGGTAGAACGACGGACTCTGACTCCGTTAATCTTGGTTCGAATCCAGGTTCCCCAGCCAATTCTCCCTAAAAGCCCTTAATTCCTTGATTTTCCAGTCGTGCCGGATATCGTTTTGGCGTCATTGGCGACCTGATGCCCACAGGTGATGCCCACGCGAAAAAGCGCGCGGGACGAACCTCCGGGAGAAGACAGGGCATTCGTCATGGCCGTGTTCAAACGGGTCTCGAAAAGTTGGCTGGGGACCCAGTTCCCTGAAACAGCATCTTCCGTCTCGCACCAGCAGCAGTCAGGCTTGTCCTCTGAGCATCGGAAGCGCCGGGAGGTTCCGGCACAATTGGCCTCAACGTCGTCAGACGGCCAATACCGAGGCGAATCCGCCGCCCGGCGTTCTGAAGTTCGTCGTCTGCCCCTGATAGAGTCGCGCGGCGGCCAGCAGAATGCGCCCGCCATAGGTGTAGAGCCGGACATCCATCTTGCGCGCCACGGCCGCGCCGTCGAGCCTGACCGCACGCTCGCCCGGCGAGGCGAAACGCTGGGCGACATATCCGCCGCGCGCGATCTCGGCCCAGACGCCGCGCGTCACCTTGTCACCGCGATAGACCGCCTTACTGCCATGGCCCGCGGCCGGCTTGAAAAACAGGTCCTTGCGCGTATGCCAGAGCAGATCGGCATTTTCGGGGGTGACCACAATTGTTTGCGGGATGCCGGCCAATTGCGCACGCAGTTCCGGCGAGGCTCCGAAAGCCTCCAGTGCCGCCGGGTCGGACAATAGCGTCAGATTGCGTTTGTCGGCCAAGAGCGCATGGTTGTGCGGATTCGGCGTCAGCACCACGGCACCCTCCCGATAGGCGGCGTTCAAAGCGGCGTGCTCGGGGCGCTCCAGCGCAAAGTCGACCAGGCGGTTGTAGACCATGCCGATCTCCAGATCACCAGCCAGGAGCCGTCCCTGCTCATAGCGGAGCTGGCTCGCATCGGCGATCACCGCATCGAGCCCTGCCTTCAGGAAGAGCTGCCGGGCCAGCACGAACTCCGGATAGAGATACTGCTCTTCGGGCCGGTCATCGATGATGGCAATCCGGGCAATGGGCGTGTCGCCACGTTGGCGATGCCACTCGTTCCGGAACATGCGCACGACCTCAACCTCGAAATCGCTTGCCCTTGCGGCGGTGATCGCGCCCTCGACCTCGGCGCAGCAGGCGAGCTGGGCGCGGGCGAGGAGCGCGTTGAGGAAGGCGCCGCCCGCGTTCGTGTTGATCTCGATCAGCTTCGGGCCGTCGTCATCGAGGTGGAAATCATAGCCCATGAAGGCACCGAGCGGCCCATGATCCTGCCGTGCGATCTCGGGCGCCCATGAGAGAACCGCGGCGCGGTAGGCAGGCAGTCGTGCTGCCTCCTCGATCGCCACAACGATCTTGCCCATTTTCACAATGGCCTCGGAAGGCAGGAACACCGGGACATTGGAAAACAGGTGCGGTTTTGTCTGGATGAAGGCGGCGCAGAATGCAGGGTCTTCGGACTCCCGCTCCAGGGCGCGGCAGAGCGCGTCCCGATCGAGCGTGATGCAGAAGCAACTCTGATTGAGCCGGTCCGCACTCGAAGCTGTCGAGATCCTTGGCGCCGGAATTGCTGTCGAACTCATCTTGCTACCTCAATCAGGTGTCTCGACAACGAGGGCAATGCCTCGACGGCGGCATAGGCCATGTTGAGCCCGGCGGCCCAATGGAAAGCGGGGCCAAGGCCGGTTGGCGGCGTCCGCGTGTGTGCTTGATCACGGGCCAAAAGATCAGCCTTTCCGCCGAATGCTACCGACAAGCTCAGTCGCATCGGCCAGCGTGTTGTAGATCGTACCGTATTTCTGAAGATTCCGGTGCAACAGGTCGAGCCGCGCATCTGACTCGGCAGTGTCGACCACGATTTCGTAGGCGATCCGCACCATTTTCGGCGGGCTGTCCTGCCGCAGTCCGTGCAGTTTGACCTCGATCCCCCGCAGATCGAAAGCCAGCATCGGGATCACCCGCTCGGCGCCCTTCAGGATGCAGGCCGCAAGGCTCGCCAGCAACATTTCGGCCGGGTTGAAGGCGTCGGGACGTCCGGCCATGTCGGTGTCGAGAACTATGCGGGCATCCTTGGCGAAGGCTTCCGATCCGTGGCTGTCGATCCGACGTGCCGACACTTTGTATTCAAGCATTCCGTCTCTCCTTTCGGGCAGTCCACTGAGCTTTGGCGCCTCTTGGCAAAGCCTGACCAGCTAACAGAAGGAAGCCGTGGTCGGCACCGACCGTTCAACAGCGGGCGTCAGCCTTCGGGCTCGCCGCGCCGCAGCCGCAACCGACCTCGGCGGCGGTCGACGATACCGACGCCTCGCCGATGACGGGGAAGCCGCGCTCGATCCAGCGCACCACGCCCTGCTTCATGTTGGTGACGCGATCGTAGCCCTCGTACATCAGGAAATAGGTCGCCTTGAGGCTTGCCTCGCCGTTCGTGCTGGCCACCACCACATCGCGGTTGCGCGGCACCTCGGACCAGCGCTGTTCGAAGGCGCTCAGCGGGATGTTCAGCACCTCGCAGTCGGCGAAGGAGACGCGCTCGACTTCGTCCTTTTCGCGGACATCGAGCAGCAGCGCACCTTCGGCCAGCAGACGTCGCGTCGTTGTCGGACAGACTTCGCGGGCCTCGGGCAGTTCCTTCCTTGCGGCCTCGGTCATTTCATCCACCCTTCCGCCTTTTCGGATGTCGGCACCGAGCCGACATGCACCACCTTGCCATCGATGACGACGCCGGGCGTCGACATCACGCCATAGCTGACGATTTCGCGCATGTCCTCGACCTTGGTGATCGAGACGTCGGCGCCTTTGGCCTTCGCCGCCTTTTGCAGAACGTCGACGGTCGCGGCGCACTTAGCGCAGCCGGGTCCGAGAACCTTGATTTCCATTGCGTGTCTCCTTTGCGTTTGAGGCGAGGACACCCGCCTCAGATGAACAGGTAGGCGATTGCGTTGAACAGGAAGCCGATCAGCAGGATGCCGATCGCGACGATGACGGTGAACAGCACCAGAAGCGGCATCTTCACCACCCGCTTCAGCATGATCAGCGAGGGCAGCGACAAAGCCGTGACCGCCATCATGAAGGCGAGCGCGGTGCCAAGGCCGACGCCCTTGGCGACCAGCGCCTCGGCGATCGGCAGCGTGCCGAAGATGTCGGCATACATCGGGATGCCGACCACGGTCGCGACCGGGACGGACCACCACTTGTCCTGGCCGAGCAGGCCGGTGATGACCTCTTCCGGCAGCCAGTTATGGATCGCCGCACCGATGCCGACACCGATCAGGATATAGGGCCAGACGCGCCGGACGATATCGGCGACCTGCTCCTTCGCATAGGCGGCGCGATCGCCACGCGTCATGACCTGCTGTTCCAGCTCGACATTCGGCATGGCGTAGACGAAATCCTCGACTTGGCCTTCCATGCCCGCCCGGCCGATGAACGTCCCGCCGATGACGGCCAGAACCAGTCCGACCGCCACATAGGCAAGCGCGACCGACCAGTTGAAGATGCTGGCGAGCAGGATCACCGAGGCGAGATCGACGAGCGGCGAGGAAATCAGGAACGAGAAGGTCACGCCGAGCGGCAAGCCGGCCGCGGTGAAGCCGATGAACAGCGGGATCGACGAGCAGGAGCAGAAGGGCGTGATGGTGCCGAGCAGGGCGCCGAGAATGTTGGCTCCGATGCCGTTGTAGCGGCCGAGGATGCGCCGAGTGCGCTCCGGGGGAAAATAGCTCTGCACCCAGGAGATCGAGAAGATCAGCACCGAGAGCAGGATGAAGATCTTGATGACGTCATAGATGAAGAAATGGATGCTTGCGCCGACCCGGCCGGCAAGATCGAGCCCCGCCAGATCGTGCAGCACATAGGCGACCAGATCCGACAGCCATTGCATGCGCAGCAACTGGTCATTCAGCCAGCCGAAGAGTGTTGTCATGGGGCATGCTCCGCGGAGACGGCGTCCCGCCGCTCCGTCCGTATGGGTCAGGCGGCGTTCTTTCTTTCGGCGGCATCGGTCGCGGCCATGACGGCGGCAAGCACGTTGCGCACCTCGGGCCTCATGTCAGGGTTCAGGCGATAGCGCACCCACTGCGCATCGCGTCGGTCCACCACCAGACCCGCCTGCTTCAGCGTCTGCATATGCCGGGACATGCGGCTCTGCGTGGCGTCGAGCCGCTTCATCAGTTCGCAGACACAGTGCTCGGAGCCGTCCCAGAGGATGGAAACCGCCGCAAGCCGGGTCGGTTCGGCAAGGGCCATCAGGGGAGAAAGTATCATGCATCACCTTTTGCGCTTATGCGCATAGACGCGTACGCCAGGGTACAGGATTTTGCAAGACGGCAGGAGGAGGGAAACGGCCTGCCGGACGAGATGTCGCAGGCGCGGCATCCCCGGACCACTTGGGCCTTGCGCAAGGACAGCGTGGACGTACCTGCCTGCGTGAACGGCAAGAAAGGTGAAACTTTTGCGGGAGAAGCAAAGGAGGTTTTACGGATGCGTCCGCAAGATCACGACGCGCTGATCCTGCTTCTCGGTGTCGCCCAGATCGTGCTCGTCTTGTTCATTCAAGGATATTGATCGGCACACGTGGTCTGCCGCTTATGATTGCGACATCCGACGGTGATTTGCGCTGAGAAGCCGTGGCAACCAGGCTTCCATATATAGGCCGGAGCCAACTCCCGGTGAAAGCGCCGGCTCCGCTTTCAGCAAGGATCAACAGAGGAGGCTAAGTTCGCGGGTTCGGGGCTCGTCCGCGCTGGGCGAAGACGCTCGGGCACCTTCCACCCGGGCCGAAGCCTTGCACCATTGGGCGATCAGGGCGGAGTCGGCCGGCAGGGCGAAGACGTCTTCCCCGGCGAAGGCGAGGAAGGCCGCAAGGTTGAGGCCATTCACGCCGATCAGGACGGGCAGACCCATCTCGAGCGCTTCGGCGATCACGGGGACCAGGCCCTTACCCTCGGCCTCACGCTTGCCGAACTTGTTGACGATCAGCATTTCTGCCCCCGGCAGTCGCTGCTGAACGGCGACCACCGTCTGCTCCAGCGCGCCGGAGTCGAGCGTGCAGCCGCGGGCCAGATCGCCCCGATCCTCACTGATCCGGACGATCGGCCCATCGGGCAGAACGGCCAGGTCCATGTCGCATTTGCGCCGGTCCGGGCGTTCGTGGTTTGACTGCACGGTCCCGGCCAGCCGGACCCCATCGGCCGCCAGCAGATGCGCCACTTCGGCGATCAGGGCATCGGTGCGACCGCGGCCCTGCAAGGTGACATAGGCAAGTTTCATGCGGCTTCCCCGAGACGAAGGCGCCGCCCGGACCCGTTCCGGGCGGCGTAGGCTCTGGTCAGAGCTCGACTTCCCACGACTTGTAGGAGACCGCCGCCGAGGCCGGGGTGGCATCCGAGATTTTGCGGATGTTGGCCCAGGTGTGCTTGTAGTTCGGCAGGATCAGCTCGTTCACGCCCGCGTTCACGATATTGCCTTGTGCACCGTTCGGCGCGCCGAAGATCATGAAGGTCTCGTTGCGTTTCGCGGTCGGCTCGGGGTACGCGAGCGCCTGCGTGGCCCCGACATCGTTGTGCACCTCGACCATATCGCCCGCCTTGATGCCCAGTTCGGCCATGTCCTCGGGATTGATCTGGATGAAAGGCACAGGGAAGCGGTCCATCACGAACTCGTTGGCCTGATCGAGGAACCAGTTCTGCCAGTTCATGTTGGCGCGGCCGTTGTTGATCAGGAAGCGGTAGTTGGCCTTTTGCTGGGCCTTGCCAGCCGCTTGCCACCCGCGCCATTCGCCCATGCAGAACAGGGCCTTCTTGTCCTCACGTCCGTGCCGCGTGAAGGCGCCGTCCTCATATAGTCGGTTGGTCCCGACAAGTTTGCCATCGGCAAAACCGGTCACCGGCTCAAGCACCCCGTCGTTGCCCATGGCGCGCAGGCGGTCATAGGTGACTTCCGGGTTGCCCTTATTGTAGCCGTCCAAGAAGGCGTCTTCCTCGGTGGCCCAATCATAGCCCTTGAACTGGTCGGCGTATTCCGTCCGACCCTCTTCGCGCAGAACACGCTCCAGCGCCTGGGCCAATCCGGCCGCGATCAGGCAGTCGGGTTTGGCCGATCCGGGTGCGTCCATGTACTTCTCTGTCAGACGCAGCCGACGTTCGCCATTCATCGAGGTGAGGTTCATCTCGCCCGACTCGACCGCTGGCAGGATCACATGCGCAGCTTGGCCTATCTGGCTGTGGATGATGTCTACATCGACCACGAACAGCCCGCCCGCGTTGATAGCCGCGACGATGGCATCGACCATCTCTTCACGCGTCGCCCCGGCACGGGCATCCATGGCTTCCTTCACCATGTTGGACCGGCGGTTGTAAACACGTTTGAATTCGGCCGCATTCAGGGTGGTCTTGTAGTGGTCGTTGGCCCAGATGTGATGCACCTTGCCACCGCCGGCGATGATCATCTGGTCGATGTAGGGGGCCGGGCGCCCAACATGGGCGTCCGACGGGCGATAGTAGCCCTCCTGGTGACCGCCGAGGCGGCAGCAACCGCCGCCTTCGCGGCCCACATTGCCCGTGGCGAGCGCAATGTTCAGCAGACTGCCGATGGCACGGTAGTTGTCGTTGCCCCAGATGATGCCCTTTTCATAGCCGGTCACGCATTTGCGGCGGCTGCCGTCGTCCTTGGGCTTGGCGATCCATTCGGCAGCCTGAATGATCTGAGCCTCGGTCAGGCCGGTGGCGGCGGCCCCGTCGGCCAGGCTCATCTTGCAGGCGACGCGAGCGGCCTCGAATGACCCAAGCGAGGCCGGATAGGCGCTGTCCGCCGCGACAGCCACATCGCCCTGGAAGGTCGATTTGGCGATGAAGTCCGAATCGACCCAGCCCTGATCCGCAATATAGGTGAAGAGCGTGTTGTGCAGTGCCACGTCCGACCCGGTGGTGATCGGCAGGTGCAGCACGTTTTCAGCGCCGGCGACTTGCTCACAGCTGTCCACCGTTACCGTGCGGCGCGGATCCGAGATGACCACCTTCGCCCCGTTCTGCATGCCCTTGACCATATGGTTCAGGAACAGATTGGTCTGACATTCCATCGGGTTGGTGCCGACGAGGAAGATCGTGTCGGTCACCTCGTAGTCGCCGTAGTTGTAGTTCAACTCGTCCACGCCCATGTCGCGGCTGGAATGGACCTCGGACATATAGGCCGGGCGGTTGTGGATGCGACAGTGCTTGACCTTCATCGACTCGAAGTAGAGCTTGCCGGTGCCCCAGGTGTTTTCATAGCCACCCGCCGATCCGCCGTGGTCGAACATCGAGACGTAAAGATCGTTCTCGTTGTCCTTGTCGATCACCCGGGCGGTGACGCGGGCCACCAGATCCAGCGCATCGTCCCATGAGGTCGGTTGCCAGGTGCCGTAGCGCCAGACCATCGGTTCCGTCAGGCGCTGCTGCTGGGTTCCGTTCACGTCCGAGCGACGGTTTTCCGCCATCCGCGCGCCGCGGATCGAGCCGAGGCCCGAGTTCACCTGGCAGTGCACATCGGGTTTGATGACCAGATGCACATCTTTGCCGTTCTGCTTGACGACGTTGTACATCGACGGCGCATACCAGGCTTCGGTCTCGGCAGCCTGCTGCTTGGACAGGTCTTCGCCGATCCAGTTGCTGTCCGTCGAGCCCTGGGTTTTCAGCGGCCAAGTATAGGCCTTGTAGCCGCAGCCGACGATACAGTAGTGGCAAGTGACGTTGTGTTCCTTGGCGCCTGCGGGAATGATCGGCAGGCGGTCGATGTTGCGTTTGTAAGCCATGATCGCCCCCTTACCCTTGCAGCACGTTGGACAGACGGCCATAGATCAGCTCGTCCGCGCCTTCGGCATAGATGTCGCCCTTCTCGTCTACCCGCAGGACGAACTGGGGCAGGTTCTGCGTGGCGTGGCCCCATACCTGCTGGCCACCCTTCTCGCAGTCGAACCGGCTGTAGTGGCCGGGACAGTTCAGGGTTTTGTCGGCGGCGTGGTAGCTCATGTAGAAACCCTTGTGCGGGCAGAGCACCGAATAGGCCACGACATCGCCGTCGGGGCCCGCGCCGCCCTCGACGGGGCTACCGAGTTTCAACAGGATGCCGGGGCTGTCGGCATCAGGATAGCCGATGTCCATCGGCTCGTTGACCTTCAGGTCCGAAAGATTGGCGAGCTTGGTGGAGGGATAGTCCACCATCGCGCGCGCCTGCTGCGCCTGTGCCTGCCCTGAAGGCATCACAGTCGCCGCCGCAGCCCCTGCCACGCCGAGAGCACCTCCGCGCAGGAACTGACGGCGGCCCACATCGACCAACCGATTGCATTTCATGGTATCTCTCCTCCCTAGAGCCAATTGCCCCAAGGATAAGGGAGGGGCCGGAGGCGAGGCAACGGCCCAACGGGCACCGCTGCGCTGCGGGAAGGCATTATAATTGCAAAGAAATTCCAGGTGTTCGGATTTCCGAACATGAGATGCCGCCTATAAGCCCAGCTTTTGCATCTTCTCCCACAGCGTCGTGCGCGACACCCGGAGCAGCTTTGCCGCCTCACCGACCTGCCCGCTGGTCCGATCCAGCGCCGCCATGATCTGTGCCCGTTCCGCTGCATCGCGCACCTCGGCGAGAGAACGCAGCGTCGCGTCCGCCGCGCGCTCGGGGAAAATGTCCGAGGTCAAGACCATCTCGCCTTCCGCCGCCTCGATCGCCCGCATCAGCCGGGCGCGCACTTCTCGCCCGTTGTCAGGCCAGTCGTGCGACCGGAGGGCATCTTCGGCCGCGGCCGTGATACCGATCAATGGCACGGCCCGGCGGGCGTTGAGGCCGGGGAACAGTCGTGCCGCCAGCCAAACCGCGTCATCGGGGCGGTCCGCCAGAGGGGGTACCACGACTTCATGCGAGCGAAGCAGAGCGGCAAGGTCGGACCGGAGGGCTTGCGCATCCTCGGCGGCCTGCGGCCCAGACGTGGCGATCAGCCGAAACGAGGGGGACGCCAAGGCTGCCATCAGAACATCTTGCGCAGCAGGCGTCAGTCGCGCGATCCCGACGATGACCAGCGAGCCATCGCGAACTTGCTCTATCGCTCTTTGCAACTCTTCGGGCCCGACGGTGTCGCGCAGCGCATTGCAGACCACGAACGGTGCGACCTTGCGGTCCGACAGATCATGCACGCGCCTTGCCAGCCGCAGCTTGCCAAGACCCGAGGCACCCCGGATCAGAAGTGCTGTTTCACGTAGCGCCGCCTCGGCCACCTGGCGGTCCACGGCACGCGCCGCGACGCTGATGCCGGTCTCCGGGGGCATATCCTGATCTGGCCGGGGTCGCATGACCGTGGCCAGACGTTTCAGGAAAGCCCCGATCTCAAAGGGCTTGGTGATGTAATCCGCCGCACCCGAGCGGATCAGTCGCACCGCTTGATCAACCCCGCCTTGCCCGGTGATGAACAGAAACGGCGGCGGATGGCCGGTGCTGATGAGGGTGTCGTAAAGCTCCTCGCCCGTGCCGTCCGGCAGACGAATGTCGCAGACCACCGCGTCCAGCACCTTGCGCGGCGTGCGGATGGCAGGCAGGGCACGGGCGACGCCTCGATGCCATTCCACCTCGGCCCCCTCCAGCGTCAGGCGCTGGACCAGGGATGCGCCCATGATCTTGTCGTCCTCCACCAACACGATCCGGCGTCCTTCAAGCATGGTCGCCCCCGTGCGGTGGCAGATTGACCCGAATCACCGTCTGATCGCCGATCCGCTCGTGGAGCAGCCTACCCCCAAGCCCCGCCACGATGTCATGCACCAACCGAAGACCGACCCCGCCCCCCGGTGGCAACGGGCCAGAGGCCAGGAGGCGCCCGAGATCGGCCTCGCTCATGGCCGCGCCGGTGTTACTCACCGAAATCGATAGCTCGTCGCCCTCATTCGCCACGTTCAGGCCAACCTGACCATTCTCCCCGCCGCCGCTCCGGCATTCAAAAGCAGGTTCAGCGCCACCTGCCGCACCGGGGCCGCGGGTTGACGCGCCAGCAGTGCCGCCCCCGCGGCAATCCGCCAATCCAGGACCTGACCGCGACCGTAAGCCTCGGGTTCAAACAGCAGATGCAGGTCCTCGAAGTCTTCGGCGCGCAGCGGTTGCCCCGCACGGTCAAGCCGGTTCTGATCAAGGATCGCCCGCGTCACGTCGCGCAGATGACCCAAGCCGCGCTGCATCAATTCTGCCGATTGGCGCACCACATCGGGCCGGTCGGCATAGGTGTGGATGGTGTCGGCGGCATTCAGCAGGCCTCCCAGCGGATTGTTGATCTCATGCGCCAACGAGGAGGAAAGTCGCCCCAGGCTGACAAAGCGCTCCCGGTCGGCCAGCCGACGTTCGGCTTCCGCCCGTTCCTCCACGGCTGTGGTCATGCGGTTATAGGTCTCGATCAACCTCGCCAACCTTGGATCGCCATGGGGGATCTCGGCCTCGGGAATGGGCCGTGGGGCACCGTCCGACGCATCCATCGCCTGCACCAATGCTCCAACGGGACGCAGGATACGCGCCACGGCGAACCAGCCGCCAAAGGCCAAAACCGCCGTCGCCAGGGCGTTGCCGAACAGAAGCCACAGGGTCACGTCACGCCGCTCGGCCAGCAGGTCGGTCACGTCCAGTTCCGTGACGATCCCGCCAACGGTACGGCCCTGATATTGCAGGGGTGCAGCCACCCGCAGGACGGGATTACCGGTCATCCGCACAGCTTCCGGAGCGACCGCCCCGCTCTCGAAATCCCGTGCATCCCCGCCCACCGGTGCGCGGCGCGGATCGGTTGCGGCGAGCACGCGAGCACGCTCATCCGTCACCACGGTCAGCAAAAGACGCTGCCCTTCGCTTCCCGGTCGCGCCCGGTCGAGGATGTCGTAAACCTCCCAGACATCCTGCCGCAGGACCGATGGGCCAAGGGCGACTGAAAGGCCCTCCATATGCAGCCGTGCCGTCTCGGACAGCCGGGCGTCCTGCACACGGCCCAGGGCGGAAAGCACGCCTTGGCTGGCCACCAGCCCCAGCAGAATCATCAGCGCGGCTGTAATCAAGGGCACGCGCAATGTGACGGGAAGGTTCCCAAAGCGGGACAGAGGCTTCATCCGCCCTCCATAATCGCCATGCGCGCGGCGATGCCGTCGAATAGCGGTGGCTCGGCGGCCGTGACACCGTCGAGATACAAGAGCTGCAACACCGTTTGGCCCTGATCGGTCTGATCAAGGCTCTTGAGCGCCGCCGCACAGGCCACAGTCCCAGCCTCGGCCATGCGGTCACTGCGTGCGACAAAGGGAGGAAAGCCGAGCTTTTCCGACCGCTCGACGACCCTGGTCCGGGCCGTCAGATCAGGCTCGACGCTGTTCAAGACCTCCCAGACATAGCCGTCGACGCTGCCTGACCGTGTCAGTCCGCCCGCGACCGCACGGACAACATTGCGGTGACCATAGGTAAAAATCGCCCGGGAAAAGAACTTGTCTGCCACCTCACCCATACGGACAAGATCTGATGCCGTGACCAGAAAGCCCGAATTGCTGTCGGGGTCCGAAAAGGCATGCGTGCCACCACGCAAGTCGGCTAAGCCCGTTGCGGGGTCGTCTTCAGCCACGATCAGATAGGACTGGTAGAGCGGCTCGCCCCGCCAGACGGGCACCCCAAGAAGCGACAGTTCCGCCCGGTGTTGCAGGAAGGGATAACCGCAAGTCCAGGCCGCATCGACCGACCCATCCAGAAGCGCGCCCGTGATCTCCTGATAGGTGCGCCTTTGAACAAGCTCGATCTCCTGTCCCATCGCAGCCGCAAGCGCCCCACGCAGGGCGGAGATCACGGCGGCATCATTGTCCAGAAAGACCGGGGTCAGCGCAAAGCGGAACGGCTCGGCCGTCTGTGCCCGCACCAGGGGTGCCGCACAGACGGCAGCCCCCATCATGATCGCGCTCCGCCGCGTGAGCATGTCATCCTCCCTCAAACCGCAAGAGGACAGGTTCTCCTCGGTTTCCGCCCATCAACGCAGATTGCCCCTTGCCAGTCAGCGCGTCAAATCGCAAATCGTCGATGCTCGAACGAAGGCCTCCTTGCGACAGACCCGGGACCTGATCCCTCTGGTTCCAAGGACCGGTATCGGTCCTTGTCGGTCATCTAACGCCTGCGTAGCGACGTTAGCTTTATGACGCGCTCTGGAGGAGGCCGTGCCCAAAGCGATGCCTGGTTCCGGCAAGCGCGACGGCGTCCTGCATGACCTACAAGTGGGCGCGAAGTAGCAGAGCGCTTTGTCGCCACCAGACGGCCAGTTCGAAGTCAGACAGCGGAAATAATTGCCGCTTTATCCGCCCGTTGACTGATGCCCAAAGCCAGGGCACATAGATGGCATCCACGGTCGCCCGGCGGGACAACATAGGGAACTCAAAGGCGATTTTGATAAGTCTTTGAAGTCATGTGAAAATCCAGGCCTCCCCAGCCAATTGTCACTAAAGCCCCTAATTCCCTGATTTTCCAGTCCTGCCGACCCATTCTGGCGAAAGGCCGACGGAAGGCGGTCGCCACACCTGTTGCCTGCCGCTCGCAATGCCGCATTCCGGCCACCGTCACTGCGTTTGCTCCTTCCGGTTCGCGCCATGTCCATAGAGGCCAGCGCCCCGATGGGCCTGATCCTCCCGCTCAAACTCGAGCGTCGAGTGAGCGATGCCGAACTCCTCCTCGAGCACCTGCTTGATGGCGCGCTTGATATCGTGGAGACGGCCCCAGGCTTCCTGCTCGACCACGACATGCGTATCGAGCGCGGCAGCATGTTCCTGCATCTGCCAGAGATGAGCGTGGTGGATGTCGACCACTCCGTCGACCGCGCGTATCGCGTTCACCACAGCGTTGTTGTCGATGTCGGGAGGACTGCCCAGCATGAGCGTTCGAATGGGGCCGCCGATCTCCGTGAAGGCCATGTAGAGAACATAGAGGGCAATGCCGATCGTCGTGGCGGGATCGACCCACCGCATGTCGTAAAGGATAATCACCGCGCCCGCGACGATGACCGCGACCGAGGCCAGCGCATCCGACAGGTTGTGCAGGAAAAGCGCTCGGATATTCACGCTCCCCTTCTGCATCGACCAGGTGAGCAGCGCAGTCAGCGTGTCCACCGCCAGCGCCACACCACCAAGAATGACGACCGTCCAGCCGCCTACCTCGGGCGGACTGATCATCCGCATGCCGCCTTCGTAGATGAGATAGAGGCCGACGAGGATCAACGTGGTATAGTTTATCAGCGCGGCGACAATCTCGATCCGACCGTAACCGAAGGTCATCGTCTCGTCCGCCGGTCGCCGCGCGATCTTGCGTGCCGCGAAGGCGATGACCAGCGAGGCCATGTCGGACAGGTTATGAAGCGCATCCGCGATGAGGGCCAGACTGCCGGACAGCAGGCCGCCGACAATCTGTGCGACGGTCAGCAGGCCGTTCGCCCAGATCGCGATGGAAACCCGGCGGTCCCCGGACTTGGGATCAATATGGGTATGCCCGTGATCATTCGGCATGTGCGATGTCCTCGTGAACGGCGCACGTCGCGGAGAGCGACGGCAATGCGACGGGCGAGCCGGTCCCGATCATCAGCCGGTTCCCGGAAAGATCAACTGCGACGGCGACATAAGTTCTCCACATGAAGCTGCCACTGCTGTCCGGCAGCGAAATATGTTCGATCAGCAACTCCGTACCGATGTCAACGACGCCAACCGCCGCAAACGGTGCGGCCACAACGGGCAGCCGACAGATAACCCACAGTTGTTTCTTTCAACAGCCGATCTCAGGGCGTCTCTGTGCCCATCGGCCGCCGAGAGAGCCCGCCGCCCACCGGCCCATCAACGGCACGACATCGCAGTTCCCGGCCAATGCTCGCCGGAAACTCTTACAGGCATCCCGGAGCCCGTTACGACATCGTCGGCGACCTGACGCCGGCAGTGCCGCGGCGCGTTCAGAAGCCAACGCTCCGATCGTTTTTCCTTGCCAAAAGGAGGAGGACCCCTTTCGTTACGATAAAACAGTCCTACGTCAGACGATATCGGGCCTGCGACGGAACCCATCATGAAAGAGAGGATCTTGCAATGTCGGTCAAGAAAGTAGCCATCGTCACCGCGGGCGGGAGCGGCATGGGAGCGGAATGCGCCCGGCGCCTTGCGGCGGATGGGTTCAACGTCGCGATCCTCTCCTCGTCCGGAAAGGGCGAGGCGCTGGCCGAAGAGCTGGGCGGCATCGGGATCACCGGCTCCAACCAGTCGAATGACGATCTCAAACGTCTCGTGGATGCCACCGTCGAGAAATGGGGGCGGGTCGACGTGCTGGTGAACAGCGCCGGCCACGGGCCGCGCAAGCCGGTCCTCGACCTGACCGACGAGGACTGGCACACGGGCATGGATGTCTATTTCCTCAACGCCGTGCGTCCGACGCGGCTCGTCATGCCGATCATGCAGAAGCAGAAATCCGGCGTCGTCATCAACATCTCGACCGCCTGGGCCTTCGAGCCGTCGTCGATGTTCCCCACCTCCGCGGTCGCCCGCGCGGGCCTTGCCGCCTTCACCAAAATCTTCGCGGATACCTATGCGGCGGACAATATCCGCATGAACAACGTCCTGCCCGGCTGGATCGACAGCCTGCCTGCCACCGAGGAACGCCGCTCGGCCGTGCCGATGAAACGCTACGGCACCAGCGCGGAAATCGCCGCGACCGTCGCCTTCCTCGCCTCCGATGGCGCCGCCTACATTACGGGACAGAACATCCGTGTCGACGGCGGGCTGACGCGCTCAGTGTGACGACCTGATGAAACCTGCGATCCGGAGCCGCCTCGACAACGGATCGTGGCTATTTTCATGGCCCTTGTCGAAGAGTCTGCGAAGACTCAGCGCATTTTTGCAACGCCTGCCGGCAATCGACAGATCTTTGCATTTTTCCATTTGCGCGGCGGCATCGACAATTGCAATGTTCACGAAAGACGTGACAGCAACGGAATCCTGAAAAGAATGTCTGCAGATTCGATCGTGCTCGGCGCCGGTATCGTCGGCGTTTCCACCGCCATCCATCTCGCCCGCCGCGGCCGCTCGGTGGTGCTGGTCGACCGGCGGGGGGCCGGTGAAGAAACCTCGTTCGGCAATGCGGGGTTGATCCAGCGCGAGGGCATCGTGCCCTACGGCTTCCCGCAGGAAGTCGGAATGCTGGTGCGCTACGGGCTCAACAACCGGATCGACGCGTATTACCATCCGACGGCCATGCCGAAGCTCGTGCCGTTCCTGTCGCGCTACTGGTGGCATTCGAACGAGGTGCGCCATCAGGCGATCGCCAACGCCTACGCGCCGCTCATCGAGAATTCGGTTTCGGAACATGCCGACCTGATCAAGGCCGCCGGTGCCGAGCGCCTGATCCGCAAGGACGGCTGGATGGAAGCCTTCCGCACCAAGGCGGCGATGGACAAGGAAGTCGCCGAGGCCGAGCGGCTGGCGAAGGTCGCGGCCATCAAATTCACCGCGCTGACGGCGGACGACCTCGCCCGCGTCGAGCCGCACCTGACGGGCAAGTTCGTCGGCGCGCTGAAATGGAACGACCCCTGGTCGGTCACCGACCCGCACGGGCTGACCATGGCCTATCTCGCCTATTTCGAAAGCCTCGGCGGCAAGTTCGTCAGGGGTGACGCCACGACGCTGAAGCCCGCCGCCTCCGGCAAGGGCTGGCAGGTCAAGACCGCCGACGGCACGGTGGAAGGCAAGGACGTCGTTCTGGCGCTCGGCCCCTGGTCGGAGGACGTGACCCGCACGCTCGGCTACAGCTTCATCGTCGGCGTCAAGCGCGGCTACCACATGCACTATGCGCCGGCCGGCAATGCCGTCCTCAACAACTGGACCATGGACAAGGAGCGCGGCTATTTCCTCGCGCCGATGGACAAGGGCATCCGCCTGACCACGGGTGCGGAATTCGCCGACCGCGACGCGCCGAAGTCGCCGGTGCAGGTCGAGCGCGCCGAAAAGGTGGCGCGCACGATCTTCCCGCTCGGCGAACGGCTCGATCCCGAACCGTGGATGGGGGCGCGGCCATGCACGCCGGACATGATGCCGATTATCGGCAAGGCGCCGCGCCACGACGGCCTCTGGTTCGCCTTCGGGCACGCCCATCACGGGCTCACCCTCGGCCCCGTCACCGGACGGCTGATCGCCGAGGCCGTCACCGGCGACACGCCGTTCCTCGACATGAGCGCCTGGCGGCCGGAGCGGTTCAAGGCTTGAGAGATTTGCCGCCCTGCCGCGCTCCTCGCCGCGGGGCTGGCAAATGCGGCAATTTCGTGATAGCGGTGTCTTCGGTCGAAAGACCAAGTTTCCGCGCGGTCGCGGAAATCTGCCGGGCTGTGTTCCTTATCTTCGCACCTTCCGATACGCCCCGGCAGAAGACTACTGTAGAGGCTGAGGCATGTTTCGCTTTCTGAACTACCACGGAGATTTCGGCGACCGTTAGCGTCGTTCGATACCGTTGCGCGTGCGTTTTTCCGCATGCGAAGGTCAGATCGTTGAAACCATTGCCGGTGCCTTATGGATATTGAATGCCAAGCCAAAACCTTTTTCGAAGCAAACCCCGACATCGAAGTGCTGGAAGCCTTCGTCATCGACGTCAATGGCGTTCCGCGGGGCAAGTGGATCCCGCGCGAACGCGCTCTCGACGTCCTGACCAAGGGCATGGCGATGCCGCGCTCGGTCTATGCGCTCGACGTATGGGGACGCGACGTCAATGCCGCGGGGCTCGCAGAAGGCACCGGTGACCCCGACGGGCTCTGCTTTCCGGTTCCCGGCACGCTGTCGCGCGTCACCTGGCTTTCGCGGCCGACGGCGCAGGTGCTGCTGGAGATGCGCAATCCGGACGGCAGCGGCTTTTACGCCAATCCGCGCAACGTGCTGGCAAGCGTGGTCGAGCGCTACCGCAAGCTCGGGCTGACGCCGGTCGTTGCGACCGAGCTCGAATTCTATCTCATCGATCCGGTGCGCTCGGCGCTCGATCCGGTGCGCCCGCCGAAGACTCGCGAGGGCCGCTGGCATACCGGCCAGACGCAGGTGCTTTCGATCGCCGAACTGCAGGATTTCGAGGAGGTCTTTTACGCGATTTCCACCGCCGCCCGCGCCCAGAAGGTGCCGGCCGACACGACGCTGCGCGAAAACGGCCCCGGCCAGTACGAGATCAACCTGAACCACGTGCCGGATGCGCTCGCCGCCGCCGACTATGCGGTGCTCCTGAAGCGCATCGTCAAGGGGGTTGCCCGCTGCCACGATCTCGACGCCACCTTCATGGCGAAGCCCTACGGCATGCAGGCGGGTAGCGGCATGCATGTGCACTTCTCGGTGCTCGACGAGACCGGTGCCAACATCTACGCCGGTGAAGACGGGCCGTCGGAGGCGCTCTTCCATTCGGTCGGCGGGCTTCTGGAATCCATGGGCGAGAGCATGGCTGTCTTCGCACCCCACCAGAATTCCTACCGGCGGCTGCGGCCGTCGGAACATGCGCCGACCTATGCCTCCTGGGGCTTCGACAACCGCTCGGCGGCGGTGCGCGTCATCACCGCGAGCCGGCCCGCGACCCGCATCGAGCATCGCGTCGCCGGCGCCGATACGAACCCCTATCTCGTCGTCGCGATGATCCTGAGCGCCGCGCTCGCCGGCATGAAGGAGAAGACGCAGCCGGGTGGCGCGATCAGCGGCGACGAGCACGCGATCAACCACGAGCCGCTCCCGACCAACTGGGACCAGTCGCTGCAGCGTTTTTCGAAGTCGAGCTTCGCCTATGCGGCGCTCGGCCCGAAGTATCGCGGGCTCTACACCGCCTGCAAGCAGCAGGAAATCTCGGAATTTTCGCTCCGCGTCACCGACGTGGAATACGACGCCTATATCCGGACCGTTTGAGAGGAACAGGACGATGCAGACTTCCCCGAACAATCCCGGCCACACTAATTCCTGGTATGCGGCAAGTGCCAACGACAAGCGCGTCCGTCCCGAACTCGAAGGCGAGACGGAGGCCGACGTCTGCGTGATCGGCGCCGGCTTCACCGGTATTTCCGCCGCACTGGAACTCGCTGAGAACGGCTTCTCGGTGGTGGTGCTCGAAGGCGAGCGCATCGGCTTCGGCGCCTCCGGCCGCAACGGCGGCCAGATCGTCAACGGCTACAGCCGTGACCTCGAAGTGATCGCGAAGCGTTACGGCCAGGAGAAGGCCGTGAAGCTCGGCGAGATGTCGCTCGAGGGTGGCGAAATCATCCGCCGCCGCGTCGCGACATACGGCATCCACTGCGATCTCGTCGACGGCGGCTTCTTTGCCGCCTTCACCGACAAGCAGGTCAAGGAGATGGCGCATGTGAAGGCGAACTGGGAAAAGCACGGGCATACCGGGCTCGAGATGGTCTCGAAATCCGAGGTCGGCCGCTACGTGAAGACCGACCGCTATGTCGGTGGCATGATCGATCGCCTCGGCGGTCACATTCACCCGCTCAATCTCGTGCTCGGCGAGGCCGCTGCTGCGGAAGGGCTCGGCGTGCGGATCTTCGAGAAGTCGCGGGTCACCGGCCTCGACATGGGCGCGAGCCCCGTCGTGAAGACGGCCAGGGGCCGGGTGAAGGCAAAATACGTTCTCGTCTGCGGCAATGCCTATCTCGGCTCCATGCTGCCGAAGATCACCGACCGGATGATGCCTGTCTCCAGCCAGGTCATGGCGACGGAGCCACTCGACGCAAAGCTGATCGAGGACCTGCTTCCGGCCAACTACTGCGTCGAGGATGCGAACTACGTGCTCGACTACTACCGCCGCACCGCCGACAACCGGCTGCTCTACGGCGGCGGCATCGGCTATGGCGGGCATGACCCGGCAAACCTCACCGGCGTCATCCGCCCGAATATGCTGAAGACCTTCCCGCAGCTGAAGGACGCCCGCATCGACTTCGCCTGGAGCGGCAATTTCGCCCTCACGCTCACACGCGTCCCGCATATCGGACGACTTTCGGAGAACGTCTATTTCTCCCACGGCGATTCCGGCCACGGGGTGACGACGACGCATCTCCTCGGCAAGATCCTCGGTGAAGCCGTCCGCGGACATGCCGGACGCTTCGACGTCTGGGCCTCGCTGCCGGCGCTTCCCTTCCCCGGCGGCCGAACCTTCCGCGTGCCGCTCACCGTTCTCGGCGCGTGGTGGTACGGCCTGCGCGACAAGCTCGGCGTCTGAGGAGCATCGAGCGGGCACCAAACAGCCCGCTCATTTTCTCAACGGATCGAAAGCCCCGCGACGGCAATATCTGCGATCTCGTCGATCTCCCGGTCGATACCGACCGTCACGACGCCCGGTTCGCCGGTCGGCACTTCGAGTGTTGCAAGCTGGCTGTCGAGGAGAGAGGTCGGCATGAAATGGCCCGTGCGGGACCCCATCCGCTCGCTCAGCAGCGCGCGCGTGCCTTCGAGATAGACGAAGGATAGCCGCCCGGCCACCGCATCGCGCAGCCGGTCGCGATAGACTTTCTTCAGCGCCGAGCAGGAGACGACGATCCCCTCGCCGCGGTCCAGAGCCTCGGCCATCCTCCGGCCGATGATTTCGAGCCACGGCCAGCGGTCATCGTCACTCAAGGGTTCGCCACGCGACATCTTCTCGACATTCGATTTCGGATGCAGGACATCGCCTTCGATGAAGGGCAGACCGAGGCGCTCGGCGATCGCCGCGCCGACGGATGACTTGCCGCAGCCGCAAACGCCCATCACGATGATCGCCCCCTGCCTTGCCGTCTTCGTCCGTTCCACCTGTCCGCTCCCGCCGTGCTCGTTGCGACGAAGCGGAAGATAGCGATCGGCGCGTCCAAGTCCACCCGCGGTGAACGTGAACTGCAGTCAGCCCGCGCGCATCTCGGCGGCGATCTTCTCGGCCATCATGATGACCGGCGCATTGGTGTTACCGCCGATCAGCGTCGGCATCGCCGAGGCGTCGATGACACGAAGCCCCTTGACACCCTGAACCCGGAGTGCCGGATCGACGACGGCGCGATCGTCCGAACCCATGCGGCAGGTGCCGACGGGATGGTAGATCGTGTCGGCGCGAGCGCGAATGCGTTCGGTGAGTGCCGCATCCGAGCCGCCGGCCTCTGCGTAGAGTTCACGCTTGCGGTAACCGGCGAGCGCACCCGCCTCCATGATGTCGCGCATCACCTTCGTGCCGGCGAGCATGCCCGCCATGTCACGCGGGTCGGAGAGATAGGCGGGGTCGATGCGGGGCGCCGCCCGCGGATCGGCGCTCCTCAACGTCACTGCCCCGCGCGAATGCGGCCTGAGCAGACAGACATGGCAGGAATAGCCGTAGCCTATATGCAGCCGGCGGGCATGATCATCGACCATGGCGACGACGAAGTGGAGCTGGATGTCCGGCCGGTCGAGCGCCGGATCGGTCTTCAGGAAGGCGCCCGACTCGGCGAAGGTCGAGCGCAGATGCCCGGTGCCTTCACGCCGCCATTCCCGCGCCGACCGGGCGATGTCGGCCGTGCCGTGAAGGCCGATGCCGATCATGTCGCGGTCACGCGAGCGGTAGATCATGGTGAAATCGAGATGGTCCTGCAGGTTGCGCCCGACCTCCGGACTGTCGGCGACGACCGCGATACCGTGGCGGCGCAGTTCGTCCGCGGGACCGATACCGGAGAGCATCAGCAATTGCGGCGACTGCAGCGCACCGCAGGCGACAATCACCTCGCGCGCGGCACGGGCAATCAGTTCGCGGCGACCGACCCGATAGGCGACAGCAGAGGCGCGGCCATGCTCGAAAAGCACGCGGCTCGCCCGAGCGCCGGTGACGATCGTCAGGTTCGGCCGGTCGAGATGGTCGGCCAGGTAGGCGGCGGACGCCGAGCAACGCTCGCCCTTGCGCGGACCGCGCCAGAACTGTGTCGCCTGGTAGAGGCCGATCCCCTCCTGATCCGGACCGTTGAAATCGTCGTTGCGACGAAAGCCGCGTTCCTCGCCGGCGGCAAGGAACGCTTGGTTCACCGGCCGCGCCCATTCGGCATCGCTGACCTGCAGCGGCCCGCCCGAGCCGTGAAGGGGGCCGGCACCACGCGCATTGTCCTCCGCTTTCAGGAACCACGGCAGCACGTCGGCAAAGGACCACCCGTCGCAACCGGCATCCGCCCAGTCGTCGTAGTCGCCGGCATGGCCCCGGACATAGAGCATCGCATTGATGAGGCTCGACCCGCCGAGACCGCGTCCGCGCGGCTGATAGCCGCGCCTGCCGTTCAGTTCCGCTTGCGGTTCGGTCTCGAAAGCCCAGTTGGCAAAGGGCAACCGCCCCGGCACGACCGCAGCGGCACCCGACGGCACACGCAGCAGCAATTCGCGTCCCAATCCCCCCGCCTCCAGCAGGCAAACCTTGACGTCTGGGTCCTCGCTCAACCTTGCAGCCAGAACCGCACCCGCCGAGCCGCCGCCAGCGATCACATAGTCGAACATGGTCCCCTCCCAAGGCCCCGGCAATACGACGCTCCGCGGCATCACCTTTCCGTTTACGTATACGTAAACCGACCAGAACGATCACTCAAGAGGGAGCGTTCGCCCAGTGGACGATTTCAGAGAGACAAGGCAAACGAAAACCCCGCCGACCTTTCGGTCCGGCGGGGTTCGACAAAAGGGGCTATTGTCGCGATCAGGCGGCCGGCGCGGAGACCGTCTTTGCCGGCGCGTCAGACAGGCCAAGCAGGAAGTTGATGTGCGGACGCGCCTTGACGAGGTCCTCGATCGTGTACTCCGACAGGACCTCGAAGAAGGCGCCGAGCGCGCGGCGCAGGGCCGCATTCAGCCCGCAGCTGTCGACGAGAGGGCAATCGATCTCGCCGTCATCCTCGAAACACTCGGCCATCGCAAAACTGTCTTCGGTAACCTTCACAACGTCGAACAGGGTGATCTTGTCGGCCGGACGGCCGAGCCGCACGCCGCCGTTACGGCCGCGTACCGTTTCCACCAGTCCCGCCTTGTTAAGCGGCTGCAGGATCTTGAACAGGAACAGTTCCGAAACGCCGTAAGCCCTGGCGATCTCCGGGATGCGGCTCAGACGGTCCTTGTTCGCCGCGCAGTACATCAGCATGCGCACGGCATAATTGGTCTGCTTCGTCAAACGCATGCATGACTCCTCGTGCTTGGGTTCCCCCTATATAGGACCTTTTGTACTTTTGAACAATTCCAAAATAGTCAAGTTCACATTTCTACACCGCCTCTGCGACGAAGAGTCCGTTGACACCTCTCCGTATTCATGACTATTACGCTCAAGAATATGCAACACGAGACAGGAAGGGACACCTTCATGACGTTTTCACGGATGCTGCGTTCGGGTCTTCTGGCTTCGGCGGCGTTTCTCGCCGCGGGCGGAGCCGCCATGGCCGATGGCGAGGTCAACATCTATTCCTATCGCCAGCCGGAACTCATCCAGCCGCTGATCGATGCCTTCTCCAAGGAAACCGGCGTCGAGGCGAATGTCCTGTTCCTCGACAAGGGCCTGGTCGAGCGTATCAGTGCAGAAGGCGTCAACTCGCCGGCCGACGTGATCCTGACGGTCGATATCGGTCGCCTGGTCGAGGCGAAGTCCGGAGGTGTCACCCAGCCGCTTTCCGACGAGGCGATCAACGCGCAGATTCCGGCCCAGTACCGCGATCCGGACGGTGACTGGTTCGGGCTCACCACCCGCGGCCGTGTCGTCTATGCCTCGAAGGACCGCGTCAAGGAAGACGCCATCACCTACGAGGAGCTCGCCGATCCCAAGTGGAAGGGCAAGATCTGCATGCGTGACGGTCAGCACTCCTACAATATCGGGCTCTTCGCCTCGATGGTCGCCCATCACGGCGAGGAATACACCGAAAAGTGGCTGCGCGGCCTGAAGGAGAACCTCGCCCGCAAGCCGGATGGCAACGACCGCAGCCAGGCCAAGGCGATCATGTCCGGCGAATGCGACATCGCGCTCGGCAACACCTATTACGTCGGCCTGATGCTTACCAACGACAAGGAGCCGGAAGAGAAGGAATGGGCGGCCGCCATCAAGGTCCTCTTCCCGAACGCCGCCGATCGCGGCACCCACGTCAACATCTCCGGCATGGCACTCGCGAAAAACGCACCGAACAAGGACAATGCCGTGAAGTTCATGGAATTCCTCGCCTCCAAGGAGGCACAGGAAATCTATGCCGAGCAGGTCTTCGAATATCCGGTCATGCCGGGCGCCAAGGTCTCCGACGTCGTCGCCTCCTTCGGCGAGATCAAGCCCGACACGCTGCCGCTCGCGGACATCGCCGCAAACCGCAAGAAAGCATCCGAGCTGGTCGACAAGGTCGGTCTCAACGACGGACCGTCGATGTAATCGGCGAACGCTTCCCATGAAATACGAACAGGCCCTTTCGGGCCCGTTTTGCTTTGCGGCGCCCCCTCGCCCGAGAGAGCGAGGGAGGTATGAGCCTCGTCTTACTTCATCGTCGGAATGGAGAACTCGGCGCCATCCTTGATGCCGGACGGCCAGCGGCTCGTGATCGTCTTGGTGCGGGTCCAGAACTTGATCGAGTCCGTGCCGTGCTGGTTCAGGTCGCCGAAGGACGAAGCCTTCCAGCCACCGAAGGAGTGGTAGGCGAGCGGAACCGGGATCGGAACGTTGACGCCGACCATGCCGATGTTGATGCGGCTTGCGAAGTCGCGGGCGGCGTCGCCGTCGCGGGTGTAGATCGCGACGCCATTGCCGTATTCGTGCTTCATCGGCAGCGAGAGCGCATCTTCATAGTTCTTGGCGCGGACCACCGAGAGAACCGGTCCGAAGATCTCGGTCTTGTAGATGTCCATGTCAGGGGTGACGTTGTCGAACAGGCAGCCGCCGACGAAGTTGCCGTTCTCATAGCCCTGCAGCTTGAAATCGCGGCCGTCGACGACGAGCTTCGCACCCTGTTCCACACCACGATTGATGAGACCGAGGACGCGTTCGCGTGCTTCCTTGGTGACGAGCGGGCCCAAATCGGCCTTGTCATCTGTATAGGGGCCGATGCGCAGTGACTCGACCATCGGGGTAAGCTTCTCGATGAGCCGGTTGGCGGTTTCCTCGCCGACCGGAACGGCGACCGAGATCGCCATGCAGCGCTCGCCGGCCGAACCGTAGCCCGCACCCATCAGGGCGTTGGCGGCCTGGTCCATGTCGGCATCGGGCATGATGATCATGTGGTTCTTGGCGCCGCCGAAGCACTGGGCGCGCTTGCCGTTCATCGCGGCCGTGCCGTAGACGTAGCGGGCGATCGGCGTCGAGCCGACGAAGGAGACCGCGCCGATTTCCGGATGGGTGAGGATACCGTCGACGGCTTCCTTGTCGCCGTTGACGACGTTGAGGATGCCGGCAGGAAGGCCAGCCTCGATCATCAGTTCGGCAAGACGCATCGGCACGGACGGGTCACGCTCGGACGGCTTCAGGATGAAGGCGTTGCCGCAGGCGATCGCCGGCGCGAACATCCACATCGGGATCATGCCGGGGAAGTTGAAGGGCGTGATGCCGGCGCCGATGCCGACCGGTTGGCGGATCGAATACATGTCGATGTTCGGGCCGGCGCCTTCGGTGAACTCGCTCTTGGAAAGATGCGGAATGCCGATCACGAACTCGCAGACTTCGAGGCCGCGGACGACGTCGCCCTTGGCGTCTTCGATGGTCTTGCCGTGCTCACGCGACAGCATTTCGGCAAGCTCGTCCATGTTGTCGTTCAGGAGCTGGACGAACTTCATGAACACACGGGCGCGGCGCTGCGGGTTGGTGGCAGCCCATTTCGGCTGTGCAGCCTTGGCAGACTGGACGGCGGCGTTCAGTTCGGCGGCGCTTGCAAGCGCCACCTGCGCCTGCACTTCGCCGGTCGCCGGATTGTAGACGGGGGCGGTGCGGCCGCTGGTGCCGGCGACGCGCTTGCCGTCGATGAAATGCCCGATCTCATACATGGATGTGCCTCCTCAGGTTTTTCGCTGGACACAGCATCCCACTTTAATTTGCACAACACAACGCGATGATATACGCATCTATTGTGCAGAAATTGATGTTTAATGGAGGCAGTTGCGAGATGCTCCGGCCGACGTTCAAGGCTCTCACCCCCCTCTGTCACTTCGTGACATCTCCCCCTCAGAGGGGAGATTGCTGCTGCCCGCATTATTCACCGCCAGTCACGCTGCACCTATTGAAGATGAGATTCTTCCGTTCGGGCACATGGGAAGCGACGCACGCTCCGTCCGGCCGATCTCCCCCCTTGAGGGGGAGATGCCCGGCAGGGCAGAGTGGGGTGTCGCCGCCACGACCCGTGAGGTTGCGGAGGCTCGCCATGAACTGGGATGACGTGCGTATCTTCCTTGCGGTGGCGCGGGCCGGCCAGATCCTTGCCGCGTCAAGGCGGCTCGGGGTCAATCATGCGACCCTGTCACGACGGCTGACCGCGCTCGAGGAGGCGCTGCAGACCCGGCTCTTCGTCCGGCGGACCAATGGCTGCGAACTCACCGCCGAAGGCGAAGGCTTTCTCGTCTCCGCCGAGCGCATCGAAACCGAAATGCTGGCCGCCCAGGCACGGCTCGGACGCACCGACACGGCGGTCGCCGGGACGGTCCGGATCGGCGCGCCGGACGGGTTCGGCGTCGCTTTCCTCGCGCCGCGGCTGGGGCGGCTCATCGACCGCCATCCGCAGCTCAAGATCCAGCTCGTGCCGGTGCCGCGGGCCTTTTCGCTCTCGAGCCGCGAGGCCGATATCGCGATCACCGTCGAGCGCCCGGAGACCGGCCGCCTCGTCTCCTCCAAGCTCACCGAATATACGCTCGGCCTCTATGCGTCGCGCGACTATCTCTCGGAGGCGGGCGGGCCGGCGAATGTCGAGGCGCTGAAGGAACACAGCCTGATCGGCTACGTGGAAGACCTCATCTACTCGGCCTCGCTCAATTATACCGGCGAGATATCGCGCAGCTGGGATTCCGCCTTCGAGATATCGAGTGCCATCGGGCAGACCGAAGCGGTGCGCTCCGGCGCCGGTATCGGCATCCTGCACACCTATATCGCCAGGCAGTATCCGGAGCTCTGCCGGGTGCTGCCGGATGTGGCGATCCGGCGCGCCTACTGGACGATCTTCCACGAAAGCGCCCGCGATCTGACGCGCGTGCGCACGGTCGTGCAATACCTGCAGGAGCTGGTGAACGAGGAACGGAAGATCTTCCTCTGACGCTCACCGGCAGGCGAGGACGACAGCTTCCGGCACGATCAGTCCGCCGAAATACGCGTCGGTGGGACGCATCTCGCGGCTGACAGTGCAGCCCTCGCCGCCTCGGACGAGCGCGGGCCGATCCGTAGCGAAGGCCACCGCGGCGGTATAGTCGCGATCCCGCACCATGAGTTCGATCTTGCGGCCGGCGACTGCGACGGGTTCCTTGAGCCGGAAGCCGAAAACGATGGTCACGATACCATTGGCAACCGTGGCATCGAAGGCGCCCGGCATGCCGAGCGCCACCCGCTGTCCGTCGGCCGAGAGCTCCGCAAAGAAGCGTGGTCCGCCGAGGTCGCCGGTCAGAGCCCGGCGCATCACCGCGCGTTCAGCCGGATCGAAGACGCCGTCACCATTCGCATCGAACCGGGCGATCATACGGCGGCTCGAGACTTCGTCGATTGCGAGGCTCTCGGCAACCGCGACCAGCCGGCCGGCCTTTACATCGAACAGCACGCGCGCGGTCACGGCGATATCCGGATGGCTCGCCGCGAGACCCGCGGACGCCAGCCAGAAAAGGGAGGCGACGAACGCCCGAACCGGCAAAGAACGGCGGATCATCCTGCAGGCTCCTTCCCGTCGAGTTCCTGCAGGACACGCCCGAAACCCGGGAACGCACCGTCGTCCGGCAGCGCCGGAAACGGCGGAGGTTCGAGCGCCGTGCGCTTTGCCGCCATATACGCCCCGCCGTATAGAAAGCCGATGGCGATCAGCCAGCTCGCGAAGATGCGGGCGGCAATCGTGAGCCAGGTCCGGTCGAAGGCGGCCGCGGCAAGCGCCACCGTGGCCGAGATCCAGACCTCAGCGGCAAAGGCCAGCGGCCGATAGCTCCACTCGTGCAGGGTCGGGTCGCCGAGAAGCGTCGCAATCGCAAGAGCCGCGCCCGCGGGCGCCAGCAGCGGCAGGGCGATCCATGCCCGCGCGCCACGCGGCAGCACGAGCGGCAGGCCGATGAGCACGCAGGCGATCGGCCCTGTGAGGAAGAAGTGCGCCGCCGCTCCCGACGCCGTCGCCATCAGTGTGAAGAACGGCTCACGGAAGAGAATACCGGCGGCCGTTCCGAATACGAGGGATGCCAGAGCAAACGGCAACGCCCGCCGCGGCAACTGGCCGAGGAGAAGGCCGAGGCCGGCAAGCGGCAGGATGCGTTCAGCGGTGAAGACGGAGGCGAGCAACCAGTTGCCCTGCCAGCCGGACTGATACGCTGAAGCAGCGAGCGCCACCGCGCCGGCGAGTGCAAGCGCACATGCCGCCAGACGGAGATTTCGGCGCGACGGCACCACCACCGGCTTTTGCAGTGACATCAGGAAACGAGGAAGTAGAGGCCGCCGAGGCCGATCAGCCCGCCGAGCGCACGCGACAGCTCGCCCGCACGCACGCGCTGGAAGAGAAGTCCGACCGCGATGCCGGCGATATGGATGAGACCGGTCGCGACGACAAAGCCGATCGCATAGTCGGCAGGGTCGGTGGCGTTCGGCAATTCGGCGCCGTGGGCATAGCCGTGGAAGATCGCGAAGACACCGATCACCGCAAGCGCGAGCCATTCCGGCGGGCGCCACAGCAGGGCGATCGAGGCGCCGAGGACGATGATGGAAAGAGCAATGCCGCTTTCGACGGCCGGCAGCGGAACGCCGGCAATCCCCAGCATACCGCCGGCGACCATGATCAGTGGGAAGGCGATCGGCAGGCTCCAGACGGCACGACCGCCCATCTGCGCGCCCCAGAGGCCGACGCAGAACATCGCCAGCATGTGGTCGACGCCCGAAAGGGGATGCTCGAAGCCATGAAGAAAGCCGCCAGCCTGCCCCTGCAGGATGTGCGCCTGCGCCACGGCCGGCACCGTCGCCAGCGCAAGGCCGCAAAGCACGACCGCTGCAACGCGACGCGGTACATTCGAAAACAGCATGGGTACGATCTCCCGTTCGACGTGTCGCAGGGCGCCGGCAGAGAGCCGGCGAGTCGGGTCTCGACTATATCCGAATCACCGGAGATTGTAGATGGATCGTGTCGGACGACGCTGTCGGACGCCATCGCGTACCCTGGAGAAATACCATGACCCGCCTGCCGAAGTCTCCCCGCCGGTCCAGAATCCGCCGCCGCGGCGCATCTTTCCTGCCGGTCATTTTTGCGACGGTCGGGATGGCGGCTGTGCCCGCGCAAGCCTTTGCCCATGCGCTTGGCGGCGTCATGGGCGGCTTCGGCAGCGGCTTCGGCCATCCGCTCGCCGGCTTCGATCACTTCCTCGCGATGCTGGCCGTCGGGCTCTGGGGCGCGCAGATGGGTGGCAGGTCGGTGTGGGCGCTTCCGGCCACCTTCCCGCTCATCATGTGCGTCGGCGGCTTTGCCGGCATGCTCGGGCTCTTTCCCGACGACCTCATCCGGATCGCGATCGCCGTCTCGCTCCTCGTGCTCGGCGGGGTGATCGCGGCCCGCTGGGTGGCACCGGAATGGGCAGCACTCGTCATCGTCGCGTTCTTCGCGATCTTCCACGGCTATCCACACGGACAGCTGACGCTCAGGGCGACCGATCCCGCCGCCTTCACCGTCGGCTTCGTCGTCTCGACTGGCCTCATCCACATCCTCGGCATCGGCATCGGCTTCGCGCTCGGCCAGCTCTATCGCGGCTACGTCGTGCGTGCGCTCGGCGGAATGATCGCCGCAAGCGGCGTCTATTACCTGCTGGTCTAGGTCGGTTTTTTGCCGGGGAGATAATCGCGCCGCTCCTTGGGATTTAACAAAGAACAAGTCTCGTGCCCGCCCTAGCGTGCGCTTCACCACAGAACGAGGGTCGAAGCGACATGGACAAGAACTTCATCGAAACCTATGGCGATGCGCGCCTGCCGCGCTACACCAGCTATCCGACCGCACCCCGCTTCTCCGCCGCCATCGGCGCCGGCACCTATGGCGACTGGCTGACGGCAATCCCGGCGCGCGAGGCGGTTTCGCTCTACCTGCACATCCCCTTCTGCCGGTCGATGTGCTGGTATTGCGGTTGCCATACCTCGATCACCCAGAAGGATCAGCCGATCCTCGACTATCTCGAGGTGCTGAAGCGCGAGGTCCGCGCCGTCGGCACGGCTGCCAAACGGCATTTGCGCGTCGGTAACGTGCACTTCGGCGGCGGGACGCCGACGATCATGGAAGCCGCCGAGTTCCTCGACCTCATGGCGTTCCTGCAGCAGAATTTCGATTTCTCGCCTGCCGCCGAGGTCGCCGTCGAAATCGATCCGCGCACGCTCAGGGCAGAGATGATCGCGGCCCTCGGACAGGCGGGCGTCAACCGTGCAAGCCTCGGCGTGCAGAGCTTCGATCCGGTCGTGCAGAAGGCGATCAACCGCATCCAGACCGCCGAGCAGACCGAGGCCGCGGCGAAGGGGCTGCGCCGGACCGGCGTCGACAGCATCAATTTCGACCTCATCTATGGCCTGCCGCACCAGACCGTGCGCTCCTGCATCGAGACCGCGGAAACCGCGATCGCCATGCGGCCGGACCGGTTCGCCGTCTTCGGCTACGCGCATATCCCCGCCTTCAAAAAGCACCAGCGGATGATCGACGAGGCTGCACTTCCGGGTGCCTCCGAACGCAATGCGCAGGCCGAGGCCATCGCCGAAACGCTTGTCGCCGCCGGATACCAGCGCATCGGGCTCGATCATTTCGCCCTGCCCGAGGACGAGCTCTCGCTTGCCCAGCGGCAGGGGCGGCTGCACCGGAATTTCCAGGGTTATACGACAGACGCCTGCAAGACCCTGATCGGCCTCGGCGCTTCGGCAATCGGGCGCACTGCGGAGGGCTATGCCCAGAACGAGGTGGCAATCGGGCAATATGCCCAGCACGTCGCCTCGGGTAGGCTCGCCACCGCGAAGGGCTATCGGCTGACGGCCGAGGATCGGTTGCGGGCGGCAGTGATCGAGCGGCTGATGTGCGATTTTCGCGCCGATCTTCACGGGATTGCGGGCGAGCACGGCTTTGATCCGGAAGTGCTGCTCGATGCAAACACGATGCTCGAACGGCTGAAAGGCGACGGCGTCGTGGATCTCGAGGACGGCATGCTCACAGTGAAGCCCGACCACCGCTTCCTCATCCGCTCCGTCGCCGCGTGCTTCGATGCCTATCTGGCGGAAGCCGGCCGTACCTATTCCAAGGTGGCGTGAAGAAGACCGCGCGCTGAGTTCGGCTTCACCTCAAAAAAATGTAAGGCCCGGCGATCCCCACCTCGCCGGGCCTTCCCGCAGCTGGCCTTCCGCCCTATCCGGCCAGGCCGCGGTAAATCGCCGGCAGCGCGGAAGGCAGCCGGGCAATGTGTGAAACGATCGCGTAGCCGTTCTGCCCGAAGATCGCCGGTACGTAGGCTTGCGCCTCCCTGTCTACCGTCACGCCGAACACCTGCACGCCCGAGCGGCGCGCCTCAATGACCGCCCGACGGCTGTCTTCGAGCGCAAAGCGCCCCTCGTAGTGATCGACGTCGTTCGGCTTGCCGTCGGTCAACACCAGCAGCAGGCGGCGACGGTTCGGCTGTTCCTTGAGCCCCGCGGTGGCATGACGGATTGCCGCGCCGATACGGGTATAGTAGCCCGGCTTCAGCGCCGCGATCCGGCGTTCCACCGTGGCATTCATCGGTTCTCCGAAGTCCTTGACCGTCTCAACCCGCACCCAGGAGCGCCGGCGCGAGGTGAACGTCAGGATCGAATGGTTGTCGCCGCAGGCCGAAAGCCCGTGTGCGAGGACCAGCAGAGCCTCCTTCTCGACGTCCAGCACCCGGCGGTCGTCGAACCAAGCATCCGTCGACAGAGAAACGTCGACGAGGATCGTCACCGCGAGATCGTGTGCCTGTGGGCGGCTCATCAGGTGAACACGGTCGCTGCCCTGCCCACCGGCGGCAAGGTCGGTCCTTGCGCGCACAACGGCGTCGAGATCGAGATCCGATCCGTCGATCTGTGCCCGCAGCACCTCGTGGCGCGGGCGTAGCACTTCGAACTGCCGCTTCACCCGACGGATGAGGCTGCGCATTTCGTCGCGGGCCTCCAGCGTTTCACCCTCCACCGGGGCGGGGCTCGCGAGCACGCGGCAATGGTTCTTCAGGTAGGCGTTCGACCGGTAGTCCCATTCCGGATAGGTGAGCTCCGCCGTGAGTGGCGTGCGGTCCAGCGCCTCCGGCGGCAGGTCGAGGTCGAAACGGAAGCGTGCGGAGGGCCTGCCCTTGCGCTCGCCGAGCGTCATGTCGTCCAGTTCCTCCGCCGCAGCGGCGTCGTGGTCGTCGCTGTCGTCGCCGGGGCGGTCGACGTTGACCATCTCGGCCATGGCGAGGATCTTTTCGAAGCGGTTGAGAATGAAGGGGCTGCGGGACTGCTCGCGTCCGTCCTTCTTTTCCCGGGTCGCGACGTGACGACCGGCAATGCCGGCCTGACGGTCTGCGGCAGAGGCCGGCGAATCCTCGTCCGTCCGGGCGTCGCTCTCTTCACGGATCAATGCGTCCGGCCAGAGCGGCACCGGCAGCATCGGCAGGTAGCCGGGCGGCGCGCGCTCCGGAAACTGGCGCGGCTCCGGCTCGGCAAGCCGACCGACGCCTTTCAGCAAAAGGTCGCGTATGCGGTCCTCGACACGCTGCTCGACTGACGGCAGGGTACCGCGGCGACGCTCCTTCAGCACCGCGGCGCAGAGCCTGCGATAGCGCGGCTCGAGCCCCGGAAAGGCAGACAGGACTGTGGTGACGGTCGCCTCCGCGCGGGCGAGAGCCTCGAGATCGCGCATGAGCGGATCACGCGCGTCCAGCGGCTCCAGCGGCATCACCGCCATGGTCGCGGCGAGCCAGACATAAAGGTCGCGATTGAGCGCCTTGTCGGGGAAGAGGTCGATTGCCGGCGGCAACATCAACGTCGCGTGGTCGCGGCAGGGCTGGACCAGTTTCTCCTCGCCTAATCCGAGCCGCTGGCGGAGCTTCAGGCGGTGGCCGGAGGTCCGTCCGCGAGCGGGCGCAACCTGCACGGCGTGCTCACCGCCGAACCCGCGGAAACAGACGGCGAGCACGGGCTGGATTTCATCGAGGCTTACCGCATCCCCGGGATAGCACGGCCATGTGCGGGTGTTCCCCGCCAGACGATGCCAGGCACGTCCGACCGTCTCTTCGAGTTCGAGGAAATCCAGCATAGTCCTGTCCTCTCAGCGGATCACCGCATCGGCGACTTCGAGGAGCCCGGCACGCACGTCCGGCTCGTCGGTCAAAGGCTCGATCATCGCCGAGCGCACCGCCTCGCGGATCGGCAGTCCTGCATCGATCAGGCTCGCGCAGTAGACGAGCAGGCGGGTCGAGACGCCTTCCTCGAGGTCGTGGCCCTTTAGCGCGCGGAGCTTGCGGGCAAGCTCGACGAGCATGGCGACCTGGCCTTCGGACAGGCCGCTTTCGGCGGAGACGACGGCGATCTCCTGCTCCTTCGGCAGGAAGTCGAATTCGATCGCCACGAAGCGCTGCCGCGTCGAAGGCTTCAGCGTCTTCAGGAGATTCTGGTAGCCGGGATTGTAGGAGACGACGAGCATGAAACCGGCCGGCGCTTCGAGCTCCTCGCCGGTCCGTTCGAGCGGCAGGATGCGGCGGTCGTCGGTCAGCGGATGCAGTACGACGGCGACATCCTTGCGGGCTTCGACCACCTCGTCGAGATAGCAGATGCCCCCTTCGCGCACTGCCCTTGTGAGCGGCCCGTCGACCCAGACCGTGTCTCCGCCCTTCAGCAGATAGCGGCCGGTGAGATCCGCGGCAGCGAGGTCGTCATGGCAGGAGACGGTGGACAGCGGGACGCCGAGCTTCGCCGCCATGTGGCTTACGAAGCGGGTCTTGCCGCAGCCCGTCGGTCCCTTGAGGAGCAGCGGCAGCTGCCGGGTCCAGGCTGTTTCGAAGAGCGCGCATTCGTTGCCGGCCGGCGTGTAGGACGGAATGTCGGCGGACGTGGACGCGGTCTTGAGCATCAGGTTCATTGGGGGTGTTCCTCGTGCTGAATTGTGTGGAGCCTGCTGCCTCCCCGCATGAGGGAGGCAGCATAGCGGTCGACGCGCGGATCACTCCGCCGGCTGCGCCAGACTTGTGTAGGTCGGCTCGCGCTTCTTGCCCGGCACAAGGATCGCCCAGATGAACATCAGGGCCGAAACAAGCACCACCGCACCCGAACCCAGGCGGATCCAGTAGAAGAGAGCAAGCTGGTCCTGCACGTCCATGTAGCTTTCGCCGAGGACGCGCTGCAGGTGCACCTGGAGGACGCCTGCGAAGGTGAGCGCGAAGGTCATCACCGACATCGCCGTGCACATCGCCCAGAAGCTGACCATGGAGAGCCACTGGTTATACGGTGCCCGTCCGCGGATTTCCGGCACGGCATAGGCCATCACCGCGAGGTTCAGCATCACATAGGCGCCGAAGAAGGCGAGGTGGCCGTGGGCGGCGGTGACCTGCGTGCCGTGGGTGTAGTAGTTCACCGACGACAGCGTGTGCAGGAAGCCCCATACGCCGGCGCCGAAGAAGGCCATGACCGAGCAGCCGATCGACCAAAGGAGCGCGGCACGGTTCGGATGCTTGCGGCCGGCCCTCCAGGTCATCACGAAGGTGAAGATAACCATGGTGAAGAAGGGCGCCACTTCGAGCGTCGAGAAGAGCGAGCCGATCCACTGCCAGTAGCCCGGAGCACCGATCCAGTAGAAGTGGTGACCAGTGCCGAGGATGCCCGAGAAGAGCGCCAGGCCGACGATGACGTAGAGCCACTTCTCGACGACCTCGCGGTCGATGCCGTTGAGCTTGATCATCAGGAAGGCGAGCACGGAGGCCATGATCAGTTCCCATACGCCCTCGACCCAGAGATGGACGACGTACCACCAGTACATCTTGTCGAGCGCGAGGTTCGCCGGGTTGTAGAAGGCGAAGAGGAAGAAGATCGCGACACCCCAGAGACCGAAGATCAGGATGTTGGTGACGACGGTCTTTCGGCCTTTCAGCACCGTCAGCGTGATGTTGAAGAGGAACATCAACGCGACGATCACAATGCCGACCTTGATCGCGAAGGGCTGTTCGAGGAACTCGCGGCCTTCGTGGATGTGGAAGAGATAGCCGACCACGGCGACCGCTGCGGCACCGAGGAAGAGCCAGAACTGGGCGATGGCGATCTTCGTGCTGAAGAGTTCTGTCTCGGTCTCCTCGGGGACCAGGTAGTAGGTCGCGCCCATGAAGCCCATGAGCAGCCAGACGATCAGCGCATTGGTGTGGATCATGCGCACGATATTGAAGGGCACAAGCTCGGAAAGCGTATTCGGCAGCACGTAGATGGTGCCGGCGAGGACGCCGAAGAGAACCTGCGCGAGGAAGAGGCCGAGCGCGCCGTAGAAATACAGCATCGCGACCTTTTGGGTTTGATATTTCATCGTCTTTTCTCCTTGTCGCTCGCTCTCAACCCGCGTCGTTCGGCGGCCAGTTCTGCGTCTTGATCTTGCTCGTCCATTCGAGGAAGTCGGCGAGATCATCGAGCTCCTGTTCCGTCAGGTTGAACTGCGGCATCTGGCGGCGCCCCTCGATGCCGGAGGGCTGGGCGGCCATCCACGCCTTGAGGGTGTCACGCGCGGCGGCGGGATCTGTATCGCCCCCCAGCGCTTCCAGACATTGCCGAGCTCCGGCGCGAAATAGGCGCCTTCGCCGAGCAGCGTGTGGCAGTTGATGCAGGAATTCTTCTCCCAGACGTGCTTGCCGCGGGCGACACCGTCGGTCAGCGTCGTCTCGTCCGTGGAGGTCGTTCTCATGTAATAGTGGCTGTGGGCCGTCAGGCCCACGAAGATCGTGAAGAAGAAGATGGAGCCGCCATAAAAGACGTTGCGGGCCCCGGTCTTGGTTAGGCGCTCTGCCATCCCATGGTCCTTTCCTAGTCCAGGCGGGCGCGTGGGCGCACCGGCGTGGGTTGTCCCCCGTCCCTTGCAGCGGCGCTGGGAGCGCGCACGCTGGGCGGGACCAGCCTCTTCTAGAGCTTCCCTCGATCCGTTCTTTGCGTTTTGGCAAAGATCAGAACGGAGGCTCAGCCGGCGAGTACCGCCGAGAGAGCAATCTTGCCGATGCCGGCAAGCGCGAAGGCGACCGGCCAGGCGATGAGGGCGATGCGCAGGGCCGGTGACGCGTTGCCGAGCCCCATGAAATCGATGATGACGAAGCGCGCCTTCAGGACCGCGAGCACGAGGATTGCCGCTCCTGCGGCAGGCACCGCGGCACCCCATGCCGCAAGCACCACGCCGGAAAGCGCCAGCGCGATCAGGATCGCGTAGGCGAGATTGAGCTGTCTTGCAGTTCCATGGGCCATGGCATCACACCAGATAGAAGAGCGGGAAAAGGACGATCCAGACGAGGTCGATCACGTGCCAGAGCGTTGTGATGAGCGCGACGTTGCTCCGCGTCGGCCGCCAGGCAACAAGCGCAAGCACGCCGGAGCCGAAGACGACGTGCAACAGATGAAAGCCTGTCACGAGAAAATAGAGCTCGAAGAAAGCGCCGAAGCTTTCGTCGCCGGCGATGCCGATCTCGCCACTGTACTCGAAGAGCTTCACAGCAAGGAAGATGAGGCCGAACAGAGCGGCCAGCAGAAGCCCGCGACGGGTTTCGCGGAGCGAAGCGCCCGGCCGTGCTGCGAGCGCAGCCTGCCAGCCGCTCGTCAGCAGGACGAGCGTGTTGAGAGCGGCAAGCCCGGGTCGCAGATGCGCCTGCGCGGCCGAGAAGGCCTGCGGGTCGAGAAGCGAGGCAATCAGAAAGGCACCGATCAGGATGCCGAATGCGACGAGCTCGCTCCAGGCGAGAATCCACAGGAGGAGTGTGTCGCCCTCCTCGCTCTCCGCGAACGTCGTTACGGTCATATCGGCCATGGCAAAGGCACCCCGTTCCGTTTCGGTTGCCTCTCTTTAGAGGATAGGACGCATGCTTCTTTGCGAAATCACAAAGAACGAGACGGCAGGCGGCCTAGGATTGCGGACGAACAGGAGAATTCCCCATGACCGACGCCCACATCGGCCTTTCCGTGGCCACCCCCGTCATCGTTGCGTTCGCCCTCATGCTCTATCGCATGGGCGTCCTGCAGCGCACCGGCACGATCTCGGCCGTACTCGCCTCGGTGGCGATCGCTGCCGTGCTCTTCATCGACCGATAGGAGAACGGCGATGACGCCCGCAAACGCCAGGACCGAGGCTATCCGCCACAACCATGAAGAACTGCTGGACCTCTGCGGCCAGCTGGAGACCATCGCCGACTCGCTGCCCTTCGAGCTCGACCATGAACTCTGCCGAGAGGTCGCAGACCGGATCGTTCCCGTGCTCACCCGTACCCAGACCGTGGAAGAACTGGTGCTCTACCCGTTCCTGGAGGAGAGCGCCGGCTCCTGCTTTTCCGCGATGACGATTGACAGGCTGAAGGGCGAACACATGTGCGACAGGATCGCCGCCGAGGAGGTTGCGCTCACCCTGGAGGCAGTGCTCGACAATCGCTGCGGGCTGACCTTCGAGACAGTCGGCTACATGCTGCGCGGCTTCTTCGAATGCCTGCGCCGGCACGTCGCCGCGGAACGAAGCCTTATCGAAATGTTTGGCACGCCCGACAGCGTCATGTAAGCTCGCGGCCATGACCGAATTCCTGATCGCCTTCGCCGTGTTCCTTGCGTTGCATTCGGTTCCGGCGATCCCGGCCATCCGCGGGCAGCTCATCGCCGCGCTCGGCCGGCGGCTTTATCTCGGCCTGTATTCGCTCGCCTCGATCGTTGCGATTGCCTGGCTGTTCTATGCAGCGCTCCGGATGGATTACGTCGAGCTGTGGGAACCCGCACCCTGGCAGGCGATAGTGACACTGGTCGCCGCACCCGTCGGTGTGTTCTTCGTGCTGGCCGGGCTCTTCTCCGGCAATCCCTATTCGATCACGCTGCGCAGCTCCGAGGCGCCGACAGGCGCGATCGTCGCCGTCACTCGCCACCCCGTACTCTGGGGCTTCAGCTTCTGGGCGCTCGGGCACCTCGTGCCGAACGGCGACCTGCGCTCACTCCTGCTCTTCGGCGGACTGGCGCTCTTTTCCTTCGGCGGCTTCTTCATGCTCGACCGTCGCGCGCGCCGGCGGCTCCCCGGCGACTGGAAGACCGAGACGGCCGCGGCCCCGCTCATTCCCTTTGCAGCGATACTTACCGGACGGGCATCGTTCAGGATCGACCGGGAGATAATCGCGGCATTCATGCTGACGGCAATCATCACCCTCTGGCTGCTCGCCGGCGGGCATGTCTTCCTCTTCGGTGCCGATCCTCTTCTGCTCGCCGGCTCGTGACGTTCAGCCCTCCCATTCGCGCGCAAGCGGCGGGATCGGCAGGCCGAGGAGATCGATCGCACGGGCAGCGATATGATCGACGATCGCGTCTACGCTTTCGGGCCTGTGATAGAAGGCCGGAACCGGCGGCATGACGATCGCGCCCATCTCGGCGACGGAACACATGTTGCGCAGGTGACCGAGATGAAGCGGCGTTTCCCGCGCAAGCAGGATCAGCCGGCGGCGTTCCTTGAGGTGGACATCGGCGGCACGCACGAGAAGGTTGTCGGCGATGCCTGTCGCGATCGCCGCAAGCGTGCGCATGGAGCAGGGCGCGACGATCATGCCCGCTGTGCGGAAGGAGCCGCTGGCGATCGTGGCGCCCACGTCGCGGATCGGGTGGTTCTCGGTCGCCATCGCCAGCAGGCGGCCGAGCGCGCCGGGGCCGCATTCGTGGGACAGGGTCCGCCGCGCCGCCTCAGAAACGACGAGGTGGGTCTCGACATCCTCGACCTCCTGCAGCCGCTCCAGGATGCGGAGCGGAATGGCGGCACCCGAAGCACCGGAGACACCGAGTACGATCCGCATCCGGCTCATGGCGCCTCTCCGATCCCGAGGTCCGCCCAGAGCGCGTCGACCTTCGCCGTGACCTCCGGCGACATCTTCAGCACCCGGCCCCATTCGCGTTCGCTCTCCGCGCCGATCTTCGTCGTGGCATCGAGCCCGAGCTTGCCGCCAAGGCCGGGTTTCGGCGAGGCGAAGTCGAGATAATCGATCGGCGTGTCGGCGATCACGGTGACGTCGCGGCTCGCATCGAAGCGGGTCGACAGCGCCCAGACGATATCGGGCCAGCTGCGCACATTGATATCCGGGTCGACCGCGATGATGAGCTTCGTGTAGCTGAATTGCGGCAACATCGACCACAGTCCCATCATCACCCGCCGCGCCTGCCCGGGATAACGCTTGTCGATTGCCACCACCATGGCGCGGTAGGAGCATGCCTCCGGCGGCAGCCAGAGATCGGCAATCTCCGGAAACTGGCGTTTGACGAGCGGCAGGAAGATCTCGCTCATCGCATCGCCGAGCACGGACGGCTCGTCGGGCGGTCGGCCGGTATAGGTCGAGAGATAGACCGGGTTGCGGCGCGTGGTGATCGCCGAAAGGGTCATGACCGGGAAGCGCTCGACGCTGTTGTAATAGCCGGTATGGTCGCCGTAAGGCCCCTCCTCCGCCGTCTCGCTTGCGGACACCGTGCCTTCGAGCACAATCTCGGCATTGGCCGGGACGGAGAGCGGGACGGTCACGGCGGGGGCGAGTTCGGACCGCCGGCCCTTCAGGAGGCCCGCAAAATTCATCTCGCTCATGCCCTCCGGCAGCGGCATGACGGCGGCGAGGATCGTCGCCGGATCGGCACCGATCGCGACCGTGACCGGCATATCCTGCCCGAGCTTCTGCCACATGCGATGGTGGCGGGCGCCGCCGCGATGGGCGAGCCAGCGCATGATCAGGCGTTGCCCGTCGAGGACCTGCATGCGGTAGATGCCGACATTGACGTCGGTCGGATCGTCCGGCGCCCGGGTAATGACGAGCGGCCAGGTGACGAGCGGCGCCGGCTCGCCCGGCCAGCACCACTGGACCGGCAGGCGCCCGAGATTGATCTCCTCCCCCCGCCAGACGACGTCCTGCACCGGCGGACGGCTGACGTTGCGCGGACGCATGGACAGCGCGGCCCTCAGGAGCGGCAGCTTGCCCCAGGCATCGCGCATGGATTTCGGAGGACGCGGATCGCGCAGGTCTGCGAGCATGTCGGCCAGCCGCGGCAGGCCGCCGTTCTCCAGCCCGAAGCCCCATTCGATTCGCTCCCGGGTGCCGAAAAGATTCGCAAGAAGCGGGACATCGCAAACCTTGCCAGCCGCATCGACGGGTTTTTCGAAGAGCAGCGCGGGGCCGCCGGCCTCCAGCGTCCGTCGATGGATTTCGGTGATCTCGTGAACGAGCGACACAGGCCTTTCCACCCGCTTCAGGCGGCCGCGGCGCTCGAGTTCGCCCACAAAATGCTGGAGATCGGAGAAACGGCGGATGGCCGGAGGAGCTTGGGTCATCCCGCCTCTGTGACCGAGGAAAACCTGCATGTCTTTGCGCTGGCTCAAATGACCGCACCCTCGATGCCGTTAGCATGGCGCGACCTCCCCTTTCGAAAGGTGCTCCTGATGCGTGTTCCGCCTGCCCTCGCCGATCCACTTGGCGTCATTCCGGTGTTCATGATCGAACGTGCGGCGAGACTGGCCTTCACCCGTGTCCTGAAAGCCCATCCAGGTCTCTTCGAGAGGCTCGGCGACTATCGCCAGAAGCGCTACGGCTTCGTGCCGGACGACCTGCCGATCGGCTTTCTCGTCGAGCCCTCCCGCCTCTCGCTCACCGTCGTGCGCAAGCCGAAGCTGCCGGATGCCGACGCCGCCGTCCAGGGACCGCTCTTTGTGCTTCTGGCGCTGCTCGAAGGTCGCTGCGACGCGGACGCGCTGTTCTTCTCCCGCGACCTGACCGTCACCGGTGACATGGAGGCGATGCTGGCCCTCAGAAACGCACTCGACGACAGCAATATCGACTTGCCGAAGGATATCGGTCGGGCTTCCGGCCCCTTTGCGCCGCTCGTCAGCAGGACGCTCTCCTATGTCCGCTCCCGCGCGCTTACCGGGGAGGCCGGCCAATGGAACTGATCTGCCCGGCGGGAACGCCCGCCGCCTTCCGCGAGGCGGTCAACGCCGGCGCGGACGCCGTCTATTGCGGCTTCCGGGACGAGACCAACGCCCGCAATTTTCCCGGCCTTAACTTCACGCCCGCAGAACTCGGCGAGGCGATCACCTTCGCCAAACGCAAGGGCGTCATGACCTTCGTGGCGCTCAATACCTTCATGCGGGCCGGCGCCGAAGACATTTGGTACAAGGCGGCCGACGAGGCCATCCGGCTCGGCGCCGATGCGCTGATCCTCGCCGATTTCGGCCTCATGGCCTACGTCGCGGAAAAGCACCCCGATCAGCGCCTGCATGTCTCGGTGCAGGCCTCCGCCTCCAACGCCGACGCTATCAACTTCCTGGTCGACGCCTTCAACGCGAAACGCGTGGTGCTGCCGCGCACGCTGACGATTGCCGACATCGCCCGGCTGGCGCCGCAGATCCGCTGCGAGATCGAAGTCTTCGTCTTCGGCGGCCTCTGCGTCATGGCCGAGGGACGGTGCTCGCTCTCCTCCTATGCCACCGGCAAGTCGCCGAATATGAACGGCGTGTGCTCGCCGGCAAGTCACGTGCGCTACCGCCAGGACGGCGCCGACCTCGTCTCCGAGCTCGGCGAATATACGATCAACCGCTTCCCGGCCGGCGAGGCCGCGGGCTATCCGACGCTCTGCAAGGGGCGTTTCGAAACGGGCGGCGACAGTGGTTACGCCTTCGAGGACCCGGTCTCGCTCGACGTCATGGATCACCTCGACGCACTTCGGGCGGCGGGCGTCTGCGCGCTCAAGGTCGAGGGGCGGCAACGCGGCAAGGCCTATGTCGCCGAGGTGGTCTCGACCTTACGCCAGGCGCTTTCGGCCGATGCGGCGGCACGGCCGGCGTTGCTCTCCCGCCTCAGGCTCCTCAGCGAAGGCCAGAAGACGACGTCCGGCGCCTACGAAAAGCGCTGGAGATAACAAGGACATGACCATGGTTTCAGCCAATCCGGCACTGGTGCTCGGGCCCGTTCTCTATCTCTGGGACGGCCCCAAGTGGCGCGACTTCTATTTCCGCATCGCCGACGAGGCACCCGTCGGCGAGGTGGTGATCGGCGAGACGGTCTGCTCGAAGCGCCTGCATTTCACCGAGCCACATCTCGCCGAGGTGGTGGAGCGGCTGGAGGCGGCGGGCAAGTCCGTCCGGCTCTCGACGCTGGCGCTGGTGACGATCGAGCGCGAGGCGCAGCACGTCCGCAATCTCATCCGCGACAGCGCGCATGTCGTCGAGGCGAACGACCTTTCGGCGCTCGGACTCCTGGCCGGCAAGCGGCACACGGTCGGGCCGCTGATCAACGTCTACAACGCCGCAACGGCAAAGCTTCTCGCCGGCCGCGGGGCGAGTTCGATCTGCCTGCCGCCGGAACTTTCGATGGCGTCCGTTGCCGAGATCACGGCGGGCGCTCCCGGTATCGCCTTCGAAGTCTTCGCCTTCGGCCGCATTCCGCTGGCGATCTCCGCACGCTGTGCGCATGCGCGTGCCAAGGGCCAGATCAAGGACAACTGCCAGTTCGTCTGCGGCGAGGAGCCGGACGGAATGCCTGTCCGCACGCTCGACCGGCAGTCCTTCCTGGCGCTCAACGGTGTCCAGACCGTCTCCCACACCTGCCAGGCCCTGGTCGGCGAACTGCCGGACCTCGTCGCCGCCGGCGTTTCACGCTTCCGCCTCTCGCCGCAGGACTGCGACATGGCGGCGATCGCGCGGGTCTACGAGGACGCGCTCGCCGAACGGATCGATGCGGAGGAGGCGGTCGCCCGGATCGGGGCAATCTATCCCGACGTGCCGCTCTCAAACGGCTTCCATCACGCGCGGGAGGGGGCCGCCTGGGTCGCACGGGCCCGCAACACAGCCCACGGAGCGCAGGCATGACGCGGGACACGTTGACCGTCATCGACAACGCCTCGCCCACCGCGGGGCACCGACGCGGTCTTCGCGAGGCGATCGGCCAGGTGCGCACGGTGGTCATGAACACGGCGCTCGATTGCGCCTGCCGCGAGAAGGTGGAAAGCGCACTGACGCGAATGGAACAGATGGAACGGAGAAAGGAGCAGAAACGTCTGCTCACCGCCGCCCATGACCAGCAACACAAGATCGCGGCTTTGCTCGGCCTGCTCTACGACTTCGACACGATCACCGGGGCCGATCCGGACCCGAGCCTGCTCGCCGAAGCGAGCCTGCTCTTCGACGATATCGCGGCCGCCGCCGCAGACGGCGCCGCCCGCTTGCGCGAACTTCTGAACGCTGAAGACGGCATCGCCCCGCCGGCAAGCGGCGAGGCGTAACAGGGAACCGTATCTCCCGGATGCTCCACCGGGCGAACGAACGTCCGCCCGGTGGTCGGAAATTCTCGTTACATGCCGAGGAAACGCGGCAGGAAGAGCGAGATTTCCGGGATGTAGGTCACCGCGAGCAGGAAGGCCAGCATGGTGAGCAGCCAGGGCATGACGGCAACCGTCAGCTCGGTGATGCCCATCTTGGTTATGCCGGAGGCCACGTAGAGGTTGAGGCCAACGGGCGGGTGGCACATGCCGACTTCCATGTTGACCACGATCATGATGCCGAAATGCACCGGATCGATACCGAGACGCACGGCGACCGGGAAGAGGATCGGCGCCATGATCAGCACGATCGATGACGGCTCCATGAAGTTGCCGGCGGCGAGCAGCAGGATGTTGACGGCGATCAGGAACATCCACCAGTTCAGGCCCGAGTTCACCATCCACTCGCCGAGCGCCTGCGGAATGTTCTCGTGCGTCATGAGGAACGAGAACAGCACGGCGTTGGTGATGATGTAGAGCAGCATCGCCGACATGTTGGCGGAGGACAGCAGCACCCGCGGAATGTCCGAGAGCTTCAGGTCCTTGTAGACGAAGACGGCGATGAAGAAGGCGTAGACGGCGCTCATCGCCGCGGCTTCGGTCGGGGTGAAGACACCGGTGTAGATGCCACCGATGACGATGATGATCAGCAGCAGGCCCCAGACGGCCTTGCGGAACGTCTGCCAGCGTTCGAGCCAGCTCGCCTTCGGCAGCCGCGGGTAGTCGTTCTTGTAGGCGCGGTACCAGGTGGTGGCCGCCAGCAGCGAGGCGAGAATGATGCCCGGGATCACACCGGCCATGAAGAGTTCGCCGACCGATGCCGCCGAGACCACCTGGCCGTCGGGACCGGTGGCCTGCATGCCCGAGGTCGCAACCGAATACATGACCATGACGATCGACGGCGGGATCAGGATGCCGAGCGCGCCGGATGTGGTGATGACGCCGGCGCCGAACTGCTTCGGGAAGCCCTGGCGGGTCATCGCCGGCAGGATCACCGAACCGATCGCCACGACGGTCGCAGGCGAGGAGCCGGAAACCGCCGCGAACAGCGCGCAGGCGATGACGCCCGCGAGCCCGAGCCCGCCATACCAGTGCCCCACCATGGAGGTCGCGAAATTGATCATGCGGCGGGCCACGCCGCCATGGGTCAGGAAGTTGCCGGCGAGGATGAAGAAGGGGATCGCCATGATCTCGAACTTCTCGATGCCGGTGAAGAGCTTCAGGGCCACGGTATCGATCGGCACCGCCGTCATCGTGAACAGGAAGGCAAGCACGGTGAGGCCGAGCGCGATCGAGATCGGCATGCCGGTCAGCATGAGGGCGACCAGCCCTCCGAAAATGATTGTCGCGTTCATGGCTCAGTGATCCTTCGCAGTCAGCGGGCTCGCGGCAATGGCCTCTGCCTCTTCGTCCATCCCGTCCACGTGTCCGTGGTCGTGGTGGGGCAGCTCGCCGGTGCGGCTGAAATTCCAGGCGACCTGCAGGAAACGGAAGCACATCAGCGAGGAGCCGAGCGGGATCGCGAGATAGACGAGCCACATCGGCAGTTCGAGATCCGGCGAGATCGAATCCGTATGGTACATGTGGTAGACGAAGTTCGCGCCGAGCGTCGCGATGACGCCGGTGAAGAAGGCGCCGGCGAGAAGGCCGAACAGGATCATCCGGGCGCGGTTCTTCGCCTGCATGCGGTTGATCACGACGTCGATACCGACGTGGATGCCGGTGCGCACGCCGTAGGCGGCGCCAAACTTCGCCATCCAGACGAAGAGGATGATGCAGAGCTCCTGCGCCCAGACGAGATTGACGGAGCGAAGGCCGAAATAGAGCGAGCGCGAGAAGCCCATCAGCCAGGGCATATCCAGGCTTCGGGACAGACTGACCGCGTCGGCGAGCAGTCCGAGGGAGTAGCGGTGAACGACGGCGACGAAGATGATCACGGTCGCCGCGGCAATCAGCGTGGCGATCAGGATCTCCTCGAGCCTGTCAAGTATGCGAAGCATGAAAGGGACCTCCTCGGTCGCATCGGCTGGACCCATGTGCGCCCGCTCGTCGGTGCCGGTGGAACCGGAACATCGAACTGTCGGCGGATTGCTGGGCCGTGCCGGTCACGCCCGCTTGCCGATACCCCGAGAGGCCGGACCGGCGCGGGCCGATTGTCCGAAACGAGAGCCGCACCGCTCCGTCTTAAGGAGCGGGGCGATGCGGCTTCAACTGTCGCTGAAACGTGCCTTACTTGGCGACGCCGGCTTCCTGCTGCACCTGCTTGATGAGGTCGGCGCCGATACGGTCAGCCATCTCGTCGTGAACCGGCAGCAGCGCCTTGTGCCAGGCAGCGAGTTCGTCGGCGGTAAGCTCGTGGAACTCCGTGGTGCCGGCGGCCTTCATCGCTTCCAGCGCCTTTTCGTTCTCTTCCTTGGCGATGCCGTTCGCATATTCGGTCGCTTCGGCCATTGCCTTGTCGAGGTTGCCGCGGACGTCGGCCGGCAGTTCGTCCCAGAACTTCTTGTTCACGATCACCGCATAGCCGAGGTAGCCGTGGTTGGAGAGCGTCGCGTGCTTCTGCACCTCATGCATCTTCTGCGTATACATGTTGGACGGCGGGTTTTCGGTACCGTCCACGACACCGGTCTGCAGCGCCTGGTAGACTTCGGAGAAGGCCATAACCTGCGGAACGGCACCGAGGGCGTTCATTTCGGCTTCAAGGACCTTCGAGGACTGGATGCGCATCTTGAGGCCGAGGAAGTCGTCAGGCGTCTTCAACGGGCTGTTCGCGCTCATGATCTTGAACCCGTTGTCCCAGAAGGCGAGACCCTGGATACCCTTGGCGCTCAGCTTGTCGAGCAGGCTCTTGCCGACCGGACCGTACGTTACCTTGTGCAGGCTGTCATAGCCGGAGAAGATGTAAGGGAGGTCGAAAACTTCAAATTCCTTGATGCCCAGCGGGCCGAACTTGGCAAGCGACGGCGCGAGCATCTGCACGGCGCCCAGCTGCAGCGCTTCGAGTTCTTCCTTGTCCTTGTAGAGCTGCGAGTTCGGATAGACCTCGACCTTCACGGCACCGTTCGTGTACTTCTCGGCGAGTTCCTTGAACTTGTCGGCACCCTTGCCCTTCGGCGTGTCGGGCGCGACGACATGCGAGAAACGGATGACGATCGGATCGGCAGCGGCGGCACCGGATGCGGCGAGCGCAAAGGCGGAAACGGAAAGCGAGACTGCAGCGGCAGTCCGCAGGAACATACGACGATCGAACATTGGATATCTCCTCCTGATATGCTCCGGGCCCACGCGAGAACAGTCCCCCCGCGTTCCACCACCCGGACTGTCGCTTTCTTAGGCCGTCGTGAAATGTGGCGCTATTGTGGATTTCCACATCACCGCGCCCGGACGAACCGGCGCCGTTGACACACGTTCAGTTCATTCGAGCACCCTGATTTTCACGTCCTGTCAATTACTTCGCACATTTGTCGCAGCAATCCGGCATTGCCGGACGATACTTTACGCGGTACTAATTGAGCCTGACGTGATTTTTCGCCAGCATGGGAGTCTCAGATGTACAGCAAGACTTTCGCCCGCACGGCGGCCATCGCCGCAATCTTCGCAGCATCGGCAATTCCGGCTCTCGCCCAGGCCGGATCCGACCCTCGGGACAGACCGTATTACTACGGTCATGGCATGATGTGGGGCGATCAATGGGGAGGTTTCGGCATGATATTCGGCCCGATCTTCATGATTCTCATCCTGGTGGCGATCGTCGTCGGGATCATCTATGCCCTCAAGTACATGGGAGCGATCAACCTGCCTTCGAACGCGTCCGGCAACGGCAAGGCGCTCGACCTTCTCAGGGACCGCTACGCCCGCGGCGAGATCGACCATCAGGAATTCGACGAACGCAAGAAACGGCTGATGGACTGACGGCAGGCCGACACCGCCGCCAATCCGCGCTCCGGCTGACCACCGGAGCCGGAACACTTGCTCGCCGCCGTTCCGACGCAGCGTGATGCCTGCTCCGGCGAGTGGATACCGACGCGCTTTTTTGTCGAAATCCGGCGGGTTTTGGCGTAGAAGTCGCCCGGGGAGGCATCAAAAGCGGCTTGACGATCTTCAGATCCAGCAGTGACGGACCGGATTCCGGTGACGGCGGCAGGCACGACCTGCTGCAGGTGATCCCGCTCGTCACCATCGTCGTGCTGACGGCGATGATCTCGCTGCTTCTCTGGGCCATCAACTACAATGAGAACGAACGGCTGCGCACCACCCTCATCTCGGATGCGCTCTGGGTCGAGCAGACGCTGCGCTTCCAGCTCTCGGTGGACGAGGATGCCATCGCGCGACTGGCGCTCGATCACGCCCATCACCAGATCGGCCTGCCGCAGTTCGGCGACCGCGCCCGCATTCACCTGCAGAACAATCCGGAAGTCCTGAGCATCGTCCTTTTTGATGCCGAAGGCCGGGCGGCCTTTTCCGTGCCGGAGGGCGCAGCCTACGGCGCGGACAAGACTTCACCACTACCCCACAAGACTGCCGCAGCCGCAAGCGTGAGGCCGATCTACGGACCGCTCACCAGGACCGCCGACGGCGATCTCGTGACCAGCATCTCGACGGCGCTCGGCGATGGCGGCAGCGTCTCGGCCGTCATATCGATCCGCTCTCTGATCGCACGCCAGATCCCCTGGTGGATCACCGAGAAATACGCCGTGCAGCTCGTCGACATCGACAATGCCGTGCTCGCGGAAAAGACCCGTGTCGAGCCGACCGATACGAGCCTCACCCACAAGATCAGCTTCGACCCGCCACTCGCAGGCGCATGGCTCGCGATATCGAGCTACCGGGTCGGCGGCAATCTCTCCAACAACCTTCTGGTCGCCGGCGTGTTGGGGCTGTCGCTCTTCGCCGTCTTCTCGCTTCTCGTCCTCTACCGCAACGGCCTCAAGCGCAAAGCCGCGGAAATGCGGCTGCGGTCGGAGATGGCCTTCCGGCGCTCGATGGAGGAAAGCCTGACCGTCGGGCTGCGTGCCCGCGACCACGAAGGCACGATCCTCTACGTCAACAACGCCTTTTGTCAGATGACCGGCTTCACCGCGGAGGAACTGACGGGGCGCAAGCCGCCAATGCCCTACTGGCACGAGGACCGCATCGCCGAGACACTCGCCCGCCACGAGGCTCTGAACAAGGGCGGGCTCAAGATCCAGAGCTTCGAGACCTGCTTCCGCCGCCGCGACGGCTCCGACCTCGAGGTGCAGGTCTTCGAGGCGCCGCTGATCGACGCGCATGGGCGGCATCGCGGCTGGATGGGCTCGATCATCGACATTTCCGACCAGAAGCGGGCCACAGAGATCGCCCGTGTCCAGTCGCAGAACCTGCAACGCACCGGCCGCCTCGTCACGCTCGGCGAGATGGCATCCTCGCTCGCCCACGAACTCAACCAGCCGCTGGCGGCGATCGCGAGCTATGCGGCAGGCTCGCTGAACCTCTTGCAGTCTCCGGATTGCGACCACCGGCAGGTGGTCGGGGCGCTCGAAAAACTCTCGCTCCAGACCGAGCGCGCCGGCCAGATCATCCGCCGCATCCAGGATTTCGTGCGCAAGCGTGACCCGAAGTTCCAGGATGTCGAGCTCGCCTCCGTCATCGTCGAGACGGCGTCCTTCCTCGAAGCCGATGCCAGCAACCGCCACGCGACGATAAAGGTCGTGGCGCCGAAGGGACTGGCGCCGGTGCGGGCGGACCGCATCCTGATGGAGCAGGTAATGATCAACCTGATGCGCAACGGCATCGAGGCGATGGCAGGGCCGCCGACGCGGCGCGTGCGGCTGGACGTCGAACTCCGCCAGGAGGATGATCACCAGATAATCGAGGTCCGGGACAGCGGGCCGGGCATTTCGCCGACGGTGGCCGGCCGTCTTTTCGAGCCCTTCGTCACCAGCAAGCAGGACGGCATGGGCATGGGCCTCAACATCTGCCGGACGATCATAGAACTCCATCACGGACGTCTGGAACACCGGCCGGGCCCGGCCGGCGGCACCGTGTTCTCGATCGTCCTGCCGGTGCCGCAACCCGAAAGGGCCGCGGCCGAATGATTACAGCGAAGCCCTTCCTGAAGGATGCAGCCGTCTATCTCGTCGACGACGACCCGGCGATCCGCGATTCTCTCGCCTTCCTGTTGATGTCCCGGCAGATGCGCGCCATTCCGCTCGAAAGCGGCGAGGCGCTGCTTGCCGCACTGCCGCTCGAACCTTTTTCCTGCATCATCCTCGACATGCGCATGGGCGGGCTGTCGGGGCTCGAGACCTTCAACCGGCTGAAGGCCGCCGGCTGCGAGGCGCCCGTGGTCTTCCTCACCGGGCACGGCGACGTGCCGGTCGCCGTCGAGGCGCTGAAGACCGGCGCTGCCGATTTCATCGAGAAGCCGTTCAACGACAACCAGCTCGTCAACACCGTCATCGCCTGCCTCGAGAAACGCTTCGGCAAGATGGCGGAGAGCCGCCAGCGGGCGATCATCGAACAGCAGCTGCAGCAGCTCTCGACACGCGAGCTCGATGTGCTGAAACTGCTGATGGCCGGCATGCTGAACAAGCAGATCGCGGATGCGCTTTCCATTTCGATGCGCACCGTCGAGGTCCACCGCGCCCGTATACTCGCCAAGATGCAGGCCCGGAATGCCGTGGAACTCGCCGCAAACCTCGCCTCGCACGGGATCGAGCTCGCCTGAATTGGGCCGGCGCCTACTTGTATCCGGTCATTTCGAGATAACCCTGCCCCTCGTGCGATCCCGAAAAGCGGATCGGCCCTTCCCAGTAGGGAAACGAGACGGCCATCCAGGCGTCGTCGTTCAGTGCTTCTGTCGTCACGTCGACGCCGTGGCCGGGAACTTCCACCCGCCAGCGAACCGGCAGGACGTGACCGGCCACCCTCGCGGTATCGAGCGGCGTGACCACGAGATCGGAGGGGCCGAGCGGTGTCGGCCGCCCGTCGGCGGAAATCCAGGTGCCGGACATGTAGCCCTGAGCATCGCCGCGCAGCCGGAAGGCCATCAGCTTCTCGCCGCTTTCGAGATGCAGGGAGAACCAGTCCCAGCCGGTCTGGCCGGCGGAGAGCGGCTGCGACGACCATTCCCTGTCGAGCCAGGCCTCGCCCGTGACGGCAACCTCGCCTTCGGGCAGGACCAGCGTGCCGCTGATCGTATAAAAGGGCTGAGAGTAATAGTAGCTCGCCTGCCCCTCTGCTGACTTGACCGAATAGCCGTGGTCCCCCTGCAGTACGAGCGGCCCCTTAGCCTCCAACTCCATCAAATAACGGAAATCCTTGCCCGAGGCGCCGAGGGCAAGCTTCGTCAGCGGGTCGGCGCCAGCGGCAAGTGCCTCCTCGCCCACGCGGCTTTCCATCTTCCACTCGTCGATCCACGCCGAAAACGGGTCCAGTGTCACGCCGGCCTGCCCGGTGCCGCCGCGGGCGAGGCGTTCGGCAACGAGGTGCAGTTCGGCAGACGTCACCGCCGCATGTCCCATCCAGATCTGCGAGGCATCCTTGCCGCCGGGCTCCAGCGCGGAACGAAACAGCGTCCATTGCAGTCCGAAGCTCCGCCCGTCGGCCGATTTCAGGTTCGCCGTCAGGTACCACCATTCGATCCGGTAGTCGGGGTGAGCGCCGTGATCGCGCGGGAAGGCCAGCGGCACGCCCCGCTCCGGTACGGCGAAGCCTTCCGCCTGCGTCCCGAGGCCGGCGAACCCCTGCGCCCGTGGTGATGCGGGCACCGCCGCGATGACCGAAAGCACCAGAAGAAGGAGATACGCCCTAACGTTCATTGGCGAAGACCTTGAGAAGATCGGCGGGTGTCACCCTTGCGAGCCGGCGCAATGGTAGCGCAACCGAAACGAGTGCCGCAAGTCCGGCGAAGAAGGCGAGGCGCAGCCAGTCGAGCGGGAAGAGGTGCATCGGCAGCCGCCAGCCGAAGGCGGCGACGTTGACGACCGAAAGCAGCACCCAGGCAAGGCCGATGCCGGTGGGGAGTGCCGCGACGAGCGTGAAGGCCGAAAGCAGCATGGTCCGCAGGAGTTCAAGCAGCACCAGACGCTTTCGCGTGAGGCCCATCGCCCAGACCGGCGCAATCTGCGCGAGGCGAATGCCGGAAAGCGTGGTGAGGCTCGCAAACATCGCCACGCCGGCCACGCCGAGTGTCAGCACGTTGAGTGCCGCCGTAACGGCAAAGGTACGCTCGAAGACCTGCAGCGAGCGCTGCTTGATCGTCGCCTGATCGAGCACATTCTGCGGCGGCAGGCCGAACTCGGTCCGCAAGGCATCGGCAAGCGCCGGTGCTTCGGCCGGCGGGAGCCTGAGGCCGAAGCGCAGCCGCGGCACATCCGGGTAGTGGGTGGTGAGCGCATCGATGCCGACGATCACCTGCCCGATCGGATTTCCGTAGTCAGAATAGATGCCGGCGACCGTGACCGTCCAGCCTCCCGGCAGGGCCAGCCGGTCGCCGGGCGCGATACCATGGCGGCGGGCGAGTTGCTCGTTGACCACCGCTGCGTTTCCGCGGGCAACGGCGTCCCATACCCCCTGAACGGATTCGATCAGTGGCCACTTTTCCCGGTAGGTCGCGTGATCGGCGACCCCGTAGATCTCCGCCGGCCCGCCCAGCACCTCGCCTTCGACGTGCCAGATCGGCAGCACGGCGTCGACGCGCGGCTCGAGCCAGTTGCGCAGCGCACGCGCCTCGTCTTCCGTCCGCGCGGTGACGTAGAGCTCGGAGGCAAGTCGCTGGTCGAGCCAGCCGGTGAAGGTGAGCCGGAAGCTCGCAACCATGGTGCCGACCCCGACATTGGCGGCAAGGGCCAGCAACAGCGCCATCAGCGCCAGCGAGAGCCGCGGCAGCTGCTGGCGGGTGTCGGCCCAGAACCATGAGGACACCGGCCCCGACGAAAGCCTCTCGAAAAGCGCAAGCAACGCCATCAGCAGCACCGGCAGGAAAAGTGCCGCGCCGAGCAGCAAGGCACCGAGTAGTCCGAAGCCGGCGACGAGGCCCTGTCCCCAGAGGCCAAGCACGAGTGCCACGGCAAACAGAGAAACGGCGGCGACCGCCTGTACCCGCAACCCCGCCTCCGAGGCGCGCGCCCATGCGCGTGGCTGAGCGGGGGCGAGAAGCGGCATCCGGGCGGCGCGCCAGAGATTCTGGCCGGCGGCGGCGAGCGTTCCGGCGACGGCGATCGCAAGCCCCGTCGCCCACCATTCCGGCCGCAGTTGCAGCGTCCCCGGCACGTCGGCGCCATAGAGGCCGCGAAGCGTCGCCGCCACGTCCGGCAGCAGTGCGGAGGCGACGACATAGCCGAGCGCGACGCCGGCGAGCCCGGCGACCAGCGAAAGGGTCGCCAGTTCGGCGACGAGCAGCGCCGTCAGGGCGTAAGCCGGAAGCCCGAGCGACCGCAGCGTGCGCAAGGTCGGCCGCCGCTGCTCGAAGGCAAGGCCGATCGCCGAATAGACGATAAACAGGCCGACGACGAAGGCCAGCATGCCGAAGGCGGTAAGGTTCAGATGGAAGCTGTCGGTGAGGCGGGCGAGATCGCCCTGCGCGTCGGGCTTTCGCAGCTCCAGATCCGGCGCAATAGCCGAGAGCGGCGCCCGCCCGAGCGGTTGCTCCTGAGCAACCACGAAGCGCGATATCGTCTCCATCTGCCCGAGAAGTCGTCGGGCGACGGCGATATCGGTGATCGCGGTTCCGGCCGGCAGATCCTCCGAGACCTCGACGGGAGGGAGACCTTCGCCGGCAACTTGCCCTGCCGTCTCGGGATTTGCGAAGAGGAGGCCGGGCGGCGTCAGGAAGCGACGCAGTGCCTCACCGCCGGTCACCTCCACCTGTCGCGCTTCGGAAGGCAATGTCAGCGGGTCGATGCCGATCAGGCGCAGGCGCAAGGTGCCCACCCGCAACTCGCCCTCGACCAACGGCGAGACGAGCCAGCCGCCGCGCCGCAAGGCCGCGAACCGCTCGCCGGCGATCGATCCTCCGTCCTTCGCCACGAGTTGTTCGAGCCGGTTCTGCCCGAGCATGGCGGCAGCCCGGCCATAGCTCGCCCGCGCCTCGGCATTGATTGCCTGCACGCCGGACCAGAGTGCGGTTGCGAGTGCTAGCCCGGCGAAGAGCATGAAAAATTGCAGCGGCTGGCGCCGCCAGTGGGAAAGGAGTGCGCCGAGCCCCGCGAGCCACATCATGCGATCCGCCCGGCCTTGAGATGCACGCGACGATCGAGCTGCGCGGCGAGCCGCTCGGAATGGGTCACCATCAGGAGAGCGGCTCCGGTCTCGGCGACCAGCGTCAGCATCAGGGCCAGCACGGCATCGCCCGTCGGCTCGTCGAGGTTGCCGGTCGGCTCGTCGGCGAGAACCAGCTTCGGGCGCGCGGCAAGTGTCCGGCCGATCGCGACCCGCTGCTGCTGGCCGCCGGAAAGCTGCTCGGGATAGCGCCGCGCGAGACCGCCAAGGCCGAGCCTTTCCGTCAGCTCCACCTGCCATCGCGGATCATGCCGGCCGGCGAGCCGCGCATGAAAGGCGAGGTTCGCCTCGACATCGAGGGAGGGAATGAGGTTGAACTGCTGGAAGACGAGCCCGACGGTGCCCCGCCGCAAAGCCGCCCGTCCCGCGTCGTCGAGGGTCGCAATCTCCTGACCTGCGACCTCGACCACGCCGGAATCGGCCTTGTCGAGGCCGGCAGCCAGATGAAGGAGGGTCGACTTGCCACTGCCCGATTCCCCGGTAAGCGCCAGTGTGCTTCCGGCATCGAGCGAGAGAGCGACCTCGTGAAGGATTTCGAGCGGCCCCTCGGCCGTCATATAGGACTTGCTGACCTTGCGCAGTCGAAGCAGCATCACGTCTCCCCTGTTCCGCGCGGAGCAGGTCCGGCGCGGCATCCATTACATACCGCGGATGGAGACGGCCGCCAGTTCCCGCTTGGCGAGAAAATGTCCTGCCAACGCAATGTAGCGGTCGGTCTTGCGTTCCCAGGCGGAGCGGTTCGTCGCAGATCCATAGACGAGGTGGCCGAGCGCCATGCGGGCGCGCATCGTGGCGCGGAAGGCGGAATAGAACTGATAGAGCTCCGGCGCGACCGAGTCATTTAAGGCCGCTCCGAGACGTGCGGAAAGCGCCTCGCCGATCTCCGGTACGCCGAGGAAGGCGCACTCCATGCCCAGAAATGCGATCTCGTCGAAAGGATCGACGAGGCGGAGCCGATAGCTGAACTCCAGGCAGTCGATGATGACGATCGGCTCAGTCAGGCAGACATGTTCCGGACGAAGGTCACCATGCCCCTCGACGAAACGGCCGTCGGCCACCCGCGCCTCGAGCAGCGGCCGGAGCACATGCAGGCATTCGTCGAGGCGGTTCAGCACATGCCGGATCGCCTCTGTGTCGACATCGAATTCCCGATGACAGAGCACCTGCCGGTTCTGCGCCTGCTGACTCTCAAAACACTGCACATGCTCCTGCGGGGAAAGCAGCGAACGCTCCGCCTTGCGGTAGAAATCCGCAAGCACCCGCGTCAATCTGTCGGCCGTCACCCCGTCCGCACCGCCGGCAGCGAGCACCGCGCTCAGCATGTTTTCGGCCGGCAGACGGCGCATCCGGACGAGCCAGTCGACCGCCTCGCCGGGTCCTCCGAGCGCAAGGGATCCATCCGCCCGGCGAACCAGCGCGACGGTGCCGAGATAGACGTCGGGCGCAAGCCGGCGGTTCAGGCGCACTTCTTCGCGGCAATTGTGTTCACGCGCATCGAGCGTCGTGAAGTCGACGAAGGGAAAATGCACCGGCTTCTTGATCTTGTAGACCTCGTCACCGACGAGAAAGACCCAGGACATATGGGTTTCTACCGCCTTCACCTCACCCGCCGCGTCGCCATAGGTCGCGGGATTTCGGAGCGCGTCGAGCTTCTCTTCGATCGTAACCGGCATGAGACCTATGGCTTCCGTTCATGAAGGCATCATAATATGCGAAGGATTAGACAGGGATGCCTTGACGCGTGTCAACGTGCGTCTTGCGGAAGGCTGCGTGTCGTCTTTTGATACCGATCAAGACGGAGGCCCTGCAGACGTGACAAGGCTCAAGGCCGACGCTCACGCATCCAATGCGAGGTTATCATGACGGTGCTTGCCCAACTCGACCCCGGCCTGAAGCAGTTCTTCGACCGCATCGACAGCGCGCCCAGTCCGCGCGACGAGGTGCTCGCGACGCTTCTCGATGTATGGAAGGACAAGCGCGCGGACCTGATCGCCCCGCCGGTTGCAGCGCTCGAACCCGCAGCACAGGCGAGCCCGCAGGCGGCCTTCATCTTTCGCCGGGCAAAGACGGCCGAGCGTGACTACGTGCTTCACGCAGGCGCCGACGCCGTCCGCCCGCTGATCGGCGAGGAGGGCGACACACGGTTGCTGTCGGATGCGGCCTTCCCACGCGGAAGCGTGCGCCTGCGCATGCTCTTCGAATTCGTCTGCCGGACAGGAGAACCGATCTCCGCCACCTTCACAACGCATGCCGCGGACGGCGGCCGCATCGTTGCCGAGCTCGTCGTCACCCCCCTCTCCGGCGACGGCCGATCGATCGACGCGGTATTCGGCGGCGTGCTGTTGCGTCCCGTCGCCGCGGCTGCCTCCGGCCCGGCCAAATCCGCCGCCGCAACCGCTCCCCTCATCTTCTCCTTCGCCCGCGACGTCGAGTTCGGCGGCAAGGTCGCACGCGCGATGGGACTTGAACTGAGCCTGCTCGAAGAGCGGGAATTCGAGGACGGTGAGCACAAGGCGCGACCGCTCGAAAGCGTGCGCGGCCGTGACGCCTTCGTCATCGCGAGCCTCAACGGCGGCGGCGGCCATTCTGCCAATGACCGGCTCTGCCGGCTGCTCTTCTTCATCGCGACGCTGAAGACCAACGGCGCGAAGAGCGTAACCGCCGTCACACCCTATCTCTGCTATCTCCGGAAGGACCGACAGACCAAGCCGCGCGATCCGCTCACCGGCCGCTACGTCGCCGAACTCATCGAGGCCATGGGCGCGGACCGCGTGATCACGATCGAGGCTCACAATGTCGCGGCCTACCAGTCGTCCTTCCGCATTCCGACGCTGCACCTTGAGGCCTATGACGTTTTCGCCCGTCGTACCGCGGAAAAGGTCGGCACCACCGAGGTCACCGTCGTCTCGCCTGATCTCGGCGGCGGCAAGCGCGCCGACAGCTTCCGCGAACGGCTGGAGAAGCAGCTCGGGCGACCGGTCGGCAAGGCCTTCATGGAGAAGCAGCGGAGCGCCGGCGTCGTTTCCGGCGACCTTTTCGCCGGCGATGTGAAGGACCGCGTGGCGATCATCATCGACGATCTCATCAGTTCCGGCGGAACGATGGTCAGGGTGGCCGAGGCCTGCATGGCGCGTGGTGCGAAGGAAGTTCGGCTGATCGCGACGCATGCGCTGTTTTCACAAGGAGCGGAAGAACGTCTCGCCAGGGCACCGATCGCGGAACTGCTGATCACCGACACCGTGCAGGTCGATGCCGCCGCCTCACCGCTCGGCGAACGGCTGGCAACCGTCTCGGTCGCGGAGACCTTCGCGGCGGCGATCACGCGCTGCCATCAGGTACCTTCCGGCAACTGATCGCGACGGCCTCAGGCCGGCGGAGGGCCACCGCCCGCCGGGCTCGCGGCGGCCGGCTTCGCGGCAGCATCGAGGCAGGCGACGACGTCGGCATCTTCAAGCTGGAGAAAATGGCGATAGTGGGCGCCGACGGCACCGATCGGGCCGAGGTCTTCGAGGCAAATGACCTTTTCGGCGAGTTCCTCGAGTTCGGGGATCAGGCTTGCCGGTATAACCGGCATGGCAACGACGATATGGCGCGGGTTCTTTGCGGCGAGGCCCTTGAGAGCGGCCTTCAACGTCGCGCCCGTCGCCACGCCGTCGTCCACGACGATCGCCGTCCTGCCGCCGACCGGGACGGGCTCGCGCCCCTTGAGGTAGACACCGCGGCGGCGCTCGATCTCTTCGAGCTGCTTGCGGCAGGCGGCGTCGAAATCCTTGTCCGAGATACCGGCATAGCGGATCACGTCTTCGTTGCGCACGACCTCCGGGCGATCACCGTCGACGATCGCGCCCATGGCAACTTCCGGCTGGAATGGCACACCGATCTTGCGCACCAGGAGAAGATCGAGCGGCAGACCGAGTGCCCGCGCGACGGGCAGGCCGACCTCGACGCCGCCCCGCGGCAGCGCGAGCACCACGGCGTCCGTACCGCGATAGGCGGCGAGCACTGTGGCGAGCCGTTCGCCCGCCTCTTCCCGATCGGCAAAGGACATGGGCCATCTCCCTTCGAAGAGCAGCTTGCAGGTTCTTGCGCAAGCATAACGCCGCCGACGGGCTCGCCGCAATCGCGCGATCGTCGCGGCAGCTCAGCCCGTGGACCCGCTGGTCTCCCCGCGCCCCCAGGCTTCGGCCCAGTCCATCAGCCGCAGCATGTCGCGCTTCAGCTGCTCCTGGCGGACGATCACATCCGCATGTTCGAGATTGCTGCGCGGATCGTAGAAGGTCGCAATCTCGGTCCCGGCGGCACGCCGCGCCGTCTCGAGCTGTACCTTCAGCGCGCCGACCTCGGCCTTGGTTTCAAAGTAGCGCTTCATCACCCGGATCAGGGTGACGTCGTCTTCAGAAATATCCAAGGGTTACCTCCCTCATGCTTCTTATTCGAGCGGGCTCTCTCATCCGATTCGGATGGCAAAGTCACGGCAGGAATTCCGCGCGGCCGGTTCTCGCCGAGCGCCTTCCTTGTCCCCGGCAGCCAAGATCACGGCATTTTCAGGCGAAAAATGGGCAGAATGCTACCTGTTGCAATCCTGCACGGCTGCGCGAAAATCGGCTGCCCGATGAGGACAGCCGGTCCGCCGCGTCCGCATGCGGGAGGAAGACGGAGGAGAGCCGTATGCAGAGCGACGATTTCGATCTCGACCGCTTCGTCGAGGCGCAGGCCCCGGTCTATGCTGACGTGCTCCGGGAATTACGCGAGGGCCGCAAGCGGACGCACTGGATGTGGTTCGTCTTTCCGCAGCTCTCCGGCCTCGGCCACTCGCCGATGGCGCAATATTATGGCATCGCCTCGCTCGACGAGGCCCGCGCCTATCTCACCCATCCGCTGCTCGGGCCGCGGCTGACGGAATGCGTCGAAGCCGTTCTCTCGCATCCCGAGCGGAGCGCGAACGCGATCTTCGGCACCCCTGACGACGCCAAGTTCCGTTCGTGCCTGACGCTCTTTCTGGCGGCGGATGCCGCGGATCACCCTTTCGGCGAGGCGCTCCGGCATTTCTATGTCAGTTCAGACCCGCGCACGCTCTCGCTCCTCGGGCAGGAGAAATAGCGAAGCCGAGACGAGCATGTGCCCGGACCAAGCGACGGTCACGGCACGGCGATTTTGGGAAATGTTCAAAAGGAGAAATGGTACGGTTGGTGGGAATCGAACCTACGACCTCAGGTGCCACAAACCTGCGCTCTAACCAACTGAGCTACAACCGCACAACCAGCGTCCGGGGACGTTGTAGGGGGTCACATACGAGCACTCGGCGATTTTTTCAAGCCCTTTTCGACACGGACAAAAAAAGACCGGAGCAAAGCCCCGGTCCTTTCATTCCGACGATACGGATAGGCGCGGATCAGGCAACCTTCAGCGAGGACATGGCCTTGTCGGCGGCTTCCTTGCCCTGCTTGGTAACGGTCTCGGCAACCTTCTTGGCGGCTTCCTGCATGGCCTTCGCCTGCTCGACAGTAACTTCGGCCTGCTTGCGCAGGAACGCGGTCTGGAGTTCGACGAGTTCGGCAACCGACTTCACACCGAGCAGGGCTTCCATGTGCGAGATCGACATGTCAGCGTTGGTGCGCAGGGCTTCGATGGCCTTGAGGCCGAGTTCGACGGTACCGGCCTGGGCGGTCTGCATCGTGTTCTCGACTGTCTTGCTGGCTTCCTCGGCGGCGGTCTTCATCTTGGCATAGGCGTCCTTCGACTGGGCGGCGCCCTTTTCGGCGAAGTCGCGGAAGGTCTCGGTGAACTTCGACGGGTCGAAGGCCGAGAAGGAGAAGACGTCGTTGTTCTTTGCATTTGCCATTTCAATGCGCTCCTGTGTTGGGACCTCTGAGGCATCCCGAATTGTTTGGATATCCCTTATATAGCACCTCCTCTTGTGCATTGCAACATTTTTGTGCGACGCACAATAGGCGGATCGGTTAACCGTGTTCCCCGAAAGCCCCGTGCCGCGCTGGACCCTCGCGGCACCCGGAGATATTAAGAATCTGTTAATTGCCGAACAGTGCGGCGGTTGCTAACTTAGGTCCATCATGCCCGTTCAGCAGTACCCGTTCATCGACGTCGCCGTGCACGAGAGTGTCCGCGGGCGCTTTGCGCGCGGCGAGGCCCTTGTGCTGTTTTCCACCGGGCTCGAGCAGGTGCTCTGGGCGAACGGCGCGGGCGCGCGCTTCTTCGGCAACGGCTCCATCTACGACTTTCTCGACCAGGGACCGGATCGGAGCGACCTCGCCTTTCGCCAGATCGAGTCGACGGCGCGGCAGTTGCAGAAGGTCGGCGAGCAGCGTTCGCTGCTTCTGCGCCTGACCCAGGGTTTCCAGCGCGTCCCGGTCCAGGCGACGGCGGAGATGGTCGAGATCCGCGCCGGTGAGCCCGTGGTCCTGCTCGCAATCCCGCCGACCGGCCCCCGACCGAGCGTCGACGAATGCGCCAGCGAGATGCTGACAGGGCTCGACGACCCGGACACGCACATGGCCATGCTCGCGGCCGACGGCCGTATCGTTGCCGCCTCGCCTGCCTTTTCAGCCCTGTCGATCACTCAGCAGACGGCACGTACGCTGGTGGCGCTCGTCGATGCCGACCGTGACCGGCTGGTGAAGCGTCCGATCCCGACCGGCCGCGGCTATCTGCCGGCGGCAATCGGCAAGGTCGCCGACGAGCCGCCGCTCTATCTCCTCTTCGCCGTAGAGACGATCCTCGGCAATCTCGATCCGAGCGACGGCTTCGAAGAGCCCGCGACAGAATCGCCGGCGGAAGAGGAATCGCCGGCCGAGGATACCGCCGCCTACGGTGCCGTGGTCGACGCGATCGGCGACATCGAGGAGATCGAGGCGGCGCCCGAGGTCCTGACGCCCGACGTAGAAGGCGCAGAGACGGAAGAGGCCGAGGCGGAAGAAACCGTCCTTCCCGTCGCCGACGCTCCTGAACCTCCGGCCGAAGAAGCCGTGGCATCCATCGAAGCGCAAGCCGCGCAGGAAGAGCCGCGCGAAGATGCGGAGCTTCCTGCCGCGGTTGAGAATGCTGCCGCACCCGAGGTGCCTGCGGCCACGTCCGAGACGAAATCCGGCGACGGCTTCATCTACCGTCCGAGCAATCGCGCCTCTCGCTTCGTCTGGAAGATCGATGCCGAAGGCCGTTTCAGCGAGGTCTCGAAGGAATTCGCCGAAGCTGTCGGGCCGCACTCGGCGGCGATCGAAGGGCGGTCGTTCGTCGAAGTCGCACAGACCTTCAACCTCGATCCCGAGGGAAAGATCGCCGACCTCCTGAAGCGTCGCGACACGTGGTCTGGACGTACCGTCACCTGGCCGGTGGAAGGCACGACCTTGCGCGTGCCCGTCGATCTCGCCGCGCTTCCCACCTACGACCGCAACCGCGATTTCGACGGCTTCCGCGGCTTCGGCATCGTGCGGCTGGCGGATGCCGTGGTGGACCCCGCCAGCACCGGTCTGACGCTCGGCGCTCCTTCCGAAGAGGTCTCGCCGCCGGTCGCAGAGACCCCGGAAGCCGCGGCAGCGGTGCCGCCGGAAACTTCCATTGCCCGTGAAACCGTAGAAAAGTGGGAGGAACCCTCCCAGCCGGAAAGCGAGCCTCCGGCGCTTCTCATCTCCGAGACACCCGGCAAGCGACATTCCGACAAGGTGGTGCAGCTCGAAGAGCGGCGCGCGCGCACCCGTGACGGCCTCACACCGGGCGAGCAGGCAGCTTTCCGCGAGATCGCCCGCCGGCTCGAGGCGAACGGCCTGATCGGCGCCGAAGCGCCGCAACAGGAACAGGGCCGTGACAGTGCTGCGGAGCCGCCGATCGACGAGGCCCGTCAGCCCGAGCCGCAAACCTCGACGTCTGAAACAGAAGAGAAGGCGGAGGAACAAACGGCAGCCGTCATGGAGAAGCCCGCTGAATCCGCCCCGGCTCAGCCGACGGAGGACCTCTCGCCGGCTGCATCCCCTGCCCAGCCACGCAGCCGTCGCGATATCGGCCTGTCGCCGGATGTGGTCGACCTGATGCCCGTGGCACTGCTCATCCATGTCGGCGACCGGCTGATCCACGCCAATCCCGAATTCCTGAACCTCACCGGCTACAGCTCTCTGGACGCGTTGGGAGAGGCCGGCGGCCTCGACGCCCTGCTTCAGCGCCAGGAGCTGGAAGGCGCCGCCGACCAGGCGAGCGGCATGGTGGTGGTGCGTGCAGACGATCAGCTGGTGCCGGTCACCGCACGCCTGCAGTCGGTACGCTGGGAGCAGTCGAGCGCGCTCCTGCTCGCCCTCATCCCCACCGAGGCGCCCGTCAAGGCCGCGCGGCCCCCGGTGCAACTAACCGTCGTCGAGCCCACGCCCAAGCCTGCCGACGAAGACCCGGCGCTGAAGGCCGAAATCGAGGAACTGCGTTCGATCCTCGAAACGGCCACCGACGGCGTCGTCGTCCTCGGCCCCGAGGGGGACATCCGCTCGATGAACCGCGCGGCAAGCGCGCTCTTCAACTTCGACGACGCGGAGACCCGCGGCAAACCCTTCGTGATGCTCTTCGCCCACGAGAGCCAGAAGGCGGTGCTCGACTATCTGGCGGGCCTTGCCGGCCATGGTGTCGCGAGCGTCCTGAACGACGGGCGCGAGGTGATCGGTCGTGAGGCGTCCGGCGGCTTCCTGCCGCTCTTCATGACCATCGGCAAGCTTGCCTCCTCGAACGGCTATTGCGCGGTCATCCGCGACATCACGCAATGGAAGCGGACCGAGGAGGAGCTGCGCAACGCCAAGCGCGCCGCCGAGACCGCCAATACCCACAAAAGTGACTTCCTCGCACGCGTCAGCCACGAAATCCGCACGCCGCTCAACGCGATCATCGGCTTCGCCGACATGATGGCCGGCGAGCGCTTCGGCCCGATCGGCCACCCGCGCTACACCGAATACGCCAACGACATCGTTCGCTCCGGCCGCCACGTGCTCGACATCGTCAACGACCTCCTCGACATTTCGAAGATCGAGGCGGGCGAGATGGAACTCGACTTCGAGGCCGTCGGGCTCAACGAAGCCGTCGCTTCCGCAGTCTCGCTCGTCCAGCCGCAGGCGAACACGCAACGCGTGATCATCCGTACGGCGCTGTCGCAGTCCGTGCCGAACGTCGTCGCCGACCTTCGTTCGGTGAAGCAGATCGTCCTCAACATTCTCGCGAATGCCATTCGCTTCACGCCCTCGGGCGGACAGATCATCGTATCGACCTCCTATGAGAGCAACGGCAGCGTCGTCCTGCGCATCCGCGACACCGGCATCGGCATGTCGCGCACCGAACTCGAGATGGCGATGAAGCCGTTCCGGCAGGTCGCCGCCGGCGGCCGTGGCCGCAGCGACGGCACCGGGCTCGGCCTGCCGCTGACCAAAGCGATGGTGGATGCCAACCGGGCGAGCTTCGCGATCCACTCGGCGCCGAACGAAGGCACGCTCGTCGAGATCACCTTCCCCTCGCCGCGGGTGCTGGCGAACTGACGCCGCGCCTGGCGGCAACGCAGCCGGTTCCCTTCCCTATCCGTTTCCGCTAGATGGTCGTCGTGGATCGCCCGTCGCGGGCGAGCATCTGGTATCGGAGGCGAAGGGCTTGTCGGTCGAAACGTCCGGAACAGCGACAGGATACGCAAGACCGGCGCAAGGCCGCGTCAGGGTTGCAGCCGTCTCGGCGGTCATCGCCGCGCTCGTCGTGACCATGCCGATCATCGCGATCTTCGTGATCGGGCTCGGCGACGGCGGCGACTGGCAACATATGCTGACCAATGTCGTGCCGCGGGCGACCGGCCGTACGCTGGCATTGCTTGCCGCCACCGGGGTTTTCACCGGCATTTTCGGGATCGGAGCCGCCTGGCTCGTCGCCTCCTGCGATTTCCCGCTGCGGCGCTTTCTTTCCTCCGCGCTGGTGCTGCCGCTTGCGATCCCGTCCTATCTCGCGGCCTACGCCTTCGGCGAATTCCTCGATTTCACCGGCCCGGTACAGAGCGCCTATCGCGCGCTCTTCGGCTTCCGGTCGGCCCGTGACTACAGCTTTCCCGACATCCGTTCGCTCGGCGGGGCCGTGCTGGTGATGTCGGCGGTGCTCTATCCTTACGTCTATCTCGCCTGCCGTTCGATGTTCGTCATGCAGGGCCGGGCCGCGGCCGACGTCGCGCGCACCCTCGGCGCGGGACCGCTCAGGGTCTTCGCCCGCGTGCAGATCCCGATGGCGCGGCCGGCGATCGTCGTCGGGCTGACGCTGGTCATGATGGAAACGCTGAACGACATCGGCGCGGTCGAATATCTCGGCGTCAACACGCTCACCTTCTCGATCTACGACACCTGGCTCAACCGGGGCAGCCTTTCGGGTGCGGCCCAGATCGCCTGCGTCATGCTCGTCTTCGTGGTCGGCCTGCTTGTGGTCGAGCGTCGCGCCCGGCGCCTGCAGCGCTTTTCCTCCAACAAGACGACGGCGGTCGTTCCCGACGCGGTGCGCCTGAAGCTCACGGGCCCCCGTCGCTGGAGCGCGACCGTCTTCTGCAGCATTCCGGTTCTCGTCGGCTTCGTGACGCCGGTCGCCGTTCTCTCGAGTTTCGCGCTCCGCCGCCTCGACGTCTTCGCGGACACGCGCCTCCTGAAGGCGTTCGGCCATTCGATACTGGTTTCCTCATCGGCGGCCGTGGCGACGATCCTTCTCGCCTTCATGCTCGCCTATGCCGCACGCACCGAGCGCACCAGACTGACGGCAGGTGCAAGCCGCCTCGCCTCGCTCGGCTATGGCGTGCCGGGAACGATCCTCGGCATGGGCGTGCTGATCCCGCTCGCGGCGATCGACAACGCCGTCGACGGTGCGCTGCGCTCGACCTTCGGCGTCTCGACGGGCCTGCTGCTGTCCGGCACCGGCTTTGCGATCGTCTACGCCGCGACCGTGCGTTTCCTCACGATGGCGGAGGGCACCATCGACGCCGGCTTCCACAAGCTCTCGCC